>CAVVLC010000037.1:0-85531 GCA_963748885.1 uncultured Actinomycetota bacterium
CGATGGGCTTGCCTTGGCGGCGAGGCAAAGCGGTCCCGAAGTCGCTGATCTGACGGTGCTTCTCCTGCATGGACTTCTGGGCGATTCGGAGAGTTGGCAGTGCCAGATGCGTCATCTGACATCGCACCACCCTGACATCTGCGTAATCGCCTACGACCAACGCGGACACGGCCGTTCCGGTAGCGGGTGTGCCCTCAGCAGCACCCTCGGGCAACTCGCGCGTGACCTCGACGCGGTCGTCGATGCGACGGCACCCACCGGGGACCTCCTGCTCGTCGGTCACTCGATGGGGGCCATGACGATCCTTCAGTACCTGCAGAATCGCCAATCCCGTAACGCGGACAGAATCGTGGGAGTCGGGCTCATCGCCACTGCAGCTGCCGACATCACCCTGCACGGGCTCGGCAGGTTGCTGGCTACCCCGGCCGTCGGGGGTGCCTGCGCTCTGGCCATGCGGCTGCCCGCATCCCTTGCAGCGGTCCGCACCGTTGCGGCTCGCGCAACGAAACCGATATGGCGACGCGGCGCCAAAAAGGCGTCAATCCGTGCGGCCCTCATCAATGCGCCGCGACTGCCGATCCTGGCGGCCTTCCTCGACTCGATCTCTGACTTCGACGGCACAGCGGCCTACCGAACCCTCAGCCGCACAACGACACTCGTCATGTGTGGAACCGTGGATCGGGTCACGCCGCCTCAGCATTCGGTCGCCATCGCTGCTGCGGTCTCTGCGGCAGAGTTCGTCGATGTTCCGGGTGCGGGGCATATGTTGATGCTCGACCGCCCCGACGTCGTCAAAGACGCGCTCGACGCTCTGCTGGAACGAGCCCGGACGGCGTTGGCGCCGCGGTCGCTGACCGCGGTGGCGTGAACCGCACCGGCGGCCGCCGCGGTGCGACTGGCGGCATGAAGATCAGCTCTGTGCGCGGAATGCACGGCCGGCAGGTTCGAAGCCGCCGGTGCGGCGACGCCGGCGCTATACCGTGCGGGAATGGGTATCGACAGTCGACAACGGTTCCGCGGCTGCCTGCTGGGCGGCGCGGTGGGTGACGCCCTTGGTGCACCGGTCGAGTTCGACACTCGCGAGCAGATTTTGGCCCTATTCGGCTCGGCGGGAATCACCGGGTACGCACCCGCCTACGGTGGCATCGGCACCGTCACCGATGACACCCAGATGACGCTGTTCACCGCCGAAGGCCTGCTCAGGCACTGGGTTCGGGGATGCGTCAAGGGTGTATCGACGCATACCGGCGTGACCGCTAACGCATATCTGCGCTGGCTGCACACCCAGGACCTAGCCGAGGCCGACACGATCGGCGAACCCTTCGGGGATGGCGAAACGGGCTGGCTTTATCAGCAGCGCCAGCTGCACAGCCGGCGCGCCCCCGGCAACACCTGCGTGTCGGCGCTGCGGTGGATGCGCGCTGTGGGGGAGCCCGCCGGCAACCACAGCAAGGGATGCGGCGGCGTGATGCGGGTCGCGCCCGTTGGACTATTTGTCTCGCGGATGCCGGGCGGGACCCCACGCCAGGCGTTCGAGATCGGCACCGAGCTAGCGGCACTGACACACGGTCACCCGACTGGTTCGTTGTCCGCCGGGGTGTTGGCCGCGCTCATCTACTTGCTCGCCGGTGGCACAGCGTTGCCCGACGCACTGCCAGAGGCGAAACGAATCCTCGCCGAGTTCCGCGACCACGAGGAGACCCTTCGCGCGATCGAGGCCGCCGAGGCCGCCGAGGCCGCGGTCCGCCGAAATGGTTCCCGCCACGATGCCATTGCCGGGCTCGGCCAGGGCTGGGTGGCCGATGAGGCGCTCGCCATCGGCATTTACTGTGCACTTGCGGCTGCTTCGTTTGCCGACGGCGTGGTTCTGGCGGTCAACCATGACGGCGATTCTGACTCGACGGGTTCGATTGCGGGCGACTTACTCGGAGCGGCGCTGGGTGTGGGCGCTATTTCGACCGATTGGCTGGAGCCGCTCGAACTTCGCGATGTGATTTACGAAATCGCCGACGACCTCTACGACTACCCGAGCTGGCGAATTTCCGAGTACTCGGCGGACGACGACACCGAGCGCATCTGGCGCAAGTATCCCGGTTGTTGAGCAAGCATCTTGGATCCGTCAAGCCCGGCGAGTGACTAACATATTGACGACGTTGGGAGGTCGACGATGACTGATGCGTTTGTTCTTGGCGGCGTGCGCACCCCGTTCGCAAAGTACGGCAGTTCCCTTTCGCACATCCGTACCGATGACCTGCTCGGGATGACGATGAAGGGCGCATGTGAACGCGTCGGCGTCGGCCTGGACCAGATTGAAGACATCGTGGCCGGCTGCGTCAATCCGGCCCACGAGGGCATGGGTGACATTGCGCGGTGGGCGGCCCTGGCGGTGGGATTTCCCGACAGCGTCGCGGGTGTCACCATCAACCGGTTCTGCGGCTCGTCGGTGAGCGCGACTATCAATGTGGCGCATGCGATCAGGGCGGGTGACCTGGGTGTCGGGATCGCCGGCGGGGTGGAATCGATGTCGCGGTCCGGCTGGGCGTACATGAAGGGCGATGCGGCGTTCGCGCCGCGCGGACCGGTGGTGCTGCTCGACACGATGTGGGCCGGCGCGGGTGGCCCGCCCAATTCGGCACTGCCGGCCCGCAACGCCTACATCAGCATGATCGAGACCGCGCAGAACGTCGCCAATCGCTATGAGCTGACGCGTGCGGAGATCGACGCGTTCGCACTCCGGTCGCAACGGCACGCCAAGGCAGCCCGCGACTCCGGTCGGCTGGCCAAAGAGATTATGCCCGTTCAGATCCCGGCAACGAGGAAGACGCCGGCACGCACCTTCGAACACGATGAGTTCATCCGCGATGACACCACCGCCGAGCAACTGGCCGCGCTGCCGGTGCAATCGGGCACCACGCAGATGACCGCGGCCAACTCGACGCCGCTCACCGACGGTGCGAGTGCGATCGTGCTGGCGTCGGGGGAGCGCGCGGCCGAACTCGGCGTTGCGCCGTTGGCCCGTATCGTGTCGTCGGCCGTGTATGGGATCGATCCGCTGATCATGGGCATGGCGCCGGCTTACGCGCTGCCGATGGCGATCAAGCGCGCCGGCCTGACCCCCGAACAGATCGACGTCTGGGAAGTGCACGAGGCGTTCAGCGCGCAGGCGCTTGGTGTGCTCCGCGAATTGCCAAACCAACTGGGCGGCTTCAAGGTTCCCGACGAGAAGCTGACGCCCAACGGTGGCGCCGTCGCGATCGGGCATCCCTTCGGCGCGACCGGCACGCGTTACGTACTGACGCTGGCCACCGAGTTGCGCGAACGCAACGTCCGCTATGGCGCGCTGGGCGTGTGCATCGGTTCCGGCCAGGGCGTTGCACTTGTCCTGGAGAATCCCGCGGCGCGTTAGAGTCATGGGCCGCGACGCCAAGGCATTTGAGGTCGAGCCCGTCGGGGTCGTGTCTAGTTCTCGTGTGGAGCCGATCGATGATGGCTGGGACAACGAAACATCCAGCATTGTCCTCGCGGACCGGTTCGACGAATCGGCCCTCGACGGACTAGAGGCGTTCTCCCATGTTGACGTCGTCTACCTTTTTCACCGGGTGACCCGTGACAAGATCGAGGAGGGAGCGCGTCGCCCGCGCGGAAATCCGGACTGGCCAAGCGTCGGCATCTTCGCCCAGCGCGGCAAGAACCGGCCCAACCGGATTGGCGTGACCACGTGTCGACTGATCGGCGTCGAGGGACGCGAAATGGCGGTTGCCGGTCTCGACGCCATCGACGGCACGCCGGTGCTCGACATCAAACCCCACCTCCGCGAGTTTGGCCCCAGAGGTGAGGTGCGCCAACCTGATTGGGCACGCGAACTGATGCGCGGCTACTGGTCCTAGTTCCAGCTCTGCCTCGACGTGACGCGTCCTCAGGCGTGCACGGCGGGCCGAGCGGTGTCCACCGCGGCAGCGATGGCTGCCGCGGTGCGGTGTGCGAGCGCCATGGTCGAGATCATCGGGTTTACGCCGCTGGCGGTGGGCATCGCGCTGGCATCGCCGATGTAGACCCCGGGCGTGTCGTGCAGCTCGCCGGATGGATCGGCGACCGACGTGGCGGGGTCGGTCCCCATGCGGCAGCTGCTCATCTGGTGCGCGGAGAAGATCTTATGGCCACCAAAGCGCAGCGGGAGGCGCTGCATCTCGGTGATGAACTTCTCGACGTCGTCGCCGCGCCGCCAGCGGGTGGGCTCCGGGGTGAAGGGGACGATCTCGTCGGCGCCCGCCGCATCATGCAGGCGGATCTGCTTTTCCAGCGACGTGCGGGTGACGCGAACGTCGACTTCGTCGGTGAGTGCGTAGTGCACCACGCCGTTGCCGTGCTGGTCGATCGTCACGCTGCCGTGCCCGCGGTCGCGCGCTATTCCGATGAACCACGCTGCGTGCTCCAGGCGGGCCATGGTCTGTTTGTGCTCGGCGCCCGACGCTCGTGCCATCCCGGGCGCGATGATCGACAGCGCCCATTGTGCGTTCTGCAGCAGGAAGCCGTAGCCGTCCTCGATGTTGGCGAACTCGTCGATCATCGCCGTCATCGGGGCGCCCCACCACGGTGTTTGAGCGTCGGGGTAGAGACCCAGGAAGGCCACCACGGGGTGCAGCCGCAGGTAGCGCCCCACGGCGGGACCGCCGATCCCCGATCGCAGCAGCAGGGCGGGCGACTCCAGCGAGCCGCACGCGACCACCACCCGCGGCGCGCGCACGGCAACACTCGAGGTCGCGCCGGTCTGCGGGTCGGTGTAGGCGGCCTGAACCCCGGCCGCCCGGCCGCCTTCGACCAGTACGCGCTCGGCAGTGCAGTTCACCACCACCCGGGCACCGGCGTCCACCGCGTCGCGCAGGTAGGTACGACGGACGTCGAGCTTGGCGCCGGAGCGGTCACCGAAGCCAATGTGGCCGGCCGAGTCCGGCGAGTAGCAGGCGGGATCAGCGTTGCGGCGCAGCGTCGTGAACGACCATCCGAGCGCCGCCGCCCCATCGCGCATGCTCAGGTGTGGGCCATTGAGGTCCGAGCAGCGGTCGTTGACCCCGAGCCGGGCGCACACGGCATCGAGATGACCGTCGAACTCGGGGCCCCCGACATCCCGCAGACCAAATTCGCTGGCCCACTGTTCGCGCACCCAGGTCGGGGTGCGTAAGCAGTTGGACCAGTTGATCGTCGGGCCGCCGCCGAGCGTCGCGGCAGCCAGCAGACTGACGTTGAAGTCGGCGGTGGGTGTCGGCCCGCCGCGCCAGAACATGTCCCGCATCGTCGGCAGCTCCAGGCCGGTGAAGTCGGCCTCGTTGCGGTTGCCACCCGCCTCGAGCACCACCACGTCGAGGCCGGCCTTGGCGAGCACACCCGCGATCAGCCCGCCGCCCGCGCCGGAGCCGACCACGCACACGTCCGCGTCCAGCACCGCCTCCGGGCCCTGCGGAACGAATGTGGCCGGCGGCTCGCCGCCACCGGGGGCGCACGGCGGCAGGCCGGCGTAGCCCCACGTCTGCCACGTCGGATTCAACCCGGTACTGGGGTCCGGTGCGCAGTAGGCGAAGGCGAGCGTCAAGGAGGTCAGCGCGTTCATGCCGGCGGCCGGCTCAACGCCCATCGTGCCGACGTCGCGCAGCAACTGCTCGCGGGCGCTCAGCGACTCCGTCGCGAAGCCGAACGCATGCAGTCCGTCCAGCAGCGCGAGCAGCCCGGCGAGCTGCTCCTGCGTGAGCTGGCTGAGGGTCTGCGCGACGCACGCGTCGGCGCCCAAGTCGCTTCCGCTGGCCGCCCAGAATCCGGTGGGGTCCTCGTCGCGCCGAATTGACGGAACAACGGTGTCGGCCAGGGCGCGTAGCACGGCGCGCTGGCTGTCGGTGAGTTGCAGTGTCATGGTTGTTGTCCTCCGTCCGGGTCGGTTTCGGTCAGCCGGAAGTCGGTAGATGCGCGCGGCGACGCGGCCGTCACGGAGGTCGCGGCCGTAGTGGTCCTGGCTATTGCCATCGCCGGTCCTTTGCTCCCCAACGGGACCCTACGCGCAAAGTCGGATCAACCACAGGGTGTTGAGGCTAAGTCCTCGCCTCGGCGACGGCCGCCAGGACGGCCCGGCCACCCGGATCCTCTGCGGTGGAGGGTACGACGGCGACGCAGTCGGCGCCGGCCCGATGGTAGTCGCGCAGGCTGGCGGCGATGCGGTCGGTGGAACCGAGCAGGCAGACCTGCTCAAACAGTGTCTCGGGAACGTGGTCCGCCAGCTCCAGGCGGCGCGCGCCGGCCCGGGCACGTTCGACTAGGTCGCCGTGGCCAAGCTCGCTGAACATCTCGCCGTATCCGGGAGGGGCGAGATAGACTGCCAGCTGGGCGGCCAATTGGCGCCGCGCCGCATCGCCAGGTTCGAATGCGGCCGGCACCCAGACCGTCAGGCGCGGCGGGGTGCGGCCGACGCGCGCGGCCTCGCGGTCGACGGTGGCGCGCACTTCGGTAACCCGCTGGGGTGGAACAAGATTGAGGACGATCTCGTCGGCATGCCGGGCCGCCACCCGCGTGATCGCGGGTCCGAAAGCCCCGACCGCAATGCGCGCGTCGGGCACGGGTTGGCGCAGCCGGAAACCATGGCTGCGAACCTGCTGGCCGTCGTAGTCGCTGCGCTTGCCGGCCAGTAGTGAGCGCAGGCACTCGATCGTCTCGCGCATGCGCGGCGCGGCGTGCCCCCACTCGCGGTCGTGCCAGCCGGCCATGATCGCCGGGCTAGAACCACCGAGTGCCACGTCCACCTGGCTGCCGGTCAGCGACGCGACGGAGCTGACGCCGAGCGCGAGCGAGACCGGGCTGCGCACGCCGACAGCCAGCGGTCCGAGTCGCAGCGGCAAGCCGGGCACGCGGTGGCCGATCGCGGTGGCCAAAGCGAAGGCGTCATAGGTCGCCATTTCGCCAATCCACAAGGCGTCCAACCCGGCCCCAGCATGCGAGCCGACGACTTGGGCGATGTCGAGGGCTTCCCCGTCGGGTCGGTCGAGCCAGAACGGCAGAACGGCTTCGATGCGTCCGGCTCATAGCATCGACGCGTTGGCGTCCAGGCCCAGCAGGATCCGGCCGGGGAGCTCGCGCGAGGCCTCGTTGACCTGGAAGTGGGCGGTGGCCGTCAACGCGTCGCGGAGCCGTCGTTGCAATGGTGAGTTGTCGTAGATCGCGCTGCCGCCCGCCAGGTCGTACATAGTGCGCACCACGTCGGCGGAGGTTCGCATGGCGTGAGTCGCGGCCAGGCGCAACCGAGTACGCAGTTCGACGGGCACCGGGTCGCAGGTTTGGCTGGCCTGCCAGGCTTCGTCGATCGCCTGGTAGTAGAGCGCCCTGGCCGCGCTGAGCGCCGACTCGGCGGCCGCGACCGCAGCCTGCGTCACCGAGCGCTCGGCCAGCGTGCGCGTCGACCCAAGGCCCTTCTTTCCGCCGGCCAGGTCGACGAGATCGTCGATGGCCGCACGCGCGTTGCCCAGCGCGGGCGCGGCAACCGACAGCGCGAAGAATCCGAACGGGGGGAATCGGTACAGCGGCCGGTCCACGACGGGACCGTCGAAGATCGAGAGCACCCGGTCGGCGGGCACGAATACCTCGTCGGCCACCGTGTCGTGACTGCCGGTGCCGCGCAAGCCCAGCGTGTGCCAATTGTCAAGGAGCTTGGAGGTCATCCTTGGGCAGCGCGACGACGCGACGGCACCGGCTGTTCGTCGACCAAGCATCCGGCGAACAGCACGTCGGCGTGGCAGATGCCGCTGCAAAAGGCCCAACGGCCCGAGACGACGACGCCACCGTCGACCGACCGTGCCTTGCCCCGCGGTGCCCACACGCCCGCGGCGAGGCCGCGCCCGCCCCCGAACAATTCGTCGCGGCTCGACGGCGGCAGGTAGGCGACCAGCAGCGTGCTGGTGACCCCGATCGACAACGCACCAGCCGGTCGACGCGTCGCCGCGGGCCAATTCCTCGGCCGACCGCAGCGCCACGTGCGGCGGCAGTTCAAGCGCGTCGACCT
This sequence comes from uncultured Actinomycetota bacterium, assembly GCA_963748885.1. Classification (GTDB taxonomy): domain Bacteria; phylum Actinomycetota; class Actinomycetes; order Mycobacteriales; family Mycobacteriaceae; genus Mycobacterium. The sequence continues at coordinate 8,036 of CAVVLC010000037.1, forward strand.
CTGCCGGCGCACCGGCACGCAATAGCCCGCTGTCGCAAAGCATCGCCACGAACTCGTCGGGGAGGCGACGGGCGGTGTCGATCTCGACCCACCTCTCCCGCGCCGCCGCTGCGATCCGCCGGGTGGTCGCCTCCAGGTTGTCGGTGCGCGGCGCGGCGGTCCGTTCCGTCTTGATCATTGCGGCGTCGGCATTCGGAGCTGGTGGCATGGTTCAGTCACGTTACCATAGTGGTTCAAGAATCTGAACCGGTACGGTGATTGAACCATGGTGGCTTCTCCTGATCTATTCCATCCGCTCTGTCCCATCGCTTCGAAGGGGAGTCGGTGGGCCGTGCCCTCGAGCTGGTCGGTGAGCGCTGGACATTGTTGATTCTGCGGGAGGCGTTCTTCGGGGTGCGCCGTTTCGGGCAGCTGGTGCGAAACCTGAACATCCCGCGGCCCACGCTCTCGTCGCGGCTTCGGATGCTGGTCGACGCGGACTGTTGGAGCGGGTGCCGTACTCCCGCGAGCCGGAGCGGCACGAGTACCGGCTCACCGCCGCCGGACGCGACCTGTTCGGCGCGGTTGTCACGCTCATGCGATGGGGCGACGAGCATCTGCCGAATCCCAACGGCCCACCAATCGTGCTGCGCCACAACGATGCGGCCAGATCGCCGATGCGCGGCTGATCTGCGCGCACTGCGGCGACGAGATCACCGCACAAAATGTGACTCCCGAGCCCGGGGGCGGTTTCACGGCAAGCGGTTAGTTTTTGCGGGCAACGATGCGCTCGATGAGGCCGAGCTTGAACCTTTCCGAGCGCTCGATGACGAACGGGCGATCGAGGACTTTGGTGAGCGGCCGGCGCAGGAAATGCTCGCTGGCCATCGGTACCGTGATGAGCTCGAACGCGCGCTGCACGCCCCGCGCGATGCGAGACGAGCTGGCGACGTGGTCAACCAGAATCAGCTTTCCGTCTGGCCTGAGCACCCGCGTCATCTCGTCGAGCGCCGCGTCGATGTCCGGTATCGCGCATAACCCGAAGGTGCACACCACCGTGTCGAAGACGGCGTCGGTGAACGGCAGAGCGTGTGCGTCTCCATGTCGCAATTCGACGTCGCGGCCGAGCTCGCGGGCCCGCTTGCGGGCGAGAGCGAGCATCCCTTCGCTGAGGTCGATTCCGGTCAGCCGCACATCGGGCGGGTACGCGTGCAGGTTCAAACCCGTGCCCACGGCGACTTCGAGCACGTCGCCGTGGGCCTGCGAGCACGCCCAGCTGCGGGAGTCCCCGAAAAGAGTGCGCTCCATGAACTGCATTTCGCGGTCGTAGGAGCGGGACTTCTTGTCCCAGTAGCGGTGCCACCGCTGGATGTGGTCTTGGTTATTCGCACTCATGGAACACGCAGCGGGTCCGGCGATTGACCTTGCGCGACTGCGCTTCTGGGTGTCAGCGCGATGCTCGCATGTCGGCTTGGAATACTGGTGATGTTGCGCACCCAGGGGCGTTCGGGTCTGCCGTCGGCCGACGGAGTGAGGGTGTAGCGGGTGAGGATTTCGCGCAGCACAACGGTGCCCTCCATGAGGGAAAATCCCGCGCCGATGCAGCGGCGGACTCCGCCCCCGAATGGTAGCCAGGTGTTGGGTTCGACTTCGTTGTCCAGGAATCGATCTGGCCGGTAGATCGTCGCGTCGGGGTAGCTGTCGCGGCGCTGGTGGGCCAGCACGATCGAGGTGATGACCACGGTGCCTGCCGGTAGCGGCCAGCCGCCGATGACTTGGTCGCGGGTGAGTTTGCGTGCGGTGCCGGCGATTACGGGATGCAGCCGCATGCTTTCCTTCAGCGCGGCTTCCAGGTATTTATCGTCATTTTCGACCGCGGCCTGGTAGGCACGGTGCTGCAGGTCGGGATGGCGGGCCAGTTCATATAGTGTCCAGCCCAACGCGGCGGCGGTGGTTTCGTGTCCCGCCAGAAGTAGCGTTATGAGCTGATCTCGTAGTTCGGCGTCGGTGAGCGCCGGTTCGTCGGCGTGGTTGCCGGCCTGCAGCAACCGGGACAGCACGTCGGTGCGCCGACTCAGGTCGCTCTCGTGGCGACGCTGGCGGATTTCGCCGTAGAGCAGCGCATCGATCTCGTTCTGGTTGTCGCGGAACCGTTTCCACGGACCGATGCGATTCAGCCTCGGGAATATCCAGCCGAGCAGAATGATGGTGGGGACATTGACCATCCGGTTCAGCCGGGGCGCGAGCTGATCGTGGGTGCGAGCGTCGGTAACGCCGAACACGACGCGCATGATCACGTCGAGGGTCACCGCGTTCATGCGGTCAAGCGCGCGTAGTTCGGTGTTGGTGTTCCATCGGTCGACCTCGGCGCGGGCGATGCTTGCGACGAGGTCGCGATAGCCGCGCAGCGATGCACCGCTGAACGCCGGCATGAGCAGACGCCGGGCACGGGCGTGCTCCGCTTCGTCGGTGAGCAGCACCGAGTGCTCACCCATGATCGGTCCGAGGATTTGATTGCCTTCGCCCGCGTGCAGGTCGCGCGGGTCGCCGGCGAAGATTTCCTTGATGTGTTCGGGCCGGCTGAACACCACGATGTGATCGGCGAAGGGCGGAATCCGTACCGTGAACACGTCGCCATAGCGACGGGCCATGGCCGGCAGGAACCACGCGCGATAGCGCCGGAACAGTAGGCCTTGCACCGGTCCGGCCAATCGTGGCCCCGGTGGATATGGCGATCCCATCGATGCCTCCTTGCGTCCCGGGCGACTACACATGAGCGAGCCCCGCATGCGGAACTTGACGGGTGGTCTGGAGTCAGTCTAAAGCGACATTAAACAACTGGTGAAGCGACGGCAGACGTCCACCATGAACCGCATTTCGCGATCGGGGGATGCGGACCTTTTTGTCTCAGTAGCGGCGCCACCGCTGGGTGCGGCCTTGGTTATCCGCGCTCATTGAACACGCAGCGGATCGGGCGATCGACCTCGCTCGACTGCGCTTCTGGGCGCCGGCGCGATGCGAGCACGTCGCTTGGAACGCTGGTGATGTTGCGCACCCAGGGGCGTTCGGGTCTGCGGCCGGCGGCGGGAGTGAGGATGTGGTAGATCGTCGCGTCGGGGTAGCTATCGCGGCGTTGGTGCGCCGGCACGATCGAGGTGCCGACCAGGGTGCCTGCCGGTAGCGGCCAGCCGCCGATGACTTGGTAGCCGGTGAGTTCGCTTGTGGTGAAATTGATTACGGGATGCAGCCGCATGCGGCGTAGAGCAGCGTTCGATCCCGTCGTGCTTGTCGCGGAGCGATGGGGCCGGGCCATGACCGACAGGAGCCACGCGCCGGGTGGCTAATCTCGTAGCCCTGGCAACTGTTGGCGAAGAGGTAATTGGGTGATACTTTCGGCTGTGATGTGCTCGCCCGAGCACCACGCGGCTGTGCGGGAGACAGTCGTTTTCCTTCGGATAGTGTTGCGCAGAAGGCTGTTTCGTGATCGTATTGGTTGCGGTCATCGCCAACGCCTAGCAAGTTAAAGTGAGCACTGGCTCGTGTTCGGGCGTTAAAGTGAATAATAGCTCGTGTTTTCGCCGTAGGCGACGGTCGATACTGTTTGAGCAAGTGGGAGTCGTCGCCGCGTTCGTCGAATAGACTTCTTCGCTATGAGAGACGACCTGCGAAGCCTGCCGCCTTCGATGCGATCCCGGATAGTGGCGTGGGCGCTGTGGGACTGCGGTGCCGTGGGTTCGAATGCGATTGTCGTGACGTTCGTGTTTTCCGTCTACCTGACCGGCAAGGTGGGCAAGGACCTCCCGGGGGATAAGTCAGCGGCGAGTTGGTTGGGGAGTGCGCTGGCCGTCGCTGGTTTGGTCATGGCGTTGATGGCGCCAGTCGTTGGCGTCTGGATCGAAGCTCCCCGGCGGCGGCGGGAGGGGTTAGCGGTGCTGACCGTCCTAACTGTGGCGCTGACGGGCACAATGGCCTTAATCAAAGACCGACCGAGCTACTTCTGGGCTGGCGTCGTACTGCTTGCGCTTGCGGCGGCTTGCCATGATCTCGCCTTTATCCCGTATAACGCCATGATGCGTCAATTATCGACGCCAGAGATCTCGGGCCGAGTCTCCGGCGTCGGCTGGGCGGCCGGTTATGTCGGTAGCGTCGTCCTATTGCTCACGGTCTACTTGGGCTTCATCGCCGGAAAAGGTGAATTCCGTGGCGTGCTGCACATCCCCATCCATGACGGAAGCAATGTGCGGGCCGCGATGCTGCTGGCCGCCGCATGGTTTGCGTTGTTCGCCGCGCCGTTGGTCTTGACTGCCTACCGAACGAGGGAACGGCACGAGCTCTATCCGAAGATCGGCGTGCTGAGCGGATACGGTCAGCTATGGCGCGAATTCGTCGCAGAATGGCGCCGCGACCGCAACATGGTCTACTTCCTCGTGGCCAGTGCGATATTCCGCGACGGGCTGGCCGGGGTGTTCATTTTCGGCGCTGTGGTGGGTGTCGCGGCATACGGCATGACGCAGGCCAGTGTGCTGATTTTCGGCATCGTCGGGAGCCTGGTAGCCGCGTTGGGATCTGTGATAGGTGGACTGTTCGACGACAAGCTTGGGTCCAAACCGGTCATTGTCGGATCGCTCGTGGCGATCATTGCCCTGTGCCTGGCAATGATTAGTTCGTCCGGTCCGGCTGCCTTTTGGACGTGCGGTCTGCTGCTGGCCATCTTCATCGGGCCGACGCAATCGTCGGCGCGTGCGTTGCTGCTGCAAATGTCCAGGCATGGTGGCGAGGGAGTGGCCTTCGGCCTGTACGCGATGACTGGCCGGGCGGTGTCCTTTGTGGCACCGTGGCTGTTTTCGGTCTTCGTCGATGTGTTCCACACCGACCGCGCCGGCATGGCCGGGCTTGCCGTGGTGTTGGCGTTGGGACTACTTGCCATGCTGATGGTTCGCGCTCCGCGTCGTAGCACCGAGGTTACGAGCAACATTGCTTAAAGGTAGTGGCAGGCACCGTGAACATGGTGTTGCGCGAGAAATCGTGGGTTGCCACTAGGTCCACGGTCCCGGGTAGTGGCCGTCCTGGTCCTGCACCAGCAGAATTTCCCTGCAGTCACCGCCTGCGGACCCCGCCGTTTCACCCCGGCATACCAGTGTCCAGCCGGATATTCGCCCGAACGGCCGGACCGACCAGGTTGACGCCACCGGATTCGCGGCCGGCAAGGCGACTACCGACAGCGTGCCGCCGGCGTATGTGACGTAGAGGCGGTCGCCAAAGAACGTCAGTTTGGAAATGGCCATTTTGTTGGCTTCGTCCCTATTTTTCAGTAAATCCCACTGCCGCGAATGCAGGTTCCACACCCCGAACCCGAACTGTGAATCATTCGAACCGCGACCGTCGATGAACAATTTCCCGTCCGACAATGTCGCGGTCAATCCGCCGCCGGATACCCGGTCCGAGTCGCCGATCTTGATGATGGACCTGGAGTTGAGGTCATAGAACATCGTCGAAGCGACTGGGGAAACAGACTCCCGGCGGGTCAGCTTCACCAGTTTGTCCGGGCCGTCGGACAGTTCGGCATCGACGGTCGCTATGTCGTTGTCCTGCAATACCGGTTCGCCGGTCGGCAGTCGCAACTCGGCTCCCGACGTCTTGCCAACGGTATTCCGTTGGAATGCAAGAACATCCTGCCAAACCTGCCCCGGCTGTGGGTCATTCCATGTCATCGCCAGGTCGGTATTCGACAGAATCACGGTCCGTGGCGCCGCCGTCGTGGCATGCCCGTCGGTGAAGGCGTTCAGCCACGCCACCCCGGTACTGGTCGCGGCGAGCCGCCATTGGTTCGCTGCGGTCAATCTCAGGTCGGGAGTCGGCGCTTGCAGGTCTTTGACGATCAACGGCTGGGTTGACTTGAGATCGAACAAGTATGCGGTCGTCTTGGTCACTTCGGGTGCCGTTAGCTGCCCGGGCTTGGCCGGAATAGAAGTCGTTATCACGTAGACGACTTTCATGTCGTCGACCATGTTGGACAGCGCGCACATGCCGCCCGTGATTTTCTCTCCTTCGGGCACGGTAGGGATAGCCGGTGACGCGAATTGTCCCGTTTTCGAATCAAATATCTTGGGCCTGATGTCCTCGACCGCTGATTTGCTGACAGAGAATTCTTCGGGACAGCCGAAGTAGGCCGTCCCCCCGTAGCTTTTCCAGTCTTTCGCCAACGGACTTGTCTCGAGAGCCGGCGGCGGGGCAACGGTGGCGGGGGCGGCGGGCTTCGAAGTGGACGTCGGCGATTGTGCCGCCGGCGGGGGCGCAACCGTCGCCGAACAAGAGGTAGCCAAAAGCGCGGCCAAGCCGAATAGTGCAACCCTGTGTGTAGACATGCGCAGCCCTCAGTAAAACCGATCAGCAAGCCCCCCGGCTCAGACCCCTCACCACTGAGCCTAGAGCCGTTCGGTTCATACCGCGACTTGGGCCCGGGATCGTCGGCCGTGATAAACCATGTGCCATGACTGGCCTCGCCGATGAGACACGCTGGATGGATGCCACGGATCAGGCGGCGCTGGTGGCCAACCGCCAGGTCACGCCGAGTGAGCTGCTGGAGGCGGCGATCGAGCGGATCGAACAGTCGAACCCGTCGCTGAACGCCGTGGTCATCGAGTGGTTCGACCACGCCCGGTCGGTGGCCGCCGATCCGGACCTGCCGGACGGACCGTTTCGCGGTGTCCCGTTTTTGCTCAAGGACCTCTACACGAGTTTCGCCGGTCAGACCCTTTCGAACGGCAATGTGGCGCTCAAAGAGGCGGGCAAGATCGACACCGCCGACACCACGTTGGTGTCGCGGTTCAAGGCGGCCGGGCTGGTCATCGCCGGGCGGACCAACAGCCCCGAGATGGGCAGCCTGCCGACCACACAGCCGGTGGCCTGGGGTCCCACCCGCAATCCGTGGGCGCTGGATCGTACGTCGGGCGGGTCGAGTGGCGGCGCCGCCGCGGCTGTGGCGGCCGGGATGGTTCCGTTCGCTAACGCGTCGGATGGGGGCGGCAGCATCCGCATCCCCGCGTCGTGCTGCGGCCTGGTGGGGCTCAAGCCGAGCCAGGGCCGGATCACGGTGGGTCCGGGGCGCGCCGAGGTGGGGCTGGGGGTCGAGTTGTGCGTGAGCGGCACGGTGCGCGACACGGCAGGCCTGCTCGATGCGGTGCGCGGTCCGGGGATCGGCGACAGCGTGATCGCCCCTTCGCCGCGGCGGCCGTACGCCGAGGAGGTCGGTGCCGACCCCGGCCGGCTGCGCATCGGGCTGCTCGATGTCCATCCGCGGGGCGAATTCCTGCACCAGGACTGCATTTCGGCGGTACGGGCCGCGGCGTCGATGCTGCAGGGGCTCGGGCACATCGTCGAGCCGGCGTGGCCGTCGTGCCTCGCCGATACCGCGCTGCGAGAGAAGTTCATGGCGTTGTGGGCGGTTGGGTTGGCGATGGCGGCACGCGGTTTCAGCCAGACGCTTGGGCGGGAGGTGACCGCCGACGACATCGAGCCGGTGAACTGGGCGCTCATCGAGCGGGCGCAGCGGGTACGCGCCATCGACTACGCCGTCGCCCAGGACGCCGTCTACTCGTTCCGGCGTGAGTTGCAGCAATGGTGGGCCGATGGCTGGGATCTGCTGCTGAGTCCGACGGTGGCCGAACCGCCTCCCCCACTAACGGAGTTCGAGAACAACCCCGATCATCCGACCGCGCCGATGCGCCGCGGAGGCGAGTTCGCCGCGTTCACGCCGCCCTTCAACATGAGCGGGCAGCCGGCGATCAACCTTCCGCTGCACCGCAACGCCGACGGCCTTCCCGTCGGCATCCAGCTCGCCGCGGCCTACGGCCGGGAGGACATCCTCATCCGCGTCGCCGCCCAACTGGAATCGGCGCATCCCTGGGCGCCCCTTCACCCTGCGGTCGCCTGACAGCTTGAATGGCGAGCAGACACAGCATCGCACTGGCGCGAACCGAAGGTCCAGATCGTGCGATTTTGTGTCTGCTCGCGGGCGGGTGGGCGTACTCGAAATCGCGGTCAGCGCCGGGCCGAGCCAGCGCCGGACCGCCGGTCCAATACCCACACCGTGGCCAGCGTGAGGGCAACGGCAAACGAGGCCAACGCGATCAGACTGGCGCCGGTACCGCCATGAAAGGTGTTGCCATAGGCGGACATCGCCGGCAGCGTGGTGGTGTACCGATCGAGACCCAGGTCGCGGCCCAAAGCTTCGAATGCGTGGCGGTTGGATAGCACGAGGCTCATCGCGCGTCCTGGGGTGGCCATCTGGTCAACGGGGACGATCGCGCCACCGAACAAAACCTGAGGGAAGCAGAGCATCGGCAGCGCGAGCGCGGCCTGCGCGGCGTTGGAGACGGCGGCCGAGGCCAGCAGCCCGAGCGCCAGTGCCGAGGTCGCCTCGATCACGATCGTCACGAACAGCAACGCGTACACGTCCCACCCGACGGCGGGCAGCCGGCCGAGCATCCGCAGCACACCCAGCAGCACCGCGCTCACGGCGGCCAGCACCGGCAGCAGCGCAGTCACTTTGGATGCGACGTAGGCGCCGACGCTGAGGCCGGCTAGGCGCTCCCGCCGGAAAACCGCCATCTCCCCGACGATTTGGAGCAGGCCGTAGGTGAGGCCGAAGAAGAAACCATCGAAGGCGATCCAGAATACGATCTGGGCCGGGCCGACGCCGGCCGCGTCACCCGGATCGAAGGCGCCGCGCCGAAATAGCGTCGCCATCATCGCCGTCACCAGCACGGGCGAGCCGAGCAGGATCGCCAGTGTCAGCCGGTTGCGCATCAGAACGTCAACGTTTCGCCGCGTGAGTAGCCACCATTGCCGCGGATCATGCTCGGGCGCTTGACATCCGATCCGTTGGCCGTGCCGGGCGGGCCGGCAGCCAAGGCCGCCAGGCTGGGCCGGGCTGCCGACGTCGCCGACCTTCCCGGGCTGCCCGCGAATCGCTCCGCCCAGATCTTCGGAGTGTGCTCGGCGGCCAGCCGCTCGTACACCTCGTTGAGGTCCTCGCACGCCGAAATAGCGCCGTGCCTCGGTCGGGCTGCCGGTGAAGGCCAGGTGGCCGTCACGAGCCAGGAATACCACCCGGTCGCACCGGTCGATGCCGGCCGGCTCGTGGGTGGTGAGGACGACGGTGACCCCGCGCTCGCTGAGCCGGCGCAGCAGGCGCATCACGTCGGCCGCGGTCGACGGATCGAGCCCGGAGGTGGGCTCGTCGAGGAAGAAAAGGCGTGGCCGGGTCAGCAGTTCCACGGCGATGCTGGCCCGCTTGCGCTGTCCGCCGGACAGCGGCTCGGACCGGCACCTCGGCCCGGTCGGCCAGGTCGAGGTCGCCATGGTCTCCTCGACCACCGGTCGGCCTCGGCCGCCGATGTGCCCGCGGGCAGCCGCAGCCGGGCCGCGTAGCGCAGCGTACGGCGCAGCGGCATCTCGAGGTGGATGATGTCGTCCTGCGGCACATAGCCGATCCGGGGCTCGGACGCGGCCCTGGCACGTCGAACGACGCCGTCGTGGCGAACCTCCCCGGCGGACGGTGGCCGCAGTCCCGCGAGGATCTCCAGCAGGGTGGTCTTGCCCGCTCCGCTGCCGCCGGCGATGGCGACCAACTCGCCCGGTTCGATTGACAGCGACATGGCCTGGAGGATCTGACGCCTGCCGACCCGCCGGCTGACGTTGACCGCGTCGACCCGCGCGCCGCGCGGCCCCACCAGAGTGTGATCGGATTCCTGCACCTGTGTAGTCATGGTGTGATCGTCGTGCGGCCACTCGCGTCGCCGCATGGGGCGTTTGCCCCAATTCACTCGCGCGCCGCGAGCCCTCGGTCGATCGCCGCGAGGGTCGCCTGCGTGCGGTTGTTGACGCCCAGCTTCGTGTACACCCGCTCGACGTGATTGCGTGCCGTCTTTTCGGCGATGAACAACTCGGCCGCGATTTCCCGGTTGGACCGGCCCTGCGCGACGAGTCGCAGCACCTCGACCTCCCGGGCGGTGAGCCCGGCCGACGGTACTGTCCGGCGCGACGGCCGATGCCCGGCAGCGGCCAGGACGGCATTCACCGATTCGGCGTCGAGGCGTCCGGCGCGTGCCTCTTGGCGCAGCTGACCGGCCGCGCCTTCGGCGTCGAGTGCGGGCTTGTTGGGGTGCGGCTCGAGCAGTTGGTGATAGGCCACCGCGGCAGCCAGCAATCGGTCCTGCACGGTCAGCTGCGCGCCGGCCAGCCCGCGGGGAAAGCCGGACCCGTCGACGCGTTCCTCGTGCTGGGTCGCCAGCGACGCGACCGACTCCAAGCCGCCGACGCGGCTCAAGATCCGTCCGGTCAGATACGGGTACATCCGTAGCCGCTCCCACTCGGCCGTGCTCAGCGGCCCCTTCTTATCCCAGATCTGGTTGGACACACCTAATCTGCCGAGGCCGTGCACGAGGCCCGCCCGGTACAGACGGGTGATGTCCGCAGGCGGCATCCGCAACTGCCGGGCCGCCGCGGCCACCAGTTCGGAGACCGCGCGCGAGTAACCCGGCGAACACGGGCACTTCAGGTCTACGAAATCAGCTATTGCCCTGAGCAATTCGTCGATCTCGTCATCATTGAGAATGCGGTCCCGATCCGGTGCCTGCGCCAACGCCGCGGTCCAGACGTCCATTTCGAGCAGCCCGTCGAGAATCGCCGCGGCGTCCCGGTCGAACACCTCGGCGACGGCCGGACTGAACTGCGTGCCACGCCGGGAGCGGACGACGTCGACGGCCGCCGGCAGGCCACCCCTGCGATGGTGCACCTCGACGACATCGGCAAGGTGAACGATGTGGATTTCAACCGGAATATCCTCTCCGCGAACGCCGTTCGGCATGCCCCGTCCGTCCCAGCGTTCGAAGATATACGTCAGTGCCTCCGCGACCTGCCGGTCCAGACCCATCCGATCGGACAGCACTCCAGCCGAAGTGCAATGCGAATTGATCAGCTTGGCAACCTGGTTGCGCGCGGTGAATACGAACGCGGCTGAGCGGATGCCGCGCTCCCAGCCCGGCAATCCACGCCCCACGTGGCTGACCATCAGACGCAGGAACGGCAGCCCGGTCATGTCTACCGCGTACGTATCGGCCCGCCAGGCGATGTCGTCGCCGAAGAGCGCCGAAAGCTCGTGCGAGTCGGCGTGACATCCGATCCAACCGACCAGATTGGCGTAATACACGGTGGCCCGCCGCTGGGCATCAAGGCCCATGAGATCGGCGATACGTGTCGCGATCAGAGACGACCGAAGCATGTGTTCCATCGGCTGTCCCAGACCCAGATCGATCGCCAGCGATATCGCCGCCAGCAATTCGGCTTTGCGCAGGCCCTTTGAAGAGCCCGTCGGGCCCGCAGAGCCCGTCGAGCTGGTCGGGCGGTGCGGCGGCCGGGTCGGGTGCACGCTCCCATTCTGGCCCGAACGCGACCGGTTTTTGGGGCGGATGCCTCATGTGTCGAGACGGTGCACGGATCGACCATTTATGCATGGTTGTCGTCAACATCGCACTCGAGAACACCCGGCCCGTCCCACATCAGCCGTGGGACAGGCTGCTCACCGAAGGTCACGCGCCTTTGGTGAGGGCGCGACGGGTCTTTCGCTATCTGCCGTCGGCCCCGCGATGCAAGGTCTGCAACAACCCGTTCGGCGGCCCGGCGGGACGGGTTTTGGCCGCAGCCGGGTTCAGCCCGTCGCGCAAGAATCCGAATTTGTGCAGTCGGTGTTGTGATGCGCTGCCCGCGGGTGGGGCTGAGGTGGACGTCGCGGTCCTGTTCGCCGATGTGCGCGGCTCCACGGCGCTGGGCCGGCGCGGCGTTGCCTCGGACTTCGCCGCGTTGCTCAACCGGTTTACATCGCGGCCACACAGACCCTGCTGCGGCATGACGCGGTGATCGACAAGCTCATCGGCGACGAGATCATGGCTTTCTTCGTTCGCGGGATCAGCGGCCCGCAATATCGACGCCGCGCGGTCCAGGCGGGGATGGATCTGCTCAAAGCGGTCGGCTACGGCAGCGAGGGGGGGCCGTGGCTCGAGTTGGGGGTGGCCGTCAACGCGGGTGTCGCGTACGTCGGCAACGTCGGGGGAGCGGTGCTCGACTTCACCGCCCTCGGTGATCCGGTCAACGTGTCGGCGCGGATGCAACAGCACGCCGCCGGCGGAGAGTTGTTGGTCGCCGCCGGGGTTGCCGATGAGCTGATGGACCAGGCGCCGCGCCGGTCGTTGCACCTGCGCGGACACGACCGGCCGGTCGAGGCCTTCGTTCTCGGCCGGTGAGTCCCCGCCCCGGTTCTTACTCGTAGAGTCGGCAGCGCTCAACGAGGATGCCGGCGAGCCGCTCCGGATCACTGACCATGAGGCAGTGACAACTATCGATCGGGATGAGCGTCTGCACTCCGCCGAGCGCTTGAATATTGTTGCGTTGCAACTTCGGCGCGATGGCTCGGTCCCGTAGCGTCAGAATCCAGGTGCGCGGAATGTCGTCAGGCATTCCTCGCCGGGACACATTCTCCACCAGGACGGGCAGCGATTCCGGGTAGAGCTTGCCGCTCATGAATCGGCGGCGATGCGAGGGAATTCCGTTCAGGTACGCGAATCGCGCCAGCAGTCTTGGCGTTTCGCGTGGCACGCCGCCACTTACGAAGCGCCGGGCGATTTTTGCGAATAGCCACGGCAAGCTGTCCACGAGTGACGCGCCTTCGGGCGGAAGGAAGGCGGCGGCGAAGATCATTTCACGTACCCGCGCCGCTCCAAGCTTGGTGGCCACTCCTGGCAGCGCCATGCCTCCAATCGAATGACCGACGATGACGATGTCCTCCAACCCGGCACTTTCGATGTCGCCGACGAGCGAGTCGACACAGTCGGCGACGGTCACTTTCCTCAGGTCCCCAGGCTTGTTTCGCCGTCCCGGCACGTCGGGGGCGAGCACGGTCAACTCTGGTGCCAAGCGGTGGATCTCCTCGACGGCCAGCTCCCACGAATCGGCGGCCATACCGCCGCCGTGCACCAGAACCAACGCGGGCAGTGCCATGGGCGGGCCTCCTCTCAACGCGCTGTGCTGAACACATCCTAAAGCTCAGCAAACAAAACCGACACGAGGAAACTCGTTCTGACTGCTGCACTCGTGTGGAAGGATCCGCACGTGGCGAACGAGTACGTTTGGGCAAGCTCACACAGGAACGTCAGCGGCTCGCAAGCCAAGGTGATTTGCTGCGTCCGGCGACGGAAGGGCTGTTCCTGGCTCGAAGTCGTCGCGCGCACTACGCGCAAGCGCCGCGCCTGCGACGCCGCACCGATGCGTGCTGATTGCATATGGCAATTGTGCCCTATGGCATGATTTGGACAGATTTTCGATGCCACGGCGCGGGAAGTCTTGGCGCTCCGTGCGAGATCGCGGCTGAAACCCATCGCGTAGGCAGCTGAGGCGGCTAATCTTTGCCGATGGTCACGAGTTCAATACCTGCTTTACTGCGCGAACGAGCCGGTCTGCATCCCAACGATTCGGCGTTCACGTTTATCGACTATGAGCAGGACAGCTCCGCAGGTATTGCGGTCACCCTGACATGGTCGCAGCTATATCGGCGCACGCTGAATGTTGCAAACGAGCTCAGGCTCGGCGCTTCGGTCGGTGACCGGGCGGTCATATTGGCGCCGCAAGGACTCGAATACGTCGTTGCATTTCTCGGCGCGTTGGAGGCCGGAATTATCGCCGTTCCGTTGTCCGTTCCGCAGGGTGGTGCCACCGATGAGCGCGTTGACTCCGTGCTGCGCGATGCGGAACCGGCTGTCGTGCTCACGACATCCGCTGTCGTCGGCAATGTCATCGAGGCTGTCAAGTCGCAGGCGGAGGGACCTGTTCCATCAATCATTGAGGTCGATTCGCTGGACCTGGACACTCCGCGCCGCGGGCCTAGGGTCAGGGCCGAGGATCGCGCGGGTACCGCGTACCTGCAATACACGTCCGGATCGACTCGTTCGCCCGCTGGTGTCATGGTGACCAACCACAATGTCGTCACAAACCTTGTGCAGATGATGTCCGACACTTTCGATGATCAGGGCAATGTTGCACCGCCGGACACCACCATTGTCTCGTGGCTGCCCTTCTATCACGACCTGGGCCTGATGAGCGGCATAGCATTCCCGATAGTGGCCGGACTGCACGTCGTGTTCACGAGCCCGATAGCGTTTCTGGAGAAGCCCGCCCGGTGGATGCAGTTGGCGGCCAGCCATACCGGGACATACACGGTGGGCCCAACTTCGCCTATGAACTCGTCGTGAAGCGCACCACCGACGAGGACATGGAGGGCCTCGACTTGGGGCACGTCCACACGTTCGCCTTCGGCGCCGAACGCGTCCACGCGGCTACGATCAAGCGGTTCACCAATCGCTTCGCCCGATTCAACCTGCGGCCCAGCGCGTTACGGCCCGGATACGGCCTCGCGGAGGCGACGGTGTACGCATCGTCGAATCCGCCGGGGCAGGCGCCGACCACCGCACGTTTCGACTACGAGGGTCTGTCGGAAGGGCGCGCGAAGCCGAGCGGCGACGACGGCGGTGTCGATCTGGTCAGCTGTGGCGTGCCTCGTGCGGCCACCGTACGGATCGTGGATCCGGAAACCCGGGCGGAGAACCCGGACGCCAAGGTGGGGGAGATCTGGATCCACGGCGAAAACGTCGCCCAGGGTTACTGGAGAAGCCCCGAGGCGACCGAGAAAACGTTCGGGGGGTATCTGGTCGATCCGTCGCCGGGCACCCCGGAAGGGCCGTGGCTGAAGACCGGAGACCTGGGCTTCGCCTTCGAGGGCGAGTTGTATATCACCAGCCGCGTCAAAGACCTGTTGATCGTTCGCGGCAAAAACCACTCTCCCGACGACATCGAGGCGACGATCCAGGAGATCACCGGAGCCCGCTGCGCGGCGATCGCCGTGCCGGATGGTCACACCGAGGGACTGGCCGTCATCGCCGAAGTCAGGAAGCGGGGCGAGTCCCACGATGAAGTGATGGCCAGGTACAAGGCCGTCAGAGGTGAGTTGACCTCGGCGATATCGAACTTGCACGGTCTTTACGTGGCCGATCTCGTCATGGTAGATCCGGGCGCGATTCCGGTCACCACGAGCGGCAAGGTCCGGCGAGCCTCTTGCGTCGAACAATACCGGAAGAACGAGTTCAAGCGGGTAGACGCATAGGCGGCTTCTCGGCATCCCGTGGCTCGAATTCCTAGTTCACGCTTGGGATTTCGCGATCGTCGCTGGTCGTCAGCGGTTGTGTCCGCGCTGGGTGCCGGAGTACTTTGTGAGCTACGGGGGTTTGCAGAGGCGGTGGCTGCGGGGTTCGATGCCGCAATCCTCGGTCGGCTAGCGAAAGGTCAATGATGCCCACGAAAACCGAGTACGCGCAGGGCACGCCGAACTGGGTCGATCTGCAGACCACCGATCAGCCGGTCGCCAAACAGTTCTACTCGTCGCTGTTGGGCTGGGGCTACGACGACAACGAGATGCCCGGCGGTGGTGCCGTGTACTCCATGGCCAAGGTGAACGGAGAAACCGTGGCCGCCATCGCGCCGATGCCCCCCGGCGCCCCGGAGGGCAGGCCCCCGGCGTGGAACACCTACATCGCGGTGGACGACGTCGACGCGGCGGTTGACAAGGTGCCAGCCGCGGGTGGGCAAGTGCTGATGCCGGCGGGCGACATCGGCGATGCCGGCCGGATGTCCTTCGTCGCCGATCCGACCGGCGCGGTGGTCGGACTATGGCAGGCCAACCGGCGCATCGGCGCAACGCTGGTCAACGAGCCGGGCACGGTCATCTGGAACGAATTGATCACGGACAAACCGGATTTGGCGCTGCCGTTCTACGAAGCGGTGGTTGGCCTGACCTACTCGACGATGGAGATGGCGCCCGGCCAACACTATCGGGTGCTCAAGGCCGGCGGAAACGACGTCGGCGGCTGCATGGAACCGCCGATGCCCGGCGTGCCGAACCACTGGCATCTGTATTTCGCGGTGGACGACGCTGACGCGACGGCGGCCAAGGCAGCCGCGGAGGGCGGCCAGGTCGTCGCGGAACCGTTCGACATTCCGTCGGTGGGGCGCTCTGCCGTCCTGTCCGACCCGCAAGGCGGGGTATTCAGTGTGCTGAAGCCCGCGCCGCAGCAGTAGGGCGAACGCGGCGTCAGACGCTCGCGACGGCGCCGACAATCGAGCTGGCCGTGCCGAAGAGGAGTAAGGCTTCGACGCTGAGGCCCAGCAAAACCAGTGCCGTATCGGCTGCGATCGGATAGCCGATCGCGTTGACAAGCCCCTGAACGGGGGCGCCGTTGACCGCCTGCAAGACGCCGTCCAAGAACAGGTTGACGTCATAGGACGGCAGAGTGATGAGTCCGCCGGTGACGATATCCGCCGTCGGAAGCAGCGCGCCGTAAGCCGCCGAGACCGCGCTGCTCAACACGTCGGCGCTGTGGGTGGTCGCGGTCTGCAGGCCCGAGATCACGCCGTCGATCGTGGCTGCCACGGACGCCGTCGTGGGCAGGGCCAGCGCGCTGGGCGCCGTTGACACAGCCGACGCAAACGCGCTCGATATGCCCGACAGCGACAAGCTGGGCAGTGACGGAAGCCCCTCGGCGTGGAAGTCGTTGGCGGCAGCGACAATTCCCTGCTGGGCGCCGCTGACCAGATCGTGGCCCAGCGCAGTGGTCGCGCTCAGCGGCGGCAGGAACCCGAACGGGGTGGTCACATCGGCCGGCCCGGTTGAATAGCCGTGGGCCGGGTCGCCGTAGCCCCAGTTGACGAGGTAGGTCAGATCGGGTTGGAGCAGGTCGGCAACCGGGTTCCCGAGGTACGGGATCAGCCGCACCGGGTTCAACAGCGGCAGGTGCGGGGTGGGAATCATCTCGTATGTGGTCATCGTCGGCCCCGACGTCGGTAACTGAGTGGCCGACATCACCTGCGCCGCCGTCAAAGTCGGATAGGTGCCGTGCACGGCGATGACACCCACCAGGGCGTTGATGTCGGCGAGGACGTCTATCGGGTACCGGGGGAAATCGGCGTAGCCATCGTATTCTCCTGTGTAAATCACGGTCGGATAGTCGTTCGCCGGGGTGCCGCCGTAGAACGTCCCACCGATAGTCGGGAAGGTCAAACCGGGGAAGCGCGCGAAAAGGCCGCCGTTGGGATTCATCGGATCACCGATGAGCACGAAATTCACATCTGTACCCGGAACGCCGGCCGCGACGAGTTTCGGCATCGCCAGCGAGGCGAGGACGGCGCTCTGTGAATAGCCGAAAACGTTGATGGGGATGACTCCGTTGCTACGCGCCTCAGCTATGGCGTTGTTCACGATCGTGACGCCCTGGCTCAGCGACTGGTCGAGGGTCAGGGACTTGACCCCGGTCAGCGGGTATAGCTGCTCCGGCGTGGTCAGGCCTTGGACGTCGGCGGTGGTGAAATTCGGCGAAATGTACCGGCTGTAGACCTCATTTATGTACTGCAGGGGAGGCGTCGACGTGCCGGTGCCGGTCATGATCAAAGAAATGGCAACGGGCGTTGGGGAACTCGCTAGCGCACCCGAAGCCGCGGCGTCGGTCTCCGCGTAAGCGTTGCCGGCGGCCGCCAGCAATCGAGCGAACTCGCGATGAAACGCCCCCGCCCGCCGAAGGACCTCCTGAAACCGCTGGGCATATGAGCTAAACAGGGTCGCGGCGGCCGTCGACACCTCGTCGGCGGCCGCCGCCAGCGCACCGCTTGTCGGGCCCGCCGCGGTCGCGTTGGCTTCGTTGATCGCCGCACCCAGTCCCGCCGCATCCGCGGCCGCGGCCGCCATCGCCTGGGTGAGTACGTACGTCATATGGCGAAGCCTCCATCACTGCGGCCGCACCCCGCCACCGTAGAACGAGAGCGCCGGTTTATTCGGCGTTTAGCAGCTTTCGGGCCCGTGAACAGCGCACGGCTTCGAAATGCCGAGCGCCGCGATTGCGGCTAGCGTGAATAGCTTCACGAGAGGAGCCGGCGATGCCCGATGACAACAGCGACCCCCGGCGCGCCGTCAGCGCCGTATCCAGCTTTGAGCACACCGTGGCCGAATTAACCCGGCTGCGCGGCTCTGATCACCCGGAAACCCTGAGGAGCCGGGCCCAGCTGGCGCGTCGCCGCCACCAAATGGGAGACGTGCGGCGCGCGATCCGCGACTACCAGAGCCTGCTGCCGGATCTGGTGCGCGCCCTCGGCCGGGAAAGAGCCGACACCCTTGACGTCGGCACCCCCGTCGCCGACCATGCCAAAGCCGGTGACACGCGGGGCGCGATCACAGACTACGAACGGCGGGTGCAGGACCTGTTGAACCGCCTCGGCGCGACCTTCTCTCCACTTCTCTAAAGGACTTCTCTAGGGCGCCTGGCCCAGCGACTACTGTCGCCGTTGTGGACTTCGAGCTCGACGATGAGCAACGAGCGTGGCTGGCCGAGGTGCGGCGGTTCCTGGCGGACAACGTCACCCCCGCGCTGCGGGCCGAGATGGCCGAGCATGGCCTCGAATTCCCGGGCGGTGAGTTGTCGGCGTTCCGTCGCAAGATCGGACAGCGGGGCTGGTTCGGCCTGAACTGGCCGCCGGAGTACGGCGGCCTGGGACTGTCCGCCATGCACCAGCACCTGCTAATGAGCGAGTTCGAGTACTCGGGCGTACCGGGACCCGATCTCACTGTCACCTCCGTGGCGCCGATGATCATGCGACACGGCACCGAACAGAATAAACGCGAGTTCCTGCCGCCCATCGCCCGGGGCGAAATCGTCTGCGCGGTCGGTTATTCCGAGCCGAATGCCGGCACCGACCTGGCCAGCCTGCGCACCCGTGCGCAGCGCGTTGGCGACGAATGGGTGATCACCGGATCCAAGATCTGGAACAGCGGGGCCCAACGGTCGACGCACGAGTGGTTGTGCGTGCGTACCGATCCCGACGCGCCGCGGCACCGCGGGATATCGGTGATCATGGTTCCCATCGATCTCCCCGGCGTCGAGATCCACCCGCTGTACGCGTGGTCCGGCTACCGAACCAACGAAACGTTCTTCCACGAGGTGCGGGTACCGGTCACCAACCTGATCGGTGAGGTCAACATGGGCTGGACCTACATCACCGGCGCCCTGGATCTGGAGCGCGGCGCGTTGACCAACGCGGGCGACCTGCGTCGCGCGCTCGACGATCTGGTGGCGCTGGCCGGCCGCCCGCGGCGCGACGGGTCGGTGCCCGCGTGGGATCCCGCGTTTCGTCGCCGCCTCACGCAAGCCGAGGCCGACGTCGAAGTCGCGACGTTGATGGGCTATGAGGCCGCGTCGTTGATCGACCGTGGGCGCATCCCGACCATCGAGGTCAGCGTCGAGAAGATCTTCACCAGTGAACTGCGCCAGCGCATCGCCGACCTGGCAATCGATTTGCTGGGGCCCGACGGGTTGATCGCCCATCGCGGCCCGGGTGCGCCGCTGGACGGGTTTTTCGAGCGCCTCTACCGCGTGTCGCCACTGATGCGGTTCGGCGGCGGAACCAACGAAGTGCTCCGGGACGTGATCGCGCAGCGCGGTTATGGTATGCCCTCCTACGGCCGGTGACCAGCATGAGAGTGATTCCCGATCAGGACGAACGCGATCTGGCTGCGATGTGCCGCGGCCTGCTGGCCGCCGAATGTCCGACGACACTCGCCCGCGCCCTGCACGCTGCCGACGGCGCTCGCATCACGCCGGCGCTGTGGAAGGAGCTCGCCGAGGCCGGCCTGCTCGGGCTGGCGATCGAAGAAGATCTTGGCGGCTCGGGCGGCGAGCTGACTGATCTCGGCATCTTCTGTGTCGAGGCCGGACATGCTCTGTGCCCCACGGTCGTTCACAGCACCATGCACGCCGCCCGCGCCGTCGACTGGCTGGGCGGGTCCGAGGCGCGCGCGGCCTGGCTGCCCGCACTGGCGTCGGGGACCGCGCGCGGTACCACCGCGCTGTGCAACCCGCGCGACGCCGCCCTGCTGACCCCGTCGCTGCGCGCCCGACAGGACACCCAGGGTTGGCGGCTGCACGGGATGGCCGACTTCGTCGCCGACGCCGACCTCGCCGACCTGATCGTGGTCAGCGCGGACGCGGACGGCCGCACGCTGGGGTTCGTCATAGACATTGGAGACATGGGGGCCATAGGGGCCAGGGCCGGGCTCGCCGTCGAACCGCTGGCCATGATGGGCGGACACCGCGCGTTCACGGTGGAATTCGACGACGTGGTCGTCGACGATCATCGTCGGATCCTAGGCGGCGCAGAGGGACTCGGGGATCAGCAACTACGCAGGGTGGCCAACGCCGCCGTGGCGCTGGGATGCCTGGATCTGGTCGGGGTCGCCGAGGCGGTGGTGCAACGCACGGTCGATTACACAAAGATGCGCGAACAGTTCGGCCGGCCGATCGCGTCCTTCCAGGCGGCCCAGCACCTGGTGGCCAACATGCGCATCGCGCTTACGGCGGCCCGGCTGGCCGCCCAGTCGGCGGTGTTCTGGATTGGACGGGGCCGCACCGCCACCCGAGAGACGGCCATCGCCAGGATGCACGCCGGCGGGGTCAAACAGATCACGCTCGACGCCCACCAACTGCATGGCGGCATGGGCTACGTGGTCGACACCGATCTGCATCTGTTCTCCGAACGCGCCCGGGTGCTCTCCACCCTGGGCGGCGGCGCCGATGTCGCCGCGAAATGGCTTGATGGCGAGATGGATTGGGGAGACGACCATGAGCACCGATAGCCTGATCGACGCCGAATCCGCGGCCCGGGTCGGCACCGTGGTCGCCACCGTCGGCGGCGAGGTGAACAGGCGCGACTGGCAACGGTGGGCCGCCGCGGTCGGCGACCACAACCCGCTTTGGTTCGACGCCCAACACGCGCGGGCGCACGGTTACCGCGATGTCACCTGTCCGCCATTGTTTTTGCAGTACGCGGTCCTCGGCGTGAGCGCACTGGGCGACCTGCGGCCCGACGGATCGTCCGGCGCGGTGACGGGCAGCCTGGCGTTTCCGCGGGCGCCGCGGCGAATGGCCGGCGGCGAGAGCACCACCTTCCACCTGCCCGCCTATCACCGCGACCAGATCGAGCTGGTGCGTAACATCGAGTCGATTACCGAAAAGCAGGGCAGATCGGGACGATTCGTGCTGGTGACCTGGCGCGGCGAATACCGCAATCAGGACCGCGAACTGATCGCCGAGGCCACCATGTCGATGATCGCGCGGCCCTGAGGATTTCTGTGATGGCTGACCAAGTGTGCTATGAGGACGTCGAAACCGGCGCCGCTATCCCGCCGCTGACCATCACGGTGACCGAGACCCAGATGTTCTTCTTCAGTGCCGCAACGTACAACGGTCATCGCATCCACTACGACAAGGACTGGGCGCGCGACGTCGAAGGCTACGACGACGTCCTGGTCCACGGTCCGTTGCAGGCGGCGCTGCTGTCGCGTGCGCTCACCGACTGGATCGGCGGTGCGGGTCGACTAGTGGCGTTCGCGGTGCAGAACCGCGCGATCGCCTATCCCGGTCAGGAGCTGACCTTCGGGGGTTTGGTCACCGGCAAGCGGATGGCGGACGGTGAGGCCCGCGTGGATCTGGACATCTTCTGCCGGCGCGGCGACGAGGTGCTGATGCCGGGCACCGCGACCGTCGCACTGCCGCGCCGGAGCGCGCCGTGACCGGTCTGCGCGGCCAGGCGGCCATCATCGGCATCGCCGAGTTGCCGGCCGAGCGCCACCAGAGCCGACCGCCGTCGTTCACCCTGGACCAGTACGCCGCACTGGCCAAAATGGTGATCGAGGACGCCGGCGTGGATCCCGTTGTGGTGAACGGCTTGTCGTGCCACGGCATCGCGGAGTCCGACATGTTCGCGCCCGCCACGCTGTCGGAGTATCTGGGCCTTCCGCTGGACTTCGGTGACCGGGTCGACCTGGGCGGCGCCACCGCGGCCGGCATGGTGTGGCGGGCGGCGGCCGCGGTCGAACTGGGAGTGTGCGACGCGGTGCTGGCGGTGGTTCCGGGCTCGTTGGAAATTCCGCGCTCCGCCCGGCGTCCCGGGCGGACCCTGGGCTGGTACGGGGCGTCGAGCAACAACTACGGCTCACCGCAGGCCGAGTTCGAGATCCCGTACGGCAACGTCGGCCAGAACGCCCCGTACGCGCAGATCGCGCAACGGTACGCCGCCGAATTCGATTACGATGCCGAGGCATTGGCCAGGATCGCGGTGCACCAGCGCGCCAACGCGTGCGCCCACCCGGGTGCGGTTTTTCATGGTAAGCCGATAACGGTCGACGACGTGGTGAGCAGCCCGGTGATCGCCGATCCGATCCACATGCTGGAAACCGTGATGCGGGTGCAGGGTGGCGCCGGTGTCTTGATCGGGAATTGCGATGTAGCGCGCCGGGCACGCCACCGACCCGTCTGGGTGACGGGGTTCGGCGAGCACATCCGATTCAAAACCCCCACGTACGCCGACGATCTGATGCGCACGCCGATCGCCCGGGCGGCGGACAAGGCGTTCGCGATGGCCGGGCTGCAACGCGCCGACGTCGACGTCGCATCGATCTATGACTGCTACACGATCACCGTGCTGATGACGCTCGAGGACGCCGGGTTCTGCGGCAAGGGCGAGGGCATGCGCTGGCTGACCGAACACGATCTCACCTTCCGAGGCGACTTCCCGCTCAACACCGCCGGGGGACAGCTGTCCTTCGGGCAGGCCGGGATGGCCGGCGGCATGCACCACGTCGTCGACGGTGCCCGACAGATCATGGGCCGCTCGGGCGAGGCCCAGGTCGCTGAGTGCAACACGGCGTTCGTGACGGGCAACGGCGGCATCATGAGCGAGCAGGTCGCCCTGCTCTTGGGGGGCGATTGAGATGACCTATCCCTGCCCGCTCCCGGAGCCGACTCCCGTGTCGCGGCCGTTCTGGGATGCGTTGCGCGAACACCGGATTGTGATCCAGTACTCGCCGTCGGCGGGACGCTACGTCTTCTACCCACGCACGCTTACCCCCGGGACGCTCGCCGACGACCTCCAGTGGCGCGAAATCGACGGTGCGGGAACGCTGTACACCTACACCGTCGCGCGCCGCCCGACGGGGCCACCGTGGGCCGCTCACGTGCCGCAACTGCTCGGCGTCGTCGAATGGGATGTAGGTCCGCGGGTCAGCACCGAACTGGTCGACGTGGAACCGTCCGACATCAGGATCGGAATGCGGCTCACTCCGGTGTTTTTCGATGTTCCCGGCGAGGAAATCACACTGCTGCGCTACCGGCCCGCCGATGTTTGAGACAGTGCAGCAGCTACTGCGCTCACGCATGGCCGACGACACGGTCGCGGTGGTGCACGGCGCCCGGACGTGGACGTGGCGCGAGCATCTCAGCGAGGCGTCAGCTGAGTCTGCTGTCCTGACTGGTCTCCTCGCTCCCCACCGACCCCGGCACGTCGGCGCCCTGCTGGGCAACTCGCCGGCGATGCTGCGATCGATGGCGGCGGCCGCTCTGGGCGGGTATGTGCTGTGTGGGATCAACACCACCCGGCGCGGCGAGGGCCTGGCCGCGGACATCCGGCGCGCGGATTGCCAGTTGGTGCTCGTCGACGTCGAACACCTACCGCTGATCGATGGGCTGGACCTGGGTGGTGCGACGGTGCTGGACGTCGATGGCGCCGGGTACCGCGACGCGGTGGCGGCGGCGGGACCGCTGGTCCCCCACGAGGTCGGCGGCGCCGATCCGGTGATGATGATCTTCACGTCGGGCACCAGCGGTGACCCGAAGGCCGTGCGATTCGCGCACGCGATGGCGGTCCTGTGCGGCGCCAGCCTGGTCGAGCGGTTCGAGATCACCCCCGACGACGTGTGCTACCTGGCGATGCCGCTGTTTCACTCCAACGGCGTCGCGGCGGGCTGGGCGGTGGGCATCAACAGCGGCGCCGCGATGGTGCCCGCCAAGTTCTCGCCGTCGCGGTTCCTGGGCGACGTACGGCGCTACCGCGTCACGTACATGAACTATGTCGGCAAGCCGCTGGCGCTGCTGCTGGCCACGCCGGAGCGGCCCGACGATGCCGACAACCCGTTGCGGGCGGTCTTCGGTAACGAAGCCACCGAGCGCGACATGCGGCAATTCGCAAGGCGTTTCGGATGCCGGGTGGTGGACAGCTTCGGGTCCAGCGAGTTCGCCGTCGTGGTCATGCGGGAGGACGGCACGCCGGCGGGTTCGATCGGGAAGGGCTATCCAGGCGTCAGCGTGTACCACCCGGAGACCGTGACCGAATGTGCGCCAGCGATTTTCGACGAGCACGGCGCGGTCGCCAACTTCGACGAAGCGGTCGGTGAATTGGTCAACACCTACGGTGCGGGCGGGTTCACGGGCTACTACAACGATCCCGATGCCACCGACGAGCGGATGCGGCACGGAATGTATTGGTCGGGGGATCTGGCCTACCGCGATGCCGACGGCTGGATTTATCTGGCCGGGCGCACGGCCGACTGGATGCGGGTGGATGGGGAGAACCTCGCGGCGGGCCCGATCGAGCGGGTGCTGGAACGCTTGCCACAAATCAACCAGGTTGCCGTATATGCGGTCCCCGACGAACACGTCGGCGATCAGGTGATGGTGGCGATCGTCCTCGACACGGGTGCCACGTTGACGCCCAAGCAATTTGAGGAGTTCCTGACGGCTCAGGCTGACTTGTCACTAAAGGCGTGGCCGAAGTATGTGCGGATCAACACCGAGCTGCCGCGAACTGCGACCAACAAGACCCTCAAACGCGAGCTCATCAAGGCTGGCCCGACCGCCGGGGGTGGGGCGCTATGGGCGCGCGCCGGTCGCGGTCGCGAATTTTGCGTGGTGCAATAGCGATTCGAACAGGGCTCGTCGAACGTGGGTGGTATGCACGCGTTCCGAAGGGTTTTCGTCCATGGGGCCCACGCTCGGTGAAGAAACATACGCAGCGCCTAACCCGTAGTTCCCCCCGCTGAGTGGGCTCTGAATCGCCGATGTGGTTCGTGAGCAGGTGTTTGGCGTTCATGTGTGGCACGTAATGTACTCATGTATCATCAGGATATTGTTGGCGTGTTGGCTTGCTAGTGCGTAAAAATAGCGCAGGCAAGCTGATATAAAGTAATCATGTATGTGACGCGGGTTCCGAACCGTGGGTCACCGCCGGCGGTGCTATTGCGTGAAAGCTACCGCGAAGACGGCAAAGTGAGAACGCGCACCCTGGCCAACCTGTCGCGCTGGCCCGAGCGCAAGGTGGAAAAGCTAGAGCGCGCGCTCAAAGGCCTGCCGGCGACGCGGGATCTGTCCGAGGCGTTTGAGATCACCCGCAGCCTGCCGCATGGGCACGTGGCCGCGGTGCTGGGCACCGCCCGTGCCCTCGGCGTTGAGGAACTCATCGACTCGACACCGTCACGTGGGCGCGACCTGGTCACGGCGATGCTGGTGGCCCAGGTAATCGCCCCAGGCTCGAAGCTGGCCACCGCCCGCGGGCTGCGTGCCGAGACCGCGACCAGCTCGCTGGGTGAGGTGTTGGGTGTCACCGGCTGCGATGAGGACGACCTGTATGCGGCGATGGACTGGGCACTGGCCCGCAAAGATGCCATCGAAGGCCAGCTGGCCGCACGGCATCTGGCTGAGGGCACCCTGGTGCTTTACGACGTGTCCTCGGCGGCGTTTGAGGGCCGCACCTGCTCACTGGGCAAGATCGGACACGCCCGCGACGGGGTCAAAGGCCGCCTGCAGATCGTCTACGGGCTGCTGGCCACCACCGCCGGGATACCGGTGGCCATCGAAGTGTTCGAGGGCAACACCGCCGACCCGAAAACGTTGACCGCCCAGATCACCAAGCTCAAAAACCGGTTCGGGCTCTCCCGGGTCTGTCTGGTCGGCGATCGCGGCATGATCACCTCCGCGCGCATCACCGATGAGCTGCGCCCCGCCGGCCTGGACTGGATCACCGCGCTGCGCGCCCCGCAGATCAAGGCCCTCGTCGAGACCGACGCATTACAGCTGAGCTTGTTCGACGAACAAGACCTCGCCGAGATCGACTCCCCGGACTATCCCGGTGAACGCCTGGTGTGCTGCCACAACCCCGCTCTAGCCGAAAAGCGCACCCGGAAACGTCAAGACCTGTTGGCCGCCACCGAGAAACAACTAGCCGCCATCGCCGAAGCCACCACCCGAACGCGCCGACCGTTGCGCGGTCAAGACGAGATCGCGCTACGGGTGGGCAAGGTGATCAACCACTACAAAATGGCGAAACACTTCCACATCACCATCACCGACGACGCGTTCACCTTCACCCGCAACGAAGAAAACATCACCGAAGAAGCCGCCATCGACGGCATCTATGTGCTGCGCACCAGCCTTCCCGAGACCGCCCTTGGCCGTGACGATGTCGTGTTGCGCTACAAGGGACTCGAAGACGTCGAACGGTTCTTCCGCACCTGCAACTCCGAACTGGACGTACGCCCCATCCGCCACCGCCTGGCCGACCGGGTCCGCGCCCACATGTTTTTGCGGATGCTGTCCTACTACATCAGCTGGCACATGAAACAAGCCCTGGCTCCGATCCTGTTTCGCGACCACGACAAACCGGCAGCCGCCGCCAAACGCACCAATCCCGTTGCCGCCGCCCAACGCTCCGATGCCGCCCTGTCCAAAGCCTCCCGCAAACACACCAACAACGACACCCCGGTGCACAGCTTCACCAGCCTGCTCGCCGACCTGGCCACCATCTGCGCCAACCAGATCCAGCCCACCGACGACACGACAGCATTCACCAAGTTCACCGCCCCCACCGCACTACAGCACCGTGCCTTCGAACTACTCGGCTTCACCCACCGCCTCGGCTACAGGTAGTCATGTGGACAACACAAAACCCCAGGTCGCAGCACACCCATCACCGCATCAGGGGGAACTACGGCCTAACGCATTCACAGGTTCTGCAAAGCGTTCGCGCTCGAAAGCGGGTAACCAGGTCCCCATGAGAAAAGTGTTGCGTATCGCAGCATCATCGTTGGCATTGACCAGCGGTTTGGGACTCGCGGGTCTGGGAGCGGCGGGAGTCGCCGAGGCCTAGCCCATGGCACCACCGCCGGCATATCACTGGTGCCCCGGTCAACTTTGCGATCCCGGCTGGGGTTTCAACTGGGAAGGTGGCCGTTGCCACGACGACTTCTACCGCGACGGTGACCCGCACGACCAAGGGCACTGGCGAGGCGACGGCGACCATTGGCAGGGCGGCCCTAGTGACCACGACCACTGGCAGGGCGGCGATCGGGGCGGCGATCGGGGCGGTCGCTGATCGTGGCAGGCGGGCTCGTTGGTCCAGCTCAGGTTTGCGGGTGCAGCTTGACGACGCTGCCGTCCGGGTTGATGTCCATGTAGCCGCTGTCGCCGTTGCCGGAGGCATATATGGCAATCCTCGTGCTCCCGCCCTGCCAACCTTGGACGATCAGATAGGTCGAGGTGGGGTTGGGCACGTTGAGGGCCTGGCCCGCGCCGGGCATCTTGCCGGCCACGGCGGCGGGGTCGAACTTGCCCAGATCGACGAGCACGTCGAGCGATGACACATGCTGGGTCTGGCCCACATCGCTCCAGCTGCCGCCCTTGTAGTAGTAGCCCTTCTTGTGCTGACTGTTCTGTGGGTCGGCGCGGTCCAGAACCGCGTAATCGGGATACACCGTCAACTGGTAGCCCATCGTGTCCCCGAACTTGCTGCGTATCTGGGTGAGCAGCCCGTTGAGCCCATCGGGGGTTTGCAGCGCGGTCGCCCCCGCTGACGGCCGTGAGCCCCCGGCCGACGGCTGGGAGCCCACCGAGAACTGTCCGGGCGGCGTCGGCACCAAGGACCTTGTGGCGTGATGGAAAACCGACATCATCGCGATCCCGGCGATCGCGATGATGACAATCGGGAGCCCCGTGAACAGCAGAATCAACCCGATCCGCGCGCCGCCCCGGCGCCCCGTCGACGAGCCGGAATACGAGAAGGAGGACGGAGCGGGCGAATACGAAGCCTGCGTCGGGTTTTGCCAATCAATGAGTGGCGGGGGAGCCGGTTGCTCGCCGCCGGGCGGTGGCAGGTATGGCGTCCAGGCCGCAGGCTCCTGAGACTCCCACCTTGCGCCGGAGTCGCCGGCAGCGTTTCGCTCGGCCAGTTGACGTTCAAGGTCAGCGATGCGCTTCTCGGGATCGTCCTTGTCCATCGCGGGTTCCTTTCGCTGCTGTCGGGGGAGTAGGTTACTGCCGACTATTTGTGAAATTCTTGCGTCAGCTTCGCTTCCGGTCGGCTGACCGGGCACCTGCCGTTGTAGTCCACGGGCCAGTGCTTGATGCCGCTGATGAACGAAGACCGCAGCCGCTCGGGATCACCCGCCGAGGTGAGGTCGGGCATGTGGTCGGCGATCGCATTCAACATCACCTCGATCGTCATCCGTGCCAGGTTGGCGCCGATGCAGTAATGCGCTCCGGTGCCGCCGAATCCGAAGTGCGGGTTAGGGTCGCGGAAGATATTGAACGCGTTCGGGTCGTCGAAGACGTCCTCGTCGAAGTTGGCCGAGCGGTAGAACAAGACCACCCGCTGCCCCTTCCTGATAGGCACACCGCCGAGCTCGGTGTCCGCCAGGGCGGTGCGCTGGAACGCGGTGATCGGGGTAGCCCAGCGGATGATCTCGTCGGTGGCTGTCTTGGGTCGGTGCGCCTTGAACAGTTCCCACTGGTCGGGGTTATCGGTGAAGGCGATCATGCCCTGTGTGATCGAGTTGCGGGAGGTCTCGTTGCCGGCGATGCCCAGCGTGACGACGAACATGCCGAGCTCGGCGTCGGACAGCCGTTGGCCGTCGGCGTCGGGCCGGATCAGCGTCGTGATGATGTCATCACCCGGTTCTTCGGCCTTGCGGTGCGCCAATTGCATTGCGTACCACATTAACTCGCCCGACGAAGTCAGTGCATCGTGGTCGGCGAACTCCGGGTCGTCGCCTCCGATCATCTGGTTGGACCAGTCGAATAACTTGCCGCGGTCCTCCGCCGGTACCCCGAGCAGGCCGGCGATGGCCTGCAGCGGCAACTCGCAGGCCACCTGAAGGACGAAGTCGCCCGAGCCCTCCTGGGCGGCGCGTTGCGCGATCCGCTGCGCACGCTCACTGAGGTCGGCGCGCAGTTGCTCGACCGCCCGCGGCGTGAAGCCGCGGGCGATGATCTTGCGCAGCCGGTTGTGTTCGGGATCGTCCATCATGATCAGCGATGTCTGGCCCGCCTTGATTTGGCCCCGCGCCAACTCCTCCCGGAAGCGCGGCACGATGGACTTCTTGGCCGACGAGAAGACATCGCTGCGCAGCGAAACCTCCCGGACGTCGCGGTGTTTCGTCACCACCCAGTAGCCACCGTCGCCGAATCCGCCTTGGTCAGGCGGCTGCTCATTCCACCAGATCGGCGCAGTTCGGCGTAGCTCCGCCAATTCCTCTACCGGCAGCCGGTGGGCGTAGATCTCGGGATCGGTGAAGTCGAACCCCGGTGGCAGATTCGGAGTAGCCATGGGTTTGCTCCCTAGCAAAGCCTGGAAAACCTGGAAAGCCGGATACGCCGATGTTAGGCGCTTGGGCGCGCGGTTGGACCAGGTTGTTTCAGGCCGTCGCGTGCACCGAGGTTGGCCGCCCCGGTAATGACGGCCCCGTCGATCTGGCGCAGCGCGTGCACCGCGGTGAGGAATCGGCGGGTATCGGGACTCGGCTCGGCCGCGCCGTCGTGCTGCCGGGCCAGGGTTTCGGCGGCGTCGAGCGCGTCGCTTGCGGAGCAGACGGCCTGGTTATGGGCGCCGTCGATGATCGCGACCAACGCGTCGATGTTGTCCTGTGTCTGCGCAGCGGCGGCCGTCAGCGCTGTAGTGAGTTGTACGGCCTGCGCTGGTGAGCCAACGGGGTCCTGGTAGCGCTCGCTGCTGCGTGCCAGGCTTCGCCCGTAACGATCGCACGCGGTGAAGAGCCGCAGGCCGCGACGGACGCTCCGGCGGTTGGCGACACCGACAACCCCCGCCAGCATTGGCTTCGCGGTGACGCGGAACTGCTGCAGATTCCGGTCGAGTTCCCGCGCGTGCTCGGTCGGGCTCCCGGTCTCGTCGCCACCGAACATGGCCGCGATGGAGACGTCGATCAGGGCGGACAGACTCGTCAAGAACGCGCGGGTGTCATCGCGGATGGCGGTTCTGGCGTTGGTCGGCAGCACCAGGATGGCCACGGCAGCGCCGATGACGGCGCCGATAGCGGTCTCTTCGATCCGCAGCACCAGCACGCCGAACGAGAATTGGCCGAGCAGGCCGTACAGCAACGCGAGCATCGTGGTGATCCAGAAGGTCATCAGGCTGTAGGTGACGGTCATGAAATAGAAGGCGCAGAACAGGCAGACGAATATCGCGAGCGAGCGAGGCCGTGCGATCACCGGCGAACAGCGTGGCCACCAGCACGCCGCACGGCACGCCGAGCACGGTGCCGAGCAGCCGCTGCCAGCCCTTGTTGAGGGTTTCGGCCCAGGAGTTTGTGCCGGCAAAAATAACGAACGCCGCGATCACCGCCCAATACCAGCGGTCGGGTGACACTAACTCGCCGATAACGATGGCCAACGACGCGGCGATGGCCACTTGGATGGCCTGCCGGGTGGTCGGGCGCAGGCCGCCGCTGCGCCTCGTCGGCCTCGTCGGCCACGTCGGGCTCGTCGGGCTCGGCGGTGTCGGGGCCGTCGGACGTTGGCCCGGCGCCGGCGACGGTGGCGCCTTCGACCATCGCCCGGACTTCGGCGGTCGCGGCTGCCGCGTTGATCATCGCCAGGGAGAGCCGGCGGCTGGCGGCTTGGCCGGGATCGTCGGCTGGGGTGGGGCGCGGCTGCCGGTCGAGAATTCGTTGGGCCTGGCTCGCGGCCCGTTCGAGTCCGCCGCGCTGCGGGACGCGGATTGCGCGCGCCAACTGTGCCAGCGCGCCAACCAGTTCGGCGCGGGTATCGGCGGCGATCTCCGAGGCGAGTTCGGCCGCTTGTCGACCGGCGGTGGCGACCCATTCGATGGCGAGTTCGGCGTCGAATAGCCAGGGCGCCAACTGTTCCGGGGTTACCCCGGGCCAAAGCGCGGCCGGGTCGGCCTTGTCTTCGATCTGGTCCTGCACCATCAGGACGGTCTCGTTGAGCCGGGTGATGCGCGCCCGCATACGGCGGCGTCGCCGTTCGTCGAGACGGCCGGTTCGCACCGCGTCGGCGGTGGTGTCGACCACTATCGCCATCCGCGCCCGCAGCGCCCGAACGGTGGCACTCAGCACGCGTTGCGGTCGATCGGGCAGGACGTAGCTACCCATCACGAACGTGCACAGCGTTCCCACCATGACGGCCCCGATCATCCAGGGCAACTCCGACACTCCGGCCCGCAGATACAGGGTGAAGAAGTAGGCCATGAACGCGACCATGCCCAGTGCCCGTCCGCGCGGCCCGAAGCGGCGGATGTAAACCGCGACGAACACGATCGCCACGAAGACCAGGTCGCTGACCGCCTTGTGGGGCCCGAGCAGCACTGCGGCCGTGATGGCGAGCGCGCCCGGCACCGGCAGCAGCGCCATCGTGATCCGCTGCTGGTTGGGGTCCGGCTCGTTGACGGACCGCGCCGCGATCATCGTGATCACGACACCGAGCAAAGCGACCGTCAAAGGCTGTCCGGTCGCCCTGGTCAGCAGGTAGAGGATCGCCAGGGAGCAGGCCAGCGCGGCCGTGGTCCGGGTCGCCATCCGCAGCCGCAGCAACCCGGGATCGGAGCCGATCGCCCAATTGCGGGCACGCTCGTAGAGAACGTTGATCGGATGACCCCCTCTCGGCTGCCGAACACCCACATGGTTACCCGAACTGCGTCACTTGGTCCAAGTGTGGCCAGGCTAGTCTTCGAGATCGTGACAGCGCCGACGCGGGAAAAGCTGGCCGACGGCCGTGACCTGCTGTTTTTCGCGCTGCCCGGGCATGTGCCGGCGCCGGTCGAAGACCGCAGACCGTTGCCGGCTCGCGACCTCGACCAGTCGGAGCTGCGGTTCGACCGGTCAACCGGGCAGTGGGTCATCATCGCGGCGCTGCGCCAGGACCGCACCTACAAGCCGCCCGCCGACCAGTGCCCGCTGTGTCCGGGTCCTACGGGGTTGACCAGCGAGGTGCCCGCTCCCGACTATGACGTCGTCGTCTTCGAGAACCGGTTCCCGAGCCTGGCCGGAGCCTTCCAGCCGATGCCGGCACCGACGCCGCCGGCGCCTTGCGGTGCCGGCTTTGTGTCAGCCGTCGGGCACGGCCGCTGCGAGGTGATCTGCTTTTCCAGCGAGCACACCGGGTCGTTCGCGCAGTTGGAACCGGCGCATGCCCGGCTGGTCGTCGAGGCGTGGCGGCATCGCACCAGCGACCTCATGGCCGCACCGGGCATCGAGCAGGTGTTCTGTTTCGAAAACCGCGGCGAGGAAATCGGGGTGACACTGACCCACCCGCACGGCCAGATCTACGGCTACCCCTACCTGACCCCGCGCGCCGCGGCAATGCTGGGGCAGGCGCGCGACCATCGGATCCGCCACGGCGGCAACCTCTTTGCCGACCTGCTGGCTCGCGAGGTCGCCGACGGCAGTCGCATTGTCGCGCGCACCGAGCGGTTCACGGCATTCGTGCCGTTCGCGGCGCGCTGGCCGGTCGAGGTGCACATCTACCCGAACAGGTTCGTGCACAGCCTCGTTGAACTCGACGACGACGAGCTGGACGAGTTCGCGCGGGTCTACCTCGACGTGTTGCGTCGGTTCGACGAAATGTATGCCCCTTCCGTTGGTTCGCTGCCGTATATTTCGGCGCTGCACCAGTTCGTCGACACCGAAGCCCAGGCCGACGGCTATTTCCACGTCGAGCTGATGTCGATCCGGCGCAGCGCCACCAAGCTCAAGTACCTGGCGGCCTCGGAATCGGCGATGGATGCTTTCATCAGTGACGTGACGCCCGAAAGCGTGGCCCAGCGCCTCAGGGACCTCGGCCGATGACCGGGTCAACGGTTCGGTACGGCGCACCCGGGCGGATCAACCTGATCGGCGAACACACGGACTACAACCTGGGGTTCGCGCTGCCGATCGCGATACCGCAGCGCACGGTGGTGACGTTCACGCCGGATCGCAGCGACGCGCTCACCGTGTACAGCGCACGCGCGCAAGGGGCGGTACGGTTTCCGCTCGGCGTCGTTCCCGGGCAGGTGACCGGCTGGCCCGCCTACGTGGCCGGGGTGGTGTGGGCGTTGCGCCAGGCCGGCCATTCGGTGCCCGGCGGCAATATGTCGATCGACAGCGACGTGGCGATGGGATCGGGTCTGGCTTCCTCGGCGGCGCTGGAATGTGCGGCGCTGGGCGCGATCGCGTCGGCCGCCGACGTCCGGATCGATCCGATAGACCAGGCGCGGCTGGCCCAGCGGGCCGAAAACGACTATGTCGGGGCCCCGACCGGTTTGCTTGACCAGCTGGCAGCGCTGTTCGGGGCGCCGTCGACGGCGCTGCTGATCGACTTTCACGAACTCACCGTCGTGCCGGTCGCCTTCGAGCCGGACGCGCATGGTGTCGTGCTGCTGCTGATCGACTCCCGGGCCCGCCATCAGCACGTCGGCGGCGAATACGCGTCCCGTCGCGCTGCGTGTGAGCGGGCGGCCGCCGATCTGCAGGCGTCAACGTTGCGTGACATCTGGGATCGTGGGCACGCGGTGTTGGACGAGATCCGCAGCACGATCGATGCCCGCCGCGCCCGCCATGTTCTCACCGAGAACGCCAGGGTATTCGATTTCGCTGCGGCATTGGGTAAGTCGGATTTCGTCGAAGCCGGCCACATCATGACGGCGTCGCATGTCTCCATGCGTGACGACTTTGAAATCACCACCGAGCACATCGATCTGATCGTCGATACCGCGGTGGGCGCGGGCGCGCTGGGTGCCCGGATGACCGGCGGCGGCTTTGGCGGCTGCGTGATCGCATTGGTGCCGGACGGCAGGGCGCACGCCGTCGCCGACGCGGTGCGACGGACGGTCCTCGCCGCGGGCCATCCCCGGCCGATCATCACCCCGACGCACGCGGGCGCGGGCGCGGGGCCGGGTGGGTGAGCACGCCCGGTCCCAACCGCTACTAGGCCGGCGTGAACTTGATGGCTCCCAGGTGGAGCCGCTCGGCCGCCTCGGTGAACTCCTCGCGTGTGGGAATGCGCTGCTCGCGGAATTTCAAACCGATCATGGTCTGCGCGCGCTTGACGCCATAGGACTGGACGCACTTCAGGTAGAGGTCGGGAACCACGTCAAGGTCTCGGATGAGCTCTCCCCGCATCTCGGTGGTCTTCCCGCCGTGCACGACCATGGCGGAGGCGCCGCCGCGGAAGTTCTGCTTCCACACGGCGCCCGTCAGCGCATACAGGTCGTTGTCGATCACGTGGGCGCTCACCGGAAGTGTGAACTGCCGCCGAGTCTTTCGCCCGGCGAAGTTGAGAACCATGAACCCTTTGCCTACGAAGCGCGCGAGCGGAGTGCCCAGCACGAAGCCGAGCATCGGGTTGACCACACGGAGCAGGGCGTCGGGTGGATGCCCGACGTCTATGGCATACGACTGTTCGGTCATGCCAATACCGTAAGACCACCGACGTTCGCGGCGCGATTCGCGCCTCGAATCAGCGGAGAGTCAGAGCGTGATTGTGGTCTGGTCGTCGACGATGTTCATCGCGTCCCCCAACGGACCACCGTCGCTGTCGAGTGAGTCGGCGTTGAGCTGAAGCACGAAGACGGCGCCCTGGCCGGGAATCACCACAGTCTTCTGCGCGACCGCGCGCTTCTGGCCCTCCCTCGTGTAGGTGCCACTGATTTGCCACGCTTGGAAGTTGCTGAGCGTGGACGCGCTTCCGTTGCCGGTGCCGTCGTATCCGGGCAGATTCTGCAGCTCGCCGGGGGCGTACTGGAGGATCTTCGCTACGTCGACGTCACCGGTGAGCTTGGCGACGAGCGCCGAGATCGTCGGTGGGTCTTGTGGATTCGCG
Organism: uncultured Actinomycetota bacterium; assembly: GCA_963748885.1. GTDB lineage: Bacteria > Actinomycetota > Actinomycetes > Mycobacteriales > Mycobacteriaceae > Mycobacterium. The sequence goes on from CAVVLC010000037.1 coordinate 43,096, forward strand.
GGCTGAGCCAAGACGATGGTGCCGTAGGACGCCCCGCTTTCGGCGGCCTTCTGCCACCCCGGGGGCATCGGCAGACCGATGACGGGGGTGTCGGGATCGCCGTTGTGAACGGGGGTCTGGGTGATGTGGCTCTCGGTGATGTAGTCGGCGATGGTCTTGTGTGCCTGAGCGCCCGGCGTGGTACTTGTCGCCACCGTCGTTGACGTGGATGTCGAGGTGGATGTGCTGGTGGAGGTCGACGTCTTCGTCTGGGCCTTGTTGTCGGACCCGCAACCAACGAGCGCCAGACTCAGTGCCACGGTAATGGTTGCCGCCGTCAAGCATTTCATCTATAGCATCTCCCCAAGGATTGGACCGGCACCTGCGCCGGCCACATCGGCAATGACACTAGCCGACCTGTAGTGCAGCGTTGCCACCACCGTCGGCTGTGGAGTAAGAGACTGCTATGCGGTCACGGTCACGAAAGGCCCTCATCGCCCTGGTGGGGGTGAGCGCGGTCTGCATGGCGTTTGTCGCCGCTCCGCCCATCGCCTACGACGGTGAGCCCGGATTCGTCACGAATCCGATCGACTACGTCGACACGCTCAACGGCACTGGAACGGGAGGTGAAACGGTAGGGGAGATCGACAATTTCCCGGGTGCCGCAGTGCCGTTCGGAATGGTGCAGTATTCCCCGGACACCGTCGACAACTACGCCGGCTACTCCTACGGCAACCCGCGCGCCACCGGGTTCAGCATGACCCACGCCTCGGTGGGCTGTGCCGCGTTCGGAGACATCTCAATGTTGCCGACCACCACCGGAATCGGTTCGCAGCCGTGGAACGCCTGGGAAAGGATCGCGCACGACAACTCCGAGGTCGGTATGCCCGGCTACTACTCGGTGCGGTTCCCCGGCACCGGAGTGAAGGCGGAACTCACCGCCACCACCCGCACCGGCGTCGGACGGTTCAGCTACCCGCACGACCGCCGGCCCGCCCTGTTTCATGTGCGCTCCGGCGCGTCGCTCGCGGGCAACTCCCGCGCGACCATGCAGATCAGCGATGACAACAGCACGATCACCGGATGGGCCACCAGCGGTGGATTCTGCGGAAAGACGAACACCTACACGGTGTACTTCGCCATGAAGTTCAGCCAGCCGTTCGCCTCTTTCGGGACCTGGGACGGCGACGCGGTCTATCCCGGCGTCCGCAGCGTGGCGTCGCCGTTCGGCGGGGGGTATGTGGAATTTCCCGCCGGCTCGGTGCTCGAGGTGCGGACCGCGATCTCCTACGTCAGCATCGACGCGGCGCGCGCGAACCTGGCCGCCGAAGGCCAAGCGAGCTTCGACCAAGTTCGCAGAGCCGCATCGACCGAATGGAACGCCACACTGTCGCGGATCTCGGTGGCGGGCAGGGGCGGCGACACGCTGGGGACCTTCTACACGTCGCTGTACCGATCGCTGTTGCACCCCAACACCTTCAACGACGCGGATGGCCGCTACATCGGATTCGATGGCCTCATCCACACCGTGGACAATGGGCACAGCCAGTACGCCAACTTCTCCGACTGGGACACGTATCGGAGCCTGGCCGCCCTGCAGGGACTGCTCTTTCCGAAGCAGGCCAGCGACATGGCCCAGTCGTTGGTGCGCGACGCCGAGCAAAGCGGATCGTATCCGCGTTGGGCGCTTGCGAATTCCGCGACCGGCGAGATGACCGGCGACAACGTCGTACCGCTCATCGCGAACCTTTATGCGTTCGGCGCCAAGGACTTCGACCTCAAAACGGCGCTGCGCTACATGGTGAACGCGGCGATCACCGGCGGTGTCGGGCTGGGCGGCTACGTGGAGCGGCCCGGCATCGTCTCCTACCTGCGGCTGGGCTACGCACCGCAGATGCTGGAGTTTCGCGCCGATAACCGCATCGTCGGCGCCTCGATCACGCTGGAGTGGTCCGTCGACGACTTCGCCATCTCCAGATTCGCCGACTCACTCGGCGACACCGCGACCGCCGCCGAATTCCAGTACCGGGCACAGTACTGGCAGAACCTGTTCAACCCCAGCACCCGTTACATCTCGCCCCGCAACCCGGCCGGATTCTTCCGCGACGGGCCCGGTTTCGTCGAGTCCCGCTCGGGCTTCGGCGAAGACGGATTCGACGAGGGCAACGCGGAGCAATATGTCTGGTGGGTGCCGCACAACGTGGCCGGCCTGGTGACCGCCCTCGGCGGCCGAAAGGCGGTGGCCGACCGGCTCGACCGCTTCACCCAGAGGCTGAATGTGGGACCCAACCGGCCCTATCTCTGGGCCGGCAACGAGCCGGGATTCGGGGTGCCGTGGCTGTACAACTACATCGGTCAGCCGTGGAAGACCCAGGAGACGGTAGCCCGGGTGCGCGGCCTATTCGGTCCCACACCCGACGGCGAGCCGGGCAACGACGACCTCGGCGCGATGTCCAGCTGGTACGTCTGGGCGGCGCTCGGCCTGTACCCGAGCACCCCCGGAACCGGGATCCTCACCGTGAACGCGCCGCTGTTCGACCGCGTTGTCATCGCGCTGCCGGACGGCAAATCCATCCGGATCTCCGCTCCGGGCGCGTCCGGACCGCGCGTGTTGAAGTACATCGGCGGCCTGAGCATCGACGGGCAGGCCACCGACCACACGTCCCTTCCGGAGTCGATCATCCGCACCGGCGGTGACCTGTCGTTCTCGCTCGCCGCCTACCCGAACAAGGTGTGGGGCACCGCCGAGTCCTCGGCGCCGCCGTCGTTCGGTGCGGGCGGTTCTGCGGTGACCGTGAACATCGCGAGCCCAGTTGTCGTGATCGCGCCGGGCAGCACGGGCAGCGTGAAAGTCGATGTTCAACGGATGATCGAGGGCGGCGCTGGCGGCTGCACCGTCACCGGCACGTCGCCCGGGACCGGGATTACGATTGAACCCGGCTCCAGGCAGTTCGGCGCCGACGGATCGGCGGCCGTCACCGTTCCGATCACGGTGGCGGATTCCGTGGCCGAGGGTTACTACCTGGTCTACTTCACCACCACGGTCGGTGGGAGTAGCTGGGGATCGACCGTCCTCGTCACGGTCGCCAACGCGGAGACCTGACTGAGACCTGGCTAGGCGGCCGGTGTTTACCGCCACGCGAAAAACACCGGCCATAACACCGGACCTTGTTTTTGCAGGGCTAGACGCCATAGTTTTCTCGCGGGAAGTCTTGTGGTCCCGGCCGGGACCGAATTGGCCGTGTAGTCATCACGCAGGAGTTTTCTGTTGCGCTACAACAATTTTCGCATTTCCGGTGAAACTCATCTCGCACCACTTCGCCACGGTATATCCTCGGTTGGATCGCATACGAATCGCACGGAATAGCAAACATGCTGACTAGCGGTACGAATCAATGGGCGGGGCGGTGGCCGCATTACTGCGGGGAGGCTGATGCGCACTTGATCGCAATGCTGACCGACGAAATCCGTGCTGTGCGGCGGACCGTCGCACCGTGACAAGCGCAACCGCGTCCGAACAGCTGGACAGCGATAACCCGTGGCCGGGGCTCGAGTCGTTCGTGGAAAACGCGCACGGCTTCTTCCACGGGCGGGACCATGAATCGACAGCGCTGCTGAGTCACGTTCTCGACGCCCCGGTCACCATATTGTTCGGGGGCTCCGGTTTCGGCAAGACTTCGCTCCTGCGAGCGGGCCTGTTCCCTTTGCTGCGCGACCACCACTTGCTGCCGGCCTACGTACGCTTCGACCTCGATGCGGGTGCGGCAACGCCCACTGAGCAGTTACATCAATCGGTATATAGCGCGATTCGCGGTGACGCGCCCGATTCGATGCTGCCTTTGGAAGCTGAATCTGTTTGGGAATATCTGCATCGCAACGACTTTGGGCTGCGAAGCGCGCAGAACGATTTACTGACGCCGGTGCTTGTCCTCGACCAGTTCGACGAGCTCGTTATGCTTGGCGAGCGGGTCCCGGATCTCGTCCGGGAATTCAAGAATGAGATTGGTGATCTGCTCGACAATCGCATTCCCGCCGATCTGGCGGCGCGAATCGAGGCCGACGAGGCTGTGGCGGCAAGGTTCCAGCTGCAGCAGCGCAATTACAAGCTATTGATTTGCCTGCGCGAAGACTCAGTCGCCCAATTTGACGAGTGGCGCCAGCCTAATTCGGCTGGTGAGCACTCGCGGATGCGTCTGCTGCGCCTGCGGCCGGGCGAGGCGCTCGATGCTGTGCACAAACCGGCTCAAGAGATGATGCCCCGTTCGGTGGCGCGCCGGGTGGTGGGGATCATCGCGGGCGAGGACCTTAACCGCGCCCGCGATGGGGACGCTTTGGGCGCTCTGGAGGTGGAACCCGCACTGCTCAGCTTGTTCTGCCGCGAGCTTAATGAGGAGCGAAAGCGCCGTGGGCAGAGCCATTTCGACGAGCAGCTGGTCGAGGACACCAAGCATGACATCCTGTCGAACTACTACCTGTCATGTGTGGGTGATCTGCCACCGCGCGTCGCGCAGTTCATCGAGTCCGGGTTGATCACCGAGAACGGATTTCGCAACGGCTACGTCCGCGAAGACGCGGTGCCTTCGCGTCTCACCGACGACGAACTAACCCGGCTCATTGGGTCGCGCCTGCTTCGGCTCGAGGAACGCTATGGCGCGCAACGCATAGAACTCGCGCACGATGTGCTCACCGGTGTCATCCGCGAACACCGCGACCGGCGGCGCGCGGAAGAACAGAAGGCGGCGTTGGCGGCCCGCGCGGAAAGCCAGCAAGCCGAACTCGAAGCCATCCAGCGGCGCGCGGCCGCGTTGCGGAAGCGCTCACGGATCCTCGGTGCCGTATTGGCGGTCACCGCCGTCATCGCCCTCGTGGCGGTGATGCTCAGTGTGCAGGCCGTGCAAGACCGACACGAGGCGCAGACCCAGCTGCAGCAGAAGCTGATCGACCAGCGGCAGATTCTGATCGAGCAGGCGCAGGACATGCTGGCCGGTACCCAGCCCGGTGGGGACACGCGGGCGTTCCAGCAAATTCTGGCCGCGCGTGCTCTGCCCCTTCCTTCCGACGACGGCCCGCTTTACACCGCGGTGGCCGAGCGAGCCAGCACCGTCAAAATCATCACCGGCCACACCGGTGCGGTAAATGGTGTGGCGTATCGGCCCGACGGTAACCGGCTTGCCACCGTGGGCCACGACAGGACGGTGCGGGTGTGGGATGCCGCGACGGGTCAACCGGTCGGCGCCCCCCTGACCGGCCACGAGGACAGCGTGATTGGAGTGGCGTTCAGCCCCGACGGGCGTCGGCTGGCCAGCGCGAGCCTCGACAGCACGGCACGGCTATGGGATGCCGAGACGGGCCAACCGGTCGGCACCCCCCTCCGCGGTCACACCGGCTCGGTGCTCAGCGTGGCGTTCAGCCCGGACGGGAACTGGCTGGCCACCGCCAGCACCGATCGGACCGTGCAGCAGTGGGATGCCCGGACCGGGCAACCGGTCGGCGCCCGCCTGGTCGGCCACACCGGCTCGGTGGTCAGCGTGGCGTTCAGTCCCGACGGGCGGCGGCTGGCCACCGGCAGCGACGACCAGACCCTGCGCCTGTGGGACGCCGGGACCGGGCAACCGGTCGGCGCCCCCCTGGTCGGCCACACCGGCCCCGTGCTCAGCGTGGTGTTCAGCCCCGACGGCCACCGGCTGGCCAGCGGGAGCATGGATAAGACGGCCCGAATATGGGACGCCGACACAGGTCAGGGGATCGGCCCGCCATTCAGCGGCCACAGTGCGCCGGTGCAAAGCGTGGCGTTTGGCCCCGACGGGCGCCGGTTGGCCACCGCGAGCGCTGACCAGACCGTGCGGCTGTGGGACGTCGAGACCGGCCACGATCGCGGCGTATCGCTCAGCGGCCACAGCCGCGGCGTGAATGGTGTGGTGTTCAGCCCCGACGGGCGCCGGCTGGCCACCGCCAGCAGCGACGGTACGGTGCGGCTCTGGGACGCGGGCCAACCGGTCGGCGCTCCCCTCACCGGCCACACCGGCAGCGTGAACAGTGTGGCCTTCAGTCCCGACGGGCGCCGCCTGGCCTCGGCCAGCGACGACCGATCGCTGCGGCTGTGGGATGCCGGCACCGGCCGATCGATCGGTGCTCCCCTCACCGGCCACACCGGCAGGGTGAACAGTGTGGCGTTCAGTCCCGACGGGCGCCGGCTGGCTTCCGCCAGCGATGACCAGACGGTGCGGCTGTGGGACGCCGGGACCGGCCAACCGGTCGGCGCCCCCCTGGCCGGCCACACCCGCTCGGTGCTCAGCGTGGCGTTTAGCTCCGACGGGCGCCGGCTTGCTTCGGCCAGCGACGACCAGACGGTGCGGCTCTGGGACGTGGGAACCGGGCAAGCCAGCGGCAAGTCCGTTGCCACCCTCACCGGCCACACCGGCAGGGTGAACAGTGTGGCGTTCAGTCCGGACGGGCGTCGGGTGGCCTCTGCCAGCGGCGACGAGACGGTGCGGCTGTGGGACGCCGGCACCGGCCAAGCGGTCGCCATCCTCACCGGCCACACCGGCCCCGTGCTCAGTGTGGCGTTCAGCCCCGATGGGCGCCGGCTGGTCACCGCGAGCGCCGACGGGACCGCGCGGCTGTGGGACGCGGGAACCGGACAATCGGTCGGTGACCCCCTGAAAGGAAACGGCGGCGCGGTGAATGCTGTGGTCTTCAGCCCCGACGGACGGCGGCTGGTCACCGCCGAAAACGAGGGCACGGTGCGGCTGTGGAGCGCTACCACTGGTCAACCGTTGGGCGCCTTCCTCGAAGGCCACCCGGGCCCGGTGCTGAGCGTGGTGTTCAGCCCCGACGGCCACCTGCTGGCCTCCGGAGGCGCCGATACCACGGTGCGGCTATGGCCGGCGGATGCGTCGCCGGAGATGTTGTGCGCCAAGCTCACCTCCAATATGAGCCGCCAGCAGTGGCGCGACTGGGTGTCGCCCGATATGGCCTACGTCGCGGTTTGTCCGGGACTTCCAATCGGGTAGCGCGTCAGATCATGTCGTTGTTGCTCAGCCAGCGCATCACCGGCCAACCGATGAATACCGGAAGCCAGCACGTCAGCACCCGATAAAGCAGCGCCGACGGTACGCCGACGGCCGCGGGCACGCCCAAGGCGGCCAGACCACCGATCAGCGCCGCTTCGACGGCGCCGACGCCGCCGGGCGTCGGGGCGGCCGAGGCGAGGGTTCCGCCGATCATCGTCACCACGGCGCAGGTGATGAACGAAGCGCCGCCGCCGAAGGCTTGAACGCTGGTCCAAAGCGCCAAGGCGGAACTGAGAGTCGTTCCGGCACAACCGAGCACGATCAACGCCAACCGCTTTGGCTCGCGGGCGAGCTCCAACAGGTCGCTGGTGATTTCGTTCAACTTCGGGCGCACGGCCGTCGAGAGCCAGCCCCGCAGCCGCGGCACCAACAAAAACGTGCCGACGATTCCCAACGCCACGCCCGCGATCAGATACAGCACAGCGGCATTCGGGACGAAATGCGACAGGTTCGCCGACGCGCCCGCCAGCGTGGTGAACAGGATCAGCAGCACGACATGGGAGATCACCTGGACCGATTGCTGCAGCGCCACCGCCGCGGTGGCTCGCATTCGGCTCAGGCCCCCCTTCTGCAAGATCCGCGTACTCATTGCCAGCCCGCCGACGCCGGCCGGGGTGGTGGTCGCGGCAAAAGTGTTGGCTACCTGCGCGATTGATAGCTTCCAGAAGTTCACCGTGCCGTCGGTACAGGCCCACAAAGCGGCTGCCGCGCCCACATAGGACAGCGCCGATATCACCAATCCCAACGTTGCCCACCACCAGTTCGCGGTCCTCAGCTCCGAGAAGAACGTCGGCACCGTGCTGATGAAGGGATACGCGACATAGACCAGCGCACCGAGCAGTACCAATTGAATGACCTGGCTGCGGGTGAACCGGGTGATGGTTTCGGTTTTGATCTGACCCGCACCGGTCTGGCGCTGGACTTCGGCACGGCCCCTGGAGATGACGCCGCCGGCGTCGGCCACCGACTCCCGGATTCGTTTCGGCACAGCGGATTTGGTGAGCCTGCGGGAGGCGTCCAGGATGACGTCCTTGTCGAACGCGTCGATCGCCGCGCCCACCGCGGATTCCGCGTCGTACACCGCCGTCGTCGTCACCAGCAGTGAGGCGATGTCGGACTGGAGTTGGGTGTCGGTGGCGCCGTATTCGGCGGCCCCGAACCCGCCGAAGAGGACGGTGCCGTCGTCGACCGTGATCTCGTCGCTGCGCAGGTCGCCGTGCGCGATCTGATGGTCGTGCAGGGTCCGCAGCGATTCCCACACCCGGGCGACGGGCGTCGTCTTTGCGCATTCGTCGAGCGGAATCCCTCTGACGGGCTTGTGCGCGTACAACATCCATCCCCGTTCGAGGACGGCGACGGCGATCGTCGACGTGTTGGCGACGCCCGCGTCACCGATGGCGATGGCCATTAGTGCACGATGCTCGACGGCGCGGCGCATGGAGGTCTGCAGGGGCGCGGTCTCGGTGTCGCGCAACTGCAGTTTGCGCCAGAGCTGGTGCAGCGCGCCGCCGCTGCGTTGATGCGGGCCGTACAACTCGATCGCCGCCGACGAGTCGGGATTCCCGGAATCGCTGGAAAGAACGAGCGGCCCGGGTCCGGCGGGGCGCACCACCGTGAGGCGCGACGCCACGAACCCGCACTTGGCCAGCGCCCGAACCGCACCGTCCAGCGGCACCTCCAGGGCCGGAGTGCCGACCAGCAGCACCACCAGCGCGCCGACGAACCATCCCACCGCCAGCCCGACCAGTGAGCGGGTCGGCACGATGGCGCTGACCACGAGGTGGATCGGCACGAACGCCAGCAACAGCGTCCACCACCCGTGTCGCCAGCGCGCGGGCAGCCAGGGTCCCGAGACGGTCAGCACCGCCGCCAGCATCGCGATCCACCGCGGGTCGTCGAGGAACTGGGCAGGCAGCGTGCTGAGCCTGTCGGAGAGGTCGAAGTGCCATCGTGGCGCAGAGATGCGGTTGTTGCTGATCGACAACGGCAGCGCGGCCATCAGCGCCGCGGCCGCATACGCGCCCAGCAGTTTCCACTGCCGGCGAGACGATCAGGCCGATCAGGATCATGAACGGCAACGCCAGAATCGCGAAGCCGTAGGCCAGGTAGACCGTGTCGGATTGGGTGGGGGACAGCACGCCGACGATCTGCGAGATGGACTTCTCCAGCGCGATCCAGCGCGGGCGGGTGATCACTGAACTGGTGATCACCGTCACGAGGAAAATCGCGGCCAGGACCAGCCGCAGGATGTCGTTGGTGCGTCGGGTCAGCGGTTGCAGCAGGCTGCCAGAAACGCTGATGTCGCGCCCGTCAACCCGCATATTTGAGGATCCTTGCACGACCGGACCGGCGGCCTGTTGATTTTCGGCGCGCGTAGGGTCGGTAGGTAGGCGTGCTAGCGAAATCGGAGGACACGAGCGTGGCGAGAACCGACAATGACAGCTGGGAGATCACCGAGAGTGTGGGAGCGACGGCCCTGGGCGTCGCGGCGGCCCGCGCGGCCGAAACCGAGAGTGAGAACCCGCTGATCAGCGATCCTTTCGCGCGGGTCTTCCTGGACGCTGCCGGAGAAGGCATGTGGAACTGGTTCGCGGCTCCCGACCTACCCGCCGAGCTCATCGAGGCCGAACCCGACCTGCCGCTGCAGAGGCAGGGAATGGTCGATTACATGGCGGCGCGGACGTCGTTCTTCGACCAGTTCTTCCTGGACGCGGCCCGCACCGGCGTGCGTCAGGTGGTGATCCTGGCGGCGGGTCTGGACTCGCGCGGGTGGCGGCTGCCCTGGCCGGACGGCACGACGGTCTACGAACTCGACCAGCCGCGGGTGCTGGAATTCAAGACGTCGACGTTGGCCGACCACGACGCAGAGCCGACGTGCAACCTGGTCCACGTTCCGATCGACTTGCGCGACGATTGGCCGGCCGCGTTGCGGCAGGCCGGTTTCGACCCCACGGCACCCAGCGCCTGGTCGGCCGAAGGGTTGTTGCCGTTCTTGCCGGCGGTCGCTCACGAGCTGCTTTTCGACCGCGTTCAGACGCTCGGCGCTCCCGGCAGCCGCATCGCCGTCGAGGCGCCCGGCCCGGACTTCCTCGACCAGGACGCCATCGCAAGGCGGCAAGAGCGAATGCAGCGGATGCGCGGCGTGATGGCCAAACTGGAGCCCCAACGGGATATTCCCGACATCTCGGACCTGTGGTACTTCGAGGAGCGCGAAGACGTCGACGCCTGGTTACGCCGGCACGGTTGGGACGTGACGGTGACGCCGGCGCCGGAGCTGATGGCCCGCTACGGCCGCACCCCCCCGGACATCGACGACGCCGCCCCGCAGACTCTGTTCGTAGCGGCGCAGCGCGCGGGGCAGTAGAGCCAGCAATGAGCAACGCCAGATCCGACGGCGACAGCTGGGAGATCACCGAGAGCGTGGGCGCGACGGCGCTGGGTGTGGCTTCGGCCCGCGCGGCGGAAACCCGCAGCGAGAATCCGTTGATCAGCGATCCATTTGCGCAGCTTTTCCTCGACGCGGTGGGCGACGGGGCGTGGAATTGGCATTCCGCCCCGCAGTTGCCCACCGAGCTCCTCGAGGCCGAACCCGACCTGCCGCTGCAGATGCAGGCGATGGTCGGCTATATGGCTTCGCGGACGGCCTTTTTCGACCAGTTCTTCGTTACTGCGGCCGATGCGGGCATCCGTCAGGCGGTGATTCTGGCGGCGGGCCTGGACGCGCGGGCCTGGCGGTTGCCATGGCAGGGTGGGCCGGACGGGATGACGGTCTACGAGCTCGACCAGCCCAAGGTGCTGGATTTCAAGGCTTCGACGTTGGCCGAACACGGGGCAAAGCCGGCCTGCAACCGGGTCGCGGTCCCGGTGGACCTCCGTCAGGACTGGCCTTCGGCGTTGCGGCAGGCAGGTTTTGACCCCGACGCACCCAGCGCCTGGTCGGCCGAGGGACTGATGCCGTATCTGCCGGCCGCGGCCCAAGAGTTGCTGTTCGACCGGGTGCAGGGCCTCGCCGCCGCCGGCAGCCGGATCGCCGTGGAGGCGCTGGGATCGACCTTTCTCGACCCCGAGGTTCGCGCGAAGCGTCAGGAGCGGATGGATCGGATCCGCACCCTCATGGCCGATGCGGACCCGCAGCGGGAGATTCCCAGGATCGACGAACTGTGGTACTTCGAGGAGCGCGAAGACGTCGGTGACTGGTTCCGTCGCCACGGCTGGGACGTGACGGTGACTGCGACCGACGAGCTGATGGCCGGCTATGGCCGCCGGCCACCCAAAGAGGTCGAGGACCGAGTTCCGGGGAATTTGTTCGTGGCCGCGCAGCGGGCGGGGACTTAGCTCGTCCGTTGCGACGACGCTTCATCGAGGTGGGCGTAGGCGTACCGATGATGGTCTGACCACCTGACGTCTGGTGACTTGACGTCTGACCAAATCGCCGTCACACTGAGCCCGTGGCGCTCCAGCCGGTGACTCGTCGATCGGTGCCTGAAGAGGTTTTCGAGCAGGTGGCCGCCGACGTGCTCAGCGGGGAGATGGAGCCCGGCGAGGCCTTGCCCAGCGAGCGTCAGTTGGCGGACGTGTTCGGGGTATCCCGGCCCGCTGTCCGCGAGGCGCTTAAGTGGCTTTCGGCGGCCGGTCTCGTCGAGGTGCGCCAGGGCGGCGTCACCACCGTGCGTGATTTCCGACGGTATGCCGGCATGGACCTGCTGCCCCGGTTGCTGTTTCGCAATGGCGAACTGGACATCTCGGTTGTCCGCAGCGTTCTCGAGGCTCGGCTGCGCAACGGTCCGAAGGTCGCGGAGCTGGCGGCCGAACGGCACGGACCTGAGTTGGCCGAACTGCTCGAGGATTCGCTACGCGCACTGGACACCGAGGAAGATCCGCTCGAGTGGCAACGTCACGCGCTCAAGTTCTGGGATCACGTGGTCGACGGCGCTGGCTCGATCGTATATCGGCTGATGTACAACGCATTTCGCGCCGCGCATGAGCTCGCGTTAGGTGCCCTGACCACCGCGATGACCGCTGAGGCCAAGCATCCCGATGACTACCGCGAACTGGCCGACCGGATCTGCTCAGGTAATCCCGCCGGTTCGAAGGAGGCCGCCGAAGACCTGCTTGAACACGCGAACACGGCGTTGCTGGCCGCACTCGACACCGTAGGGAATCGGCGATGAAGTCGGCAGACGCCCCCGAGGGCACCGGTGCTCGCTCATGACCACCTACACCGAAATCACCACGTATCTCCGCGGACAGATCCAGCCCGGGGTGGACGCGGTCGGCGGGTTCTATCGGACTTGCGTACTGACCGGCAAGGCGCTGTTTCGACGGCCTTTCCACTGGCGTGAGACGATCGAGCAGGGCTGGTTCATCACGAGTGTCTCGCTACTGCCAACACTTGCGGTCTCGATTCCGCTGACCGTGCTCATCATCTTCACGCTCAACATCCTGCTGGCCGAGTTCGGCGCCGCCGACATCTCGGGCGCGGGCGCGGCGCTGGGAGCGGTCACCCAGCTGGGCCCGCTGACCACCGTTCTGGTGATCGCCGGCGCCGGGGCGACAGCCATCTGCGCCGACCTGGGGGCCCGCACCATCCGTGAGGAGATCGACGCGATGGAGGTGCTCGGCATCGACCCCATCCATCGGCTGGTGGTGCCTCGCGTCGTCGCCGCGACCATCGTCGCCACTCTTCTCAACGGCGCCGTGATAACCATCGGATTGGTCGGCGGTTTCGTCTTCGGTGTCTTTATCCAACACATTTCGGCCGGCGCCTATGTCGGCACACTCACCCTGGTCACCGGCCTGCCCGAGGTGGTCATCTCGGTGGTCAAGTCGGCCACGTTCGGAATGATCGCCGGCCTGGTCGGGTGTTATCGCGGGCTCACCACCAAGGGCGGTCCCAAGGGTGTCGGAACCGCTGTCAACGAGACCCTGGTGTTGTGTGTGCTCGCGCTGTTCGCGGTAAACGTGGTGCTGACCACGATCGGCGTGCGATTCGGGACGGGACGCTAACTTGTCGGCTCCCAGCGTATTTCGCTCCCGGTACCCGCGGACGGCCACCAACCTCAACCGTTATGGCGGCGGCGCGGCCCGAAGGCTCGAGCAGATAGGGATTTTCGCGAGGTTCACGCGGATCAGCGTCACTCAGATCGGATCGGCGCTCTACCGCTACCGTAGGGAGACGCTGCGGCTCATCGCCGAAATCGGCATGGGCACCGGCGCCATGGCCGTTATCGGCGGCACCGTCGCGATCATCGGCTTTGTGACGCTGTCCGGCGGCTCGTTGATCGCCATCCAGGGCTTCGCGTCGCTGGGCAACATCGGTGTCGAGGCGTTCACCGGATTCTTTGCCGCACTGGCCAACACACGCGTCGCCGCGCCCATCGTCTCCGGCGTCGCGCTGGCCGCCACGGTCGGCGCCGGTGCCACCGCCCAGTTGGGTGCCATGCGGATCAGCGAGGAGATCGACGCGCTGGAAGTCATGGGCATCAACTCGATCTCGTTTCTGGTCTCGACACGGATCCTGGGCGGGCTGGTGGTGATCGTGCCGCTGTACGCCCTGGCCCTCGACATGGCTTTCATGTCCGGCCAGGTCGTCACGACGGTGTTCTATGGACAGCCGAGCGGCACTTACGAGCACTACTTCCGCACCTTCCTGCGCCCCGAGGATGTGGGTTGGTCGGTCGTGGAGGTCGTCATCATCGCGGTGGTGGTGATGATCACCCACTGCTACTACGGCTACACCGCCAGCGGTGGCCCGGTCGGCGTCGGGCAGGCCGTCGGTCGATCGATGCGATTCTCGCTGGTCTCGGTGGTTGTCGTCGTGCTATTGGCCGAGTTGGCGCTCTACGGTGTCGACCCGAACTTCAATCTCACGGTATAACCGCCATGACGACGATGCTGACGCGGAAGAGCCGACGGGTCCTGCTGTACGTCGAGGGCGTGGTCCTGCTCTTGGTGGGCGCGGCTGTTCTCGTGTTGGTATACGCGCAGTTTCGCGGAGATTTGACGCCCGAAGACCGAGTTGACCATGGTGGCTTCGCGGGCGGGGCTGGTGATGGATACGGGCGCGAAAGTCACCTTCAACGGGGTGGCGATTGGCCGGGTGGCCAGCATTTCGCAGATCGAGCGCGACCAAAAGCCGGCGGCGAAACTGGTGTTGGAGGTGGATCCCAACTACATCAAGCTGATTCCGGTCAATGTGGTGGCCACCATCGAGGCGGCCACGCTGTTCGGCAATAAGTATGTCTCGTTGACTTCGCCGGAAACTCCGAAACAGCAGAGAATCTCGCCCGCGCGACGTGATTGACGTGCGGTCGGTGACCACCGAGTTCAACACATTATTCGAGACGATCACCTCGATCTCCGAGAAGGTGGATCCGATCGAGCTGAACGCCACGCTGTCGGCGCTGGCGCAGGCGCTGGATGCGCTGGGCCGCCCATTCGGAGAGTCGCTCGTCGATGGCAATCATATTCTTGCGCAATCTGAACCCGCGGGTACGAGCAGCTCGGCTACGACGCACGACGGTTTGCGGATCTCGCCGAGATCTATACCCGTGCGTCGCCGGATTTGTGGGCCTTTCTGCAGCATGCGCTGACCACTGCGCGCACCTTGAACAGGCAACAGGGTGATCTGGATGCCGCGTTGCTGGCGGCGGTGGGCGCGGGCAAGACCGGTGAGGACATCTTCGCCCGAGGCGGCCCGTATTTGGTGCGCGGGGCCGCCGACCTGGTACCCACGGCTGAGCTGCTCGACACCTACAGTCCCGAAATTTTCTGCACGATTCGCAACTTTCACGACGCTGCGCCCTCGGTGGCGAATGCGGCTGGCGGCAACGGCTATTCGCTGTCGGCCGCCGGATCGATTTCGCTGGCGCCCAACCCCTACGTCTATCCGGACAACCTGCCCCGGGTGAACGCTCACGGTGGACCCGGTGGGCGGCCGGGCTGCTGGCAGACGATCACCCGGGATTTGTGGCCGGCGCCGTACTTGGTGATGGACACCGGCGCCAGCCTCGCGCCGTACAACCACTTCGAGCTCGGCCAGCCGATGCTGACCGAATACGTCTGGGGACGCCAATTCGGGGAGAACACGATCAACCCATGAGAACCACTGGCACAGCATTCAAACTCGGCACCTTGTGGTTGGTTCTGCTGGTGTTCACGGTGGTGATCATCGTCGTGTTCGGCCAAGTGCGCTTCGATCGCACCACCGGGCTATTCCGCGATGTTCACCAATGTCAGCGGGCTACGGGCCGGGCAGTTTGTCCGGGCCGCCGGGGTGGAGGTCGGCAAGGTCTCCAAGGTCACGCTGATCGACGGGGACAAGCGGGTGTTGGTGGATTTCGCTGTCGATAGCTCGCTGCCACTGGATAAGGCGACGACTGCGTCGATCCGCTACCTCAACCTGATCGGCGACCGCTACCTCGAGCTCAGGCGCGGCGACAGCGGTCAGCTGCTGGCCACGGGCGGCACCATCCCGCTTGAACACACCCAGCCGGCACTGGATCTTGACGCCCTGATCGGCGGGTTCCGTCCGCTTTTCAAGGCGTTGGACCCGGACAAGGTCAACAGGATCGCCCAGTCGATCATCACCGTGTTCCGGTGGGCAGGGCGCCACAATCAACGACATCCTCGACCAAACCGCCTCGCTGACCGCAACGTTGGCCGACCGGGACCAGGCGATCGGCGAGATCATCAATAACCTGAACACCGTGCTGGCGACCACCGTCAAGCATCAGAAGGAGTTCGACGGAACGGTCAACAAGTTGGAAGTGCTGATCACCGGACTGAAGAACAGGGCCGATCCGTTGGCCGCGGCGGTAGCCCATATCAGCGACGCCGCGGGCACGCTGGCCGACCTGCTTGGTGAGGACCGGCCGTTGCTGCACAGCACCTTCGGACACCTCGAGGGCATTTCGCAGTCGCTGATCAACGATCTGCCGACTCTCGACGACGTGTTGCGCAAGCTGCCGGACGCCTACCGGACCATCGGCCGATCCGGCGGCGTATACGGCGACTTCTTCAACTTCTACCTGTGCGACCTCTCGCTGAAAGTCAACGGATTACAGCCTGGCGGTCCGGTGCGCACCATCAAGCTCTTCGGGCAGCCCAGCGGGAGGTGCACGCCGCAATGAGGACGCTGACGGAGTTCAACCGCGGCCGGGTGGGGCTGATGGGTGTGGCGGTCACGTTGCTCGTAGTTGCCGTGGGGCAAAGCTTTACCAGCGTGCCGATGCTGTTCGCCACACCCACCTACTACGCGGAATTCACCGACACGGGTGGCATCAACACCGGCGACAGGGTGGAAATCGCCGGGGTGGAAGTCGGTCTGGTGCGCTCGTTGGCGATCCGCCGCAACAAGGTCGCGGTCGGATTCTCGTTGGCCGGCAGGACGATCGGGACGCAAAGCCGGGTGGCGATTCGCACCGACACCATTCTCGGCCGCAAGAATATGCAGATCGAACCGCGCGGCTCAGAGCCGTTGCAGCCCAACGGTTTCCTTCCGTCGGCGCAGACCACCACGCCATACCAGGTCTACGACGTGTTCGTCGATGCCACTAAGGCGGCGACGGGCTGGGACATCGAGGCCACCAAACGTTCGCTGAAGGTGTTGTCGGAGACCTTCGATCAGACCGCTCCGCATCTGAGTGCCGCACTGGACGGCTGTCAAGGCGTTCTCCGACACCATCGGCAAGCGCGGCGAGCAGCTCAAGCAACTGCTGGCCAACGCCAACAAGATCGCGCGCGTGCTCGGCGACCGCAGCGAACAGGTCAACGGGCTGCTGGTCAACGCCAACACGCTGCTGGCCGCGTTCAAGCAACGCAGCCAGGCGCTGAGCATTCTGCTGAGCAACGTGTCGGACGTGTCAGCCCAGGTGTCCGGCCTGATCAAGGAAAACCCCAACCTCAACCATGTGCTGCAGCAGTTGAGCACGGTTACCGACGAACTGGTCACGCGCAAGAAGGAGCTGGCCGATGTGCTGGTACTCATCAGCAGATACACCGCATCCTTGACCGAGGCCGTCGGCTCTGGGCCGTTCTTCAAGGTGATGGTGGCGAACCTGGTGCCCTACCAGATCCTTCAGCCATGGGTTGACGCGGCGTTCAAAAAGCGGGGCATCGACCCGGAGAACTTCTGGCGCAGTGCCGGGCTGCCCGAGTTCCGGTGGCCCGACCCCAACGGCACCCGATTCCCCAACGGCGCGCCGCCGCCGGCGCCGCCGGTGCTGGAGGGCACACCGCAGCATCCGGGGCCTGCCGTCCCGCCCGGGTCGCCGTGCTCCTACACACCGGGGAATCCCGGTGGCAACGTCACCGTCGGGGACGAGGGTCTGCCGCGGCCGTGGAATCCGCTGCCCTGCGCGGGCGTCGCCGCCGGCCCGTTCGGTGGCCCCGCCTTCCCCGCGCCGCTCGACGTCCAGCCGTTGCCGCCGAACCCCAATGGGTCGCCGCCGGCGCCGGGTGTCCCGGCCGCGGGCCGGCCGGGTGCGGCGCCGCCGAACGCTCCCGGCACGCCGGTGCCGCTGCCGGCCGATGCGCCTCCGGGAGCACGCACCGTTCCGCTGACACCGGCCGGCCCCCAACCTGCGCTGCCGCCATCGTCGGCGTTCGCGCCGGGCCCGCCGCCGGGACCGCCGGCACGACCGGGACCCGGGCCGCAGCTGCCGGCGCCGTTCATCACGCCCGGCGGGACGGGAGGTAGCAACCAATGAGCACGATCTTCGACATCCGCAGCCTTCGACTGCCGAAAGTGTCGCGCAGGGCGGTGCTCGCCGGGGCGTTGGTGATGGTGTTGGCCATCCTCGCGCTCGTCGTCGGGGTGCAGCTCTATCGGAAACTGACCAACACTTCCGTTGTCGCGTATTTCTCGGAGACCCTCGCGCTGTACCCGGGTGACAAAGTCCAGATCATGGGTGTGCGCGTCGGTGCGATCGACAAGATCGATCCGGCCGGCGACAAGATGCGGGTCACCTTCCACTACAGCAACAAGTACAAGGTGCCCGCCGAACGCCACGGCATCGATCCTGAACCCCAGCCTGGTGGCCTCGCGCACCATCCAGCTGTCGCCGCCCTACACCGACGGGCCGGTGCTGAAGGACGGAGCGGTGATCCCGATCGAACGCACTCAGGTGCCCGTCGAGTGGGACCAGCTGCGCGAGTCCATCAACGGGATACTGCGGCAGCTCGGCCCGACGGAGGAGCAGCCGGAGGGGCCGTTCGGCGAGCTCATCGAGAAGGCTGCGGACAACCTGGCCGGCAAGGGCAAGCAGATCCACGACACGCTGAACAGCCTGTCGGAAGCGTTGACCGCGCTGAACGAGGGCCGAGGGGACTTCGTCTCGATCACGCGAAGCCTGGCGCAGTTCATCACCGCGCTGTACCAGAACGACCAGCAGTTCGTCGCGCTGAACGACGACCTCGCCGAGTTCACCGACTGGTTCACCAAATCCGACCACGACGTGGCCGACACGATTACCCGGGTCGACGACGTGCTCGAGCTCGCCCGAAAGTTTGTGAGCGACAACAGATCCGTGCTGGGCCACGATGTCAACAACCTCGCCGACGCGACCACCGCCCTGCTGCAGCCCGAGCCGCGGGACGGCCTGGAGACGGCGTTGCACGTGCTGCCCACCTTCGCGGGCAACTTCAACAACATCTACTACCCGGCGCACAGCTCGCTGGTGGGGATGTTCGCTCTTCCGAACTTCGCGAATCCGATTCAGTTCATCTGCAGCTCCATCCAGGCCGGCAGCCGGCTTGGGCTATCAGGACTCCGCCGAACTGTGCGCGCAGTACCTGGCGCCGGTTCTGGACACGATCAAGTTCAATTACTTGCCGGTCGGCGCGAACTTTTTCGACACGGCGGCCACCTTGCCCAAGGAGGTCGCCTACTCCGAGCCCCGGCTGCGCCCGCCGCCGGGATACAAGGACACCACCGTCCCGGGGATTTTCTCGCGCGGACACACCGTTTTCGCACGGCAATCATGAGCCGGGCTGGGTCGTCGCGCCCGGGATGCAGGGCGCAAGGTTCAGCCGTCCACGGCGAACATGCTGACCCCGGAGTCGCTGGCCGAGCTGATGGGTGGTCCGGACATCGCACCGCCGCAGCCGGGAAACACCATGCCCGGACCGCCGAACGCCTATGACGAGACCAATCCGCTGCCGCCGCCGTGGTATCCGCAACCCGGAGCGGGCCGGTGAGGCGCGACGTGAGCGCGGTGGGCGCGAACGGCAAGCCGAACCGTTGGGCACTGACAGGTGATGCGACTGATCGTCGGCGGCGGATACCGCGGCACTGCGCGCTGCTGCTGGCCGCTTTGCTGGCTTCGGGGGTGTTGACTTCGTGCGACTGGCGTGGCATCGCCAACGTGCCGCTGCCGGTCGGCCACGGCACCGGGGCCGGTCACATGACGATCTACGTGCAGATGCCGGACACGTTGGCGCTGAACACCAACAGCCGGGTGCGGGTGGCCGACGTTTGGGTCGGCACGGTGCGCGACGATCAGGCTGAAGAACTGGATCGCGACCCTGACGTTGGACGTCGATCCGTCCGTGCAGCTGCCGGCCAACGCGACCGCGAAGATCGGCCAGACCAGCTTGCTGGGCACGCAGCACATCGAGCTGGCCGCGCCGCCCAACCCGTCGCCGCAGCCGTTGCGGAGCGGCGACACCATCCAGCTGAAGAACTCCTCGGCCTACCCCACCATCGAACGGACGTTGGCCAGCATCGCGGTCATCCTCACCGGCGGTGGCATCCCGAACCTCGACGTGATTCAGACCGAGATTCTCAATGTCCTTGACGGCCGCGCTCGATCAGGTCCGCGAATTCCTCAACCGGCTGGACACATTCACCGCCGAACTGAACCGGCAACGCGGCGACATCACCCGCGCGATCGACTCGACCAACGAACTGCTGGCCATCGATCGCGAACCACAACGAGACGCTGGATCGGGTGCTTACCGACATCCCGCCGCTGATCCAGCATTTCGCCGACACGCGCGAGCTGTTCGGCGATGCGATCGAATCCCTGGGGCGGTTCAGCGACGTCGCCAACCGGGCGCTGTCGGATGCGCAGCCCGAACCTGCACCAGAACCTGAAGTTGCTGCAGCGACCACTCAAGCAGCTCGGCCTGGCCTCGCCGCTCCTGGTCGGCGCGCTGAAGTTGGGTCTCACTGCGCCGTTCAACATCGACGGCGTCCCGAAGGTGATCCGCGGCGACTATGTCAACGTGTCGGCCGATGGTCGACCTGACGCTCAGCGCTCTCGACAACGCGCTCCTGACCGGAACGGGACTCTCGGGCATGTTGCGGGCGCTCGAGCAGGCGTGGGGACGGGATCCGGCCACCATGATCCCGGACGTTCGCTTCACGCCGAACCCGAATGACGCGCCGGGAGGACCGCTGGTGGAAAGGGGCGAGTGAGCAGATGCTGACTCGCTTGATCAGAATCCAGCTGGTGTTGTTCGCTGCTGTTCGCGGTCACTCGCGGTGGTTGTCCTGTGCTGGTACTTCCTGCGAATACCCAGTGTTGTCGGCATCGGTCGATACACGCTCTATGCCGAATTGCCGCAATCCGGGGGCCTGTATCGAACCGCCAACGTCACCTATCGGGGGATCACCATCGGGACGGTCACCGACGTCGAACCAACCGAACGGGGCGCGCGAGCGACGATCAGCATCGACAACGGCTACCAGATCCCGCACCGATGCGTCCGCCAATGTGCACTCGGTGTCGGCGGTCGGCGAGCAATACCTCGATCTGGTGTCGACCCGCACCGGCGGTCCTTACCTGCGGAACAACCAGACGATCACCAAGAGCACGGTCCCCAGCCAGATCGGCCCGGCGCTCGATGCCGCCAACCGTGCATTGGCGGTGCTGCCCAAGGAGAAAGTTGGGGCCCTGCTCCACGAGGCGTCACTGGCACTGGGTGGGCTTGGACCATCCCTTCGCGCGCCTGGTCGACGCCGCCCAGGGGATCGGTCACGACTTCAGGGGCAGCATCGACGACATCGACGAGATTCTCGATCATGCGGCGCCCATCATCGACAGCCAGGCCAATTCCGGTGACGATATCGGGCGCTGGGCCGCCAACCTCAACACGCTGGCCGCTCAGACCGCGCAGCAGGATCCAGCGATTCGTCGCATTCTGGCCAACGCGGCGCCGACGGCCGAGAGGTCAACGCCACGTTCAGCGAGGTGCGGGACTCGCTGCCGCAGGCACTGGCCAATCTCGAGGTCGTGATCGACATGCTCAAGCGCTATCACAACGGAGTCGAGCAGGCGATGGTGTTCTTGCCGCAGTCCGCCGCGATCGCCCAGTCGGTTACCTCGGAGTTCCCCGGCCAGGCGTCACTCGGAGTCGGTGCCCTGTCTCTCAACGAGCCGCCGCCGTGTCTGACCGGCTTCATGTCGGCATCGGAGTGGCGGGCACCGGCCGACACCAGCATCGCCCCGCTACCGAGCGGCGCCTACTGCAAGATCCCGATGGACGCCCAGAATGTGGTTCGCGGGGCGCGCAACTACCCGTGCGTGGACGTGCCCGGTAAGCGGGCGGCGAGCCCGCGGGAATGCCGCAGCGACCAGCCTTACGTGCCGCTGGGCACCAATCCCTGGTACGGAGACCCCAATCAGATCCTGACCTGCCCCGCGCCGGCCGCGCGTTGTGATCAGCCGGTGAAGCCGGGTCAGGTGATCCCGGCACCGTCGGTCAACAATGGCGAGAACCCGCTGCCCGCCAACCGGGTGCCAGGTACACCGCCGCCGATCAGCGATCCGCTGCAGCGACCGGGTCGGGCACCGTCCAATGCAACGGGCAGCAACCCAACCCGTGCATCTACACCCCGAAGCGGTTCCCACCTCAATCTACGACGTGCAGAGCGGCAGAGTCGTTGGGCCCGACGGTGTGGAATATACCGTCCAGAACTCGACAACACCGGCGAAGACGGGTGGAAGTCGATGCTGGCACCAGCGAGCTGAATTCTGTTGAGGCAACAATTTCCTGCGAATGTGGCGCACTGTCCCAATTCGTGCTATAGCGAAATTATCAATTGCTAGGACTAGTTCACTGGCGAGGAACAAGGTCATGACCGCCACACGGGCGATTGCGGCAATAGCCCTGTTCGCCGGATTAGCTATCGATACTCCGACCGCGGCGATGGCTGCCCCACTGACGATGAGCGGCCACTACGTCGTGACTACGACGGCAGATTCCGGTCTGAGCACCACCAGCGATTGGTACTTCACTTCCTGTGGTGACGGATGCGGCTTAGTAGCTGCCACACCCGGTGGACCGGCTTTTGTGCAGGCGCGGTTGCTAAATGGGCAATGGACGATGGATTGGAGTTCCGACGCCTCCTGTCCGGACGGTACCAGGGTTCCCGGGGCCCTCTTCAGTAACGACACCTGGGATCCGAACACCCTTGCAGGCACAGACCGATCGGGTCCGACCATGCTTATCTGCGGGTACGGATATAAGCCCAGCGCGACCAACAAAATCCAACTCACGCAGGTAAGCCGGTAGTGGGTCAAACCGACACAAATGGCCAACTAGGCCGGGTTAAGGGCGTGCTCGGGTTTTGCGCCAAGTCGCCAAAGTGGATGATGCTGAACGGTTTTGACAACCGTTCCCAGACGCAACTTAGCGTCGCGAGCGTGCTCCCGTGGGATTCCACGAGTCGGCGGCGGAGGTCGCCAGCGCTGCTGCTTGGATGCGACGACTGCCTAAGCGCCTACCGGAGCCCGAGCGCGGTGCGCAGTCGGTCGACATCCATGCCGCCTCGGCCGGCACCACCGGCGGGGAAGCTGTTCAGCAGCTTGAGCAGGTCGCCGCGCCGGGTGGGATCATCCGCGGCCTGCCGCGGCGTGTAGCCGTCGAGTGCGGGGATGGGTTCGTCAAGCCACTTGGCCTCGTAGTCGCGGATGAACTGGTCGAGCATCGCGGCCAGCCTCGGGATCATCGGGGTCGAGCGCATCTCATCGGCCACGGGCAATTGGCGGGCCAGCTCGGCGGCCTCGCGTGCGTCGCGTACCGGCTGGCGGTAATCGTCGAGCACGCTTGTCGCGGGTCCAGGCGGGCCAGCGTGTC
This sequence comes from uncultured Actinomycetota bacterium, assembly GCA_963748885.1. Lineage (GTDB taxonomy): Bacteria > Actinomycetota > Actinomycetes > Mycobacteriales > Mycobacteriaceae > Mycobacterium. The sequence continues at coordinate 66,231 of CAVVLC010000037.1, forward strand.
CAACACGCGGTCCATCCGCTCCAGGCTGTTGGCTTCCACCCGCAGGGTTTCGCCGTCGAGCACCAGGGTGGCCCGGATTCGCTCCATGCCATCGGTGGGGACGTACTCAATCCAGCGCGGCGGCTGTCGCCGTCGACCCGGTCATAAGTGTCGTCGAGGGCGGATTCGATTCCGGCCGGGTCGTCGACATGCAGGGTAGCCTCGCAGATCGCCAGCGGATCACCCTCGGTGTTGGTCAGCCGACAGGGGCGAACCGGCGGCTGAGCCGCGCCACCAACGTGGCCGGTTCGGGTTCCGTGTCGAGCAGGGCGATCAGCTGATCGCGCTCGTGTAGCGCGACCGGTTCCAGCCCACCGAAGAATTGCATGGTGTCTCCGGCGGCCACCGCGCGTGTGCAGAGCAATAGCCCGGGGCTCAGCAGGCGACTGGCCGTCCGCTCAAGCACCTCGTGGGTGTCACCGGTGCGCAGGTCGCGCACGGTGACACCGGCGCCGCGGTGGACCTGCTCGACCTCGAACACCGACCGGTCCACCAGCAGCCACTGCTCTGCCAGCAGCCGCTCGTCGTCGGGCAGCAGCGAGCCACGCACTTCGAGGAAGTCCTGGAACGCGCCGCCCTCGAAGAGCACGGCGTCCAGCACCAGCGGATCGTCTAGCGCCTCGTCCAGGTCGTCGGAATCATCGTCGGCGTATCGGGTGCGTTCCAAGCCACTTCGGTCAGCAGCTCGGTCCACCCGGTCAGCAGCGCATGCTGAGCTGCCTTCGCGTACAGCCAGCCGGCCCGCTCGGCCAGCGGCAGCTCCTCATTCCCGAGGTGACACTTTTTGTATTTGCGGCCGGACCCGCACCAGCACAACTGGTTTCGGCCGATGTCGGTACGCGGCTCGGCCCTGTACCGGCTGTAGCAAGCTCCACCAGCGGGTGGTCCGGTCCGGCACCGGCGCGGCGCAGCAAGGCCAGCCCGCGTTCGACGTCTCCGCGATCGGAGGCGATGCGGGCCAGATCCAGCAATGGCAGCGGCCAATCGGGATCCATCGACTCGGCCGCCAGCCACTCGCGTTCGGCCGCTTCGACGTCGCCGGTCCGTTCCAGGCGCCATCGCCCGCAGCCAGCGAACCGCGACCTGCGCCGCACGTGGCGCCTTTTGCTCCAGCATCTCGGCGAACATGTCGAGCGCGGCCGCTCCTTCGGCATCCCTGCGCGACCGTTTCTTCCAGAAACAGGTCAGCCAGCCGCGGATCGGCAAGCGGCGCCCCCAGCTCTCCGACGATGTCGTCGAAGTCGTCGACCTGGGGCGTCGGCGCGCCGGCGCCAGCTGCGGCCAACTCATCGCCTGGCGGTTCGTCCGTGTCGGTGGCCTCGATCACCAGCGCCATGTGCTCGTACAGCTTGATCAGCGTGTACAGCGCGAACGCGTCTTCGGGATCGAGGTCATGGAGCTGGCCCAGCGCCGCGCACTCGCGGTCGAAATGCCAACTGTCGAAATCGAATCCGCCTGGTGCGAGCCAATCGCCGTCCTGCGCCAGACCATAGTCGTCGATGATCTCGGACAGGGGTGGCAGCGGCTCGGTGAAGACCTCCGCGTCCTCGGCGCACGCCGTCCATACGGCCGCGCAGATGTACACCGGCTCGTCGTCGTCGAGCGTCGCGGCCAGCCGGGCGGCCACCGTGTGGTCTGCGACCGGCGCGACTCGCTCGACCACGAGTCCCGGCTCGGTCAGCCGTATCCCGATCAGGTCGCCCTCGGCCACCCCCAACGCCTCGAGCGTGCCCGGAGCCAGGAGCAATGCCCCTGACGGGTCGATCACCTCGAACGGGATGCCCCGCTGCTCGAGCAGCTCGTGGTCGACCTCGGGCAGCACGACCTGTGCGGGCGACCCGTCGGCGAGCTGCCGGTACTGCTCGTGCTCGCAGAGTGCGGTGATGGGGTCGAGGTCCGGGGTCACGGTCAGGATGTCGTGGGCCAACTCGGCTGCGCCGAGGCGGTGCGCGAACACTCGCCCGGCTAGCAAGGCCGGCAGCCATACCCACCGATCGTCGACCAACTGCCCCGTCGGACAATCGATCTCGTAGAGAGCCTCGTCCAGCACTGCATCCGCATCGGCCACGCCGCCATCCCGCAGGCGCCGCGCGATGTCGTCCTCGTACATCGGGCCGTCTTCGGAAAGAATTCTCTCGAGGGTCGGCATCGGTTCTAACTTTCGAAGCATGCCGACCACCCTAACGCCACGACAAGACAAGACGTGTTCGTCGCTGAAAAGTCGCTCGAAGGTGGGCATTTCGCAAGTTGGTCCGGGCCGAGTGACTCCGCCACTAGGTCGTTTCGTTCTCCGTCGCGCCATCCTCCCCGCCCCGGGCGTGCTCACGCCACTTTTGGTACCCACGCCGCGCGGCGAACGCGCCGACGATTGCGGTGCCGCACCACACCGCTATCGCCGCGTATGCAAGGGGTGACGACAGGTTCCCGATCGAGGCGCCCAGCGCTGTGTAGACGAATGCCCGCGGCGCCGAACCGACGAACGAACCGACGGCCATCTGCCATAACGGGACTCCGATCGCTCCGAATGTATAGGAGGCGAACGCATCGGATATGCCCGGTACGAACCGTTGACCGACGACCGCCCACAGTCCGCGTCGTTCGATCAGCGCGTCGATGCGGTCGGCGCGTTCGGTTCCCAGCAGCGCCCGCGCGCTGTCCCGGCCCGCGCGCCGGCCGATGAGGCTGGCGACGACCGCGGTGCCCACCGCCGCGGCCAGCGTCACGAAAATGCCCTGCACGGGACCAAACAGAAACCCGCTGCCCGCGGCCAGAATCGAGCCCGGCACGAACAACGAGCCGAGGACGGCCGACACCACGACATAGGTCAGCGGCGCCGCCGGGCCGGTCGCGGCGACCAACCGCCGCACCTGCTCGGCATCGATGATCCGAGCGACGGCGACCAGGTAGAACAGCGCGAGCAGGAAGCCGGCGAACACGGCGAGCCGCGCAATGTGGCGTCGCCGGGATGTCGGTGCGGGATCATCGTAGTCAACCATGGTGACCCAATTCTCGCGTACGGGAGGTGGCCACGCTGAGCCCCGTTTTCAGGCCAGGTCGCCGAATCCGCGGCGGTGTCGAGTGAGTGCCGCCATTCCCGGCGGTGCAGTCTCCGCCACCCGCGAATCGCCCTGTGCCACAACACCTACCTGCTGATGTGCAGCGGGCCGATGCCGATCAGATTGTCTCCGTTCAGGCCGATGCCGATGTTGTAGTTGCCGGTGTTGAACAGGCCCTGGTTGAAGTTGCCGTTGTTGCCCACGCCCAGCCCGGCCAGGTCGCCGAGGTGAAAGCCGCTGTTGCCGGTGCCGGTGTTGAAGGCGCCGAAGTTTTGGAGGCCGTTGTTGAAGAAGCCGAAGTTGCCCATCATGGGGTTGTTGGGGTCAACGGCGAAGTCGGGGCTGATGTTGCCGATGCCCAGGTTGACGCTGCCGGTGTTGCCGATACCGATGTTGGCCAGGCCGCTGTTGGAGATGCCGATGTTGCCGGCCATCAAGCTGTTGGGGTTGGGGTCTATGTTGCTGATGCCGAGGTTTCCGTAGCCCACGTTGTTGATGCCCAGATTGAGTTCGCCGTTGTTGAAGAAGCCGACGTTGTTGGTGCCGATGTTGCCGTAGCCGTAGTTGATCGTGTCCGAAACAGCTTGTGCGGCTTGGGTGGCGGCGGCGGTGCTGATGTGCAGCGGGCCGATGCCGATCAGATTGTCTCCGTTCAGGCCGATGCCGATGTTGTAGTTGCCGGTGTTGAACAGGCCCTGGTTGAAGTTGCCGTTGTTGCCGACGCCCAGCCCGGCCAGGTCGCCGAGGTGAAAGCCGCCGTTGCCGGTGCCGGTGTTGAAGGCGCCGAAGTTTTGGAGGCCGTTGTTGAAGAAGCCGAAGTTGCCCATCATGGGGTTGTTGGGGTCAACGGCGAAGTCGGGGCTGATGTTGCCGATGCCCAGGTTGACGCTGCCGGTGTTGCCGATACCGATGTTGGCCAGGCCGCTATTGGCGATGCCGATGTTGCCGGCCATCAAGCTGTTGGGGTTGGGGTCTATGTTGCTGATGCCGAGATTTCCGTAGCCCACGTTGTTGATGCCCAGATTGAGTTCGCCGTTGTTGAAGAAGCCGACGTTGTTGGTGCCGATGTTGCCGTAGCCGTAGTTGGCCATGTCCTGCATCGCCTGTGCGGGCAAGGACGCCAGCTGTGCGGTTGCCGCCGACAGCGCGTCGCTGGTCCCCGTTGCGCCTATCGCACCCAGCGCGGCCTGCTCCATGCTCTGCAGCGTCGACACGGTGGCGGCCTCGGCCGCCGCGTAGGCGTTGCTGGCCCTGGTCAACCCCTGCACGAATTGGGTGTGGAACTGGGCGGCCTGCGCGGTGAGCGCCTGAAACGCCTGGCCGTGTCCGGAAAACAGCGACGCTATCGCCGCCGACACCTCATCGGCAGCGGCCGCGAGCACGGTGGTAGTCGGTGCCGCCGCAGCAGCGTTGGCCGCGCTGACTGTCGAAGCGAGAGCTTCCAAGTCTGATGCTGCACTCTGCACGAACTCTGGCACCGCGAATAGAAACGACATCACAATCCTCCTGGCATTGCCTTCACAAAATTGCCGCGCTTGGCACCATTGCCGCTCGGCGAGACCCGAGATTAACGACGGTCCAACGATGCGCGTGTGCGTTTGGGCCCGTTTTCGCTTAGGTATTTGCTAGCTATTGGCTGAGAGGAAGCTATGCAGAACGATTCTCCAGTGCAAACTGCACGGTAATGGCACCGATAGCTGGGCAACTGCACGAAAAGTCCAGGCTTTATGCGCTTTCTGAGCCGCGCAGGGAGCTTCGCTTCCAGCGGGCTGCCGACCCAGCGGCAGGACATCGTTCACCATTTGTTTGCTGACGCGGGCGCTGGCCTCGCAATTGGGCCAGGAATTTGCATGTGATCGATGAGTCTTTCGCCTGGAAACCGGACAAATCTGTGTGGTGGTCCGATGGAGGAATCCGACTTAGTCGAGTGTTCCCCAGAACCGGGTGAGGGCCGCCGCTCCGCCAGTCGGGTCTTGCAGCACCCACCAGTGTCCGAGCCCGTCGAGCACCTCAGAGCGGGCTCCGGCTCGTTCGGCCGCGCGATGCGGGATTGCATCTGAGCCGACGTAGCGCACGACGCCGACTACGAACGCGCAGAGCGATACCTTGCTGACTTGGGTCGAGTGGCTCCTGCCTCTTCCGCTATCAGAAGTTGCTAGCATCCAGCGGCGGCAAAGCGGCTGATTACGCTGCGGCTATCAGATGCGTCGCACGACGCCGCCAAGCGCTACCCGCAGGCCGACCAATCTCGATGAACGCCTGGATCCGCACCTGCTCGATCGATGATGCGCGCGACGGCGACTAGGTAGAACAGCCCGAGCAGGAAGCCGGCGAACACGGCGAGCCGCGCAATGTGGCGTCGTCGGGATCTCGGTGCGGGGTCATCGTCATCCATGTTGACCCGATTCTTGCGCATAGGCCGCGGCCACGCTGCCGCCGGCCGCAACATGTCAGACCCCTGGGGGACACTCGGCTCAGTCGACGCGAGAGAAGGAGATCGCGTCATTCCGAACGGGGCAGACATGGGCAACAGGGCGAACTTCGTCGTGGTGAAAGATCGTGATTGGCAACTGTATTACTCGCACTGGGCGGGCTGCCGGATGCTCGATGCGCTGGTAGGTGGGCCGGAACTCGCGCTGCGGTATGCGCAGGCGCTACCGCAACGCGCCAAGGACCAATGGGTCGACCCGCTGTGGGCCGACGGTGGTGCGGTGGTGGATCTCGATCGCCGTCGGGTGTTGTTCTTCGGCGATGAACTGATGATGGAGATGCCGGAACGTCGGGCCATGATGGGGGTGCTTGCGGCGGTATGGCCCGATTATTCGATCGGTTGGGCGTACGACGGAACCGTCGAACTGGCGGCATATGTGGGAGCCGAGCTGCCGCCCCATACGTGGGACATACGGCCCGAGCTGCGGCCGGCCCGTGACCGAAACGCCTTGTGTCATCTTGTCTCTTTGGTCGACGCCGCGGGGCAAGTTCGGTTTTGGCCGGTGTGCTGGCACCTCAGCAAGGCGTGGCACGGGCCCGAGTTGATGGAAAGGCTGCCCGGCCGTGGGGTCCGAAGCTTGACACTCGGCAAGATCCCGGAGGGCGGAGTTCACATCGACATTCGCCGAAAGACGTTGGGGGCGTGGCAAACCGCCGACGCTATGGGCATTTTCCAGGCCCTTCCGGACCTGTGGAGCGGATGGCATGCGGAGTGCTGGGAAGATCGCTTCGAGGAACAGGCGCTGCAATGCAAGGGCGCTCTGCGGATCCCCGAATTGGACCTGGCCGCCGGCGTCGACAGCGCACTTGCGTGGATCCGCCGCAGGGTGTTCCAGAGCTTTGCGGATAGTCCGGCAGGGCAGATTCACAAACTCGCGAACCTCTGGGTCCCATACGACCCGGTCTGGTCGTGAGCGACGACGCCCTCGGCGACTGCGTTGTGCGCCCGCGCCAGGCCGAGTGGGCCCGCTTCGTTCATGCATGCAATGCGTCAAGCACGGGGCGTGCTCAATCGGCCTGAGCTGACGTGCCCGACAGCACCTCTTTCGCCGGCGTCGAGGTCAACGGTGTGATCGGACACCGACAGGTAGCGCGGTAGCACTCGCAGACGCCGTCGAGAATCGAGCCGTCGTCTCGACCATCGTGGTCGCCCGGAACCGACTCGGTTGACCGGTAGTGACGCCTCGGCGGGCTGGTGTGTGCGTCGTGCAGTTTCGCCCGCGTCGTCTCGACGATGACGAGCACTCCGCCGGTCGCCTCGTGCGAGGTTCGCCAATCCGAAACGGCCTCGGAAACCACCTCATCGATGTAATCCGCATTGAGCGTGAGCCGCACATGCGACCCGGGCGGCACCGCGGACAGCACCTTGGTGAGCCGGGGCAACAGCAGGAAGCTGAGCGTGCCGTCGATGTCGATCCGCCAGTGTTTGGACTCCTCGTCGCCATACGGCCTTGCCTCGATGGGCGCGCGCACCACCCGGGTCAGCAGGATGGCGATCGCAACACCGAGTCCGATGGCCACACCCTCGAGCAGGTTGAGGAAAACCACCGACCCGATGGTGATCACGTAGACCGCAAAGTTACCTGTGTGCCAAGCCAGTTTGATGTGGGCCAGTTTGATGAGCTGGATGCCGATCACGATCAGCAGGCCGGCCGGCGCCGACTTGGGAATGAGCTCCACCAGCTTCGTGAACAACTACGCGAACAGCAGGATCCACACGCCGAGCAGAACCATCGACATCCGGGAGCGGGCGCCCGCCGCCACGTTGGTGGAACTGCTCACGATGACGCCGGTGACCGGCAGCCCACCGAGAAATCCCGACACCACATTCGCGCTGCCCTGCCCGATCATCTGTCTGTCGAAGTTGGTGCGCGGCCCGTCGTGCATCTTGTCGATACCGACCGCCGACAACAGCGATTCGACGCTGACGATCAGGGCCACCGTGAGGACGCCCGGGGCCAGGCCCTCGACCTGGGTAACCCACGGGTGTCCGGCGGGGTCCGTCGGGGGCAGCTTGGGCAGGCCTATGGCGTGGAAAAAGTTGGCCCGCAGCTCGATTCGGTCGACGTTAGCCAGGTTTGCGGCTTCCGCGATGCCGGTCGCCACGACGATGGCCACCAGCGCACCCGGGACGAGACGGACCTTGGCGGGCAGCCGTTGCCACACCAGCAAGATTGCGATGACCAGCCCGCCAACGAGCATTTTCGTCCAGTTCGTGATGGAGGATGCCGTTGGGCAAGGCTTGATGTTCGCCCACGCCGAGCTCCGCGAGGAGCCGCCCATCAGGACGTGAACCTGCTGCAACACGATGGTGACGCCGATGCCCGCCAGCATGGCGTGCACCACGACCGGAGCAACGCCGAGCGCGGCGCGAGCGATCTTGATCAGCCCGAACAGGATCTGCAGTGCACCCGCACCGATGGTGATCATGCAGGTCATCGGCCAGCCGAAGTCGGCGACCAGTCCGGCGATCACCACGGTCAGACCCGCGGCCGGGCCGCTGACCTGAAGGACCGACTCGCCCAGCGAACCGGCGACGATGCCGCCCACCACCGCGGCGATCAAACCGGCCATCAGCGGAGCCCCGGAGGCGATAGCGATCCCTAACGAAAAGGGCAGCGCAACAAGAAAGACGACGAAGGATGCGGGAAGGTCGTACCTCAGATTGCGCAGCAACGACCGATAAGCCCACCAAGATTGCCCACCGCCGCCTGGATCAACCATCCCACCGGCGGGCATCGCTATGACTGCGACCCATACCAGGCGGCGCCTGCCGCACCATGCCCCTCGGGGGCTTGGAGTCTTTCCCAATCGACAGCGTGAGCGGTTTCTTGGTACACGGCGCCTTCCTCTTTCTCTAGGTCCAACTGGCACGCCTAACGTCTAACTGGTACGCGCAACGACGCCATGTACACCGGATGCAGTGTCTATCAGATATAGTAGCTATATGCAACTATAGTGGGCAGATTGTGTATGCAAGGGTAACGATATGTCGGACGCAGCGTGTTAGTGGTAACCGCCCGTGCCGATCTTTATGTGCTCGAACGGCGCAAACGAGTCATGACGGCGACGGATTGCTTGGCGTTCCACCGGCATCGTGATCCGGTCGCTGGCGTTAGGGTTGACCAATGCCGGCCGAGGTCGCCCCGCCCGTACTGGTCCGGTCCGATCGGATCCTGCTGGTCCTCTCGCTGACACTGACCCTGTTCGCAGGACTCGCCCATTTCGCCGGCTGGAACTCGGTGCTGACGTTCCTTCTCGCGGCCGCGGCGGTCGGCGTTCTCGCGACGCTGGTCGGCCACAGCGTGGACCAGCTCGGCGACCGATTCGGAGCCGGGGCCACCGGCGTGCTTCAGTCAGCACTCGGCAACCTTCCCGAGCTTTTCATCTGCATCTTTAGCCTCAAGCACGGCTTGGTCGACGTGGTACGCGCCGCGTTGGTCGGATCGATTCTGGCCAACCTTCTGCTCGTGCTGGGGCTCGCGTTTCTGGCCGGTGGACTGCGACACGGGCCCCAGCAACTCGGGTCGCACCGCGCGCGCGCCGTTACGGTGCTGATGCTGCTGTCGGTCACGGCGATGTCGATCCCGTCGGTGGCCTACTGGATCCATACCCCGGCCGCCAATCACGAGGACGGGCTGTCGATCGTTGTTTCGGTGCTGCTACTCGGTCTCTTCGTCCTATTCGTGCCAGCCTCGCTGCGCCGGGATGCCGCTGATGCCGAACCCGCTGGATCACACGAACCGCCGCGCTGGCCGGTCTGGCTGGCAATTGGCACGCTGGCCGCTGCCGGTATTCTGGCCGCCTTCGTGTCGGAGTGGTTCGTCGATGCCCTGCAACCGGCGATGCACGCGCTGAACATCTCCGAGGCGTTCGCCGGCTTGGTCGTGGTCGCGATCGCCGGTAACGCCGTGGAGAATTTCGTCGGCATCCAGCTCGCCGCCAGCGGAAAGTCCGAGTACGCCTTCTCGGTGGTACTCAACTCCCCGCTCCAGATCTCGCTGGTCCTAGCACCGCTCCTCGTACTCGTCTCGCAAGCCGGCGGACTGGCCGCGCTGACGCTGGTCTTCAGCCCGATGCTGGTGGTGGCCCTGCTGCTGGCGGTCGTGCTCGCCGCATTCATCTCCTTCGACGGCGAGTCGACGTGGCTAGAAGGTGCCATCCTTGTCGTGCTCTACGGGATCATCGCAGCGTCGTTCTGGTGGGGATGATTCACCGCCCTGGGAACCGGAAAGCGGGTTGACCGTCGCTTAGTCGGCGGGCACGAGGTCGGAAACGGATTGGCTGAGTGTCGGCTAGCGGGACTCAGCGATCTTGAGCAGGGGCCGCAAGTCGTCGAGTCGATCGAACAAGTGCCAGATGTAGGCCGACGAGCCGTTCTCCCGGTGTGGGTGTAGGTCGGCCAGCTGTGGGTCGTTGCAGTACGCATCGAATGCGTCCTTGGATTCCCATTCGACGAGGATCAGAACCTGTCGGGGCGCGATGTCGCCGGTGACGGCTTCGCGGAATCGGCCCAAAGCCGCGACGCGGCCGCCGTGGCGCGCGACTTCGGCCGGTGAACGCCGCGCATACGCGAGGTACTCGTCACGATCGGCGACGTCGAACAGGTTCAAGGCATAGACGGTCACAGTGGTTGAGGTTACGTCGCGTCCGAAGGCCGGACGCGGCGTGGCCAGATCAAGGGGACCTTGTTCACCATGCCGTTGGTCGGCACCTACCCGGCCGCCAAATACGCGGTTGAACTCGTGACCCGTCAACTGGGCCGTGAGGTCGTGGTGAGAGACAACAATCGAGCGAGCGGTGGACAAGCCGCGAATGTTTGCTAGGGCGCGAGTCCGCGCCAGTCTGTCAGACCTGCTGGGTCAGTTCTGTAGCCGAAGCCGCAGTCCGCTCGCGCGCACCGCCCGGCGCCCGACGGCGGCCCGCAGCGAAGTCTCCGAGCCCACCACCCGCACCTTGGCCTTCGCCCGGGTCACCGCTGTGTAGAACAATTCCCGCGTCAGCAATCGCGAATCCTCGGGCGGGATAAGCACTGTGACCTCCTCGGCCTGGCTGCCCTGACTCTTGTGAATCGTCATGGCGTGCATCGTCTCGACGTTTGCCAGCCGGCTGGTCGCGAAGTCAAGCGGGCCGGCAGCGGCGGCGATGACGGCCCGCACCCCGTCGCGGCCGGCGACCACGATGCCGGTGTCGCCATTGAAGACACGCAGCCCGTAGTCGTTGGCCGTCACCAGCAGTGGTCGTCCGGCGTACCACTGCGACCACGGCGGTAAACCGGTCTCCTCGCTCAGCCAGCTCTCCACCTGCCGGTTCCAGTGCTGCACCCCGAATGGCCCGTGCCGGTGCGCGCACAGCAGCCGGTGGTCATCAAGCCTCGCCAATGCCACGTCAGCGGCTCCCAGCACCGCCGCCTCACGCAGCCGCAAGGCATGCGGCACCAGGACCGCGCGCATCCGCGCCAACCCCGTCAAGGGGTCCGCATCGTCGACGAACTCGAGGTGCTCATCACCGGAGCGCAGCAGCGCCAGCGCCTCATCGGCGGCGCCGTCCCGGATCGCATCGGCCAGGGCACCGATCGTTTCACCGAACCGATGCGAGGTTCGCAGCTTCGCCACCCGTACGTCGTTGCGCGCCGACAGGCCGTCCACCAAATCCGCCAGCACCGCGCCGGCTTCCACCGACGCCAACTGGTCGGCGTCGCCGACCAGGATCAGCCGGGCGTCGGGACGCACCGCTTCCAGCAATCGGGCCATCATGGTCAGCGACACCATCGACGTCTCGTCGACCACAATCACGTCGTGCGGCAACCGGTTGCCCCGATGATGCCGAAACCGCACCGACGTGTCCGGCCGGCTGCCCAGCAGCCGGTGCAGCGTCACCGCATGCAGGCCCGAAAGCCGTTCACGGTCAACGGCGTCCAGCTTTTGCACCTCGTCTGCCATCGCTTCGGTCAACCGCGCCGCGGCCTTGCCGGTCGGGCGCCGCGAGCGCGATCCGCACGCCCGCCCGTTCGGCGAGCAGCGCCAACAGCCGCGCCACGGTGGTGGTCTTCCCGGTACCCGGCCCGCCGGTCAGCACGGTAACCGCTTGTGACACAGCGATTTCAGCCGCCGCCCGCTGTTCTTCGTAACCGGGGCCGAAAAGCCGCGCGGAGCCGGACACGTCGACCGCCGCCGCGGGCACCGACAGCGCGAGCAGGTCGGCGCACACCTGCTCTTCCTCTCGCCAATACCGGTCAAGGTAGAGCAACCGGTCGTCGTACAGCCGCAACACGGGTGGAGCGCTCAGCAGCGAACTGGCACGTAACGCCGACAGCCACGCCATCGGGTCGGGCCACGGCAGATCGGGAACACCGGATTCGGCCGCCACCGTGGTCAGGTCGACGCATACCGACCCACCGCGTAACGCCCTGGTCGCCAGCGCCAACGCCAGTGCCACCGCGTCATCGGTCTCCTGGGCCAGCGCGGTAATCCGTTGCGCCACGTGCACGTCGGCGGATTCCAGCACCCCGGCCTCATTGAACATCCGCAGCCAACCGCCGGCGCCAATGGCTATCCGCCAGTCCAGCGGGTCGTCGATGTCGGTGACGCTCATGCCGCTCGCCGCCCTTCGTCCAGCAGGTCCGACAGTGCCACCACCATCGAGGCCGGCGGCAGCCAACTGAACACCCCGCAGGGATGCCCGTCCACCACCGGGGTCTCGGCGCCACACATCCCGCGCACGAAAAGATACAGCACGCCGCCCAGGTGCTGGGCCGGCTGATATTCGGGCTGGCGCCATCTCAAGAACCGATGCAGGACAACGGTATACAACAAGGCCTGCAGGGGATAATCCGAATGCAGCATTGCATCGGCCAGCCGCCGAAAGCTGTAGTCGGCCGCCGCGGGGCCGAGCATGTTGGTCTTGTAGTCGACCACCAGGTAGCGCTGCCCGGGTAACCGCAGCACCACGTCGATCGAGCCGGACAGGTAGCCGCGCAATGACTGGCCACCGAGGGCATCGGACATCAGCCGGTCGCTGTAACGAGCCAGCGGATCGTCGGGTGCAAGATGCTCGCGAACAAGCGCACCAACGTCCGCAAGCCGAAGGGCCGTATCGGAGCCCCGCATGTCGCCACCTGTCAATGGAATTTCGAAGTCCAACTCCCGCAACCGATCCCGCAGGCCGATCTGGCGCAATGTCAGTCCTTCAGCCAGCGGGCCAAGGGGCGTATCGTGCATCGGCAGCAGCCCGGCCGCCAACGCGGCGGGCTCGGCATCCACCGGCCACCACCTCGAATGCGCCCGCACCTGACCCTCCAGTTCGGTCGCGAGATCGGCGGCGAAGGGATCCGTGTTCTCCAGCACCGCGTGCACCAGCGAGCCAAACGTCGCGCCGGCTGGTAGGTCCGACATCGGCGAGGCCACCTCGGCGGCTATACCGTCGGCGCCGCCGGCCCGCCCGTCGAATGTGACGGCGACCAGGGCGTCCTCGATCTCGTCGTCGCGTGCCGTCATCTCCGGCTCGCTGCTGACACCGGAATCGGCCGAGACCGCAGTGTCCCGGATCAGCGCCGAATACGAGGTGCGCCGCCAGGTGGTGTCGATCGTGCGGTGAAAGTGCCGAACGTCCAGCTCGCGTTGGCGGCTCCGGCCGGGGCAGCGGGCACCTGGGCCACCGAGGATTCCTCGATCACCGGGCCGCCCGCCGCTTCCCACTCCCTAAAGCACGCCAACGCCGCATCGTCCGACATCGTCTTGGGCACACAGCTATCCGGCACGTCTGCTTGGCCGCGCGCCGACCCCGCAGCAATCGCGATAGCCCGCCATTGGGTTCGTCCTTGCAGGGTGCCCACCAGGCCACCACCTGCGATTGCGCCCGCGTCAGCGCGACATATGTCAGCCGGATGTCGTTGCGTGCCGCCTCGGCGCGGCTGAACGCCTCGATGCGGCGGCGATCGGGCACTTCCCGGACCGCCGAAATCCAGGCATCGAACGCCGGCGTCATCGTGATACAGCGGAATGTCTTCGATGAACACATGGCGATTGAACGCGAACGGCAAGTAGACGACCGGGAACTGTAATCCCTTGGCGCCCCACACCGTCAGAATCTGCACCGCCGCGGCGTCACTGTCGATCCGCCGGCTGCGTTCGGGCGCGCCGGCGCGCTCCTCGCATTGCCCGCGCAGCCAATCGCGCAGCGCCGGTAGCGCCAGCCGTTCGCGGTGGGCGACCGCGTGCAGCAGCTCGGCGAGGTGGGCCAGGTCGGTCATGGTGCGCTCGCCGCCGCGCTCGGCGAGCACCCGTCGACCCATGCCCGCCAACTGCGCGGCCTCGAATACCGCGGCCGGTCCCGCGCAAGCGGAGCTGGTCGGCCCAATCCCGCAGCGTGGCAGCCACCTCGTCGGTCAGCGCGTCACCACCGCCCGCGAGGTCGCCGGCCGTCTTACCGAAGAACACCGTGGCGGCGGCGGCCCGCACCAGCCCGGCGCGGTGCGTCTGGTCGAGCGCATCCAACAGGAACAGCCATTCCTTGGCGGCATCGGTGGCGAAAACATCGCCTTCTCCGGTGTAGACGGCGGGAATTCCGGCTTGCGTCAACGCGGTTTGGCAACTCTGGCGTCCTTGCCCGACTCGACGATGACCGCGACGTCACCCGCATGGATCCTATTTCCGTCGAAGGTCGGCTACTGGCCAGCAGGGCTCCGACATCAGCGGCAAGATCTGCCGGAGATGTGCCGGCGCAGCTGATCGATCGCGATGGTTCTGGTTTGGTCGCAGCCGAACCGGCGCGGTTGACCACCCGGAGCCGGACGGGCTGCGTTGTGCGGTGCGTCTCGCAGCCGATGGCGCCGACGTGGGCCTTGACATCGTGGACCACGATGGCTGGGTCGCCGAGTGCGGCGCCTCGCAGCACGGTTTGCATGCTGTCGACAAGCACCTTGTCGCTGCGCCAATTCGCGCGAGAGCGTCCGCCGGTCACCGGCCGACTCGGCGGCCCGCAGATACGTATAGATGTCGCCGCCGCGAAAGCCGTAGATCGCTTGCTTGGGGTCGCCGATCAGCACCAGCCGGAATGGCCGTTGAACGCGCGATCGATCACCTCCCATTGGATCGGGTCGGTGTCCTGGAACTCGTCGACCATCACGATCGTCCAACGCCGGCGCATCCGCTCGCCTGCCGCCGAATCCGGGAATCTCCCTGGCCCTTCAGCGATTCGGCGAGGCGAACGCAGTAGGTCGTCGTAGCTGAAGATGCCGAGCCGACGCTTGCGCAGATTGAGTTGGCCGAGAACATCTCTGGCGAACCTCAGCCGAACCGCGGCAACCGAATTCGGGTCCGGACTCGCCGGCCGCAGTTTCGCGCACGGATCCGCAACCACCGCGCGGGCCAGTGCGAGCGCATCGCGGTGGCTCAGCACCGCCTCGTCGCGCTGTGACCCGAAGTGGGTCAGGTAAAGGTCGTCCACGATCCGCGTGACCAACTCATCGAGGCTTTCGACCAGAGTGGCGCCGATGTCGGTATCGCCAGCTACCCCAAGCGATTTGAGCACCAGCTGACAGAACTGGTGGGTGGTGCAGATGGTGGCGGCGTCGAAATCGGCGAGCGCGTCGCGCAGCCGGCCGCGCCGCGGGTCCCGTACGGCGTCCGAGCCTGCCATCAGGTGGGTGAGCAGGTCGTTGAGTGTTCCTGATAACGAACCATCCAGTGCGGCGACGGCTTCCACGATCTGACAGCGGACGCGTTCGCGCAGCTCGCGACTGGCGGCTTTACTGAACGTGATCAGCAGCATTTCGTCGAGCGGGGCGAGGCCCTCGGCGATGAAGCGGGTGACCAGGCCGGCCAGCGCGAACGTCTTGCCGGTTCCGGCGCTGGCTTCCAGCACGGTGGTGGACGCCATCTCGGGCAACGGCCCGAGCAGATCGAAATCCTCCATCAGCCCAACTCCCGCGCCGAACGCTCAGCCTGTAGCAACGGTCCCCACAGGCGGGCGGCCAGCGCTCCCAGCCGGGTGCCCTCGCCGGGGACTGCCTCGCCGGGATGCGGTGGGCCCAGCAGTACATCCAGGCGGGCCCTTGGCCCCCAGACCCTTTCATGCGCCGGTTCGGCGTCCTCGCCATGAAAGTTGTTCTGCGAGCCCCACCGGAAGCCCGCGGCCTTCATCGGATCCATGTCGGAGTTGCGGGCCTCGGCCCACGCAAACGACGTCCGGGCCGGCAACGGCAGCGGCTCCCGACGGCCGGCGTCGTACAGTCGCACCAGATCATGCAGCGCTGCCACCGAATCCGCGGGCGGGCCCAGCAGCCGCCGCGCCAACTGGCCGCTGCGCCTGCCGCGCCCGATGCACAGCGCGGTCCAGTCGCGACGCGGGCTGGCGGCCTTCAACGCCAGCAGGGGAATCCACGATTCGAGCAGTTGCTTGCCGCCGAGCCTCGAGTAGGTGACCGATACCGTGCGGGTGCCGAAGACCGGTGTCACCGTGCCGGTGAGCCTGCGGCCGTAGTCCTCCAGTGCGACGTCGACGTCGTAGGCTTCGGACACACCGCGGCGATGCCCAATCGCCTCGGCGGCCAGCGCGGCCGCCTGGTCGCGGATATCTTTGGCCTTGCGCCAACCGAGCTGCCCAGGCGGTAGCGTGCCGCGCCGCCATTCTGCTTGCGCCGCCTGCGCAGGATCCATGCCGCGCAACATGTCTCGCAACATCCGGTCGCCGGCCGACCACTCTTCGAGGTTGTCGATCTCGACGGGCATGTCGTCTTTGACCTCGTCGACCTCCCACGGCAGCGTGTAGTCCAGGGCGCGGAAAAACCCCTTCACCGGATCGCGCAAGAAGGCGAGCAGATCGGCCAGCGCCACGTCGTCGGGCGGGGGGACCGGAAGCGGGTCGGCGAAGAAGGGCGGCCGCCGGTGCCGGTCGCCGGCGGCCGCCCGGGCCGCCACCAGGGCGGTCGGGTCGAAAGTGAACGGCTGGCCGGACACCAGCTCGCCCGGCTTGACATTGCGAATATCGAACGGCTGCAACGGATGCTCGATCAGCACCCGATCGCGCACCCGTTCCGGCGTGGTTTGGTCGAGCGTGTCGAGCAGCTCGGCCAGCGGCACCGAAGGCGGCCGGGGGTGACCGGTGTGCTCGTCGGCACCGGTGTAGGTGATGACCAGTGTTTCGGTGGCCGCGCATATCGCGTCGAGCAGCAATTGCCGGTCCTCAGAACGGATATCGCGCTCGCCGGTCATCGGTCGGCGGGCCAGGGCGTCGTCGCCGTCGGGCAACGCCGGTCTGGGGAAAACACTTTCGTCGAGACCGACCAGGCAAACCACGCGGTGCGGCACCGAGCGCATCGGCACCATCGTGCAGACGGTCAGGGTGCCGGTCCGGAAGTTGGCCCGGGTCGGCCGCCCGCCCAGCTGTCCGGCCAGCAGCGCGCGCACGTCGGACAGCCGCAGCGCGGCGTTGCCACGAAAGCCGGCCTGGGTCAATATGTTTGCGAACTCACGTCGTAGCTGCCCGGGTTGCCAGGCGTCGACGGCGTCCACCCTGGTCAGCTGCGCCACACCGACCGTCAGCGCGTCGATCCACTCGGTGAGCGGGCGGATGCCGTCGAGGGCGTCGGCAGCGGACTGCAGCCGATCGACGTACTCGGCGAGCCGCCCCGCCAGTTCCACCCGGTTGCTGCCGACGTCGTCGAGCGGCAGCGCGGTGTCCAGCCACGCCCGGGAATCGTCGGACATCGCGACCCCGGTCATTTAATATAAGCTGTTGTCGGATTCCTGTCACAGAATTTCCGGGATATCGTGCATCCTTGCTTCTCGTAGTTTTATATATATATTTTTGAGTATAACGAGAAATAATTTCTATTATTATGCTTTAATGATTTATCTTAAGAACAATGGTTATAGATTTTCCATTGACAATTTTAATTTCAGTTGAATAACTTTAAAAGATCAAAATGAATCCAAATGGAAAAGATTTTTTAGTTGCAATACAACAACACAGGTTCTGTTATGAAACGCGTTGAAGAAGAATGTTCATGATCTGCGTATATATGCGTTCATAATAATAATCATAAATTCTTCA
Source organism: uncultured Actinomycetota bacterium (assembly GCA_963748885.1). Taxonomy (GTDB): domain Bacteria; phylum Actinomycetota; class Actinomycetes; order Mycobacteriales; family Mycobacteriaceae; genus Mycobacterium. The sequence goes on from CAVVLC010000037.1 coordinate 83,870, forward strand.
AAATGAAAAGGTAAGGGATACACTTTTTTTTCGAATGGTAACGTTGCTAATTTTAATGCAAAAGCAATCTTTTTTTCGGTAAACACATCAAAAATGGATTCAAACAATCCTATTTTTTTTTGTAAAAAACTTGAAAAAATACAATGGTGAACAAAATATTCCCATATCATTGTATTTTTTTTACAAATCGAATAAATTTTTTGTTTCTTGTGAAAATTTATTGTCGTCACTCTTGAAATGTAATTTTTAGCCATGTTATTATTTTTTTCGTTTCATATTAGCAATTATTTAATAACCATTATTATTATTGTTGTATAACAACATGGATTTAAACATCATCATATGGTTCGTATTGTTTTGGTAAATTCAGATGGAATCGAAACAACATTACCATCAAGTACCGATTGGTAGATGCTGAAAAGCACTTCATCGGTGGAAAACGGATTCATAATGATGATGAAGAAGAATCAGAAACAGATGATCGATTTGATGAAAATATAATAAATATAATGCAATTGCAAGTCGTACCTGCGGATATTCTAATACGAATACGATAGTGATGATGAAGCAAGGGACTGTTATGATTTTGAAAATATTATGAATGATAATGATGATATTTTTGAAGAAAATAATTTGAAATATTCAAATGAGAACAAAAAAAGAAAGAAATAAAATGTAAACAACTTCGTATTCGTAAACGGAAATCGAATATAGAACTCGATGAACAATATCGAGCACAAGAAAGAAACGTTGGATGGAAAGGAAATGCAAACATAAGAAAATTCATGAAACAAATTGGAACCAATACTGCATCGATCGTGATCCATACGATCTAAGACCCGTATGTCATGCCTCATAATCGTTTAGGAACAGAATTTACGTTTACAAAAATTCCAAAAAAAAATATTGAAAAAATTTAAAGGAATATTTTAAATTGATCAAGTTTTCAATTGTGTGGGGAAAACGAGACCAATGGAACAAACAATTGAAATATACTTTCAAAAAAAGTAAAATATCGATTGATTATTGTTTGTCCTCAATATGATCGTATAACCAGTCTTTCAGAAGCATTTCAAATACTATTTACCAACAACAAACCCGCACTCCATTTTGTACATCATTTAGGCGATCGTTCCATTGTTTACGAAAAATGTGAAAAGGCTCAAAAAGTATTGGATCGTTTAAGGCATATAAATCGAACCTTGTCAGAAGCTCAAAAAAAGAATGGACCTAAAGCAGGTCGTATTGCAAATAAAGAAAACGCATATAACAATTGAAAATCAAAAAGTTTTGGATTATATGGTAAAATTCTTTACAAGAAATAGAACGGGGACCTTTCAAAGGTTAGCCGACATATTCAATTACGAAAAAAAATGGAAGAATCGAAGAGGTAATCCGTACAAAGTCGATTTTCTTCAAAGATTATATCAACAACATAATGATACATTGAATTTGAAGAAATTTCAAAATCCAAATCGGAAACGCAAAAGAAATCCATCGCCTCAAGACATTCATCCACAAAATTGTATTTAATATAAGCTGTTGTCGGATTCCTGTCACAGAATTTCCGGGATATCGTGCATCCTTGCTTCTCGTAGTTTTATATATATATTTTTGAGTATAACGAGAAATAATTTCTATTATTATGCTTTAATGATTTAT
>CAVVLC010000038.1:0-46422 GCA_963748885.1 uncultured Actinomycetota bacterium
GTCTTTGGTAGTCTGCACACCGGCTCACAAAGGCCTGCAACAGCTGGCAGCAGCGGTCTACAGACGCTCGTTATGGTCCGCAGAACGTCTCTGACCAGCGGTTTTAGGTAGCCAATGGGGTATGGTGTAATTGGCAACACAGGTGATTCTGGTTCACCCATTCTAGGTTCGAGTCCTGGTACCCCAGCAAACTTTGTCCGTTGCGAAGCCCACTGCAAGCGATTAGGTGGGCATATCCGGGTGAGCTATGCTGACAGCTCGGATCGCTTCTGGCCCCGTCGTCTAGCGGCCTAGGACGCCGCCCTCTCACGGCGGTAGCGTGGGTTCGAATCCCATCGGGGCTACAAAATCGTAGCGAGCTGGCGGTCCCCCCGCGAGCGGGTGGGGGCCCCCTCTGGGGGGCACCCCAGCTCGCCCGATTAGGCGGTCCCCAGCACTGCCGGTGCGGTCGACCCGCCCACCGGCATGGCCGGCAGTCCGAGCTTGCGGTGGTCCCACGAGCGCGCGCGTCGGGGCACGATGCGCACGCAGACCCGCTTGTTCATCATCTGCTCGACGATGGGCTTCATGTCGTCGCTGTAGGGGCCGGTGTAGCGCTCGAACACGCTGACCCCCACCCGGTGCGACACTTCGGGGTCGTCGACGATCTCCGCGATGCCTTCGAAGGACACACCGCGCAGCGTGTCGTACGTGTCGCCGCCCTCGATCAGGAAGCTCACCCGCGGATCCCGTTTGACGTTGACCGCCTTCTGCGACTTGGCCTTGGTCTCCAGCCAGATTTCGCCGTCGACCACCGCGTACCACATGGCGGTCAGGTGCGGCTGACCGTCGGGACCGACGGTGGCCAGCGTCCCGGTGCGGCTCTTGACGACGAAATCACCGATCTCATCCTCGGACATCACGATGGTCGCGCGCTGATTGGTTCCCATGGCGTCAGTTTGTCAGGCCACCCATTCGGGTTCGCGCCGAGTGTGAATTCTGCGACACGACACGCCCAGGCGTCGCGGATTTCACACTCGAGCCCGCGGCCCGTTAGAGACGTCGGGTGAGTTCTTCGGCCGCGGACACCAGGTCGGCGGCCCAGCGCTCACCCGGACGCCGGCCCATCCGGTCGATGGGCCCGGATACCGAGACGGCGGCAATCACCACACCGCGGCCGTCGCGCACCGGCGCCGACACGCTCGCAACCCCCGGCTCGCGCTCGGCGACGCTCTGCGCCCAACCGCGCCGGCGCACTTCGGTCAGCACCCTGTCGGTGAATTTCGCTGTCGGCAATACGGCCTCGCGGGTGGCGGGGTCGCTATGGGCCAGTAGCACTTTGGCCCCCGAACCCGCCGTCATCGGCAACCGCGCCCCGACCGGGACCGTATCGCGAAGCCCCGCAGGAGGTTCCAGCGCTGCCACGCACACCCGCGACGTGCCCTCGCGGCGGTACAGCTGGACGCTTTCGCCGGTGGTCTCGCGCAGCCGGGGCAGCACCGCGGCGCCGGCCGCCAGCAGCGGATCGTTGACCTGAGCCGCGAGTTCGGTGACCGCGGGACCAAGCCGCCAATGGCCCGCGTCGTCGCGCGCCAGCAGCCGATGAACCTCTAGGGCGGCCGCGAGGCGATACGTGGTGGCTCTGGGCAAGCCGGTTCGTTCGCAGAGTTCGGCTAACCCGCACGGGGATTCCGCGATGGCATGCAGCAAGCTCGCGGCTTTGTCGAGGACACCGATACCGCTATGCTGTCTCATAAGGAGATACTAGCGTCTCGCATTCTGAGATGACAGCTCAGTTTGATCAGCGAGCCGCGAAAGACGGAATCGAGGCGCTTCGAGATGGGATCCGCGATGGAGAAGACAGTCGAAAGGCCGCGCACGCTGGCCGAGAAAGTTTGGGACGACCACGTTGTGGTGTCTGGTGACGGCTCACCAGAAGCAGGGGCGCCCGACTTGATCTATATCGACCTGCATTTGACGCACGAGGTCACCAGCCCGCAGGCCTACGACGGCCTCCGGTTGGCCGGCCGGCGGGTGCGGCGGCCCGACCTAACGCTGGCCACCGAGGATCACAACGTGCCCACCATCGACATCGACAAGCCGATCGCCGACCCGGTGTCGCGCGTCCAGGTCGAGACATTGCGACGAAACTGCGCCGAATTCGGTGTGCGGCTTTATTCGATGGGCGATATCGAACAGGGCATCGTGCATGTCGTCGGGCCCCAGTTGGGCCTCACACAACCGGGAATGACGATCGTGTGCGGCGACAGCCACACCTCCACCCATGGCGCCTTCGGCGCGCTAGCGATGGGCATCGGCACCTCGGAGGTCGAGCACGTGCTCGCCACTCAGACGCTGCCGTTGCGGCGGTTCAAGACAATGGCGGTCAATGTCGATGGGCAGTTGCCTGCCGGCGTGGCCGCCAAGGACATCATCCTCGCGTTGATCGCCAAGATCGGCACCGGCGGCGGACAGGGCTACGTCATCGAATACCGGGGCAGCGCCATCGAATCGCTATCGATGGAAGGCCGGATGACGATCTGCAACATGAGCATCGAAGCTGGCGCCCGAGCCGGAATGGTCGCGCCCGACGACACCACCTTCGAGTTCATCCGCGGCCGCCCGCATGCTCCGACCGGCGCCCAGTGGGATGCCGCGGTCGCGTACTGGCGGCAGCTGCGCGGCGACGCCGATGCCGTTTTTGACACCGAGGTCTATCTCGACGCGGCCTCGTTGAGCCCGTTCGTCACGTGGGGGACGAACCCCGGGCAAGGGGTGCCGTTGGCCGCGGCCGTTCCGGATCCCGAACTGATGACCGACGACAGCCAGCGCCAGTCGGCCGAGAAAGCATTGGCGTACATGGACCTTCGGCCCGGCACGCCGATGCGCGATATCGCGGTCGACGTCGTATTCGTCGGTTCGTGCACCAATGGCCGCATCGAAGATCTGCGCGTGGTGGCCGACGTGTTGCGCGGCCGCAGGGTGGCCCAGGGCGTGCGAATGTTGGTCGTGCCGGGCTCGATGCGGGTGCGCGCGCAGGCCGAAGCCGAAGGACTTGGCGAGATCTTCACCGCCGCAGGGGCCGAATGGCGTCAGGCGGGCTGCTCGATGTGCCTTGGTATGAATCCCGATCAGCTCGCCGCGGGGGAGCGGTGTGCGTCGACCTCCAACCGCAACTTCGAAGGGCGCCAGGGCAAGGGCGGCCGTACACATTTGGTGTCCCCGGCCGTCGCCGCCGCCACCGCCGTTCGCGGCACGCTGTCCGCGCCGGCCGATTTGAATTGATTTGACACCACTTAGCGGAATTAGGGCCAGTGAGGATTAGGACCCGTTAGAGGATTAGGAGTAGAGCATGGAAGCCTTTCGCACCCACACCGGTATCGGTGTGCCACTGCGGCGGTCGAACGTCGACACCGACCAAATCATACCGGCGGTCTTTTTAAAGGTCGTCACCCGAACCGGTTTCGAGGACGGATTGTTCTCGAACTGGCGGGCTGATCCGTCATTCGTGCTAAACCTCAGCCCCTTTGACCGAGGCTCAGTCTTGGTCGCCGGCCCCGATTTCGGGACCGGATCGTCGCGCGAGCACGCCGTGTGGGCGCTCATGGACTACGGGTTCCGGGTGGTTATCTCGTCTCGGTTCGGTGACATTTTCCGCGGCAATGCGGGCAAGGCGGGGTTGTTGGCGGCCGAAGTTGACCAAGATGACGTGGAACTTCTTTGGAAGCTCATCGAGCAGAGTCCGGGCTTGGAAATCACTGCCAATCTTCAAGATCGAAATATCACCGCGGGAACGGTGGTGCTGCCGTTCAAGATTGACGACTACACCGCCTGGCGACTGCTCGAGGGACTCGACGATATAGCCCTTACGCTGCGGAAACTCGATGAAATCGAGAATTTCGAGGCGGCGATCCCGGAGTGGAAACCGCGCACTCTGCCCGCCTCTTGAGGGGTCGACTGGCGACGGAATTTCTTCTCGGTCACCTAACTAAACCGAGCCGGTTTTGGGGCCGCGCCACCGGTCAAGGGAGGCAACCGGATTGCGAAAATGTCGGCTGATTGATCGTGAAATTGCGCGTGGCTCTTGGAAATCAGCGGGGTAAGGGTTTACCGTGTCCTCTAGTCGGTTCCAAAACGAGGACCATTGGCTTCGGAGGGATTGGATGAACAAAGCAGAGCTCATCGACGTACTCACACAGAAATTGGGCTCGGACCGTCGGCAGGCGACCGCCGCCGTCGAGAATGTCGTCGACACGATTGTGCGCGCGGTACACAAGGGCGACAGCGTCACCATTACCGGTTTCGGTGTGTTCGAACAGCGTCGCCGTGCCGCCCGTGTGGCGCGCAATCCTCGTACCGGCGAGACGGTGAAGGTGAAGCCGACGTCCGTCCCGGCGTTCCGTCCCGGCGCTCAATTCAAAGCGGTTGTGTCTGGCGCACAGAGGCTTCCGTCCGAAGGGCCCGCCGTCAAGCGTGGTGTCGTGGCCGACCGCGGCCAAGAAGACGGCGGCCAAGAGGGCGCCGGCCAAGAAGGCCGCGACCAAGGCGCCGGCCAAGAAGGTTGCCGCCAAGGCTCCGGCCAAGAAGGCGGCAGCCAAGAAGGCGCCGGCCAAGGCCGCCAAGGCGCCCGCCAAAAAGGCTGCCACGGCCGCGAAGACCCGGTCAAGAAGGCTGACTAAGGCTCCGGTCAAGAAGGTCGCTACCAAGGCTCCCGTGCGCAAGGCGGCAGCCAAGGCTCCGGCGAAGAAGGCAGTGGCAAAGAGACCGGCCAACAAGGCTCCCGCCAAGAAGGCACCTGCCGAAGCGGGGCCGTAAGTAAACCGGTAGGCAATCCTACACGCAGATGCCCTTCGGGGGCGGCAGTGCCGCCGAAGGGCATTCGCGTGTCAGGCCCGCACGTTGGCGGCCAGCGCGCCGCCGATGTGGTCGGCGGCCATCAGCCGGCCGCCCGACAGCGACAGCACCCACGTGCTGCCCTTGTGGTTGCGGGATTTGTCGGGTCTTACTCCGTCGCGCTCGCACCACCATGCGATCAGGTCGGGAATCACCTTGCCCTGCGTGCAGATCACCGGTGTGCCCTTCTGCTCGGCGATCCGCTGCAGCCGGTGTCGGGCGCGCTTGGGGCTCTTCGGCGTAGGCCTCTTCGGTCAGGGTGGGCTCGTTGTGGATCGGCACGCCCAGATCCGCGGCGAGCGGTTCTACCGTCTGCTGACAGCGCACCCGGTCGGCGCGTAGACGTCGGTGGCGCCGAACGCCAGCAGCTGGCCGAACCAGCGCCTCCGCCTGCGCGCGGCCCTTCTTGTCCAGCGGCCGCTTGGTGTCGTCCCCCGAGAAGCGTGCCTTGCTGCCCGCGGTGCCGTGCCGGACCACCAGCACCGTCTTTGTGTCTGCGGGCTGTTTAGCGAACCGGCGCAGGACTTTTCGATCTTGAGCATAGTCGAGCTTCTTCATCGCGTCGGCGATCGGCAGCCAGACCAGCTCGTCGACCTCGTGCCCGGGGTGAATTCCCCGCCGGTGCTGCGCGCCGCCCAGTAGTGCACCTTCTTGACGCCCGGGTCGATCGGGTAGCTGACCGTGACCAGGCGCCTGCCAAGGATCGCGCGTTGACCGGTCTCCTCGAACACTTCTCGTACGGCGGCCACGGGTGCGGTCTCGCCGGGGTCGACCTTGCCCTTGGGCAGCGACCAGTCGTCGTAACGGGGGCGGTGGATCACGGCGATCTCGACGCCTGAATTGGCCGCATCTGCCGCCAGGGCCGACTTGGCCCCGTCGGGTGAACCGGCATCGCCGGGCCGCCACAATATCGCGCCGGCGGCATAGACGATTCGATTCCGTGGGCGCCGACCGGCCGATAAGGTCTGGATCGACACCTTAACTCCTGCAGGTAAATTCGACGGGCCGTGCACAGTCGGCGATGTGGCCCGGACACACCCCGGAATCACCATGCGGCGTCAGGCTGCGGTGCCGTTCCATCAACGATACTTGGTGGTCGCGCACGCTGTGCCCTTCCTGTGGCGACGCGGTCCATTGCCCGTCGGGTCCCAGCTCCCAGCACCGGGTGGCGGGTCCAATGCGGACTCGAACAGGTCGTCCAACTGCGCGGTCAGCCGCGGGTCCTTGACCTGAGCCAGCACCTCGACCCGCCGGTCGAGGTTGCGGTGCATCATGTCGGCGCTGCCGATCCAGAACTCATTGATGGCGCCGAAATGGATGATCCGCGAGTGCTCCAGGAAGCGGCCGAGAATCGAGCGGACAGAAATGTTCTCGGAGAAGCCCTCCGTGCCCGGGCGCAGCGCGCAGATGCCGCGCACCACCACCTCGACCCGCACACCCGCCTGCGACGCGCGATACAGCGCATCGATGACCTGCTCATCGACAAGGGCGTTCATCTTGAGCCGGATCCGCCCGTCGCCGTTTGCGCGGTGCGCGGCAACCTCGCGCTCGACGCGTTCGATGATGCCCGTGCGAATGCCGTGCGGGGCCACCAACAGGTTGCGGTAGGACAACTTGCGTGAGTAGCCGGTCAGCGAATTGAACAGGTCGGTCAGGTCGGCGCCGATATCGGGGGCGGCTGTGAGCAGACCGACGTCCTCGTACAGCCGCGCCGTCTTGCCGTTGTAGTTGCCGGTCCCGATGTGGCAGTACCGCCGGATCACCGGGCCCTCGCGGCGCACCACCAGGCAGGTCTTGCAGTGCGTCTTCAGCCCGACGAACCCGTACACCACATGCACGCCCGCCTGCTCTAGCGTGCGCGCCCACTGGATGTTGGCCTGCTCGTCGAAGCGTGCCTTGATCTCGACCAGTGCCACCACTTGCTTTCCGGCCTCGGCGGCTTCGATCAGCGCACCGAACGATCGGCGAATCACCGGAGGTGCGGTACAGCGTCTGTTTGATCGCCAGCACGTTGGGGTCGGCGGCGGCCAGCTCGATGAATCGCTGCACGCTGGTGGAGAACGAGTCATACGGATGGTGCACCAGCACATCGCCTTCGCGCAGCGTCGCGAAGATGCTCTTGGGCGTTTCCCGGTCAGCGAACGCGGGATGGGTGGCCGGCACGAATGGCCGGTCCTTGAGTGCTGGACGGTCCAGGCCGTAGATCTGCCACAGCGACGACAGGTCGAGCAGCCCGCGCACCTCGATGACGTCGCCGGGATGCACGTCGAGCTCACGTAGTAGCAACTCCAACATGCCCTCGGTCATGTCGTCGGCCACCTCGAGTCGCACCGGCGACCCGAACCGCCGGCGCGCCAATTCCCGCTCCAGCGCCTGCAGCAGGTCTTCGTCGCGGTCCTCTTCAACCTCGAAGTCGGCGTTGCGGGTAATGCGGAAGGCGTGATTCTCAACGATCTCCATGCCCGGGAAAAGCACCGGAAGGAAGGCCGCGATCAGCTCCTCCATCGGCAGATAGCGGATTACCGCGTGCCCTTCGGTTCCGTCTGCATCGCTGCGGCTTTCGAGTTCGACGAAGCGATCGACGTTGTCGGGCACCTTGACCCGGGCGAAGTGCTGGCCGCCGTCCTCGGGTTGGCGTCACCGTGACCGCCAGGTTCAGGCTCAACCCGCTGACGAACGGGAACGGGTGCGCGGGATCGACGGCCAGCGGCGTCAGAACGGGGAAGACCTGCTCGGTGAAATAGGTCGACAGTTCGTCGCGCTCAGCCTGATCCAGATCGGCCCACGTGACGATATGGATGCCTTCCTCGGCGAGCGCCGGTCGCACCGAATCGAGGAACACCTGGGCGTGCCGGCTGGCGATCTGCTGTGTCTGCTCGCCGATGCGGGCCAGTTGCTCGCGCGGTGTCAGACCGTCTGCGGAGCGGACCGATAGCCCCATCTCGTCGCGGCGCTTGAGGCCGGCCACTCGAACCATGTAGAACTCGTCGAGGTTGGAGGCGAAGATCGCCAAGAACTTCGCACGCTCCAGTAGCGGCAGTGAGTTGTCGGCGGCGAGCGCGAGCACCCGGGCGTTGAAGTCCAGCCAGCTCAGTTCCCGGTTGAGGTAACGGTCCTCTGGCAGCGCGTCGTTGAACGCGGCGGCCGTCGCGGCGGGTGGCGCTGTCACCGCCGATTCGTCGTCGTGCCATGTGGTTTCTTCGGGGCGCGCTTCAGCTTCGATTTCGGTCACCAAGTGATCATCGCTCATCGCCCCGTTGTGCGGCCAGCGCCCAATGGACATCCACCCGCCGTTGGCGTGCCGTTCACCCACCGGACAGGCGCCTGGTTGAACCGCTCTGACCCGGTCTAAGGTGCGCGACGGTGCGCGCGGTCGCGGCCCCAACGCCGAGACGGCGGGCCGCCGCCATGTCGGCGGGTGTGTCGACATCGCATCGCAGACCGGGCCAGGCGCCCGTCAGCTCGATCGCGCCCGAATGGCGATGCCGCGCGGCCGAATCCGGCCCGAATTGCGGGTCGAGCGTGGTTCCGAACGCAAAGAGTGCCGAGGTTCCGGTGCCCAGTCGGTCGGCGACGAAACTGCGCTTATGGTGTCGTGCGGCGGCGATCGCCTCGGCCAGTTCCTGTGTTTGCAATGCGGGCAAATCACCTTGCAGCACAACAACATTGGATAATGATCGGCATTGGAGAAGGACTCGACTAACGCGCTTTCGGCGGCCGCGATGGCGTTGTTCAGCGGATCGGGATGGCCCTGGGGCGTCGGGTCGGCCAGCACGTGCGCGCCGAGTTCGGCCGCCGCAGCCGCGGCGGCCTCGTCGGGCGTGACAACGGTGATCGAGCGCACCGACCCGGCGCGTGACGCCGCGGTCAGGGTGTCGACCAGCATGGCCAGCACCACGCTCTCCCGGGTCCGACGCCGAAAAGACCGGTGCCAGTCTGGTCTTGGCCGCGGCCAGCCGCTTGACGGCGATGATCAAGCCGACATCACCCGCGCCCTCGGCTCGTGTGCCGTTCATGAGGCCATCCTGCCAGCGGCGATCGCCGGGTCGGTGCCCGCGCTCGGAGCATGCGGGCTAATGGCTGCAAGCGCCGGCAAGGCGATGCAACGAACGCTCGACGACGGACGGGGGTGCTAGATGGCCAGCACGGGAGGCGCCGTCGCGGTGATGGGTGCCGGCGCATGGGGCACGGCTCTGGCCAAGGTGCTCGCCGAGGCGGGCGGGCCAGAAGGAGTGACGCTGTGGGCGCGGCGACCCGAAGTCGCCGAGCAGATCAATGCCACCCGCTACAACCCTGACTACTTGCCCGGAACGCTCGTTGCCGCCCGCCATCCGTGCCACCGCCGATGCCGAGGAGGCGCTGCACGGCGCGTCGACGGTGCTGCTGGGGGTGCCGGCGCAGATGCTGCGGGCCAATCTCGAGCAATGGAAGGCTTTTGAAGGGTTGTTACACGAGGGCGCGACGCTGGTCAGTCTGGCCAAGGGCATCGAGCTGGGCACCCTGATGCGGATGAGCCAGGTCATCATTTCGGTGACCGGAGCGGACCCGGCACAGGTCGCGGTGATCTCGGGGCCCAACCTGGCCAGTGAGATCGCCCAGTGCCAGCCCGCGGCCACCGTCATCGCGTGCAGCGACTCCGGCCGCGCGGTGGCCTTGCAACGCATGCTGAACAGCGGGTACTTCCGCCCGTACACCAATAGCCGATGTGGTCGGCACCGAGATCGGCGGGGCCTGCAAGAACGTCATCGCGCTCGCGTGCGGGATGGCGGCGGGCGTCGGCCTGGGGGAGAACACGGCGGCGGCGATCATCACCCGGGGCCTGGCGGAGATCATGCGGCTGGGCATCGCGCTCGGCGCCAAGGGCGCGACGCTGGCCGGTCTGGCCGGGGTGGGTGACCTGGTGGCCACCTGCACCTCGCCGCACTCGCGTAACCGCTCGATGGGGGAACGCCTGGGGCGGGGGGCAACCATGGAGTCGGCGTTGCAGAAAGGACGGCCACGTCGTCGAGGGGGTGACGTCGAGTGAGTCGGTGCTGGCCCTGGCGTCCAGTTACGACGTCGAGATGCCGCTCACCGACGCGGTGCACCGGGTCTGCCACAGGGGGCTGTCGGTGGACCAGGCGATGGCTCTGCTGCTGGGCCGCAGCACGAAGCCCGAATGAGCCGACTCCGGCCCCGTCGAGGCTGAAACCGCAGCTAGGGCTCCTGACCCGACGTACGCGCGGCTGAACCGGTAACCTCTCTAGGTTGTGACTGCCAGCGATCGGCCTACTGGGCGCCCCGGATCACGCGGTGACCGCGTGCGAGTCGCCGTTGTTTTCGGTGGGCGCAGCAACGAGCACGCCATCTCGTGCGTGTCCGCGGGCAGCATCCTGCGCAATCTCGACCCGCAGCGGTTCGAGGTGGTCGCCGTCGGCATCACCCCGGAAGGCTCGTGGGTGCTCACCGACGGCGACCCGGATGCGCTGGCGATCACCAACCGCCAACTTCCCGAGGTGAGCCCCGAATCGGGCACCGAGCTGGCGCTGCCGGCCGATCCGCGCCGCGGCGGCCAGTTGGTGTAGCTCTCGTCTTCTGCTGGACCCAATGCCGGACCGATGCCGGCCCGATGCGGACCCAATGCCGGACCCAATGCCGGAGAAGTCCTGTCGTCGGTCGACGTGGTGTTCCCGGTGCTGCACGGCCCCTACGGCGAGGACGGCACCATCCAGGGGCTGCTCGAGCTCGCCGGGGTTCCCTACGTCGGTGCCGGCGTGCTGGCCAGCGCCGCCGGCATGGACAAGGAATTCACCAAGAAGCTGCTCGCCGCCGAGGGACTGCCGGTCGGCGCCCACGCGGTGCTGCGTCCGTCGCAGCCGACGCTGCATCTCGAGGAGCGCGAGCGGCTGGGCTTGCCGGTGTTCGTCAAACCCGCGCGCGGCGGTTCGTCGATCGGCGTCAGCCGGGTGCCGAGCTGGGACGAGTTGCCCGCCGCGATCGCCAATGCCCGCCGGCACGACCCGAAGGTGATCGTCGAGGCGGCGATCAGCGGCCGTGAACTGGAATGCGGCGTGCTCGAAATGCCCGACGGCACAGTCGAAGCCAGCACCGTGGGGGAGATCCGGGTGGCCGGGGTGCGCGGCCGCGAGGACGGCTTCTACGACTTCGCGACCAAATACCTCGACGACGCAGCCGAATTGGACGTGCCCGCCAAGATCGACGACGACGTCGCCGACGCGGTGCGGCAGTTGGCGATCCGGGCGTTCACGCGCGATCGACTGCCAGGGCCTGGCCCGGGTCGACTTCTTCCTCACCGACGACGGGCCGGTGATCAACGAGATCAACACGATGCCCGGATTCACCACGATCTCGATGTATCCGCGGATGTGGGCGGCCAGCGGCGTCGACTACCCGACGCTGTTGGCGACCATGGTCGAGACGGCGCTGGCCCGCGGTGTGGGTCTGCGCTAGTCGGAACTTCGGCTAACGCGCGGGCGCCGGACTGATGGGCACCGCAGCGATGGTGCGGTCGATCACCTCGGAGAGCTCCTGGATGGGAGTCGGCCCCGATCCGGCCGGCAGCGTCAGCGCCACGTATACGGGTCGGTCCACGGCGTACCAGGTGGATCTGCCCGCGCCGGCGGATTGCGCTTGATCTCTCACCTCGAACCACTGCACCCGGTCGACGATCTGGATCGGGGATCCCACCACGAAGTCGGCCGGGCGGTCGAGGCCACAGCGCAACACCACCGGCTCGCTGTCCGGGCCGGCCCGCCAGGCGGTCGCGCCTTCGGGCGCCGGTTGCGCCAGCGCCGCGCGTTGATAATCCCCGAGCCGCTGCGGCAGCGCCCGCGCCAATGCCTGGCAAGCGGGGCTGCCGGCCTGCGGGGCCCGCGACGGCGGCGACGGCGACCGGCTGCTGCGGTGCCTGGTGGGTTGCCGCGAGGACTAGGATTGTGCCGATTGTCGCGACGGCCAGCGCCACCGCGGCGAAGATCAGGGCGCGCGGCGGCCCGCCCGCGTCGGGATCGGCATCGGGATCGAGGTCGCCAGGGGGGTCGGCCGTCACCTGGTGGCCACCTCCGACTCTTTTAAACTGGCTTTAAACTGGCTTCAAATCGCGGGGTCCGCTCGCACGCAGGGTCTTAACTTACCGCTGGCCGGAGGAGGTCGCGTGCGCGATGACGCAGCGGGAGAGTCCGTGACCCTGCGGCAACTCGGCGAGTTCGCCGTAATCGATCAGTTGGTGCGGGGCCGGGTGCAGCCCGACACCGTCGCGCTCGGGCCCGGCGACGACGCGGCGGTGGTGGTTGCCGGCGACGGCCGCACCGTGGTGTCCACCGACATGCTGGTACAGGATCGGCACTTTCGGCTGGACTGGTCGACACCCCACGACCTCGGCCGCAAGGCGATTGCCCAAAACGCCGCCGACATCGAGGCGATGGGCGCGCGCACCAGCGCGTTCGTGGTGGGCTTCGGCGCGCCCGGTGACACCCCCGCAGCACAGGTGGCGGCGCTGGCCGACGGCATGTGGGACGAGGCGGGGCGCATCGGCGCCGGGATCGTCGGCGGCGATCTGGTCAGCTGCCCACAGTGGGTGCTGTCGGTGACGGTGCTGGGTGACCTGGACGGTCGCGCGCCGGTGTTGCGTTCGGGCGCGAAAGCGGGCTCGATGGTTGCGGTGGCCGGCGAACTGGGCCGCTCGGCCGCCGGGTACGCCCTGTGGCACAACGGTATTGAGGGAATTGACGGCATTGAGGGCCTAGACGAACTGAGGCGCCGTCATCTGGTGCCGCAGCCGCCTTATGGCCAGGGGGCGGTGGCCGCGGCCGCCGGGGCACAGGCCATGATCGACGTCTCCGACGGTCTGATCGCCGATCTGCGCCACGTCGCGGAGGCATCCGGGGTGGCGATCGACCTGTCCACCGCGGCACTGGCCGCCGACCATGCCGCGCTGACCGCGCCGGCGGCGGCCGTGGGCGCGGACCCGTGGCCCTGGGTGCTGGGCGGTGGTGAAGACCACGCCCTGGTGGCCTGTTTTGCCGGTCCGGTCCCGGCCGGCTGGCGGGCCATCGGGCGGGTGTCCGACGGGCCGGCCCGCGTGCTCGTCGACGGCGAGGAGTGGCATGGGTACGCGGGCTGGCAGTCGTTCAACGGTTAGGGTGGCTTTTAATATCAGCGTGACCGTCTACGCCATCGCCCAGTTGAGGTTCACCGACCGAGCAGCCTACGACCGGTATCAGGCGAGGTTCATGGATGTTTTCCGTCGTCATCCGGGAACGCTGCTGGCCTCCGATGAGTCGCCCAAAGTCGTAGAAGGGAAGTCGGACCGCGAGAAGGTGGTGCTGATGTCCTTTCCCGACGAGGCGGCGTTTCGGGCGTTGGTGCAATCGCCGCAATACGAGGAAATCGCGAAGGATCGCCGCGTGGGCGCCGACACGGTGGTGCTGCTGGTGCAGGGCCTGCAGTGACGGCGCGCCCGTTGAGTGAACTCGTCGAGCTGGGGTGGGCGGGCGCGCTGGAGCCGGTGGCCGAGCAGGTAGCCGAGATGGGGCAGTTCCTGCGCACCGAGATCGCGGCCGGGCGCAGGTACCTGCCTGCGGGGCCGAATGTGTTGCGCGCCTTCACCTTCCCATTCGATGAAGTCAGGGTCCTGATCGTCGGGCAAGATCCCTACCCGACGCCCGGACATGCTGTGGGCCTGAGCTTCTCGGTGGCCCCCGATGTGCGGCCGCTGCCCCGCAGTCTGGAGAACATTTTCGGCGAGTACACCGCCGACCTGGGCTATCCGAAGCCCTCGTGCGGCGACCTGACGCCGTGGGCGCAGCGCGGCGTGCTGCTGTTGAACAGGGTGCTCACGGTGCGGCCGAGCAATCCGGCGTCGCACCGCGGCAAGGGCTGGGAAGCGGTCACGGAGTGCGCAATCCGTGCGCTGGCCGCCCGCGCACAGCCGATGGTGGCGATCCTGTGGGGCCGCGACGCGTCCACCCTCAAGCCAATGCTGGCCGCCGGCAATTGCGTCGCGATCGAGTCGCCGCACCCCTCGCCGTTGTCGGCATCGCGCGGGTTCTTCGGCTCTCGTCCGTTCAGCCGCGCCAACGAATTACTCGCCGGAATGGGCGCCGACCCGATCGATTGGCGATTGTCCTGACCGAGATGAGGGCCCTGCGCGCGCACCACCGGGGCGGCCCGGAGGTGCTGGCAGTCGAGCCCGCGCCGGTGCCGGTTCCCGCGGCCGGGGAGGTGCTGGTGGCGGTGCACGCCGCGGCAATCACATTCGACGAGCTGACCTGGGAGGAGACGTGGACCCGCGACGGCGTCAGCCGCACACCGGTGATCCCGTCGCACGAAGTATCCGGGGTGGTATCTGAAGTTGCCTCGGATGTAGCGGATTTCAAGCCAGGCGACAACGTGTACGGATTGATCGGGTTCGATCGCGACGGCGCGGCCGCCGATTTCGTCGCGGTGCCGGCGGCCGACCTGGCGGCCAAGCCGGTGGCGGTGTCGCATGCCGTCGCCGCGGCGTTGCCGCTGGCCGGGTTGACCGCCCTGCAGGCGCTGGTCGACCACGCCGCGGTGCGGCCCGGAGAGGCCGTGCTGGTGCACGGCGGGGCCGGCGGGGTCGGAGCCCTGACGGTGCAACTGGCCGCCATCCTCGGCGCGCGGGTCACCGCGACCATTCGCAGCGATGCCGGCGAGCTCGTCCGCGGCTTGGGCGCTGAGCGGGTAATCGACACGCGCTCCGCGGCTTTCGACGAAAACAACCCCGCCTACGACCCCCCTTACGATGTCGTGATCGACACCGTCGGCGGTGAGACGCTGGACCGGTCTTTCGGTGTGCTGCGCCGGGGCGGACGGCTGATCACCCTTTCGGCTCCCCCGCGGGCGGGCAGAGCCGACGAATGCGGTGTCACCGCAACATTTTTCATCGTCACCCCAAATCGGGACCAGCTCAACCAACTCGCCGCGCTTGTCGACGGTGACTCGCCGAAGGGCCGGCTACGTGTAGAAATCGCGGAGACGTTTCCGCTCGACCGGGGCCGGGAGGCATTCGAGAGCGGCCGGCGCCGCGATCGGCGCGCGGGCAAAACCGTCATCGTGGTGCGGCCGCCATAGTTGCGCCGGCAGCCGACTCGGCGAATCACCACCAGGACCGCCTGCGGTTTCGCCGAGCGTGAGCCCAAGGCGATCTTTCGCCGGCCTGATTTTTCGCACTGGTTGCACTCGGCAGACAGCGCGCGGCCGTTTAGCCGCGGGTGACCTTGCCGGCCTTGATGCAGGACGCGCAGGCGTTGAGCCGCTTCCTGTTGCCGCCCGGACGCGTCACGACGTGCACGGTCTGGACGTTGGGGTTCCACCGGCGGCTAGTGCGGCGGTGGGAGTGTGACACCGACTTGCCAAAGCCGGGACCTTTCCCGCAGATGTCGCACACAGCGGCCATTGTTCAAACTCCTCAAGTATCGGGGTCCGGCAACTCGCACATCGGGGAGCCCGGACAGCCCGGGCCGTCCCGGGCCTGACCAGGATACCGACTGTCTTAAGCAACCACCAAAACGATCAACACTTGCCGGCCACGTACCACCGGTGTTGTCGCCCCCCTGGCTAGGCTGAATACGCGGGTTTCGAGCAGGCCGGCGGGTGCTGGCGCGGAGGAGGTGGGTCAGCACTGGGCACGTCGGATCGGCTGCTGGACACCTCGGCCCTGCTCGATTGGGCGCACGCCGTCATCAGCGACTTGATCACCCACATCGACGAGATCAACCGGCTCAATGTGTTCCCGATCGCGGATTCCGACACAGGCGCGAACATGCTGTTCACCATGCGTTCCGCACTGGCTGAGGCCAATGCGGGCGCCAATGCGGGAGCCAATTCGGGGGCCGATACGCAGGGCCGGCACCGCGACGTCGCCCAGGTCGCGGCCGCCCTGTCGGCGGGTGCGCTCAACGGTGCCCGCGGGAACTCGGGGGTGATCCTGTCCCAGATCCTGCGCGGCATCGCCGACGTCACCGCGATTGCGGCCGCCGACTCCGGTGGCCAACTTTCCGATATCGACGCCGCCCTGCTCGGGGCTGCGTTGCGGCGCGGCGTCGAGCTGGTCATCATCTCGATGGGCGGTGAGGAGATCCCAGGGACCATTGTCTCGGTGTTACGGGCCGCCGCCGACGCCGTCCAGGCGTGCGCCGACGGCGGGGAAGGCCTGGCCAGAGCCACCATCGCCGCCGGCGATGCGGCGGTTGTCGCGCTGGAGAAGACCACCGAGCAGCTCGACGTCCTCGCCGACGCCGGTGCGGTCGACGCCGGCGGACGGGGCCTGCTGGTCCTGTTGGACGCACTGCGCTCGACGGTCGCCGGACAGGCGCCCGCCCGCACGGTCTACGAGCTGTCGCCGCGGACGCCCTCGCCCGACCTGGCGGATGGGGACGCCGGACGCCACGCGCCGCAATTCGAGGTGATGTACCTGCTGGACGGTTGTGATCCTGTCGCCGCGGACGCGCTGCGGGATCGGCTCGGGGAGTTGGGTGAATCGGTGGCCATCGCGGCCGCGCCGTCGGCGGCCCACGGCAGTTACTCGGTGCACGTGCACACCGACGACGCCGGCGCTGCCGTTGAAGCCGGACTGGTCGCCGGCCAGCTCAGCCGGATCGTCATCTCGGCCCTGAGCTCCGGCGCCGCCGGGCTGCCCGCCGGCGGCTGGACGCGGGAAAGGGCGGTGCTCGCGGTTGTCGACGGCGACGGAGCCGCCGAGTTGTTCGCCGGCGAGGGCGCCTGCGTGCTGCAACCCGGTCAGCCGGGACGCCGATCAGCGCTCACCAGTTGGTGCGGGCCGTGGTGGACAGCGACGCCGCGCAGGTGATGGTGCTGCCCAACGGGTACGTGGCCGCCGAGGAGCTGGTGGCCGGCTGCACCGCGGCCATCGGCTGGGGCATCGACGTGGTGCCGATACCGACCGGCTCCATGGTGCAGGGGCTGGCCGCGCTGGCCGTGCACGAGCCGGACCGGCAGGCGGTCGACGACGGCTACAGCATGGCCCGCGCCGCCGGTGCTACCCGGCACGGATCGGTGCGAATCGCTACCGAGAGCGCGTTGACCTGGGCCGGACGCTGTCAGCCCGGCGACGGCCTGGGCATCGCGGGGGACGAGGTCCTGATCGTGGCCGCGGATGCGGCAACCGCGGCGATCGGCCTGCTCGACCTGCTGCTGGCGTCGGGCGGTGACCTGGTGACGGTGCTGGTGGGCTCTGAGATCGAGGCCATCGATAGGGACGACGAAAACGCCACGGTGGGCGGGCTCCTCCAAGACCACGTGCACGACTATCACCCGGGAACCGAGCTGGTGACCTACCGCACCGGGCATCGCGGTGACGCACTGCTGATCGGGGTGGAGTAGCCGTGGCCTCACTCACCGACCGGCTGGAGTACGTGATCGGCGGCAAGTCACCCGGTCTCCTCGAGGAGTTGTTCGGCATCCGGACGGTCGACGACCTGCTGCGGCACTACCCGCGCGGCTACACCGAGGGTGCGGCTGTGCGCGGTGCCGACGAGCGGCCCGAAGAAGGCGAGCACATCACGATCGTCGACACGATCGCCGCTACGGAGACGTTTCCGATGAAGAAGACCCCGAATCGGTTGTGTCACCGCATCACGGTCGGAACCGGACGCAGCAAGGTGACCGCCACGTTCTTCAACGCGAACTTCATCAAAAAGGACCTCGTCAAACACGCCAAAGTGATGCTCTCCGGGGAAGTGGGGTATTTCCGGGGAGCCATGCAGCTGACTCATCCGGCATTTCTCATCCTCGAATCACCGGAGGGAAAGACCTACGGCACCCGGTCGCTGAAGAAGATCGCCGACGCCTCGGGAGCGGTGAGCAGCGAGGAGGTGCAGTCGGCGTACGAAGGCCGCTTCTTCGCGATCTATCCGGCCAGCACGAAAATGCAGAGCTGGGACATCTTTGCCTGCGTGCGCCAGGTACTCGACGTGCTGGATCCGGTGGAAGACCCGGTGCCCGACGACCTGCGCGCTGAGCTTGGCCTGGTCTCCGAGGACGAGGCGCTGCGCGCCATCCATCTCTCGGAAAGCGAGCACGAACGCAGGCGCGCGCGCGAACGCCTGACCTTCGACGAAGCCTTGGGCCTGCAGTGGGCGCTGGTGGCCCGCCGGCGTGGCGAGTTATCGCAATCCGGGCCGCCCGCGCCGAAGCGGCCCAACGGCCTGGCGGCCCAGCTGTTGGAGCGGTTGCCGTTCGAGCTGACGGCGGGCCAGGGCGAGGTGCTCGACGTGCTGTCCATGGAGCTGATGGCGACCCGCCCACTGAACCGTCTGTTGCAGGGCGAAGTCGGTTCCGGCAAGACCATCGTCGCGGTGCTGGCGATGCTGCAGATGGTCGACGCGGGCTACCAGTGCGCGCTGCTGGCGCCAACGGAAGTTCTTGCAGCACAACATCTTCGATCGATCAGCGACGTGCTCGGGCCGCTGGCGATGGGGGGCCAGCTGGGTGGATCTGACGACGCCACCCGGGTGGTGCTGCTCACCGGCTCGATGACCGCTGCGCAAAAAAAGCAGGTCCGCGACGAGGTGGCGAGCGGTCAGGCCGGCATCGTCGTCGGCACCCACGCCCTGCTCCAGGATGCGGTGGAGTTCGACAACCTCGGGATGGTGGTGGTCGACGAACAACACCGGTTCGGGGTCGAGCAACGAGACCAGTTGCGCGCCAAGGCTCGCGCCGGAATCACGCCGCACCTGCTGGTGATGACGGCAACGCCGATACCGCGCACCGTCGCGCTCACGGTGTACGGCGATCTGGAAACCTCGACGCTGCGTGAACTTCCGCGCGGGCGCCAGCCGATCAAGTCCAGCGTCATTTACGTCAGGGACAAGCCCACCTGGCTCGACCGCGCCTGGCAGCGCATCATCGAGGAGGTCAGGGCCGGCCGCCAGGCCTACGTGGTCGCGCCGCGGATCGACGAGACTGACGACCCCCAAAAAGGGGGGGAGGGCGGCCGACCATCTGAGACCGTGGTGGGTCTCTTCGACCGCTTGCGTTGGGGTGTGCTGGCGGACCTGCGGCTGGCGCTTATGCATGGGCGGTTGTCTGCCGACGAGAAGGACGCCGCCATGGCTGCCTTCCGCGCGGGCGAAATCGATGTGCTGGTGTGCACCACCGTCATTGAGGTCGGCGTCGATATCCCCAACGCCACGGTGATGCTCGTGATGGATGCCGACCGGTTCGGGATCAGCCAGCTGCATCAGCTGCGCGGCCGCATCGGCCGGGGTGAGCATCCGAGCCTCTGCCTGCTGGCCAGCTGGGTCTCGCCGGGATCGCCGGCCGGCGAGCGGCTGCGAGCCGTCGCCCAGACCATGGACGGTTTCGCCCTCGCCGACTTGGACCTCAAGGAGCGCCGGGAGGGAGATGTGCTGGGCCGCAACCAATCCGGTAAGGCGATCACCCTGCGGCTGCTCTCGCTGGCAGACCACCTGGTGTTCATCGAGTCCGCCAGGGACTTCTGCATCCGCGCCTACGATGACCCGCACCCCGGATTGCCGGTGCTGGCCGCACGATTCATCGATACCGACCGCATCGAATATCTGGACAAAGCATGAACCGGAAGGTGCTGCTGTGGCTGTCGGCGGTCGCTCTGCTCGCGTCGGTGGTCGCCTATCAGACGCTCGGATCGTCGGCGGCCAGGCACGCGGCTGACGTCGTCGCGCGCGCCGACGTACCGACCGTCCAACCCGGTACCGATGTGTTGGCGGGCATCGTCGTGCTGCCGGCGCGGGCCCACCGCTACGACTACCACAGGTCGGCGTACGGCGACGCCTGGGACGACGACAACGACGCTCCGCTCGGACACAACGGCTGTGACACCCGCGACGACATCCTCAACCGCGATCTCGTCGACAAGACGTACGTGTCGATCAAGCGGTGTCCGAACGCGGTGGCCACCGGTACCTTGCACGACCCGTACACCAACACCACCATCGTTTTTCAGCGCGGCGCCAAAGTCGGCGAATCGGTGCAGATCGACCACATCGTGCCGCTCGCATACGCCTGGGACATGGGGGCCTCCGGGTGGCCGGACGCCGAGCGGAAGCGGTTCGCCAATGATCCGGCCAACCTGCTGGCCGTCGACGGCCAAGCCAATCAGGACAAGGGCGATCTGCCGCCGGCCGGTTGGATGCCGCCCAACGGCGCGTTCGCGTGTCAGTACGCCATGCAGTTCATCGCCGTGGTGCGTGGTTACGCACTGCCGGTGGAGCAGGGCTCGGTCGACGTCCTGCGCCGGGCCGCCGCCACGTGTCCGACGGGGTAACCGTCAGCTGCCGGTGTAGGTCATCGGATCCGGGCGCACCCGGGTACCGTCGTCGAGTGCGTTGATCGCGTCCATGTGCTCGCCGGCCAATTTGAAGTCGAACACATCGAGGTTGCTCGCGATGCGCTCGGGTTTGGACGAGCGAAAGACGACGGCGTTCCCCAGCTGCACGTTCCACCGCAGCAGCACCTGCGCGGGCGTCTTGCCGTATTCGCCGGCGACGGAGGCCACCGTCGGGTTGTCCATCAGCCTGCCCAGAACCAGCGGCGTGTAGGACTGCGTGACGACATTGTGCTGGGCGTTCACCTTGCGCATCTCGCTCTGGTTGAGCAACGGGTGCAGCTCGATCTGGTTGACCGCCGGCGTGTAAAAAGCCAGGTCAATAGCCATCTCGAGGTGTTCTCCGGTAAAGTTGGCAACCCCGATGGAACGGGCAAATCCCTCGCCGCGGCATTGGATCATCCCGCCCCACGCGTCCACGTAGTTGCCCAGGGTCGGGGCGGGCCAGTGCACCAGGTAGAGGTCGACGTAGTCCAGGCCGAGTCGCTCCAGGCTGGCTGTGCAGGCCTCCGACGCGCCGGCGAATCCCTGGTCCTCGGTGGCGAGCTTGGTGGTCACAAACAATTCCGCGCGGGGAATGCCGGAGGCCGCAATCGCCCGGCCGACTGCCGCCTCGTTGCCGTAGGCCGCGGCGGTGTCGATGAGCCGGCAGCCGATTTCCAGCGCCGCCGAAACCGCGCGCTCGGCCTCGTCTTCGGACAATTCCCCGACGCCGAGGCCGAGCACCGGCATCGTGTTCTCGTCATTGAGAGCTATGAGTGGAACGTTGGCGCCCGGCTCGGCGGTCAATGTGGTTCACCTGTCTGTGAAGGTTCGTGGGTTACGGCTGGGTTGGAGTCAAGCCTAGTTCCGTCATCCAGCGAGGAGATCGATGCAATTTCGGCCGCGCTGAGCTCGAAATCGAACACATCGAAGTTGCTCGCAATCGTGATGGGTTCACCGACTTGGGAATGAGGATATTACCGAGTTGAATATCCCACCTAATCAACACCTGGGCGGGCATTCGCCCAGTTTGTGGGCCGCCGCGACCACCCCCTGGGGCCCTGGTCGGTATTCCACAACTCGGTTACGACGTAGTGTTGGGCGCTGGGTATGTCGGAATCGGCGGTGGCCCGCCCGGTCTCCCGTTCGATGCGGTAGGCGGCCGCGTTGTCGATATGCAGGTAACCAGCGCGCAGCGCGGCGCGTGTCGCCTGCTCGGTTTCCGCCGGCTCGATCCGGGAACTCCGAGCCCGACGGCGTGGTATCGAATTGCCGTCGCTACGCGTTACGAAGTTTTATTCGAGGGAGTCGCGGATGACCAAAAGTCTGACCGGCGCGCAGGACCTCCATGCTGGAGCGAGGCGCCCGTTAGGTGCGTGGGCAACTCGCATCCAGGCGATGGTGAGCACCGTTGGCGTCAAGGTCATTCCGTGGATACCCTCGCCGGCCAAGCGGTTGCTGTCGGGTGGTCGTGCGATCGTCATCGACGGCAATACGCTCGATCCGACGCTGCAGCTGATGCTGTCGGGTCTGCGGCTGGCCGGCATCGAGGGCACGGCCGTCGTGGCCGATGTGGCCGCGACGCGTGCCCAGATGCGCGAGAAGATTCTTTCGCTTCCCGGGCCGCAGATTCACGTCGACGTCGAGGACAAATCGCTGCCCGGACCAGCGGGCTACATCCCGGCGCGGCACTACCGCCCGGGCGGCGCCTCCGGTGTCGGGGCCGCGCCGCTGCTGGTCTTCTACCACGGCGGCGCCTGGACGATGGGCGACCTGGACACCCACGACGCCCTGTGCCGGTTGACCTGCCGCGACGCCGGCATCCACGTCCTGTCCATCGACTACCGGCTGGCTCCCGAGCACCCCGCCCCGGCCGCGGTCGAGGATGCTTTCGCGGCGTTTGAGTGGGCCTGCGAACACGCCGCTGAATTGGGCGCGGACCCCAGGCGCGTCGCGGTCGGCGGGGACAGTGCGGGCGGCACCCTGTCGGCGGTCGTATGCCAACTGGCCCGCGACGCCGGGGGCCCGACCCCGGTGCTGCAGTGGCTGATCTATCCGCGGACCGACTTGTCCGGGCACACCCGCTCGATGAGCCTGTTCGCCGATGGCTTTTTGCTGACCAGGCGGGACATAGATTGGTTCGAGGCCGGATACCTGCGGGCTTCGGGTCTTGAGACGACGGATCCCCGGGTCTCGCCGCTGCTGGCCGAGTCACTGTCCGGACTTGCGCCGGCACTCATCGCGGTCGCGGGTTTCGACCCGTTGCGTGACGAAGGCGAAAAGTACGCTGCGGCGCTGCGAGCCGCCGGAACCGCGGTGGACCTGCGGCGCATGGGTTCGCTAACTCACGGCTTCGCCAATTTTTTCCCGCTCGGCGGCGACAGCGCCAACGCCACGAGCGAGCTGGTCTCCGCGTTGCGGGCTCACCTAAGCCGGGCGTAACCACCTGAGACCACTCAAGTCAAGGCCGCCGGTACTCTAGAGGCGCCGTCGCCCGACCACCACCATCGGGATCGGGACAAGCCTTGACACGTGAGGATCAGCGAACCTGTGGCCGACAAACCCAAACGCCCCGCGCGAATCGACCTGAAGTCCGCCGGCGGCAGGTCCAGCCGACTCGTCCCGATCGCGGCCACCGCTGTGGTCGTGATCTTCGCGGTCGCCCTCGTGTTCTACATCGTGACCACGAATCACAAGAAGCCGGCCGACGCCGGCGACACCGTGCGGGTGACGTCGAGCAAGCTGGTCACCCAGCCCGGGAGCAACAACCCCAAGGCGGTGGTGACCCTTTACGAGGACTTTCTGTGTCCCATGTGCGCTCATTTCGAGCAGACTTTCGGGCCCACCGTGTCCAAGCTCATCGACATCGGTGCGGTCGCCGCTGACTACTCGATGGTGGCCATCCTGGACAGCCCGAGCAACCAGAACTATTCATCGCGTGCCGGCGCGGCGGCGATGTGCGTCGCCGATGAGTCCATCGATGCGTTCCGCCGTTTCCACACCGCGCTGTTCAGTCCGGACATCCAGCCCAAGGAGAACGGCACGAGCTTCCCCGACAACGCGCGGCTGGTCGAGCTTGCCCGCGAGGCCGGCGTAGTGGGCAAGGTGCCGGATTGCGTCAACAGCGGCAAGTACGTCGCCAAGGTCGTCGGCGAGTGTGAGCTGACGAAGGTGTGCGCAACCCCGACGATCAGGATCAACGGCACCAAATACGAGCCAACGACGCCGGACGACATGGTCACCAAGATCAAGCAAATCGTGGGTGACGTTCCGGGCATCGACACCGCTGCGGCTCCTGCGGCCGGGTGACCATCCCGGTGTCGGCTGATCCTGCTGATCCTGCTGAACCTGCTCAGCCTGCTGAACATTCAGAGCATTCAGGGCGGCCCGGCGACGTCGCACCGGCTTCGGCGCGCGGCGTGCGGGTGCCCGCCCCAAGCGCCTGGTGGGTGCTGATCGCCGGCGTGATCGGCTTGGTCGCCGCGATGGCGCTGACCGTCGAGAAGTTCAAGATTCTTCTCAATCCCCATTACGTGCCGTCGTGCAATCTCAACCCGATCGTGTCCTGCGGCTCGGTGATGACGACGCCGCAGGCGTCGGTGCTGGGCTTTCCCAATCCGCTGCTCGGCCTGGTGGGCTTCACCGTGGTGCTGGTCACCGGTGTGTTGGCGGTGACGAAAGTTCGACTGCCCCAATGGTATTGGATCGGACTGACGCTCGGGACGCTGATCGGTGCGGCGATGGTGCACTGGCTGATCTTCCAGAGTCTGTACCGCATCGGGGCGTTGTGCCCGTATTGCATGGTGGTCTGGGCGGTCACCATCCCGCTGCTGGTGGTGCTCGCGTTCATCGTGTTTCGTCCTGTGCTCGACCGCGGGGACAGCACGGTAGCGCGAGTGCTCTACCAATGGCGATGGTCGCTTGTCACGCTGTGGTTCACCGCGGTGTTTCTGCTGATCATGGTGCGGTTCTGGAATTATTGGTCGACACTTCTATAAATAACCGGCGTTAAGGGGCTACCCGTGATCTCCAAAGTGCTGGTCGCCAATCGCGGGGAGATCGCGATCCGCGCCTTCCGCGCCGCCTACGAACTCGGCATCGGCACCGTGGCGGTCTACCCCTACGAGGACCGCAACTCGCAGCACCGGCTCAAGGCCGACGAGTCCTACCAGATCGGCGAAGTCGGCCACCCGGTGCGGGCCTACCTGTCCGTCGACGAGATCGTCGAAACGGCCCGCCGTGCCGGCGCCGACGCCATCTACCCGGGCTACGGGTTCCTGTCGGAGAACCCCGATCTGGCCGCGGCATGCGCGGCCGCCGGCATCACGTTCGTCGGCCCTGGCGCCGAAGTGCTCGAGCTGACCGGCAACAAGGCCCGCGCGATCGCCGCCGCCCGCGAAGCCGGGCTGCCGGTGCTGGCGTCCTCGAAGCCGTCGGCCTCGGTGGACGACCTGGTATCGGCGGCGACGGCAATGCGGTTTCCGTTGTTCGTCAAGGCGGTCGCCGGCGGCGGCGGGCGCGGCATGCGCCGCGTCAGCGACCCCGCGGCGCTGCCCGAGGCGATCGAGGCCGCCAGCCGCGAAGCCGAGTCGGCGTTCGGCGACCCGACGGTGTTCCTGGAGCAGGCGGTGCTCAACCCGCGCCACATCGAGGTGCAGATCCTGGCCGACGCCCAGGGCAACGTGATCCACCTGTTCGAGCGCGACTGCAGCGTGCAGCGCCGCCATCAGAAGGTCGATCGAGCTCGCGCCCGCGCCGAACCTGGACCCCGAACTGCGCGCCAGGATGTGCGGCGACGCGGTCGCCTTCGCCCGGCAGATCGGCTACAGCAGCGCCGGCACCGTCGAGTTCCTGCTCGACGAGAACGGCCATCACGTCTTCATCGAGATGAATCCGCGCATCCAGGTGGAGCACACCGTGACCGAGGAGATCACCGACGTCGACCTGGTTCCAGCCAGCTGCGCATCGCCGCCGGGGAGACGCTCGCCGACCTGGGCCTGCGGCAGCAGGACCGATCGCACCGCGCGGCGCCGCGCTGCAGTGCCGGATCACCACCGAGGACCCCGCCAACGGCTTCCGGCCCGACACCGGCCGGATCACCGCGTACCGCTCGCCCGGCGGCGCGGGCATCCGGCTGGACGGCGGCACCAACCTCGGCGCCGAGATCAGCGCGCACTTCGACTCGATGCTGGTCAAGCTGACCTGCCGGGGCCGTGACTTCCCGACCGCGGTGGCCAGGGCGCGCCGGGCGCATCGCGGAGTTCCGGATTCGCGGGGTGTCGACGAATATCCCGTTCCTGCAAGCGGTTCTGGACGATCCGGACTTCCAGGCCGGCCGGGTCACCACCTCGTTCATCGACGAGCGCCCGCAGCTGCTGACCGCGCGCGGTCTCGGCCGACCGCGGCACCAAGATCCTCAACTACCTGGCCGACGTCACCGTCAACCAGCCGCACGGCACCCGGCCGTCGACGGTGTACCCGCACGACAAGCTGCCCTATATGACCCGGTCGATCTGCAGGTCGCGCCGCCGGCCGGGTCCAAGCAGCGGCTGCTCGAGCTGGGCCCGGAGGGTTTCGCGCGCTGGCTGCGGGAGTCGCCGGCGGTGGGCGTCACCGACACCACGTTCCGCGACGCGCACCAGTCGCTGCTGGCCACCCGGGTGCGCACCAGCGGATTGTCTGATGTGGCGCCGTATATCGCGCGGACCATGCCGCAGCTGCTGTCGCGTGGAGTGCTGGGGCGGCGCGACTTACGACGTGGCGCTGCGCTTCCTGAAGGAGGACCCGTGGGAGCGGCTGGCGGCGCTGCGCGAGCGGATGCCCAACATCTGCCTGCAGATGCTGCTGCGCGGCCGCAACACCGTCGGCTACACGCCGTATCCGGAGGTGGTCACGTCGGCGTTCGTGCGAGGAGGCGGCCGCCACCGGCATCGACATCTTCCGGATCTTCGACGCGCTCAACAACGTTGAGTCGATGCGGCCGGCGATCGACGCGGTGCGCGAAACCGGTACTGCGATCGCCGAAGTCGCGATGTGCTACACCGGCGACCTGTCCGACCCGGGCGAGAGGCTCTACACGCTGGACTACTACCTGAAGCTGGCCGAGCAGATCGTCGACGCCGGCGCGCACGTGCTGGCGATCAAGGACATGGCCGGGCTGCTGCGGCCGCCGGCGGCGCACACGCTGGTCACCGCGCTGCGCAGTCGCTTCGACCTGCCCGTGCACGTGCACACCCACGACACGCCGGGCGGCCAGCTGGCCAGCTACGTGGCGGCCTGGCAGGCCGGGGCGGACGCGGTCGACGGCGCCGCCGCGCCGATGGCGGGCACCACCAGCCAGCCCGCGCTCGAGCTCGATCGTCGCCGCCGCCGCGCACACCGAGTACGACACCGGGCTGTCGCTGTCCGCGGTCTGCGACCTGGAGCCGTACTGGGAGGCGCTGCGAAAGGTGTACGCGCCCTTCGAGTCCGGGCTGCCCGCGCCGACCGGACGGGTGTACCACCACGAGATTCCGGGCGGCCAGCTGTCCAACCTGCGCCAGCAGGCGATCGCGCTGGGGCTGGGGGACCGGTTCGAGGAGATCGAGGAGGCCTACGCCGGTGCCGACCGGGTCCTGGGCCGGCTGGTCAAGGTCACGCCGTCGTCGAAGGTGGTCGGCGACCTGGCGCTGGCACTCGTCGGCGCCGGTGTCAGCGCCGACGAATTCGCCGCCGACCCGGCGCGATTCGACATCCCGGAATCGGTGATCGGCTTCCTGCGCGGCGAGCTGGGTGACCCGCCCGGCGGCTGGCCCGAGCCGCTGCGCACCGCGGCGCTGGCCGGCCGTGCGCCCGGCCAAGCCCGCACCGGAACTGACCGCGGACGACGAGGCCGCACTGGCCTCGACCGGGCCCAAGCGTCAGGCCACCCTGAACCGGCTGCTATTCCCCGGTCCGACAAGGGAATTCGAGGAGCACCGGGAAACCTACGGCGACACTTCGCGATTGTCGGCCAACCAGTTCTTCTACGGTCTGCGGCACGGCGACGAGCACCGGGTCAAGCTCGAGCGCGGCGTCGAGCTGCTGATCGGGCTGGAGGCCATCTCCGAACCCGACGAGCGCGGCATGCGCACGGTGATGTGCATCATCAACGGTCAGCTGCGGCCGGTGCTGGTGCGCGACCGCAGCATTGCCAGCGACGTTCCCGCCGCGGAGAAGGCCGATCGCGGCAATCCCGGCCACATCGCCGCGCCGTTCGCCGGGGTGGTCACCGTCTCGGTGTCCGACGGCGATCGGGTGAGTGCCGGCCAGACCATCGCCACCATCGAGGCGATGAAGATGGAAGCCGCGATCACCGCCCCCGACGCCGGCACCGTGCAGCGGGTCGCGGTGTCGAGCACCGCTCAGGTGGAAGGCGGCGACCTGCTGGTGGTGCTCAGCTGACCCGCATAATCGGCGGCGTGGCGGGGGGTCGGCGCATCGCCGTGCCGCCGCGGGGAACCAGACCGACCACCGATCGGGTGCGCGAATCGCTGTTCAACATCGTGACCTCGCGGCGCGACCTGGCCGGCCTGGCGGTGCTGGACCTCTACGCCGGTTCGGGCGCGCTCGGGCTCGAGGCGCTGTCGCGCGGAGCGGCGTCGGCGCTGTTCGTGGAGTCCGACCAGCGCGCCGCAGCCGTCATCGGGCGCAACATCGAGTCGCTGGGTCTGGCGGGTGCGACGCTGCGCCGGGGCACCGTGGCAGCCGTCGTGGCGGCCGGGACCCCGTCCGCGGTGGACCTGGTGCTGGCCGACCCGCCCTACGGCGTCGACGCCGCCGAGGTCAAGGCGGTTCTGGCCGCTCTGACCACCGGCGGCTGGGCACGGGAGGGAACCGTCGTGGTCGTCGAGCGCGCGGCCAACGGCACGCCGCTGACCTGGCCGGCCGGCTGGCGCATCTGGCCCGAGCGGGTCTACGGTGACACCCGCCTGGAGCTGGCCGAGCGGCTGTGACCCGACGAAGAATAATCGGGCGCTCAAACTGCGGCCGACTAGCCGCGCGAAGATCCCGCCGCCGATGCCAGAAACTCGTCCAGGTACCCGGGGGGCTGGAGGTTGAGCAAGCGCACCCGGTCTGCGACGAGGTCCGGGTACTCGAGCGCCGCGACCTCCGCCGCGGAGTAGGGCAATCGCGAGTCCGGCACTCCCTTCCGGACGATTCCGACGCCGAAATCGCAGTTCAGCACCGCGATGCGGAGGTCGTCGCGGGTGCTGCGCAGCTGGACCATCGCCTTCCACACGTCGCCGCTCCACAACAATTCCCAAGGCCGGTAGTGCGCAAGGTTGTCCGCAAGAAACTCGCGATGGTTCGCCGCTGGGCGGCCGATGTGTTCGTACACCGGGTTGCAGTCGTGCAGAACGATCACGCCGTCGTCGCGCAGGTAGCGCAGGGTGTTCTCGACGTCGCGCACGACCTGCTGATACGTGTGCAGCCCGTCGATCAGGGCGACGTCGATGCCGCGCTGCTCGAGGAAGGCCGTCTCGTTTTCGAAGAAGGCGTCGCTGGTCGTCTCGAAGTAGTGGGTGGCGCGCGCCTGGCTTTCAGCGATCCTGCGAGAGCGCTTCGAGAGCTTGAACTCGGGGTCGACGGCGATCTTTTCGTCGGCAGAAAAACGGCGGAATGCATACCCGCGAGAAACACCGATCTCGAGGTAGACGGGCTTTTGCCGACCCTCGAGCGCCTGCCTCACGGTCTTGATTCGGTTGAATTGGTCTCCGACGTACCACCCGTGCCACGGTTTTCCTACGCCTTGCGGCTTCAACGCCTCTAGCCTTTGCTGGATCGACACGGACGGGACTCTACAATCTGCGGACGATTCGCTCGCCTTTTCGCACAGATCGGTCGATGGCGCCAAAGCCGGAGCTAGCCGAACCCGCGTGGGCCACCCTGCTACCGTCATCCGTCATGAGCACCGCTCTTACCCGTAAGCGGGTGGTACTCCCACTGCATCGTCGCCGGTGGGGGTCATGAGCGGCGCGGTATGCCCGGGGTCATTCGACCCGGTGACACTGGGTCACGTCGACGTCTTCGAACGCGCCGCGGCCCAGTTCGACGAAGTGGTGGTCGCCATCCTGATCAACCCCGCCAAGAAGGGCGCGTTCGACCTCGACGAGCGGATCGCGATGATCAACGAGTCGACGACGCATCTGCCCAACTTGCGGGTGGAGGCCGGACAAGGCCTGGTGGTCGACTTCGCCAGGTCGCGGGGGATGACCGCCATCGTGAAGGGTCTGCGCACGGGCACCGACTTCGAATACGAGCTGCAGATGGCGCAGATGAACAAGCACGTTGCCGGCGTGGACACCTTCTTCGTCGCGACCGCGCCGCGATATTCGTTCGTGTCATCGTCGTTGGCCAAAGAGGTCGCGATGCTGGGCGGTGATGTGTCGGACCTACTGCCCGAACCAGTGAATCGCCGGATGCGCGAAAGGCTCTCGCGTGGCGGGTGATTCGGCAACGCACGTTGTCATTAACGGCTTTCATGCAAGCGATCGTCGGGGAGTGGCGCAACGACGCCCTCGTGGTCTGCGAAACAGGCCAGGTGCCATACAGCGGCACGTATCGCGGCCACCGGACGCTTTCGAGCTACCCGGGAAGGCGACCCCCGGATATTCCCACGATATTCCCGAGGCTGCGCCATTGCGCGGGTACGCTTCGGATTCGGGGTGTGGCCGGTGATGGGAGAGGGGATGCGGATATGAGCATCGGAGCAAACGTGCCTGAGCCGGCCGCGCGCAGACTGCGGGTCCTGTTCATCGCGGAAGCGGTGAGCCTGGCCCACGTGGTGCGGCCGTTCGTCTTGGCGCGGTCGCTCGACCCGAGCCGTTATGAGGTCCACTTCGCCTGCGACCCGCGATTCAACAAGCTGCTGGGCGCGCTCCCGTTTGCCCACCACCCGATCTACACCGTCTCCAGCGAGCAGTTCCTCAAGACGTTGACTCATGGGCGACTTCTCTTTTTACACAACACGCGGACGTTGCTGAAATACGTCAAGGAGGACAAAAAGGTGCTGGCCGCGGTCGCACCGGACGTGGTCGTCGGTGATCTTCGGTTTTCGCTCTCCGTCAGTGCCCGGCTGGCCGGCATTCCCTACGTCGCCATCACGAACGCCTACTGGAGTCCCTACGCGCGGCGCCGCTTTCCGCTGCCGGAGTTGCTGTGGACCCGCGTGTTCGGCGTCCGGGCCGCCCAACTCGGGTACATCTTCCAACGGCCATTCGCCTTCGCCATCCAGTGTGCGCCACTCAACTGGGTCCGCCGCAAGTACGGGCTGCCGGGTCTTGGCTGGAACCTTTGCCGCATGTTCACCAACGGGGACCACAACGTCTATGCCGATGTGCCGGAGTTGTTTCCGACAGACACCCTGCCGGCCAACCACCAGTTTGTGGGCCCCGCCCTGTGGTCGCCGGCCGGCGAGCCGCCGAATTGGTGGGCTTCGCTGCCGGCGGACCGGCCGATCGTCTATGCGAACCTGGGCACCTCCGGCGCGCGGAACGTGTTGCAGGTGGTGTTGAACGCCCTGGCTGACTTGCCGGTTACGGTGATCGCGGCCACCGCCGGCCGCAGCGACCTGACAAACGTGCCGGCCAACGCGTTCGTGGCGGACTACCTGCCGGGCGAGGCGGCCGCGGCCCGCGCGGCCGTGGTGGTGTGCAATGGCGGCAGCCTGGGGGTACAGCAGGCTTTAATGGCCGGGGTACCGGTGGTCGGGATCGCCAGCAACATAGATCAGCACTTCAACATGGAGGCCATCGAACGGGCCGGTGCGGGCACGCTGGTGCGAACCGAGCGCCTCACCAGCCAGCAGGTGGCAGCCGCCGTAACACAGGTGCTCGGTCGGCCCGGCTTCCAGCAAGCTGCCCGGCGACTCGCCAAAGCCTTCGAACGAGACAATGCTCGATTGCCCCAGCGTATGGAGAGTGCGTTGCGCCTGGTGTCTGAGAACGCGCCCGCGACATCGCTCAGCCGGCAGGAAAAACTCCGAATCGGCTAGCACTGTTGATCGCCCGTGCACAATGCTCCGCGGAAAACGGGCTGCGCGTCGCTAGCGTGCGCATTTTAGAAGCCCCTGAAACCGCAGTGGCACGGCAATTTCGTACCACTAATCGCTACTAGCGGAAAACGATGGTTTGATTATCGTGCACGATTACGCGGTCCTCGCAATGCCAGAGCACTGCGCGGGACAAAACTGCTCGTTCGACGTCGGCGCCGACGCGCACCAGGTCGTCGACGCTATGGGTGTGATCGACACGTACGACGTCCTGTTCGATGATCGGTCCCTCGTCGAGCACCTCGGTGACGTAGTGGGCGGTCGCTCCGACCAACTTAACCCCGCGTTCACGCGCGCGCTTGTAAGGGGATGCGCCGACGAAGGCCGGCAGGAATGAATGATGAATGTTGATCAGCGGGCAGCCGACCCCGTCGAGGAACACCGGAGTGAGTATCTGCATATAGCGCGCCAGCACCACCAAATCCACGTTGCCGCTGAGCAGTTGAAGCTG
The DNA here is from genome assembly GCA_963748885.1 of uncultured Actinomycetota bacterium. Classification (GTDB taxonomy): domain Bacteria; phylum Actinomycetota; class Actinomycetes; order Mycobacteriales; family Mycobacteriaceae; genus Mycobacterium. The sequence continues at coordinate 31,726 of CAVVLC010000038.1, forward strand.
GCGCTGTTCGGCTTCGGCGCGGGTGTCGCGGGTGGCCGGGATGTGTACGAATGGCACACCGAAGGGTCGTACATGCTCGGCCAGATCGGGGTGGTTGGCGATGACCATGACCACTGACATCTGAAGTTCGCCGCGACGGTTGCGCCACAACAGATCCAACAAGCAGTGGTCTTCTCTGGATGCCATGATGGCGACCCGCTTGGGCCTGGCGGCCTCGGAAAACCGGTAATCGATATCGAACTGATCGGCCACCGTGCCGGCGAACTCGCGCGCGAGCCCGTCGATCGCGGCGGTGAGGCCGGGTAGGTGAAAGATGGCGCGCTGCAGGAATGTTCCGTCCTCCGGCGCGGTGGAGTGCTGGTCCAGGGAAATGATGTTGGCGCCGGCCCGGGCCAGGAAGGCGCTGACGGCGGCGATCAGTCCCGGGCGGTCGTCACAGTGGAGTAGCAGCCTGCCGATATCGGCCGGCTGCTGGCGACCGCTCGGCGGCCGCGGGTGGTTGTCGGGTCCTGTCGGCGTTGGCGCCCCGGAACGCGCGATCGTGACCCCCTAGGTCGACAGCTTCGAAACAGCGATGGCGAGGTTGCATTTTCCCAGGCAGGATACCGCGGCTCGCGGCTGTCAATGGCCATGATGGCTGTGATCGTGGTGGTCGTGTTCCCCATCGGGTGCGCCGCCCATCATGCGCAGCATCGGGAGTCCCCCCGAAGTGACGAACCGGACGACGAGCAGCGCCGCGATGACCAGGAAGGTGATGTTGAGCCAGGTGGTGTAGTTCCACGAGATTTCCGCCTGCATCACCGTGGCGTTGCGCTGGGTCGGGATGAGATTGGCTGTGCCGAAAAGCAATTCGACGAGATAGCCGGCGGCTACCATCGCGGCGTAGAAGGTGCCGAGCAGCGTCAGCATCATCTTGGTGCCATAGTACTTCCGGTAGATATTCAGGATCGGAATGATCAACAGGTCGGCGTAGATGAACGCGATGACGCCGCCGAAGCTGATGCCTCCGTTCCATAGCACGGCGGCCAGCGGCACATTGCCGATCGAGCAGACGAAGGACACGATCGCCACGATCGGTCCCACTATCGGTCCCCACACCGCCGCCCAGCCCGGATGGTCGGCCAAAAAGAAGCCCTGCCAAAACGTTTGCGGCACCCACGCCGCGATGGCACCGGCGATGAACAGCCCGATAATCAGGTCGCGCAGGATCGCCAACCATTCCATGACGAACACATGCGACACCGAGGTAAAGCCCTGCGGCGAGAAGAGCCGCTGCCAAAACGATCCCTCCCCCGCAATGGACATGTCCATAGCGGCGTGGCCTTCCATCGAGCCGGCGATACCCCGGTCGGCCTGCTCGCGGGCGGCTGCGATGAGCCGGCCGCGCACGAACAGCCGGAACAAAATCGCCAACACGATGATCATCACCGGGCCGCCGACGAACTCCGCGGCGGTGAACTGCCAGCCCATCAGCAGCGCCAGGATGATGCCCAACTCCACCACGAGATTGGTCGAGCCGATCTCGAACGCCATGGCTGCGGTGAAGTTGGCGCCTTTGCGGAACAGTGATCGGGCCAGCGCCACCGCGGCATATGAACACGACGACGAGGCCGCTCCCAGGCCGGCCGCGACCGCCAGAGTGCGCGGCCGGTCGTCACCCATCAGGCTCACGATCGTCGAGCGGCGCACCACGGCCTGAACCACTGCCGACAACGCGAAACCCAGGATCAGCGCCCACAGGATCTCCCAGGTCATTGACCCCGTCAATGCCAGCGCGTGCCCGATCGCTCCCAATGCCCTGCCCATCACTCGGTCCTCCGCTTCGGGTAGGTGTTTCGGCGAAGATTACTCAATGGTCATGCGCCGCGCTTGTCGTCCACCATATACCCCCGGGGGGTACCGGTCAAGCGTTTGGTAAGCGCGGCGTCGAAGTCAGGGCAAGCGGATAAGCCGATCGCGATCGAGCGCCAAGCGCCAGGGCGCTCTCGCCGAGGAGCACCGACGTCGAGCGGTAAGCGTCAACGTGGTGGCTGAACGTCGCCATATGGCGGCACCGCTCGTTGTGTTGGCGTACGTTTCGAACCTGTAATGCCCCCGCTGTTGGCTCTTCCGGCTCGGGCCCTACGTGCGACAGGAAATGCTCAAGAGCGGGCTTTCCGGAACCAATGGATGAACGCGGCCGAGGTTACCGGACCCCAAGGCGAGAAAGTGCAGGTCGTCTCATGTAGACGGCAAGCTGTGCGAAAAGACCGCTGCGCTTCCAATTGGCCGCGGGAACGAAAAGGGGAGAGTAATCTAGCAGCCAACGTCGGCGCTCTGCGACAGCTATGTCACTACGCGGTATGCCGGGTCGGCCGACGAAGCCCGGCGGACGTTGCTGGCGGGGGAGGGCCCGCCGCGCGAGCGGGGTGGGGGAACATCATCGAGATGGGAAGCAATGAACGATCGTAAATTGGCGGTGATTTCCGCCCTCGTGGTGGCGCTAGCGTTCTGCCTTACGCTGGGGCTATCCGGCTGCTCCTCGAACAAGTCTGATGCGCAGGCGAATAATTCGCCCACTGTACCGCCCGACCCGGCGCTGGTGGCCCAGCTCGTGCAGGCTTTGGAGGCGACAAAGTCGCTCAACACCGTGCACCTGGCGGTCCGCACAACCGGCAAGGTCGACAGCTTGGCCGGTATCACCAGTGTCGACATCGATGGCCGCGCCAAGCCGCTGGTCGCCAAGGGCGTGTGCACTTATCAGGGAAATGCGGACGTCCCGTTCCTGCTGAAGGACGACAGCATCTCGGTGAAACTGTTCGACGAACTGGAGCAATCTCGGCAAGCTGTCCGACCTGTCATCCACGCGCGTACTCGACCCCGTCAACGGTGTGACGGAGTTGTTGTCGGGAATCAACAATCTGAAGTCGCAAGGCAGCGAAACCATCGACGGAGTTCCCACCACCAAGATCACGGCGACCATCCCAACGGATTCCCTCAAGCTCCTTGATCCCGGCGCCAGAAGCCCAAAGCCGGCGACCGTGTGGATTGCCGACGACGGTTCGCGTCACCTCATCCAGGCGACCATCGACCTCGGGGGCGGGTCCGTTCAGGTCAAACTGTCCAAATTCAACGAACCGGTGAACGTCGACTAGCTGAGCACTAACTCGAAAGTCGTTAACCCCGATCCACGGTTCGCAATGCTTCTGCGCCCAGGGCGCAGAAGCGCGAGTACCCCGCGCCGTCAGCGCAGAGTCAGTGTCTGCCAATGTCTGTCAGACCCGTGAGGTCGACAGTGAGAGGTCGCCCGTCAGGCGATGGCCCAGCCGGTGCCCGTGTGGGTCAGGCCCAGGGTGATCAGTCGACGCAGGTTCATCAACAGTGAATCCGGCCGGGAGCACAAACATCGTCCGCCACGCAGCGATTAATTCAGCAGACTCCTAGTGTCATGCGCCGGAAATTCATTGATTAATTGTAGAATCGGTGGATGCCGAGACGGGCCGGCCGAAGGTCGAGTTGGTGTTGACCGATAAGGAGCGCGAGACGCTGCAGCGGTGGGTGCGGCGGGCGAAGTCGTCGCAGGCGTTGGCGTTGCGGTCGCGGATCGTGTTGGCCTGCGCGGAAGGCCTGGATCCAACAAGGAGGTCGCCGCCGAGGAGGGCGTGTGGCCGCAGACGGTGAGCAAGTGGCGGCCCCGGTTCGTCGAGGACGGCTGGACGGGTTGAGTCGACGAGCCCGCGTCCGGGGCGGCCGCGCACGATCAGCCGATGCAGGTCGAGGACGTGGTGGTGGCCACGCTTGGAGCGGACCCCGCGCAACGCGACGCACTGGTCGCGGGCGTCGATGGCCAAGCGCAGCCGGGCTGTCGCAAGTCGACGATCGGGCGGATCTGGAAGGCGTTCGAGCTCAAGCCGCACCTGGTCGACGGGTTCAAGATCTCGCAACGATCCGCTGTTCGTGGACAAGGTCGTCGACGTCGTCGGGCTCTACCTCGACCCGCCCGGAGAAGGCGGTGGTGCTGTGCGTGGACGAGAAGATCCCAGATCCAGGCCCTGGACCGGTCCCAGCCGGTGCTCCCGATGATGCCCGGGCATGCCCGAGCGGCGCACCCACGACTACGTGCGGCACGGCATCACCAGCCTGTTCGCGGCGTTCAACATCGCCGACGGGACCGTGATCTCCGATCATCCACCGCCGCCACCGCGCCGTCGAGTTCAAGAAGTTCCTCACCAAGATCGACAGCCCAGGTCCCCGACGACCTGGACGTGCACCTGGTCTGCGACAACTACGGCACCCACAAGACCCCGGCGATCACGAAATGGCTTGCCGCACCACCCCCGGTTCCACATGCACTTCACCCCGACCTACTCGTCGCTGGATCAACCAGGTCGAACGCTGGTTCGCGCTACTCACCGACCAGAAGCTGCGCCGCGGCGCCCACCGCAGCGTCCAGGCCCTAGAAGGACATCCGCGACTGGATCAAAGCCTGGAACCACAACCCCCGACCCTTCATCTGGACCAAGACCGCCGAGGAGATCCTCGAACTCACTCGACTACATATCTTCAACGAATTACCGGCGCAGGACACTAGCGGCCCTCATCGGAGGAGGCAGCGGGGGCAGCGGAGGTGGCGTAGCGGTGTCCGGTCCCGCCGGGTCGCGCCGGAATGCATAGGTGCGCCACTGCGATCATCGCTCCCAGCCCGATGACGAGGACCGTACCCACCTGACCGAGAGTGACGTGGGAACTTCCCGGGATCGAGATCAGCACCAGTGCGCCGCCTAGTGTGGCACCAACCGCCACGAGCGGCGCGACCGCGGGCCGCACGGGCACGGCCCCGGCCGGCGTCTCGCCAGCGCGGAGCGGGGCCTTGAAAGCCGCAGCGAGATACGGGACGCCGCAGGCTGCCAGGATGGCGGCCGACACCAACGGCATCGAGGCGTACACATCATGACCCAGGAGGTTTTGCCACAGCGCAGTCGAGATTCCCAACGCGGCCAGGTAGGAGGCCAGCACCCCGAGGCCGACCGCAGCCGCACCCGCGGCGCCGAGCCACACGCCAACCAGGGCCAACACCGCAAGCAGCACGACGGCCACTAGCAGGGCGTCGTGTGTAAAGGCGCCGTCGACGGCCGAGGCCACCTGAGCGGCGCCGAGAACCGTGAGTTTGCTGTCGACGAGGCTGCCGTACTTCATCGCCTTGCCCGCCGCGATCTCGAGCTGCTGAACGCGTCCCGCCGTGTCCAGGTCCAGTTTGCTGCCGTCCGAGTAGACAAACAGGCGGGTCGCCGTTCCGTCCTGCGAGAACAACGATTGCCGTACGTGGCGGTAGGACGGATCCGCCATCGCCTTCCTGGACAAATAGAAGCCGCCCTCGCCGGTGTCCTGGAAATCGTTGCTGATGGCCTTCAATTGCGCCGCCATCTGCGCGACCTGGGGCAGTGCGTTGTCGATGGTCTTTTCCAGGTTGGGTACGAAGGTCTGCAGCTGCGCCAGAGACGACTTCATTTGCGCCAACATGCGCGGTGCGGAGTCCAAGCCGGCCATCATGCTTTTGGATACCGCGACAACATGGTCCGCGCCATTGCTGAGCACGACCATGTCGGCGACCACCGCGTCGACGGAATTAACGGCCTGGTCCACGCCCGAGCAGATCATGTCGGCGGGACAGTTCGCAGGACCACCCCTCCAGTCGCGAACCTGGTCGCGGACCTGGTCCAGGTATGACGTCATCCCGACCGTCACCTCTTTGACCACCCGCGCACGGGACATCACGAGGTCGGTGTACGACTCGATTTCTTTCGCCGCGGCGAGCCCGGCGGTCATGGTCTTGTCCAGCTCGTTGACCGCGCTTGACGCCTGATCGAGCATGTGCGCCAGCGACTTGATCGCAGTTATCTGCTGCAGAACCGGTCCGGCCGTTCCTTGACCCATCTGCTCGCTGAGCTTGCCCAAGGCGGTGGTTAGCGAGGCATCGGGCCACGGGATGCCGGCCGGCCATGCCGCCGACTGCACCATGCGGACGCCGGGAACCTCCATGAGGCGGTGGCTGACCTGGTCGATCGCGATGAGCGCCGATGGGTCCCGTAGGTCGTGCGCGGATTCGACGACTACGACATCGGGCAGCCCATTCCCCGCCGAGACCTGCGCGCGGTTGGCGCCGGGCGGGTTTGCCGGGCTTTCATCGAGACCCAACCGCATGCCGACAACGGGTAGCGCGCAGATCGCCAGGACCACAGCGGTGACAGCGGCCAGACGCGTTATCCGCTGTCGGGTTGTCGGGGTGGCGACGCCGGCTGTCGGCGACGACTGGTCCGGTGGCTCCGAGCGCTGCCCTGCCAGGCCGATCACGGCCGGCAACAGCGTCAACGAAGCCGCAAGTGCCACAACGACACCCAGCGCGGCGCCGCCGACGCTGTGCAGCGCCGGGCTTCGGGCGAGCAGCAGCGGGCCGGTGAGCGCCGCGACGCAAGCGCCGGGCAGGGCGAGTGCCGGCAGGTTGCGGCGGTATCGGCGCCTGGCCGAATCGGTGGCCGAATCGCCTGTATCGGGCCGGCGGTGGGCGACCAGCATGGTGGACGCGGCGATCGTGCCGATCACCAGCACCGCGCCGAGGGTCTCGGAAAACACCGTGAAAACGGGCACGTTCCCCTGGCGCTGCAGCATTGCGGCGAGGGGCCAGGTCAGGGCAAGCGACACCCCGGCGGTCAGCAGCGCAATCCCCACGAAAATCGCCGACAGCCGCGCTCGCAGAAACACGAGGGCGGCGATCACCGCCGCGGCGGCGACGATCGCCGCAGCTTGCCAAGCATTCAAGTGGAAGGGCACGCGGCCGGTGGTTTCCGGGACGGCGATGCGGGCGTGCAATCTCGGAGTCAGCGGCACCTTACGCACCACCGATCGGGCAACGTCGAGTGATTGCCGCGCCTGGGCGCTCCCCGCCTCGCCCGCCAGCCACACCACCGCGATACCGGACCGCCCGCCGTTGGTGGTCCCCAGCGGGGCGGTGAGTGGGTCTGACCACAAGTCGAGGACGGATCCCACGTGGGTGTCGGAGCGGAGGGCGGCGACGAGGGCGTCAAAGTACCGCTGGTCCGTCTGTCCGAGCTGGTCGGGGCTTTCCAGCACCAGGTAGGCGATGGCGTTGGTGCCCGTACCCGGGAACTCCTCGTCGATCCGGCTGGTGACGGCGGATGTCCTGGCATCCTGCGGCAGCAGCTCCGAGCCGGCATCCCCCGCTCTCGCCGGCAGCAGTGAGAAAACCACGTTCGCGATCACCGCCGCGGCGATCCAGCCGGCTACGACGAGGAGGTTTGCGAGCCGGGATGATCTACGGCCGCCTTCGGATGACACGCTTGTGATCCTACTGATGGGCTCACACTCGCGCGCATTTTCAGACAGGCGCACCAATTTCTGCTAGGCCGGTCGGGGGAGGACTAAGCGTCCAAACGGGCGAACTGATCCTGCCGGTACTGTTCGACACACGCCCTTCGTCTGACCTTGCCGCTGGTGGTGGTCGGGATAGAGCCGGGTTGTACCAGAACCAGATCCGCGACGCTCAGACCGTGCGAACTCGATAATGCCGAGGTGACTTCGCGCTTGATGGCGCCCAGCCTGTCCATCGCCTCCTGGTCCGTGTCGCCCCGCTTCCTCAGCTCGATGATGGCAACCAACTTCTCGTTGCTGCGGTCGTCGGGAACCGATATTGCCGCGCAACGACTTCGGGTGATCTCCTGAATCGTCGCCTCAATGTCATCGGGAGAATGGTTGCGCCCATACACGATTAGGAGATCCTTGATCCGGCCGATGATGAACATCTTGCCGTCGGCGACGAATCCAGAGTCTCCCGTTCTCAGCCAAGGACCTTCGGGTGTGCCGGCCGACGGGGTGACGATGTTTGCACCGAACGTGCGCTCACTGTCTTCAGGTCTCTGCCAATAGCCGGTAGCGACGTTGTCGCCGTGCACCCAGATCTCGCCGACAGTTGTGTCCGGACACTCGGTACGGGTCTCGGGATCGACGATCCGCACGACCGGTGATTGCATTAGTGGGTAGCTGACCAACGTCGAACCGCCTCCGTTTGCGCAACGCTTCGCCTGGCCATCAGCCAGTTTCTCAGCGTCGAAGTCGACGAGCTCCGGTGGTTGACCCGCTCCGCTGGTCGCCACGTAGACGGTTGCTTCCGCGAGGCCGTACGAGGGCCTGATCACCCTGCCATGAAGGTTGAAGCGGCTAAAGCGGTCGGTGAATCGTTGCAGGGTCGCGGGGTTTACCCGTTCGCTACCGCTGAGGATGTTGCAGACATTGCCCAGATCAAGCCCGGCCATGTCGTCGTCCGATATTTTTCGAGCAGCCAGTTCAAACGCGAAGTTCGGCGCTGCCGAAAATGGTTGGGAATTGGCGGCCAGCATGTGCATCCACCGGGCCGGGCGCTGCAGGAACGACGCCGGGCTGGTGAGCACCGCGGGAATTCCCAACAGAATCGGCGCACAAACTCCCAGATACAAACCCATGTCGTGATAGAACGGCAGCCAAGATACCAGCGTCAGATCCGGCGGGCCGATCCCATCCGATTCCGCAAAGAAGCCGGACATCAGCTGTCCGAGATTGGCCCGAAGGTTTTGATGCGACATCATGACGCCGGCCGGCGTACGGGTCGATCCGGACGTGTATTGCAAATACGCTGTGGGTGGGTAATTTTCGTCCCCGGCACCAGATCCATTCGGAGAGTCCAGATCCAGTAAATCAACCTCGATGATCGAGGGGGCGGATGCACCGGACTGCGCCGCAACATGCTGGGTGACATCGCCGATGACAGAGGATGTCGTGAGAATGGCGGCAGGCGTGGCATCACGCAGCACCGATTCAACGCGTTCGTCGGTGGCGCCGCCCTGTGGAGCCGAAAGCGGAACCGCGATACGTCCGGCCTGCAACGCGCCGAGAAAAGCGGCGATGTAGTCGAGTCCCTGTGGAGCCAAGATCACTGCGCGATCACCCGTCGAGCCGCAAAGACTCAGCTCCCGTGCAACGTTGAGTGTTCGCCGATACAGCTGCGACCAGGTCAGGCTTTGCGCAACGCCGGCCCAGTCCCGCTCGTAATCGATAAACGTTATGGCCGTGTCATTGGGCTGCAGATGGGCGCACGTGCGCAGCGCGGCCGGAAGGGAACGCACATTCATGCGGCGTTACGTTACCGGGGCGGCGAACCCCGGGCGGCAAAACCACATTTCATCGGGTCAGCATGCGGTTCGGTCAGCCCGCTACTCCCTGAAACGGCATTGTCACTGCGACGTGAAACCACTGGTGTGCAACGGTTTTGGCCAGCTGAACGGTTTTGGTTCCAGCGCAGGCCCGCCGCGGTTGGAGCACGTTTCTTTGCACGGCCGCGAGGGGCTGGACCCACCGCTTTCCGGGTCCGCCGGATGGAATGCGGATGTTTGGACCTGCTCGGCGGTCAACGACGCGGTTAGCCCTGCTCAGCGCGGCTGAGCTGGGGAATTTTGCACTTTGTCCCCGGCTTCCTAGCGGGGCGTCTAAGCTGTGTTGTTCGAGACCTTCTTTGGGTGTCAAGGTCCGGGTTAGCCCGGATTAGGGGTCGGCAAAAGGGGGGACGCGCCGTTGCGTTGCCTTGCCGTCGCCCGTATCAAAATTCGGCAATGTGCCGGGAAAAACTGGTCGAGCTGAGGCGAGGGTAATAGAGCGATGGAAACACGTGTCACTCCCATTGCAGTCATCGGAATGGGATGTCGGCTTCCCGGGGGGATCGACTCGGCCGATACGTTATGGGAGTCTTTGCTGCGCGGCGAGGATCTGGTTACCGAGGTCCCGCTTGAGCGCTGGGACGCCGACGAGTATTACGACCCCGAGGTAGGTGTCCCGGGGCGAACGGTTTCGCGTTGGGGTGGATTCATCGACGACATCGCCGGCTTCGACCTCGAGTTCTTCGGGATCGGGGAGCGGGAGGCGGTCGCCATCGATCCGCAGCACCGACTGTTGCTGGAAACCGCCTGGGAGGCGATCGAGCATGGTGGCCTGGATCCGGCTTCGTTGGCGGGGTCTAAGACAGCTGTGTTCATGGGACTGAGCACCGAGGACTACTTGTTGCTCACTAGCGGCGCGGGTGCTTTGGCGGGCCCACACGCGGTTACCGGTGTTTACAACAGCGTGGCGTCCGGGCGGATCGCCTACGCACTGGGCCTGCACGGTCCCGCGATGACCGTCGACACCGCTTGTTCTTCGGGTCTGATGACGGTGCACCTGGGATGCCGCAGCCTGATCGACGGCGAAAGCGATCTCGTGTTGGCCGGCGGCTGCCAAGTGCTTCTCGAGCCGGCGGGCAGCGTCTCGGCGTCTGCTCAAGGCATGCTTTCTCCGACCGGCCGGTGTCATTCTTTCGACACCGACGCGGACGGGTTCGTGCGTTCCGAGGGTTGCGCCGTCGTGTTGCTCAAGCGGTTGCCGGATGCGTTGCGGGATGGCAACCGAATCCTGGCCGTGGTGCGAGGCACGGCCGCTAATCAGAACGGTCGCTCGGACACGCTCACCATGCCGAACGAGGACGCGCAAATCGCGGTATATCGCGCGGCGTTGGCGGCGGCCGGGGTGGAGCCCGAGACGGTTGGCGCCGTGGAAGCGCACGGCACCGGTACCCCCGTGGGCGACCCGATCGAGTACCGGAGTCTGGCGGAGGTGTACGGCGCCGGTGGCAATCGCTGCCTGATCGGATCGGCGAAGAGCAACCTGGGCCACAGCGAGTCCGCATCTGGGACCGTGGGACTGATCAAGGCGATCATGTCGCTTCGGCACGGCGTCGTGCCGCCCATGGTGCACTTCAACAAGCTGCCCGATGACCTTGCCGCAATCGAGACCGGACTTTCTGTGCCGCAAGAGGTTACGCCATGGTCCGGCAGGGATGACGGGGCGCCGAGACGCGTCGGGGTGAACTCGTTCGGAGTTTCGGGGACGAACGTGCACGCGATCTTGGAGGAGGCGCCCGCAGAAGCTCTCGCGCAAGCGCCCGAGAGTGCCACTTCGGCGGAATCCGCTGGATCTGTTGCGGCGGGCCCGCAGCTGTTCGCGTTGTCAGCCACCTCGCCCGAAGCGCTGCGCGCGACCTCGCGGCGGCTGGCCGAGTGGGTCGAGAGCAGGGCCGACTCCCTGGTACTCCCGGACTTGGCCTACACGCTGGCGCGGCGGCGCGCGCACCGGCCGGTGCGCGCGATGGTGGCTGCCGCCAGCGTGGCGGAACTGGCAGAAGGTTTGCGGGAGGTGGCCGATGGCGACGCCCCGTATGAGGCCGCGGTTGCACAAGGCGAGCGCGGACCGGTGTGGGTGTTCTCGGGGCAGGGGTCGCAGTGGGCCGCGATGGGTGCCGAACTGCTTGCCAGCGAACCGGTGTTTGCCGAGACCATCGCGGCACTGGAGCCGGTGATCTCCGCGGAATCGGGATTCTCGGTGACCGAGGCGATGACGGCGCCGCAGACCGTGACCGGGATCGACAAGGTGCAGCCGACCATCTTCGCCATGCAGGTCGCGTTGGCCGCGACCATGGAGCGGTCCTACGGGGTGCGGCCGGGCGCGGTCATCGGGCACTCGCTGGGCGAATCGGCGGCGGCCGTTGTCGCGGGGGCGTTGTCGCTCGAAGACGGCGCGCGCGTGATCTGCCGCCGTTCCCGGTTGATGTGCCGCATCGCGGGCGCCGGTGCGATGGCATCGGTGGAACTGCCGGTAAAGCAAGTGATTACGGAGCTGGTGGCCCGCGGTATCGACGATGTCGTGGTGTCGGTGGTGGCCTCGCCGCAGTCGACGGTGGTCGGCGGCGATCCCGATGCGGTGCGTGATCTCGTCGCGCGATGGGAGAAGCGTGACGTGATGGCGCGCGAAGTCGCCGTCGACGTCGCATCGCACTCGCCCCAGGTCGACCCCATCCTCGATGACTTAGCTGCCGCTCTGGCGGACATCGTTCCGATGCCACCCAAGATTCCGTACTACTCGGCGACCCTGTTCGACCCCCGCGAGCAGCCGGTGTGCGACGGCAGTTATTGGGTGGACAACCTGCGGCAAACCGTGCGGTTCTCGGCGGCGGTGCAAGCTGCTTTGGAGGACGGCTACCGGGTGTTCGCCGAGCTGTCACCGCACCCGCTGCTGACCCACGCCGTCGAGCAGAACGCCCGGAGTCTCGACATGTCGGTGGCCGCCCTGGCCGGCATGCGGCGTGAGCAGGTGCTGCCGAATGGGCTGCGCGGCTTACTGTCGGATCTGCACAGCGTGGGCGCCGCTGTGGACTTTTCGCTGCTGCATCCCGCCGGACGCCTGGTGGATGTGCCGCTGCCGCAATGGACTCACCGCCACCTGTTCCTCGACAGCGACGAGCAGGACCACAAGGCTCAGGGTGCGTCCACCATCTCGGTGCACCCGCTGCTGGGCTCGTACGTGCGGCTCATGGAGGAGCCAGAGCGCCACATCTGGCAGACCGACGTCGGCACCGTGACGCTGCCCTGGCTGGGCGATCACCAGGTGCTGACGGGGCGACCCTGCCGGGGCCGCTTACTGTGAGATGGCGCTGGCGGCGGCCTCGGAGGTCTTCGGCGAGGCGTCCGAGGTGCGCGACATCGTCTTCGAGCAGATGCTGTTGCTCGACGAGCAGACCCCGATCGAAGCCGTGGCATCCGTTGATGCGCCGGGCGTCGTCGACTTCGTGCTGGCGACCAACGCGAGGACTGCAACACGCAGCATGCCACCGCGGCTTTGCGTGCCGCCGAGGACGATTCCCCGCCGGCGCGTACGACATCGCCGCACTGCTGGAGGCGCATCCGTGCAGCGTGAGCGGGGCCGAGTTGCGGGAATCGTTCGTCCGCGCGGTGCGCAGCATGGTCCGGCGTTCAGCGGTCTGGTGACTGCGCGTACCAAGGAGACGGCAGGCGGCACCGTGCTGGCCGAGGTCGGGCTGCCCGCTTCGATCCGCTCCCAGCAGGCCGCCTTACCGCGTGCATCCCGCGCTGCTGGATGCTTGTTTCCAGTCTGTTGCCGCCGCGTCGAGGCCGGCCACGGGCCGGTCCGCTGTTGCCGTTGGGTGTGCGCCGGCTGCGCATGCACGGTCCCACCCGCAATGCTCGCTACTGCTACACGCGGATGACCAGGTGCCGACGCCGGCGGCGTCGAGGCCGACCTCGACGTGCTGGACGAGCACGGGACTGTGCTGCTGACCGTGCGCGGGCTTCGGATGGGAAGCGGCGCTTCAGAAGACGGCGAGCGCGATCGGATGTTCAGCGAGCGCCTGCTGACGCTCGGCGTGGCAGCAACGAGCGCTGCCCGAGGCCGGTCGCGCCGAGGCCGGGGCGTGGCTGCTGGTCGACACGTCTGACGCCGCGGACCTACTGGCCAGCAGCCTGACCGACGCGCTGAAATCCCAAGGCGGAGAATGTGCCAATCTGCGCTGGCCGCATGGACGCTGACCCTCGCGGCCAACGTCGAAAGGTTCTGCAGTCAGCTGCGTGGCCGCCCTGTCGGTGGTGTGGTGATCCTCTGTGGGCCCGGCGCAGGCGAGCCGGAGTGAGCAGAGTCTGCATGCAGGGCCGTGAGCAGGTGCGTCATCTGGTTCGGATCATCCGCGAACTGGCTGAATTGGATGTGGAAGCTTCCTCGCCTGTACGTCGTCACGAGGCAGGCCCAGGTTGTGCAGCCGGAAGATGCAGGTCAACCTGGAGCACGGCGGGGCTGCGTGGCCTGCTGCGGGTGATCGGCAGCGAACATCCGCTGCTGCGCGCCACCCAGGTCGACATGGACGAGCACACGGGGGCCGAGCAAGTGGCCCAGCAATTGCTGGCCGGGTGCCGAGGAGGACGAGACCGCCTGGCGGAACGGCAATGGTACATGGCGCGCTTGTGCCCGAGCCCACTAGCCCGGATGAGCGGCAAGCCGCCGTCGTCGACCACGAACGCGACAACATGCGACTGCAGATCCGCACGCCGGGCGACCTGCAAACGCTCGAACTGCGTTGCGTGTGACCGCGTCCCGCCCGGGCCCGGGCAGATCGAGGTCGCGGTGACCGCATCCAGCATCAATTTCTCCGATGTTCTTATCGCGTTCGGTCTGTTCCCGGTCGATCGAAGACCGCCAGTCGCAGCTGGGCATGGATTTCGTGGGCGTTGTCACCACGATCGGGGAGGGTGTTGCCGACCACCAGGTCGGTGACCGCGTCGGAGGATTGACCAAGGATGGCTGCTGGGGCACGTTCATCACCTGCGATGCCCACGCCGCCGTCACGCTTCCGACCGGTCTGGCCGACGATCAGGCGGCCGCCGTCACCACGGCGCATGCGACCGCATGGCATGGCCTGCACGACCTGGCCAGGATCAAGGCCGGTGACAAGGTGTTGATTCATTCCGCGACCGGTGGTGTCGGGCAGGCAGCTATGGCGATCGCCCGTGCGCGGGAGCAGAGATATTCGCCACGGCCGGCAGCCCGCAACGTCGAAAACTAGTTGCGCGACATGGGCGTCGAACATGTTTACGACTCGCGCAGCACCGAGTTCGCCGAGCTGATCCGACGCGACACCAACGGGTACGGCGTGGATATCGTGCTGAACTCCCTGACCGGCTCCGCGCAACGCGCCGGGCTGGAGCTGCTGGCCCCCGGTGGAAGGTTCGTCGAGATCGGCAGACGCGACGTGTATGAAAACACTCGACTGGGGCTCTATCCATTCCGCCGCTGCCTGAT
>CAVVLC010000039.1:0-53068 GCA_963748885.1 uncultured Actinomycetota bacterium
GATTTCGCGCCCGAGACGTGGTGGCGGTCGCGGTAGCGGGCCGCCGCCATCGGGTTGATCGCCCACACCTGATAACCCGATGCCGTCAACGCCGAAACCCACAGGCCGCGATCGGTTTCGATGCCGATCATCACCTGATCGGGCTCCTCGACATGCGCGGCGATCAGTTCGTGCAAGCCCCGAATGCCAGATAAGCCTTCGGGTAGTCGCCGGGTTGCCAAGCGTTGGCCGGTCTCGTCCATCAGATGCACGTCGTGATGGTCTTCGGCCCAGTCGTCGCCGACGAAGATCATCAATGTCACCTCCTGTTGTCGTCGTTGACTCGACATCGAGCCCGAGGACACCTAGGCGGCGGACTAATGGATCAGTGCTCGTATCGGCACGACATCCCATCAGCGCTTCAAGCGACCTCACCGAACCAGCCGGGGCACGATCTAACCCTAGGGATCAACACTCATCCCAGTCGCTCGCAGTGCTCACCGGCTAGCGGCGCGGTGATCAGCGTCCCGCGGCCGCAGGCTCCACACTGGCAACGCCACGCTGATCGACTCCCATTAGTCGCGCAGCATCTCCGCGACCAGGAAGGCCAGCTCCAGCGACTGCTGGGTGTTCAGCCGCGGGTCGCACGCCGTCTCGTAGCGGCCGGCCAGGTCGCAGTCGGAGATGTCTTGCGCGCCACCGAGGCACTCGGTGACGTTCTCGCCGGTGATCTCGACGTGGATGCCGCCGGGATGGGTGCCCAGCGCGCGGTGCACCTCGAAGAAGCCCTGCACCTCGTCGACGATGCGGTCGAAGTGCCGGGTCTTGTAGCCGGTGGAGGACTCGTGGGTGTTGCCGTGCATCGGGTCGCACTGCCAGATCACCTGGTGGCCGGTGGCCTGGACCTTCTCGATGATCGGCGGCAGCACGTCGCGCACCTTGCCGTTGCCCATCCGGCTCGACCAGCGTCAGCCGGCCCGGCTTGTTGTGCGGGTCGAGCCGCTCGACGTACTCGACGGCCAGCTCCGGGCGTCGTGGTCGGGCCGATCTTGACGCCGATCGGGTTGGCGATCAGTCTCGGCGAACGCGATGTGCGCGCCGTCGAGCTGGCGGGTGCGCTCGCCGATCCAGACGTAAGTGCGCCGACAGGTCGTACAGCTGCGGCTCGCCCGTCGGCGTCGCTCGACAGGCGCAGCATGGCCCGCTCGTAGTCGAGCACCAGCGCCTCGTGGCTGGCGTAGATCTCGGCGGTCTGCAGGTTGCGGTCGTCGACCCCGCAGGCGCTCATGAACCGCAGCGCCGCGGTCGATCTCGGCGGCCAGCGCCTCGTAGCGGGCGCCGGCCGGCGAGGTGCGGACGAACTCGCGGTTCCAGTCGTGCACCTTGTGCAGTCGACGCCAGGCCGACGACGGTCAGCGCGCGCACCAGGTTCATCGCGGCGCTGGCGTTGGCGTAGGCCCGCACCAGCCGCGACGGGTCGTGCTCGCGCGACCGCGGCGTCCGGGGCGAAGCCGTTGACCATGTCGCCGCGGTAGGACTTCAGGCCCAGCGCGTCGAGTGTCCGAGCGACCGCGGCTTGGCGTACTGGCCGGCGATGCGGGCCACCTTGACCACCGGCATGCTGGCGCCGTAGGTCAGCACGACCGCCATCTGCAGCAGGGTGCGGATATTGCCGCGGATGTGCGGCTCGGTGTTGTCGGCGAAGGTCTCGGCGCAGTCGCCGCCCTGCAGCAGGAACGCCTCGCCGCGCGGCGACCTGGGCCAGCTGCTTCTGCAGCCGCTCGATCTCCGACGGCACCGTCATCGGCGGCACGCTCTCCAGCACGTGCGCATCGCCGCGGCCTGGTCGGCAGGCCAGCTGGGCTGCTGAGCGGCCGGCTTGGCCAGCGCGGCATCCAGCCGCGTCGCGCAGGTCGGCGGGCAGCGGCGGCAGCGCCGGCAGCTGGTCGATCGGTACGTCGACGGTCCAGTTCATCGGTCCATGGTAACCGGGCGCAGCGCCAACCCTTGATCAGGGCGAACGTCGTCGGCCCGTGCGCTTTCGCGCGTCAGGCCGGCTCGGCAGACATGATCAGCCGGAATCGGCGCAGCTGATCGCGGGCGTCGACCAGCGCATCGTGGACGTCGCGCGACCGCGGCGGCATCCGCGGGCGATCCGCGGTCCTCCCACAACTGCCGCAACTCCCGGGTGAAGCGGGGTATCGCCCGCGGCAGGACTCGGGCATCGGGCCCCACAGCTGACACAACGCGACGTGGTCGTAGGCCGCCACCCACGCCCACAGCTCGATCGGCTCGTCGCCATCGGGGCGTCGGCACTGACACCGAAGAACTTCTCCAGGTCGGCCCGGATCTGGCGGCGCGACCGCCACAGCTGCGACGCCGGCGGCGGCAGCTTGGGCAGCACGTTGGCGCGCACCCAGCTGCCGGCACGCTCCGGGTCGAATTCGGTGGATACGGCGTAGTACTCGCGGCCGTCCTCGGCGACGACGCCGATCGAGATCAGCTCGATGGTGCGGCCGTCGTCGATGAACTCGGTGTCGTAGAAGTACCGCACCGGCGGAGCCTAACCGGCGATCGGCGATCAGCCGGTCGGGCTCGTTGCAGGCTGAGTCGGTCGGCCCCAGCCCCCTCGGGCGGCGGCGCCGGGTGCACGTCGTGGTCCAGCTGGGCGTCGACCGCGCGCTCGTCGGGAATCCGCGGCGTACCGGCGATCGCGCACTGCAGCCACAGCTTGGCCTGCACGACCGGGCGGCGCAGCGTCCGTTCCCGATCCAGCGCGCGGCGCATCTTGTCCGGCTGGCTGGTGTAACGCCACCGGGCCCACGGCGCGTGCGGACGCGACAACCGCATGGCCCCGATGAACAGCAGCACGACGATGAACATGCCCAGCAGACCGGTCCACACCTTGCCCTTGAGCAGCACCACCACCGCCAGCGGCAGCGTCAACACCATCGCGCCGACCACCGTGCCTGCAGCGCACTGAATCGGCGCCGTGCCAGATCGGCAGGAAGAACATCAGCGGGTGCAGACCCAGGATCAACAGTCCCGCCACCGCCACCGCGGCGAAGACCGCGTCCACCGAGGTGCGCCCGTCTTCCTCCCAGTACACGTCGGACAGGTGCAGGATCAACGCGTACTCGTCGAGCACCAACGCCGCACCGATCCCGAAAAATGATTGCGGCCAACGGTGAATTCGGGCTCTTGCCCGTCGACCGACAAGGTCACCAAGGTCAACCCGGAGACCATCACCAGGACCACACCGAACGCCACATGGTGGATATGCACCGACCCGATGTGGACATTGCGCGGGTGCCACCACCTGGCCGGCAGCCCGGCGTCATCGCGGTGCCGGATGAACCGCACGAAGGTGCGGGTCACGAAGAAAGTCAGGATGAAGGCGACCAGACAGCACAGCAACGGCAGCCGGCCGCGGTCGACGATGTCATGCACAAACCAGCGAAACACCTTTAGAAACGTACGCCGGCACCACCCCGCGACCCGTGCGCCGCGCTGCGCGGCGCCGCGAGCGCCCGGACAACCATTACGCTGTTCTGCGACATGAGTAAATGGCAGGCGCCCGACCTGGGCTCTCCTAGTAGTAGCCGCGGGCCTAGTAGTAGCCGCGGGCGGGTGTTGGTGTGGTGCCTGCTCTGGCTGGTGGCAGCCGCGGCCCTGGGCCACGTGGCCTGGAATTTATTCGGGCACACCCCGTACCGCATCGACATCGACATCTATCAGATGGGCGGTCAGGCCTGGTTGGACGGGCGTCCGCTGTACACCGGGGATGTGTTATTCCCCACACCCATCGGGCTGAAACTTCCGTTCACCTACCCCCCTATGGCGGCCATCGCCTTCTGTCCCTTCGCGTGGTTGCAGATGCCGGCCGCCAGCGTCGCGATCACGGCGATAACGCTGGTGCTGCTGATCGTCTCCACGGTGATCGTGCTCACCGGCCTCGACGTATGGGCCACCTCACGAGTGGCGCCCGGGCCCGCCTGGCTGCGCCGGCTGTGGCTGGCGGTGATGATCGCATGGCCGGCGACAATCTGGCTCGAGCCCACCAACTCGAACTTCGCCTTCGGCCAGATCAACGTGGTGCTGATGACCCTGGTGATCGCTGACTGCGTGCCGCGTCGCACGCCGTGGCCCCGCGGGCTGCTGCTGGGACTGGGGATAGCGGTGAAACTCACCCCCGCGGTGTTCCTGCTGTATTTCCTGCTGCGCCGCGACAACCGCGCGGCGCTGACGGCACTGGCGTCTTTCGCCGGAGCGACGCTGCTCGGTTTCGTTCTCGCGTGGCGCGATTCCTGGGAGTACTGGACACACACCGTCCACAACACCCAACGGATCGGCGGCGCCGCGTTGAACACCGACCAAAACATCGCCGGTGCGCTGGCCCGGCTGGGGCTCGATGACCAGCTGCGCTCCGCACTGTGGGTGACCGGGTGCCTGCTGGTATTGGCCGTGACGGTGTGGGCCATGCGACGGGTGCTGCGGGCCGGCGAGCCGATGCTGGCGCTAATCTGCGTCGCCCTTTTCGGGCTGGTGGTTTCGCCTGTGTCATGGTCACACCACTGGGTCTGGATGCTGCCCGCCGTGCTGGTGACGGCGGTATTGGCCTGGCGACGCCGCAACGTGGCGTTGGGGTTGGTGAGCGCGGCCGGGGTGGCGCTGATGAGATGGACGCCCATCGACCTGCTTCCCCAGCATCACGAGACGACCGCGGTTTGGTGGCGTCAACTCGCCGGGATGTCCTATGTGTGGTGGGCGCTGGCGGTCATCGTCACCGCCGGGCTCAGCGTGACCGCCACCAAGACCACGAAGGACTCGACAATCCGCACCCCGACTCCGGTGCCGGCTGCCGGCTAACCTGCCGCGGTCTCGGGGATCCGCGCGGCCTCAGTCGTCGACCCGTCACCGTTGCTGCGTTCCTTGACGTCGGCGGCGTAGATGTCGACGTACTCCTGACCGGACAGCTCCATCAGCTCGTAGATCACCTCGTCGATGACCGCCCGCTCGATGAATCGGTTGCCTTCCAACCCCTCGAAACGGGAGAAGTCCATCGGCTCGCCGAAGCGGACGGTGACCCGGCCGAAACGCCACATCTTGCTGCCCGGGCGGGTTGACCACATTGGTCCCGATCATCGCGACCGGAATCACCGGAACCCCGGTCTGCAGCGCCAGCCGGGCGAGCCCGGTCTTGCCCTTGTACAGCCGGCCGTCCGGCGAACGGGTGCCTTCCGGGTACATACCCAGCAGCTTGCCCTGGCCCAACAGACCGCTGGGCGGTGTTCAGGGCGGCCTGCGCGGCGTCGGCGTCGGTGCGGTCGATGGGCACCTGCCCGGCGACGGTGTAGAACCAGCGTTGGTGAACCAGCCTTTCAGGCCGGTGCCGGTGAAGTATTCGGACTTCGCCAGGAATGTGATGCGGCGGCGCACCACCAGCGGGAGGTAGAAACTGTCCGCCACCGCGAGGTGATTACTGGCCAGGATCGCCGGGCCGGAGGTCGGAACATGTTCCATGCCTTCGACTTTCGGCCGACCGAGCACGGTGAGCAGGGGGCCCATGAAGATGTACTTGAATAGCCAGTACCACATGGCCCTCCCTCTCGCACCGAAGTCCGACGTGCTGTCCTGCGCCAACTGTACCGACCCGGGCCGGACGGGACCACCTCCGCGCGCGGCGGGTTACTCCTCGACCGTGACCGGGATCGGCTGGTAGCGAGTCTTCACGGCGCCGTTGTCAGAGCCATCCCGCTGCCGTGTCAGTTCCCGTTTCGGATCCCGTTTCAGCGGCCAGGCCACCGCCCGGCGGGCCGTCCGGCGGCGGTGTCGTCGCCCGGTCGACGTCGTCGACGATGGCAGCGGATCACCTCCAGCAGACGCGACGCTGTGGTCGGCGATGACGGTCAGCAGCGGATGCTCCTCGCCGGTGACCAAGGCGGCCAGCGCACACACCGGGCACCACACCTGCTGGCACTTGCCCGTCCCAGCACCGGCGCCCGCCGCCAGCGCGGCCGCCGACCGCACCGCTGGATCGATCCCGTCCAGGATCTGCCTGGGCAAGCTTGCGCAGTTCCGGACCAATTTCGGCGTGCACCCGACTCATCTCGGCCACACCTCCGGATCTGGTCGAAATCGAACTGTCAGCTCACTGCCCCGCAGGTGTGCGTCCAGCACCGTGCAACGGCGCAGTACGGACGCCAACCGAACCCTGCGCCGTAATCCGCCGGCACTGATGATCAGGTCGTCATCGACCCGGCCGAGCGTCAGCGTTCCAGGATCAAGCTGGGGCAACGCTAGCCGCAGCCGGTATACCGACTCCAGTCCGGAGCCGGATTCCAGGTCCACAATGGGACGCAGCGGAGCCGGCGGCGCGGCTCCGCGCCGACGACGGGCGCTGTCGAGCAGCGCGCCCAGCGCCTTGGGGCCGATCGGCTCGCCGGCCACGTGCGGGGTTAGCACCAGCGCCAGGTCACCGATGGTGGCGTCCAGCTCGTCGAGAACGGCCCGCTGTTCGGCGATGCGTTCGGCGTACCAGTAGAACGCCGGGTGGTCGGGCAGGCTGATGGTACTCGTACGACTCGTCCTGCACCAGGACCTGATTGACGATCAGCTCCTCGACGCATACGCCCATCAGCGCCAACGAACCCAGCGTCCGGACCGCCTCGGCCGCCACCACCCGCTCGGGGGTCAACACCAGGTGCGCGCTGACCACCCCGCCGTCGGTCAGCAATCCGCTGAGCCGGTCGACGCTGGCGCTGATGCGCTCCATCAGGTCCACCAGCGCCGCCGATCGGGCGTCGTCGGCGGTCATCGACAGCCGGCGGTGTCGCGGCCACGCACGCTCCACGTAGAGCCCAAAGGCCGCGGGCAGGGTCAACATTCGCAACGCATCCGCGGTCGAGGCGCAGTCGACCACGATCCGATCCCATCGGCCTTCGGCCGCGAGCTCGCTCACCGCGTACAGACCGAGCACTTCCTGGATTCCCGGCAACGCTGAGAGTTCTTCTGGGGCAATGCTACTCAGCTCGGAATTGGGAAAGCGCCCGTCCACCGTGCTGACCACGTCATGCCACCGGGCCTCCAGCAGTGCCAGGGTGTCCAGTGCCAGCGCGTCGAGGAAACCACCGCCCGCCGCGGCTCCCCCGGTTTCGAGATCGGCTAAAACCCGAACCGGTTCGCCCTGACCGGTGGGCGGGACCGCCATGCCCAAGACGTCACCCAGCGAATGCGCCTGGTCGGTCGACACGACCAGCACCCGCCGCCCCTCGCTCGCATCGCAGACCGCTGTGGCGCACGCCAGGGTTGACTTCCCTACCCCGCCTTTACCAACGAAGAGACTGATCCGGGCAGGGGTGGGCGGAGCGGACTCGCTCAGCCCTCAACTCGTTTCTTCAGATCTTTCAACGCGCCGTCGATCAACCGGCGCTCGGCCTTGCGTTTGAGCATCCCGATCATCGGCACCGCGAGGTCGACCGCGAGCTCGTAGGTGACATCGGTGCCAGAACCCTTGGGCGCCAAGCTATATGTGCCTTCAAGGGACTTCAGTAGCGAGCTGGATTCGAGGGTCCAGCTGAGCGACTGCCGGTCTGCCGGCCAGTCGTAAACCATGATCAGGGTGTCTTTGAAGATGGTTGCGTCCATCAACATGCGTGCCCGTTTCGGGTAGCCCTCGTCGTCCGCCTCCAGAACTTCGACTTCCTTGTACTCCGAGATCCATTCCGGGTAGGCCTCGATGTCGGCGATCGCCTTCATCACCTCGCCTGGGTCCGCATCGATGTAGATCGTTTGCGTCGTCTTGTCCGCCACTGGCTACTTCCCTCTCTCCCGCATGCGGGACGACCCCCGGCTATGTGCGGGAGCCTAGACTCCCGTGCGAAAACCTCTGACCCGGTTAAACTACCGGAGAAATACCCACCGGACGTGACCGTTCGAGCGTCGTTTTCAGTTCGAAGGCCATTTTTTTCCCCACAACTCGACGTCGGTGAGTCATTCTGGGCAAGTTCATCTTGGCCAGCTGCCAGGCCGCCGCGCCGGTGGGTTCGGCGTGCAGGAAGTAATGCAACACCACCCCGTCCAACGACGGTTCCAGCCAGATCTCCATGGTGCCGGTCAGTGCGCCGGTGACGGCCCACCGCATTCCCTTGTCGGCACGATCCTCGACGACCTGCAGCCGCAGATCAGGCCACCACGTGCGCCACTTCGACCGATCGGCGACTGCGGCACCGACCCGCCCGGCTTCGGCGGCGACATACGTCTGGTCGGCAATCTGGATGCTGTTCATCGCCTCAGCTTCACATACCAATCTGAGGCGCCCCAATCTGAGGCACACCCGACCCGACGCTCCCGTCGCAATCGGGGTGGCGACCCCACCGACCGCGTCCATGCTGCGCGAATCCTCGCATTAGTCTGTTGACAGCAAGCCGGCTCCGGGAAGTCACACCTAGGTCAAACGAGGTCAAAAGAGTGCGTGAGTACAGTGTCCCTGCCCACTTTTCCGTCGGCGAGCACGACAGCGTTGCTGCTGCGGTCTTCGAGCATGAGCGCAATGACCCTGACTTCGTCATCTACCAACGTCAGATCAACGGCATCTGGACCGACGTCACATGTGCCGAGGCGGCGACCGAGATTCGCTCTGCAGCAATGGGTTTGATCGCGCTTGGGGTACAGGCCGGGGACCGGGTGTCCATCTTCTCGGCCACCCGCTACGAGTGGGCGATCCTCGATCAGGCGATCCTCGCCATTGGCGGTGTCACCGTGCCGATCTACGAGACGTCGTCGGCCGAGCAGGTGCGCTGGGTGCTGCAGAACTCCGAGGCCGTGCTGGCGCTCGCCGAAACCGACGCGCACGCTGGGATGATCACGGAGCTGACCGGCGAGCTGCCGGCGCTGCGGCGGGTGCTGCATATCGACGGTTCGGGCCCCAAGGCGCTCGACCAGCTCGCCGAGGCAGGCGCGTCGGTCGACGCGACGGAGCTGACGGCGCGACTCGACGCGGTGCGCGCCGAGGACCCGGCGACGCTGATCTACACCTCGGGCACCACCGGACGGCCGAAGGGCTGCCAGCTGACGCATTCCAACCTGCTGCACCAGATCCGGGGCACCCGAGAAGTCCTTCCGACTCTGTTGCGCGAGGGCCAGCGACTGCTGGTCTTCCTGCCCCTGGCCCACGTCCTGGCCCGGGCGCTGACGCTATCGGCGTTCGCCTCCAAGCTGACCGTCGGATTCACCAGCGACATCAAGAACCTGCTGCCGATGCTCGCGGAGTTCAAGCCGACGGTAGTGGTGTCGGTGCCACGGGTGTTCGAGAAGGTGTACAACACGGCCGAGCAGAATGCCTCCAACGACGGCAAGGGATGGATCTTCAAGGCCGCCGCGCAGACGGCCGTCGAGTGGAGCCAGGCCCAGAACCGCGGCGGGCCGGGGCTGCTGCTGCGCGGCAGGCACGCGTTGTTCGACCGGCTGGTTTACCACAAGCTGCGCTCGGCGCTGGGCGGCGACTGTACCGCGTCGGTGTCGGGCGGGGCACCGCTGGGCGCGCGGCTCGGCCACTTCTACCGCGGGGTTGGCCTGACCATCCACGAGGGCTACGGCCTGACCGAGACCAGCGCCGCCGTCACGGTCAATCAGGTCGGCGATCTGAAGATCGGAACGGTCGGAAAGCTGGTGCCCGGCAACAGCATGCGCCTCGCCGACGACGGCGAGCTGTTGGTGCGCGGCGGCGTGGTGTTCAGCGGCTACTGGTGCAATGAGCAGGCCACTGCCGAGGCGTTCACCGACGGCTGGTTCAGGACCGGCGATCTCGGCGCGGTCGACGAGGACGGCTTCTTGAGCATCACCGGCCGTAAGAAGGAGCTGATCGTCACCGCGGGCGGCAAAAACGTCGCGCCCGCCGTGCTGGAGGACCAGCTGCGGGCGCATCCGCTGATCAGCCAGGCGATGGTGGTCGGGGACGCCAGGCCATTCATCGGCGCGCTGATCACCATCGACCCGGAGGCGTTCGTCGGGTGGAAGCAGCGCAACAGCAAGCCGGCCGGCGCATCGGTGGGCGATCTGGCCACCGACCCCGACTTGGTCGCCGAGGTCGATTCGGCCGTCAAGCAGGCCAACCTGTCGGTGTCGCATGCCGAGTCGATCCGCAAGTTCCGCATTCTGCCGGTCGACTTCACCGAGGACACCGGTGAATTGACACCGACGATGAAGGTCAAGCGCAACGTGGTGGCCGAGAAGTTCGCCTCCGACATAGAGGCGATCTACGAAAAGGACTGACGCTGCCGGGGCTGACGCCCTGCGTCGCATTGGTGGCTAGCGATCGAGCCAGCGTCGAGCTGGGGGCACCGCCCGCTTGCGGGGGACACGCCAGCGTGGCGTTGGCCGCCGAGCGTCACGCCAGCGTGGCGCGGACGGCCGAGCGCCAGGGCCACCCTTAGCCGCGCAGCAGGTCCGCCAGCCGGGCCGCCAGCGTGTCCCAGCGCCATTCGGAGGTCACCCACTCCCGTCCGGCCGCGCCCATCGCGGCGGCCCGGTCGCGGTCGACCAGCAACTCGGTGACGGCGTCGGCCACCTTGTCCACCGAGCGGCCGTCGACCACCAGCCCAGTCTTGTTGTGCTGCACAGCTTCTGGGGCGCCGCCCGATTCGCCGGCGACGACCGGCACGCCGGTTGCCGATGCCTCCAGGAACACGATGCCCAGCCCCTCGACGTCCATGCCACCGCCACGAGTACGGCATGGCATCGCGAATACGTCCGCCAGCGCGTGATGCGCGGGTAGTTCACCGCCCGGCACGCCGCCGGTGAATGTCACGTCGTCGGCCACCCCGCAACCCTGGGCCAACTCACGCAACGCCTCCAGATGCGGACCGCCGCCAACGATCACCAGCGCGGCGCCGTCGACGCGCCGCCGGATCGAGGGCAACGCCTTGATCAGCATGTCCTGGCCTTTGCGCGGCACCAGCCGCGACAGGCAGACCACGGTCGGCCGCTCGCCCAGCCCGTAGCGGTCACGCAGCGCGGCCCGGCGCGGCCGGATCCGGCCGGAACCGGTCGGTGTCCACCCCGGGCGGCAGGTACTCGAGCGATGCCGTGGGCCCGAAGGCGGGCGCGAACCGCGACCGCGTGTAGCGGCTGACGAAGGTCACGACATCGGTGTCCTCACCGATGCGGCGCAGCACCGACCGTGCGACCGGGAGCATCGACCAGCCCACCTCATGGCCGTGGGTGCTGGCCAGCACCCGGCTCGCGCCGGCCTCCCGCGCACGCCGCGCCAGCAGCGCCAGGGGCGCCGCCGCGCCGAACCAGACGGTCTCGATGCCGTGGTCGGAGATGAGCCGGCGCATCCGGCCGTCGACGGCGGGGACGGGCAGCATCAACGTGCCGGGATGGCGCACCACCCGGTAGCCGGCAGTACGTGCTGCGTCGTCAAAGGCGTCGGCACCCTTCCATTGCGGCGCGTACACCGTTACCTCGTGCGACCCGGTGTCGACCAGCCGACGAACGAACTCACCCAGGTAAGACTGGATGCCGCCGCGTCGCGGCGGAAAGTCGTTGGTTACCAGCAGGACCCGGCTCACCCGCGTAACGCTAGCCTGGCGCCTCTCGGCGAGTTAGCGAACCGCCCATTGGTGCCAGCGAACGAGCACGATGGCCGAGTCGTCGGCCAGCGCTTCGTGGATCGCGGTGGGCACGTCCGGATGTTTGACACCGCAGGTAGCCAGGTAGAGATCGCGCAATTTCGCCGTCCCGTAGGTGTCGGCCACAAAGCGGGCGAACCACCACGCGCGGTCATACGCCTGCGAGCGTTGCGCCCCGGGCGCGTCAAGGTCGGCGTCCGACGGCAGCATCAGCGGCACAGGCAGCGCGTCAGCGGGCACCGGAGTCTGCGGCCGGGCCACAAAATCGGCTACCCCCTCGGTCAGCCAACGAGGCGCATCCAGAGCGGTGTCGGCGCGTGCCGCGTAGTGAAAAAGTTCGTGGGTCAGCACGATTCGTAACGCAGCTTCGCTCATGGCGCCCGCCCCCGGCGCGAACACGATCCGTTCGCCGACCGCCACCCGGCGGTCAGGATCGACGCGGTCGGCGACGGTCACCGCCGCGATGTCGGCCAACTGCGATGCCGGGCCCCCGCCTGCGGCGGCGTGGAACTCTTCATCCGAGCCGGCGGCCACCACCGAGACATCGCGCGACCAATCCGCGCCCCAGAATGCCTCGACCTTCTCGACCGCGGCACCGGCGTTCGCCGCGATCAGCGACACCAGGTGCCCGCTGGTCGGGCCGTCCGAACCAAACAGCCGGATGCGACGGTCGCCGACTGCCAATTGCCTCGTCACGGGGTTCGCCTGGGCGTGAACGTGGGTCACCAGCTGCGCGGGCCGCCCGAGGCTGTCCCGTTGCAGACGGGCCGGCAGGCCCGCGGCCGCAATCAGCTCGGCGACAAGGACCCCGGCCAGCAGTATCGGAGGCCACCGGCGTTGCCGGCGAAGCGCGTTGCGCCGAGGCGTCAGTAACGGCGAGCGTCGTAGATCGGGCCGGACGAATTCATCGGCACCACCCGCACCGGCTCGCCGTAAGGTGGAGGAGTGGACCATCATGCCGTCGCCGACGTAGATGCCGGCATGCGACGCGTCGGAGTAGAAGGTCAGCACGTCGCCGGGCTGCAGGTCCGACAGCGACACCGGCTGACCGCCCTGGGCCAGCGCCTGGCTGGAGTGCGGCAGCGCGATGCCGGCCTGCTGGAACGCCCACATCACCAGTCCGGAGCAGTCGAATCCGCCGGGTGCGGCGCCGCCCCACACGTAGGGCGATCCGATCTGGGTCAGCGCGGCCTGCACGACGACCGCACGGTCGCCGGTGGGAGCCGGCGCAGCTCCGGCGCCGGGGAATCCGGGGCATACCGCCGGGCGGCGGAGCTTCGCCCGGGCCATGGCGGTGGCCGCTGGTGCACCGGGTGGAACCGCTTCCGGCGGCCGGCCGCGACCGGCGTGACCGGAGCCGCCGCCGGGACTCGGCCCGGGATCGGCGAGCGCGGTGCGCTGCTCGGGGGTCAACGCGAGGTACTGGGACTTGACGACGGCGATCTGGACCTGCAGCTGGCTCTGCTTGGACTGCAGGCTGGCGCGCACCGCGGCGGCCTGTTCGGCGGCGGTCTTGGCGTCGGCAGCGGACTTGGCGGACGCCTGCTCAGCCTTGGCGGCCTGGTCACCGGCGGCCCGGAAGTTGGCCATCTGCGTGGACATCTGGGTCGGCCAGCACGCGCTGCACGGCCATCTTGTCGATCAGCTGCTGCGGCGACTCCGCGGTCAAGATCGCGTTCATGCCGTCGGTACGGCCGCCCATGTACGTCGCGGCGGCAAGCTTGTTGACCGCGGTCTGGAAGTTGGCCAGGCGCTGCCTTCGCGGCATCGGCCGCGGCCTGGTCCTCCGCGTGCTTCTTGTCCGCCGCCTGCTGGGCTGCCAGCTTGTTGTTCAAGTCGAGTTGCGCGGTGTGCATAGCCTCGGTGGTCTGCTCGGCCTGCCGAGAAAGCTCGTTGAGCTTGGCCAAAGCGTCTTCGGCGGGGTCGGCCACCGCGTTCCCGGCGATCAACACCGGAGAACACCGTGAGGCCCGCAAGCCAACC
Organism: uncultured Actinomycetota bacterium; assembly: GCA_963748885.1. Classification (GTDB taxonomy): domain Bacteria; phylum Actinomycetota; class Actinomycetes; order Mycobacteriales; family Mycobacteriaceae; genus Mycobacterium. Next base: position 13,596 of record CAVVLC010000039.1, read on the forward strand.
GACGAGCGGAACGCGTGATCAACGCGCAAGCGGATGCGCTACGTCAAAGCTCAAGATATTGCTTCCTTAAACTGCCGTCGACGCTTCGGCGTCGAGCTGGTTCAGGTCTCAAACAGGTTACGAAACGATATCGGCGTTTGTCCAAAGGGAGTCGTTAAGAAAATGGAAAGATTTCTGTCAGGGTATTCGAGTTGTGACGCCACGCCAGGTCTGCTATGCCGCACAGTGCTTTGAGCACCAACGGCAATCTTACGCGACACCGGTCCCCGGTTGCCGCGGATCGGCACCAGCCGCAGCCGCGGCGCCAATCCGGCCTCGGCGAGCACTTCCAGCGCCGCGCGTTCGTCGTACAACAAGGTTTCCGGCACCCCGAGCAGCACGCTGACGACGCAGTCGCGGCAGCCGGCCCGCGCACCGCGCAGTCGTCGCAGTCGATCACCACCGGCGCCCCCGGCCCGGGCACCGCGCCGGCTGCCTGGCTGTCGGGTCCGTCGCTTTGATGCCATCAGGGTCGGTCCTCTCGGTCTGGGTCGATCGAGCTCTGGTCGCGGCTGACCGACAACCGTTCCGAACGCTAGCCGCGGCCACCGACAGCTTGTCGTGTCGGTGGCGATGCCTAGCGTCACGGCCATGGGTGTGACCGGTGCGACTCAGCTGAGTTTCGCCGAGCTGCAGCCCGACGCAGCATCCAGCCTGGACGCCCGCCGAAGAACTGCCGCTGCGCGACACCACCTTCGTCGTGGTCGACCTGGAGACCACCGGCGGACGCGCGACCGGTACCGGCGGAACAACGCCCGACGCCATCACCGAGATCGGCGCGGTCAAGGTCCGCGGCGGCGTGGTGCTCGGCGAGTTCGCCACGCTGGTCGACCCGCAACGCAGCATCCCGCCGCAGATCGTGCAGCTCACCGGCATCACCACCGCGATGGTGTGCGACGCCCCGACCATCGACGCGGTGCTGCCGATGTTCCTGGAGTTCGCCCGCGGCGCGGTGCTGGTCGCCCACAACGCCGGGTTCGACATCGGGTTCCTGCGGGCCGCCGCCGAGCGGTGCGAGATCGCCTGGCCGCGGCCGCCGGTGCTGTGCACCGTCCGGCTGGCCCGCCGGGTGCTGAGCCGCGAGGAGGCGCCCAGCGTGCGACTGGCCGCGCTGGCCCGGCTGTTCGCCGCCGCCGCCCAGCCCACCCACCGCGCCCTCGACGACGCCCGCGCCACCGTCGACGTGCTGCACGCGCTCATCGAGCGGGTCGGCAACCAGGGCGTGCACACCTATGCCGATCTGCGCGCGTATCTGCCCAACGTAACGCCGGCCCAGCGCCGCAAGCGGGTGCTCGCCGACGGCACTGCCGCGCCGGCCCGGGGTCTACCTGTTCCGCGGGCCCGCCGGCGAGGTGCTCTACGTCGGCACCGCGGTCGACTTGCGCCGCCGGGTCAGCCAGTACTTCAACGGCGCCGATCCGCGCGGCCGGATGAAGGAGATGGTCGGCGCTGGCCACCGCGGTCGACCACGTCGAGTGCGCGCACGCGCTCGAGGCCGGGGTGCGCGAGCTGCGGCTGCTGGCCGCGCACGCCCCGCCGTACAACCGGCGCTCGAGGTTCCCGCACCGCTGGTGGTGGGTGGTGCTGACCGACGAGGCGTTTCCGCGGCTGTCGGTGGTGCGAGCGCCGCGGCACGACCGCGCCATCGGCCCGTTCCGGTCCCGCGCCGACGCCGCCGACACCGCGGCGCTGCTGGCGCGGTTCACCGGGATGCGGACCTGCACCACCCGGCTGGCGCGTTCGGCGCTGCACGGGCCGGGCTGCCCGAGCGTCGAAGTGTCGCCGTGCCCCGCCGCCCGCGACGTGACGGCCACCCAATACGCCGCCGCGGTGAGCCGCGCCGCCGCGCTTGATCGACGGCCTGGACAACGCCGCGTTGGCCGCGGCCGTGCACCAGGTCGCCGCGCTGGCCGAGCACCGTCGCTACGAGAGCGCCGCGCGGTTGCGTGACCACACCGCCGCCGCCGTCGAGGCGCTGTGGCGCGGCCAGCGGCTGCGCGCGCTGGCCGCGCTGCCCGAGCTGATCGCCGCCGCGCCCGACGGCGCCGAAGGCAGGGCGGCTACCAGCTCGCCGTGATCCGCCACGGCCAGCTCGCCGCGGCCGGCTCCGCCGGACGTGGCGTGCCGCCGATGCCGGTGGTCGACGCCATCTGCGCCGGCGCGCAGGCGATCCTGCCGGCGCCGGCACCGCTGGGCGGCGCGTTGATCGAGGAGACGTCGCTGATCGCGCGCTGGCTGGCCACGCCCGGGGTGCGCATCGTCCGCGTCATCGGTACCGACCTGGATGTTGGGGACTCGGGGTGGGCGTCACCGCTGCGGTCGGCGGGCGCCTGGGCGGCGTGGGCGGCGTCGGCGCGCTCGGCGCGGCTGGCCGGCGCGCAAGCTATTCGCGAACCGGACTCAGACCTGCTGGCAGAACCGCACCCATCGCGCGAGCAGGTGTTCGGCCGCACCGGAGTCGATCGCCTCGCCGGCCCGCGCCAAACCGTCCTCCCAGGCCGGCAGCCATTCAGCGCGGCTGGATAGCCCGGCATGCGCGACGATCGCACCGGCGGCGTTGAGCACGACGGCGTCTCGCACCGGGCCCTTCGCGCCGCCCAGCACCGCGCGCACCTCGGCGGCGTTGGCTTGCGCGTCGCCGCCCAGCAGCTCGTCGAGCTCGGCGCGGGCGAACCCGAATCCGGCGGGATCAAACGTCAGCTTGTCCACCGTGCCCGCCTGCACCCGCCAGATCGTGCTGGTGGTTGTGGTGGTCAGCTCGTCGAGCCCGTCGTCGCCGTGCACCACCAGCACGCTGGACCGGCGCGCGGCGAACACCCCCGCCATCACCTCGGCGAGGTCGGCGAACGCGCAGCCGATCAGCCCGGCCCGCGGCCAGGCCGGATTGGTCAGCGGCCCAAGGAGATTGAAGACGGTGGGCACCCCGATCTCGCGACGCACCGCCGATGCGTGCCGGTAGGACGGGTGGAACGTCGGCGCGAAGCAGAACCCGATCCCGACGTCGGCCAGGCTGCGGGCCACCTGTTCGGGCCCGAGGTCGATGCGCACCCCGAGCGCCTCCAGCGTGTCGGCCCCGCCCGCCAGCGAGGACGACGCCCGGTTGCCGTGCTTGACCACGGGCACGCCCGCCGCCGCGACCACGATGGCTGCCATGGTGGACAGGTTGAAGGTGTTAGCGCCATCGCCACCGGTTCCGACGAGGTCGACGGTGTCCCCGATATCCCTGCGGATGGCGTCGATGGGCATCTGACGTGCGTGGCTCAACATGACATCGGCCAGCTCGCTGACTTCGGCCGCGGTGGGAACCTTCATCTTCATCGCCACCGCGAAGGCGGCGATCTGAGCCGGCATCGCGCTGCCGGTCATGATCTGGTCCATCGCCCAGGCGGCCTGGCCCCGGGCCAGGTTCTGCCCGTCGGTCAGACGCCCCAAAACCTGCGGCCATGACGGCGCCGAAGCTGCTTCTGCGCTCGGGGAGCCCCCGCCAGGAGAAGCCTCAGGTGACAGAGCCACGGGCCGATGGTCCCACGACCACGAACCGCCCCAAAAGTGCGCCGGAAACGACGCGCGGAACTAATTTGCGCCCCGGGTAGTGTTCGACAACTACAAAGCGTCATACTTGCGGATGTGACGAGCGCTGTTGGGACCTCGGGTACTGCGATCACGTCGCGAGTTCATTCGCTGAATCGGCCCAACATGGTCAGTGTCGGCACCATAGTGTGGCTTTCCAGCGAGCTGATGTTCTTTGCTGGCTTGTTCGCAATGTATTTCACCGCGCGCGCGCAGGCCGGCGGGAAGTGGCCGCCACCGCCGACGGAACTGAATCTGTACCAGGCCGTGCCGGTGACGCTGGTGTTGATCGCCTCGTCGTTCACCTGCCAGATGGGAGTGTTCTCGGCCGAACGCGGCGACGTCTTCGGGATGCGCCGCTGGTATGTGCTCACCTTCCTGATGGGCCTGTTCTTCGTCCTCGGGCAGGCGTACGAGTACTTCCATTTGATGACGCACGGCACCACGATCCCCAGCAGCGCATACGGCAGCGTGTTCTATCTGGCCACCGGCTTCCACGGGCTACACGTCACCGGCGGCCTGATCGCGTTCATATTCCTGCTGGTCCGCACCGGGATGAGTAAGTTCACGCCGGCGCAGGCGACCGCCACCATCGTCGTCTCCTACTACTGGCATTTCGTCGACATCGTGTGGATCGCGCTATTCACCGTGATCTATTTCATCCGATGAAAGCCGGCCCCCTGCAAAGCACCGAGAAGAGGAGTGATCGGTTGAAGAAAATGGGGTTCACCCGATCCGTTGGCCGTAAGCCGAGTGACCGCTCGCGACGGCGTTTGCGCCGCCGATTGTCCGGGGGTTTGCTGCTGCTGATAGCGCTGACCATCTCCGGTGGGCTGGCCGCCGTGCTGACCCCCACGCCGCAAGTGGCGGTGGCCGACGAGTCGGCCTCGGCGCAGCTGCGTACCGGTAAGCAACTGTTCGACACCTCCTGCGTGTCCTGCCACGGCGCCAACCTTCAGGGCGTGACCGACCACGGGCCAAGCCTGATCGGCGTCGGCGACGCGGCCGTCTACTTCCAGGTGTCCACCGGTCGGATGCCCGCCATGCGCGGTGAGGCCCAGGCGCCGCGCAAGGACCCGATCTTCGACGAGTCACAGGTCGATGCGATCGGCGCCTACGTGCAGGCCAACGGCGGTGGCCCGACCGTGGTGCGCAACTCCGACGGCAGCCTTGCGATGCGCGCGCTGCGCGGTGAGGACCTGGGCCGGGGCGGCGACCTGTTCCGCCTCAATTGCGCCTCCTGCCACAACTTCACCGGAAAGGGTGGGGCGCTGTCGTCGGGTAAGTTCGCCCCCGACCTGGGGCCGGCGAATGAGCAGCAAATCCTTACCGCGATGCTGACCGGCCCGCAGAACATGCCGAAGTTCTCCGACCGACAGCTGTCCTTCGAAGCCAAGAAGGACATCATCGGTTACGTCAGAACCGTCGTCGAAGAGCGGGCGCCCGGTGGCTACGGACTCGGTGGATTCGGACCCGCCCCGGAGGGCATGGCCATGTGGATCATCGGGATGGTTGCCGCCATCACGCTGGCGCTGTGGATTGGGGCGCGATCATGAGCGACTCCCCTACCGGGACAGAAGACACCGGGGCAGCCCGCGAGCCCGACGAGGCCGCACTCGCCGCGATGTCGAACAAGGAACTGCTGGACCTCGGCGGCAAGATGGATGGCGTCGAGATCGCCTATAAAGAGCCTCGCTGGCCGGTCGAGGGCAGAGGCCTGAGGGCCGAGAAACGCGCCGAGCGCGGGGTGGCCCTGTGGCTTTTGCTGGGCGGGGCGTTCGGGCTCGCGCTACTGGTGATTTTCCTGTTCTGGCCGTGGGAGTACAAGCCGAGGGAGGACCACGGCAGCCTGCTGTACACGTTGGCCACGCCGCTGTACGGCCTGACGTTCGGGCTGTCCGTCCTTTCGATCGCTGTCGGCGCGGTGCTGTTCCAGAAACGGTTTATCCCGGAAGAGATTACGATCCAGGACCGGCACGATGGCGCCTCTCGCGAGATCGACCGCAAGACGGTCGTGGCGAACTTGACCGACGCGCTGGAGGGCTCCACGATCAAACGCCGCAAGCTGGTCGGGCTGTCGTTGGGCATGGGGCTGGGCGCATTTGGTGCCGGTACCTTGGTGGCGTTTGCCGGTGGCCTCATCAAAAACCCGTGGAGGCCGGTCGTCAAAACCGCCGACGGGATGAAGGCCGTGCTGTGGACGTCGGGCTGGACCCCGCGCTACCACGGCGAGACCATCTTCCTGGCGCGGGCCACCGGCTCGAGCGAAGGCGCGCCGTTCATCAAAATGCGCCCCGAAGACCTCGACGCCGGCGGGATGGAGACCGTCTTTCCGTGGCGGGAGTCCGACGGCGACGGCACCACGGTCGAGTCACACGAGAAGCTGACCGCGATCTCGCTGGGTATCCGCAACCCCGTGATGCTCATCCGCATCCGGCCCAGCGACCTGCCCCGCATGGTCAAACGCCAGGGTCAGGAAAGCTTCAACTGGGGCGAGTTCTTCGCCTACACCAAGGTCTGTTCCCACTTGGGTTGCCCATCGTCGCTGTACGAACAGCAGTCCTACCGAATCCTGTGCCCTTGTCACCAATCGCAGTTCGACGCACTGCATTTCGCCAAACCGATATTCGGTCCGGCGGCGCGTGCGCTGGCGCAACTGCCCATCACAATCGACTCCGAGGGGTACCTGGTCGCCAATGGTGACTTCGCCGAGCCCGTCGGACCGGCATTCTGGGAGCGCACGACATCATGAGTCCGAAATTCAGTCCTCCGAAGATCGGTGAGTCCCTGGCCAAGCAGGGCGAGGACATCGACACGCGGTATCACCCCTCGGCCGCGGTACGGCGTCAGCTCAACAAGGTCTTCCCGACGCACTGGTCGTTCTTGCTCGGCGAGATCGCGCTGTACAGCTTCCTCGTGCTGCTGATCACCGGCGTGTGGCTGACCCTGTTCTTCGATCCGTCCATGGTCGATGTCACCTATAACGGCGTCTATCAACCGCTGCGCGGTGTCGAGATGTCACGCGCCTACCAATCGGCGCTGGACATCTCCTTCGAGATTCGCGGCGGCCTGTTCGTCCGCCAGATCCACCACTGGGCCGCCTTGATGTTCTCCGCGTCGATCATGGTGCACCTGGCGCGCATCTTCTTCACCGGTGCGTTCCGGCGGCCGCGCGAGGCCAACTGGGTCATCGGGTCGCTGCTGCTGATCCTGTCCATGTTCGAGGGCTACTTCGGCTACTCGCTGCCCGACGACCTGCTCTCGGGCATCGGGCTGCGGGCGGCGCTTTCGTCGATTTCGTTGGGCATGCCGGTGATCGGGACGTGGCTGCACTGGGCGCTGTTCGGAGGAGATTTCCCCGGCACCATCTTGATCCCCCGGCTCTACGCCCTGCACATCTTGCTGCTGCCGGGAATCATCCTGGCCCTTATCGGGATGCATCTGGCGCTGGTCTGGTTCCAGAAGCACACCCAGTTCCCGGGCCCGGGCCGCACCGAGCACAACGTCATCGGCGTGCGCGTGATGCCGGTGTTCGCGTTCAAGTCCGGCGCGTTCTTCGCCGCCATCGTCGGCGTGCTGGGTTTGATGGGTGGGCTGCTGCAGATCAACCCGATCTGGAACCTGGGGCCCTACAAGCCATCACAGGTGTCGGCCGGCTCGCAGCCGGACTTCTACATGATGTGGACCGAGGGCTTGGCCCGTATCTGGCCGGCCTGGGAGTTCTACTTCTGGCACCACACCATTCCGGCCGCTGTCTGGGTCGCGCTGATCATGGGCCTGGTTTTCGGGCTGCTGGTCGTCTACCCCTTCCTGGAGAAGCGGTTCACCGGTGACAACGCGCACCACAACCTGCTGCAGCGGCCGCGGGACGCCCCGGTACGGACAGCCATCGGGGCCATGGCGATCTCCTTCTACATGGTGCTCACGCTCGCCGCGATGAACGACATCATCGCGTTGAAGTTCCACATCTCGCTCAACGCGACGACCTGGATCGGGCGCATCGGCATGGTGATACTGCCGCCGTTCGTCTACTACATCGCCTACCGGTGGGCTATCGGGCTGCAGCGCAGTGACCGCGCGGTGCTCGAACACGGCGTCGAGACCGGCATCATCAAGCGGCTGCCGCAGGGTGCCTACATCGAGCTGCACCAGCCGCTCGGCGCGGTCGACGACCACGGCCACCCGATCCCGCTGGAATACCAGGGCGCGGCAGTGCCAAAGCGAATGAACAAGCTGGGCTCCGCCGGGACACCGGGCAGCGGCAGCTTCCTGCGCGCCGATCCGCTATCCGAGGATTCGGCGCTGCGCGAGGCGGTCCACGCTTCCGAACAGCGTGCCCTCACCGCGTTACGCGAGCACCAGGACTCCCTCAACGGTTCGCCGAACGGCGAGCACAGCGAACACGACGGGCATTAGAGCTAAGTTTTCGGGCACGCTGCACCCAGTTACGGGTGTGGGTGCCGGCTGTGGGCTTGACGGCCCGTACCACTTTTCGAAGCCGCTCGCACCTGTTTCAGGGGCAACTCATATAGAGCTCAGACGTCTTGCGGTGCAAACACTTACCACGCGCAGGCAAACTTTGTGATCCCCGGAAATGCTGCCCACGCGGCGATACGATCCGGGCACCGATGATTGCTGAGCCGCAATCTCACGACGTCAAGTCCAGGGAAAACCCTGTATCGACGCCGTCAACCCACTCCTAGACTCGGCACAGCAAACCTTTCAAAAGTGGGGGCTTGACTGATGTCATTCGTGATCGCGGTGCCGCCGCGCCGACCAGCGCGAGCGGGCCTAATCCGAAGTCAGCAAAAGGCCGTGCAGTTTAGCCCCGCGGGTCAGCCATCACACTGGCTAGTTCGCGGCTCGTTCGCGGCTAGGTCGCGGCGACCACGCGGCGCAGCTGCCGGACGTGAAGCACCTCGATCACCGGCATCCCCGCGGTGACAAGCCCGGCGAGCGCGTAGAGGACCCACGAGGGCCCGTCGTGACCGACGGCCATCAGATACGTCGCCGCCGCGACCGCGATCAGCGCCGCCCCCATCGTGCCGGTCAGCGCGACGGTGCCACGCAACCAGATCCGGTCCACAGCGGCGCCGGACCACTCGTCGTCGGCGCCGACCGTGTGGTCCCTGTCCCGCCGTGCCAGGTCGGCCACGGTGCGCCTGGCGGGATTGCCGGGCCGGACCGGCCGACTGGCCGCCCCGCGCAGCCATCCGCCCGCGGGGCGTGCGGGCGCCCCGCCCTGCGCCGTGCGGCGAGCCCGCAACAGCACCGGAATCGCCCCCGCAATGATCAGTGCCGAGACAACGATCACGACGTACAACACCCACGTGGTGTGCGGACTCCTCGACACCTTGTGAAAGCCCTGGCCCAGGTCGGCCAGCGCGACGGCGGCGGCCACGCTCACGCCTATCAGAACCAGCCAGACCGCGGCGCAGGCCCCGACCAGGATACGATCGATGACATCCGGCGGAACGGTGTCCGAGCCACGCCGATATGCCGAATACCTGCCGACCATCAACAGCTCGTCTGCGATGCGTCGTTGCTGTTGGACGACAGCACCGTGCCGTCGCTCGTGGTGATCGAGCAGTTGAGCTTGCTGAGCCGGAACAGGCTGGATGCCTCGACGGAGCCGACATCGGATTGCGAGATCGGTGTGACGGTCATCGACCAAGGGATGTACACGTTGTGCTGGGTCCGTCGTCGGCCCGAGGCGTCGACGTAGGTCACCGAAATGATGTCGCCCGGCGCTTTGGTGCCAGTCACCGAATAGGTGACCTGCCGAGGACCGGCCAGCGTCGTGGTCGTCGCGGGGGTGCCGCCGCCGTGCTGGTCGCCGGCGGCGGCGCGGCGGTCGTTACCGGCGGCGGTACCGGCGTTGGCGATGGCGAGGGGGTCACCGTCACAGTCTGTGTCTCCGTTGCTGTCGGGGGCTCGGTGCTCGGCGGCGGCGGGGATGGCGAAGGCGGCGTGGTGGTCGTGATTTCGTCCTGCACGGGCGGTGTGGACGCGCTGGTACTGGGGTTGGCGACGTTGCTGGTATTGCCGGAATGTATGACCAGTAACGACACCGAAACCACCAGCGCGACCGCGGCCAGGATGGCGGCCACGCCGACCACCCATGGCCAGCGCGGGGCACCACGTTCGTCGTGCCCGGGCTCGTCGTAGTTGTCGTAGTCGTAGAGCTCAGGCCGGCACATACGGGCGCTGGTGAAATGCTCGGACTCCGGAGCCGAATAGGCGCGCGAGTATGCGTCGGTTGCGCCGGTCTGGTCGATCGCCGCTAGGTCGCCGGAGTGGTCCAGGGCATCCAGTGAGTCCAGCTCCGGAACGGGCGCGCTGCCGGAATTCAGTTCGTCGTCAAGCTCACGCTCGGAATCGAGTTCCTCAGGTTCCCGGCCCGGGGGTTTCGGCCCGCTCATGTCCGCCTGCCCTGTCCAACTGCATCACCTGCGCGCGGGGCTCCGCGACTGTGTCGTTGCGCGCGCGCTCGGGAAATTCTCATTGTGCCTCGGCAAACCCTACCGAACCGAGCGCGGCAAGGAAGTCTTGGCGGACTGGCCACCGATCAACTGATGCCCGGATTGTGACCTTTGGGCAGCCAATCAGTGCTTCTCGGGACCGACGTAGTACTCGAAGACCAGTCCGGCCGCCGAAGCCAGGATGAACACCACGCCGGCAACGATCAGCCACGGCAGCCACAGCGCGATACCGACCGCCGCCACCGAACCGGACAGCGCGATCAGGATCGGCCACCAGCTGTGCGGGCTGAAGAACCCCAATTCCCCTGCGCCGTCACTGATTTCAGCGCCTTCGTAGTCTTCGGGCCGGGTGTTGCAGCCGACGTGCCACGAACCGGAAGAAGGTGGCCGTGATCAGCGCCAGGCCGGCGGTCAGCGACCAGCGCGGTGGTGCCCGCCCACTCCACCCCGCCGGTGGCGAACAGCCGCGGTCAGCATGCCGTACAGCACCGCCGTCAGGACGAAGAACGCGGCAAAGAACTCGAACAGCCTCGCTTCGATGTGCATTGGGGTGTCCTAACCTTGGCTTCGCGGCCAACTCGCCGCGGCGGGTGTCGAACGGGTGCGTGGTCACCGCGAGCGGCGGCTGGTTGATCGCGATGCAATGCCTCGGCATTGGTCTTCTTTCGGCGATCCGCTGCTGCAAGTAAGCCTTGAAGTCGTTGGGATCCACCACGCGAACCTCGAAGTTCATCATCGAGTGGTAGGTGCCGCACATCTCGGCGCAGTGGCCGACGAATGCCCCGGTCTTGGTGATCTCTTCGACCTGGAAGCGGTTGACCGAGTTGTTCGCCATGGGGTTGGGCATCACGTCGCGCTTGAACAGGAATTCCGGCACCCAGAACGCGTGGATGACGTCGGCCGAGGCCAACTCGAATTCGATGCGCTTGCCGGCGGGCAGCACCAGCACCGGAATTTCGGTGGCTGGTGCCCAGGGTCTCGACCTTGTCGAAGTTCAGGTAGGTCCGGTCCTCGGTGTTGAGGCCGCGAACCGGCCCGACCCGCTCCTCACCGTGCTCGTCCTTGCCTTCCGGCTTGGAGACCATCGCCTTCTTCTCGCCTCATCGAGCGCCGTCGTAGTCGCGTGCCGTCTTTGAAGTGGACCCGCTGGTAGCCGAACTTCCAGTTCCACTGGAAGGCCGTGACGTCGATGACTACGTCGGGATTGTTGTCCAGGTGCAGCATCTTCTCCTGCACGACCACGGTGAAGTAGAACAGCACCGAGATGATCAGGAACGGCGTCACGGTGAGCACCAGCTCCAGCGGCATGTTGTAGCCGAACTGGCGCGGCAGCTCGGTGTCGTGCCTTCTTCTTGCGGTGGAAGGCGACACGTCCAGAAGATCAGGCCCCACACGATGACGCCGACGACCAGCGAGGCGATCACCGCTCCGATCCACAGCTCCGGTTGGCGTGGGCCTCCGGGGTGATGCCCTCCGGCCAGCCCATGGCCATCGCATGCTCCCAGCTGCACCCGCTCAGGGTGACCGCCAGCACCCCCAGCGTCCCGACCACCGCGAGTGGCCGCAGCCGCCGGGCGAGACCCGGCGAGGGCCTCCGCGCCGACCCACCCCCTTTGAGAGCCCTTTTGACGGGCCTAGAAACCTGCACTGCGACAAATGTTGCGAACGGACGGGCTCGCGAGATGTCACGTTGGCGCCTCCTGTATCACAAGCCGGGCCGATTGGGGTGGCCTACCTGCCTGCACGTCGAATACTACGCAGCGTAGACCACGCCGCCCGCCGGGGCGACGACGCGGGCCGAAACAGACCATTCAGGGCGCGCCCGAAAGGTATTCGAAAGGTCATCACGGCCCGACCGGCGGGCCAGGACGGCGGGTTCGTACGGCATACTGGGGCGCCGTGTGTGGACTGCTGGCCTTCGTGGCGGCCCCGGTGCCGATGGAGCGGGCGCTGCCGAGACCGACGGCCGCGACGCCGCTGCGCGCAGTGCCGCGCAGGCCGACGCCGCCGTCGCTCGCGCGTCGCATTTGATGCGCCACCGCGGCCCCGACGAGCCCGGCACCTGGGCCGACCTCGGATCCGACGGCTCGGTGGTATTCGGGTTCAACCGGCTGTCCATCATCGACATCGCACATTCGCATCAGCCGCTGCGCTGGGGGCCCCCGGAGACGCCCGACCGCTACGTGCTGGTGTTCAACGGCGAGATCTACAACTACCTGGAGCTGCGCGAGGAGCTGCCGCACCGGCCACGGCGCCAATTTCGCCACCGACGGTGACGGTGAGGCGATCGTCGCGGGCTACCACTACTGGGGCACCGACGTCTTAACGCGGCTGCGCGGCATGTTCGCCTTCGCGTTGTGGGACACCGTCACCCGCGAATTGTTCTGTGCCCGAGACCCTTTCGGCATCAAGCCACTGTTCATGGCGACCGGCACCGGCGGCACCGCGGTGGCCAGCGAGAAGAAATGCCTGCTGGACCTGGCCGAGTTGGTGGGAATCGACACCGCGATCGACGAGCGGGCGGTGCAGCACTACACGGTGCTGCAGTACGTGCCGGAGCCGGAGACGCTGCACCGCGGCGTGCGCCGGCTGGAATCGGCTGCTACGCCAGGATCCGGCCCGGGCTAGAGCCGCAGGTCACCCGCTACTTCGTGCCCCGCTTTAACGCCGTACCCATCACCCGGGACACCGAGCAGGCCCGCTACGACGAGATCACCGCGGTGCTGGAGGATTCGGTGGCCAAGCACATGCGCGCCGACGTCACCGTCGGCGCGTTTCTGTCCGGCGGTATCGACTCGACGGCCATCGCGGCGCTGGCGATCCGGCACAACCCGCGGCTGATCACCTTCACCACCGGCTTCGAGCGCGAGGGCTTCTCCGAGGTCGACGTCGCCGTCGCCTCGGCCGAGGCCATCGGCGCCCGCCACATCGCCAAGGTGGTCAGCCCCGGACGAGTTCGTCGCCGCGCTGCCCGAGATCGTCTGGTATCTCGACGAACCGGTCGCCGACCCGGCGCTGGTGCCGCTTGTTCTTCGTCGCCCGCGAGGCCCGCAAGCACGTCAAGGTGGTGCTGTCCGGCGAGGGCGCCGACGAGCTGTTCGGCGGCTACACGATCTACCGGGAGCCGTTGTCGTTGAAGCCGTTCGACTACCTGCCCCGGCCGTTGCGGCGCTCGATGGGCAAGGTGTCCAAACCGTTGCCCGAGGGCATGCGCGGCAAGAGCCTGCTGCACCGCGGATCGCTGACGCTCGAGGAGCGCTACTACGGCAACGCCCGCAGCTTCTCGGACGCGCAATTGCGCGACGTTCTTGCCGGGTTCCGCGAGGACTGGACGCACACCGACGTCACCGCGGCGCTGTACGCCGAGTCGGCCGGCTGGGACCCGGTGGCCCGCATGCAGCACATCGACCTGTTCACCTGGCTGCGCGGCGACATCTTGGTCAAGGCCGACAAGATGACGATGGCCAACTCATTGGAACTGCGGGTGCCGTTCCTGGATCCCGAGGTGTTCGCGGTGGCGTCCCGGCTGCCGATGCAGGCCAAGATCACCCGCACCACCACCAAGTACGCGCTGCGGCGGGCGCTGGAGCCGATCGTCCCAGCGCATGTGCTGCACCGGCCCAAGCTCGGCTTCCCGGTCCCGATCCGGCACTGGTTGCGCGCCGGCGAGCTGCTGGAGTGGGCGTATGCGATGGTGGACTCGTCCGAGGCGAGTCGCCTGGCCGGCCTGATCGACCTCAGCCGCCGTGCGTCGGATGCTCGACGAGCACCGCTGCGGTATCAGCGATCACAGCCGCCGGTTGTGGACGATGCTGATCTTCATGCTGTGGCACGCGATCTTCGTCGGAGCGCACCGTGGTGCCGGAGATCAGCGAGCCGCAGTACCCGGTGCAGCTCTAATCGGCGAGCAGAAGCAGGACTATGCCAGGACGGCGGCGATCTCGGCGGCGGCGTCGTCGCCGTAGGCGCCCGCCAACCGGGTCGTCGCGACACCGTGATCCCAGTCCCATTCCTGGGTGCCGGTCGACTCCAGCACCAAAACGGCGACCAGCGAGCCCAGCTGCGCGGAACGCTCCAGGCTCAGACCGGCGCTGCGTCCGGTCAGGAAGCCGGCCCGGAACGCGTCGCCGACGCCGGTCGGGTCGGTCTGGCTGGTCTCGGGCACCACGCCGACGTGGATGGAGGTGCCGTCGCGGTCCACGAGGTCGACGCCCTTGGCGCCCAGCGTGGTGACCCGCAGGTCGATCTGCGCCATCACGTCGGCCTCGGTCCAGCCGGACTTCTGCAGCAGCAGGTCCCACTCGTAGTCGTTGGTGAACAGATAGGTGGCGCCGTCGATGAGCTTGCGGATCTCCTCGCCGGATAGCCGGGCCAGCTGCTGGGACGGGTCGGCGGCGAAGGCCAGGCCGAGCTTGCGGCACTCCTCGGTGTGCACGAACATCGCGTCCGGGTCGTTGGCGCCGATGATCACCAGCTCCGGTGTGCCCATGGCCGATACGACGTCGGCGAGCTTGATGTCGCGGGCCTCGGACATGGCCCCCGGGTAGAAGGACGCGATCTGGGCCATGTCGAGGTCGGTGGTGCAGACGAAACGCGCCGTGTGCGCCGTCTCGGAGATCAGCACGTGGTCGCAGTTGACACCGTGGCGATTCCAGCCAGCCGCGGTATTCGCCGAAATCGGCGCCGGCCGCGCCGACCAGCGCGGCGTCGCCGCCCAGCACGCCGATGGCGTAGGCCATGTTGCCGGCCACACCGCCGCGATGAATCACCAGGTCGTCGACCAGGAAGCTCAGCGACACCTTCTGCAGGTGATCGGCGAGCAGCTGCTCGGAGAATCGCCGGGAAACCGCATCAGATGGTCGGTCGCAATGGAACCGGTCACCGCGATCGTCACGAAATTGCCACCCTTCGTTCGTAAGGCCGTCCAGCCTACCCATCGGAAATCGCCCTCGCGGCCAGCCCGATGCATCCATGGCCGCGGGCATGTCTTGCGCTAGCCTGCCTACAGAGCTCGCCCAGTTCGCCAGCAGCGCACCGCAAACACCCGGCGAGCGGCAACCGCTACGTCGCCCGTCCACCACCGTAGGAGAACCACGATGGCCGGTCCCGCACTCGCCGAATCCGACCGTCAGCGCCGACGGATCGCCCTACGCCGAGGCCACGCCGGGACAGCCCCAGTCGCTGGAGTACCCCCATGAGCTCAACCCCACCGAGCCGGCGCCCCCGTCAGCCACGTATGCCGGGGCAGTGCCGCCACCGGTTTCTTACCCGACACAGCGACGATCCAAGCGGGTCATCATCGGCCTGCTGGCGGCCATCGCGCTGGTCGCCGCGTTGACGGCGGCGATCGCGTACGGGGTTCGCACCAACGGGGCCAACACGGGCGGCACATTCTCCGAGGCAGCGGTCAGAACGGCGGTTCAGGCATATCTGGACGCACTCGAGCACCGCGACGTCGAGGTGATCGCCCAGAACTCGATGTGCGGCCTCTACGACGCCGTGCGTGACAAGCGCTCCGACCAGGCCCTCGCCAGGCTCAACAGCGATGCGTTCCGCAAGCAGTTCTCCCAGGTCGAGGTGACCTCGATCGACAAGATCGTGTACTGGTCGCAGTATCAGGCCCAGGTGCTGTTCACCATGCACACGGCACCGGCGACCGGCGGCCCGATGCGTGGCGAATTGCAAGGCGTCGCGCAGCTACTTTTCCAACGCAACCAGATCCAGGTGTGCTCGTACGTGTTACGTAACCCCGCCACGCACTAGCCCTGGTGGTGGCGAGCACCTTCGATCAGTTGAACGAATCTCCGCAGGCGCACGAGCCGCTGGCGTTGGGGTTGTCGATGGTGAAACCCTGCTTCTCGATGGTGTCGACGAAATCGATCGACGCGCCCTCCACGTAGGGCGCGCTCATCCGGTCCACGGTCAGGGTCACACCAGCCGAACTCGGCGGTCAGGTCACCGTCGAGCGTCCGGTCGTCGAAGAAGAGGTTGTAGCGCAGGCCCGCGCAGCCACCCGGCTGCACCGCGATCCGCAGCGTCAGGTCGTCGCGTCCCTCCTGGTCCAGCAGGGACTTCGCCTTGGTGGCCGCGGCCTCGGTCAGAATCACGCCGTGGGTCTTGGTGGTTGACTCGTTCTGTACCGTCATTGCATCTCCTACGTGCCTCAATTGGTGGGCGGGCTCGCACCGGCGGCCGATAGCCGGGGCCCAAGTCCTGCCCAAGTCCACGCGGGCTAAGCCCGCTAGGTCAACGGTACCTTGCGGCGCCGCTATTCCCGAGTCGCGCCGCCACAACGGATGCCAGACCCATGAGCTGATTGGCCGCGTCGGCCTGCGCCAACCGCACCGAACCGGCGTAGTCGGCGATGGACAGGGCGGACATGATGCCCGCCATTCGGGTCGCCGATTTGTCCAAGCTCACCTGCCCCGCCAGCACCACCACCGGGATTCCCAACGGACCGGCCGCTTGCGGCGAGCTCCCCAACCACCTTTCCGTGCAGGGACTGCTCGTCGAACCGACCCTCGCCGGTGACGATCATGTCCGCGAGCTCGAGGTCGTCGGCCAAG
Source organism: uncultured Actinomycetota bacterium (assembly GCA_963748885.1). Lineage (GTDB taxonomy): Bacteria > Actinomycetota > Actinomycetes > Mycobacteriales > Mycobacteriaceae > Mycobacterium. Next base: position 30,253 of record CAVVLC010000039.1, read on the forward strand.
ATGGGTGTGGTCGGCGATGATCGCCGCACCGGACTCGACTCGGCCACCCAGCGCCAACAGTCCGGCACCGATACCACCGGCCGCGCCCGCGCCGGGCTCCGCGCTGACGTCCCGTCCGGCCGCCGCGTCCAGTTCGAGCGCCCACGCTTCGAGGCGAACTTCGAGCTTCGCAACGGTGGCCGTGTCCGCGCCCTTCTGCGGTGCGAACACCCTGGCCGCGCCCCACGGCCCCAAGCAGCGGATATTCGACGTCGAAGGCGGCGATCAGCTCGACGTCTGCCAGCAGGTGACGCGCCACCTCAAGGCCGCCGAGCTCGGTGATTAACCCCCGGCCGCCGTCGGTGCACGCGCTGCCGCCGAGGCCGACGACGATCCGGGTCGCCCCGGCCCGCAGCGCCTCCGCGACGAGCTGCCCGACTCCCCTGCTGTGGGCCGCCATCGCGGTTTCCGGCGTGGGCGGGCCGCCGAGCAACGCCAGGCCACACGCTTGCGCACACTCGAGGTAGGCGGTCGTCGACCCGGGATCGAACACCCACTGGGCCTCCACCGGGCTGTCCAGCGGCCCGGACACCCGCAGCTGCCGCAGCTCCCCCAGCCGGCTGGCCAGCACTTCGACGAAACCGGGGCCACCGTCGGACTGCGGGGCGATCATGAACCGATCGTCCCGGACGTGACCGGGTCCAGCCGGTCGCGATGGCGGCGGCGGCCTCCACCGCCGACAGGCTGTCGCCGTAGCAGTCCGGGGCCACCAGCACCCGCATAGCCGGCAAGCTGAATTCGGCCGGGGCCCAGGCCAGCGGCGGCATCGTCGCCACGAGGCCCCGCGGAACCGTTCATCACAGGCCAGCGTAGGTCCAAGTGCCACCACTGCGCATGACATAATCGAGGTCGGATTCCAAGCCGAGTGCGCTCGGCGAAGTAACCTGGCGACTGTGAAGCTGCTGGGCCGCAAGAAGGGCCGCGAAGAGGTTGCGATGGAGCCCGCGGCGGCTGAGGAAGCCGCCTCGTCGCCGGATGAACGATCTCGGGGCCGCGCACGACACCGACCCGAAGGGCCGGCCGACGCCCAAGCGCAGCCGCCCGCCGCCACCCGAAAAAGGGCCCCGTCGCACCGGCGCCCATGACCGCTTCGGAGGCGCGGGCCCGACGCAAGTCGATGGCCGGCCCCAAACTCAGCCGCGAGGAACGCAGGGCCGCCCGAGTCGACAAGCCGGGCCAAGATGACCGATCGCCGCGAGCGCATGATGGCCGGCGAAGAGGAATACCTGCTGGCACGCGACCAGGGGCCGATCCGCCGTCACGTCCGCGACGTGGTCGACTCCCGGCGCAATTTGCTCGGGCTGTTCATGCCGTCGGCGCTGGCCCTGCTGTTTGCCGGGTTCGCGGTCCCCCAGGTGCAGCTGTACCTGTCTCCCGCGATGCTGGTTCTGATGGCCCTCATGGGCGTCGACGGCGGTCATGTTGGGCCGCAAGGTCAGCAAGATGGTCGACGAGAAGTTTCCGGACAACACCGAAAGCCGTTGGAAGCTAGGCGTTTACGCTGCCGGCCGGGCTTCCCAGATGCGCCGGATGCGCGCGCCCAAGCCGCAAGTCGAGCGCGGCGCGAAGTGTCGGTTAGAAGCTGGCTAAAAATCGCATGAAAGGCGTCTGAACCCGGTGCGCACCCTGGTGCTCGGCGGGATCAGGTCGGGCAAATCCCGGTGGGCGGAGGAAGCCTGATGGCTGAAGCCAACTCACTGGCACCCGGCCAGCCGGTGCGCTACCTGGCCCCCGGGCCGACCGCCGACAGCCGACCCGGCGTGGGCGCACCGCATCGCCGCAGCACCGCGGCCGCCGGCCGACGCACTGGTCAACGGTGGAAACCGACGACATCGCGACCGCAACTGCGCGCAGTCGCCGACAATCCCGACGCTGGTCGACGACCTGGGCGCGCTGGCTGACCGGCACGCTGGACCGCCACCACGCCTGGGACGAGCGGATCGGTGGCGGCTCCCGTCGCACGGACGTGCTGGCCGCGGTCAGCGCGTTCGCCTCTGATGCTGGTGCTGGTCAGCCCCGAAGTCGGATTGACGGTGGTACCGGCCACCGCGTCCGGCCGCCGGTTCGCCGACGAGCTGGGCAGCCTCAACCAGCGGATGGCGGCGTTGTGCGACCGGGTGGTGCTGGTGGTGGCGGGCCAGGCCGTCCCGATCAAGCCGTCGGCGTCGTGACCGGATTCCCGCCGGTCTCGCCGCCGGACGCGGCCGGCCGCGGCAGACGCCCGCGCCCGCCAGGACACCCTGACCAAGCCGCGCGGGCGCGCTGGGCCGCCTCGAGGACCTATCGGTCTGGGTGGCGTCGTGCCAGGGCCGTTGCCCGCCGCGGCAGTTCGAGCGGGCCCGGGTGGTGGTGTTCGCCGGTGATCACGGCGTCGCCGCGGTCCGGGGTCTCGGCGTACCCGCCCGAGGTGACCGCGCAGATGGTCGCCAACATCGACGGCGGCGGGGCGGCGATCAACGCGCTGGCCGCATGTCGCCGGCGCGACGGTGCGCGTCGCGGACCTGGCGGTGGACGCCTCGCCGGATCGACGCGCCGTCGCAGCGGATCGGCGCACACAAGGTGCGGCGCGGCAGCGGCGACATCGCCGTCGAGGACGCGCTGACCGCCGACGAGACCGCCGCGCGCGATCGCGGCGGGCCGGCAGATCGCCGACGAGGAGGTCGACGCCGGCGCCGACCTGCTGATCGCCGGCGACATGGGAATCGGAAACACCACCGCGGCGGCGGTTCTGGTGGCCGCGCTGACCAACGCCGAACCGGTCGCGGTGGTCGGCTTCGGCACCGGGATCGACGACGCCGGCTGGGCGCGCAAGACGGCCGCGGTGCGCGACGCGCTGTTTCGGGCGCGGTCGCTGCCGCGCGACCCGATCGCGTTGCTGCGCTGTTGCGGCGGCGCGGACCTGGCCGCGATGGCGGGTTTCTGCGCGCAGGCCGCGGTGCGGCGCACGCCGCTGCTGCTCGACGGCATGGCGGTGACGGCCGCCGCCGCTGGTCGCCGAACGACTGGCGCCCGGCGCTCGGCTGTGGTGGCAGGCCGGCCACCGTGTCCACCGAGCCGGGGCATGCACTGGCCCTGGCGGCGCTCGGCTTGGAGCCGATTCTGGACCTGCGGATGCGGCTGGGTGAGGGTACCGGCGCCGCCGTGGCGCTGCCGGTGCTGCGCGCCGCGGTGGCCGCATTGTCGTCGATGGCGACCTTCACCGAAGCCGGTGTCGCCGACCCGGAACGCGCCGTGATCCGTTCGCTGGCAACGGCTTTCGCGTTCGGAACGGTCCTGCCGGTGCGGTGTGCCGCAGATGCACCGATGGGCCGCGGCGCCATGACCGCGCTGCCGGTGGTCGGCGCCGCACTGGGCGCATTGGCCGCGGCCGTCACGTGGGCCGGCGCGCTGGCGTTCGGCCCGTCCCACCCGCTGTCCGGGCTGCTCGCGGTGGCGGCCCTGCTGATGGCCACCCGGGGCCTGCACATCGACGGCGTCGCCGACACGGCCGACGGGCTGGGCTGCTACGGGCCGCCGCAGCGCGCCCTCGCGGTGATGCGCGACTCCTCGACCGGGCCGTTCGGGGTGGCTGCGGTGGTGCTGGTGATCATGTCGCAGGGGCTGGCCTTCTCGGCGCTGAGACCGGCGGCGATCGTCGTGGCGGTCGTCGCCGGCCGGGTGACCGCGGTGCTGGCCTGTCGCCGGTCGGTGCCCGCGGCCGACGGCAGCGCCCTGGGCGCGCGGGTCGCCGGTACCCAGCCGGTGCCGGCGGTGGCGGCCTGGCTCGTGGTGCTGGTCGTCGGGGCGTTGGTGTCGGGCCCGCGGCCGTGGCAGGGGCCGGTCGCGGTGCTGTGGGGCCGTGGGCTGCGGCGCGGCCCTGGTGGCGCACTGCGTGCGCCGGTTCGGCGGCATCACCGGCGACGTGCTGGGCGCCGCGATCGAGCTGACGACGACGGTGAGCGCGGTGGCGCTTGCCGGATTGGCGCGGTTCTAGGGCGTACTAGCCGAGCCGGGCCATCCAGCCGTGGGTGTCGGCGAAGGTGCCGCGCTGGATCCCGGTCAGCGTGTCGCGCAGCGCCATCGTGACCTCGCCCGGCTTGCCGTCGGCGATGGTGAACTCGCCGTCGCCGTACTTCACCCGCGAGACCGGGGTGATGACGGCGGCGGTGCCGCAGGCGAACACCTCGGTGATCTCGCCGGCCGCGGCCTTCTTCTGCCACTCCTCGATGTCGATCTTGCGCTCTTCGACGGTGAAACCGGCATCGATGGCCAACTGCAGCAACGAATCCCGGGTGATGCCCGGCAGCAGCGACCCGGACAGCTCCGGGGTGACCAGGCGCGCCGATCCGCCGCTGCCCAGCACGAAGAAGAGGTTCATCCCGCCCATCTCTTCGACGTAGCGGCGTTCCACGGCGTCCAGCCACACCACCTGGTCGCAGCCGTTTTCGGCGGCTTGGGCCTGCGCCAGCAGCGAAGCGGCGTAGTTACCGCCGAATTTCGCCGCGCCGGTGCCGCCCGGGCAGGCCCGCACGTACTCCGTCGACACCCAGACGGTGACGGGGTTGATGCCGCCCTTGAAATAGGCGCCGGCCGGCGAGGCGATCACCAGGTACCGGTACTGCTTGGCGGGCCGCACCCCCAGTCCGGGCTCGGTGGCGATGATGAACGGCCGCAGGTACAGCGCCTCTTCGCCGCCGGCCGGCGGCACCCAGGCGTTGTCCACAGCGATGAGCTGACGCAGGGATTCGATGAAAACTTCGTCGGGCAGTTCGGGAATCGCCAGCCGCCGCGCCGACGAGCGCATCCTGGCGGCGTTGGCGTCGGCGCGAAACGACACGATCGACCCGTCCGCCCAGCGGTACGCCTTGAGACCTTCGAACACCTCCTGCGCGTAGTGCAGCACGATCGCCGACGGATCCAGCTCGAATCGGGCCGTAGGGCGATGACCTGCGCGTCGTGCCAGCCGCGGCCGTCCGTGTAGTCGATCGACACCATGTGGTCGGTGGGGTATTTGCCGAAGCCGGGATCCTCCAGAATCGATTCACGCTCTGCGTCGGTCGTCGGGTTTGCCGAAGGCGAAACCGTGAACTCAAGGGAACCGCTGGTCATGCGCCGATTGTATATCCGCCTGCGAATGGGTTTTTGCCTTACGAATGCGTTTGGAGTCACCTCCGTATTCACCGCGTCTTCACCTCAACAAAGGGCGGACGCACCACTTCGCACTCGACAGCGCGGCCGCGCACGTCGACGGTGAGTTGCCGGCCGTCCTCGACCCCCGCGTCGGTGTCGATCAACGCCAGCCCGATGCCGACCTGCAGCGTCGGGGAGAACGTTCCCGAGGTGGTGACCCCGACCTCGGTATCCAGCCTCGCCGTCGCGCACCGTCAGCCCCGGGCGCAACACGCCGCGACCGAGCATGCGCAGCCCGCGCAGCAGCCGCCGCGGCCCGGCCGCCTTCTCGGCCAGCAGCGCGTCCCGGCCGAAGAACGCGTCCTTCTTCCAGCCGACGGCCCAGCCGCAGCGGGCCTGCAGCGGCGAGATGTCCAGCGAAAGTTCGTGCCCGTGCAGCGGGTAGCCCATCTCGGTGCGCAGCGTGTCGCGGGCGCCCAGGCCCGCCGGCTGGCCGCCCGCGTCAACGACCGCCGCCACCAGCGCGTCGAACACGACGCCCGCGGAGTCCCAGGCCGGCAGCAGTTCGTAGCCGTGCTCGCCGGTGTATCCGGTGCGGCAGACCCGCACCGGCACCCCCGAGAACGAGGCGTCGGCGTAGCCCATGTAGTCCATGCCGGTCGGCAGCCCCAAGCGCGTCCAGCACCTCGGTCGATCGCGGCCCCTGCACCGCCAGCACCGCGTAGTCCCGATGCTGGTTGGTGATCGTCAGCCCCGCCGGCGCGGCCGCCCGCAGCGCGTCGACCACGGCGGCGGTGTTGGCGGCGTTGGGCACCAGGAAGATCTCGTCGTCGTCGACGTAGTAGGCGATCAGGTCGTCGATGACGCCGCCGGATTCGTTGCAGCACAGCGTGTATTGCGCCTTGCCCGGCCCGATCCGGCCCAGGTCGTTGGTCAGCGCGGAGTTGACGAACTGCGCGGCACCCGGCCCGCGGACCAGGGCCTTGCCGAGGTGGCTGACGTCGAACAGGCCGACGGCGTTGCGGGTGGCGTTGTGCTCGCTGACGGTGCCGGCATACGACACCGGCATCAGCCAGCCGCCGAACTCGGCGAAACTTGCGCCCAACTCGCGATGGCGGTCTTCCAGCGGTCCTTGCTGCAGGTCGTCGGTCACGGCGTCCCACCCTAATGCGAGCCGTAGCTGGCAGACTTGGGTAGGTGTCCGATTCCGCTGGACTTCGAAGCGCTTGAGGCTGCCGGGATCGCCAATCCGCGCGACGCGGGCCGACCTGATCAAGTATCTGGACGAGCTTGGCTTCACGGTCGAGGAGATGGCCGAGGCCGAACGACGCGGCCGGCTGTTCGGCCTTGCCGGTGATGTCCTGTCGTGGTCGGGGCGCCCGATCTACACGTTGCAGACCGCGGCCGAGGAACTCGGGATAGCGGCGGAGGACGTCGCTCACGCGTGGGCCTTGCTCGGCTTGACCATTGCCGGTCCCGATATTCCCGCGCTGAGCCAGGCCGACGTCGACGCCCTGGCGACCTGGCTCGCGCTCAAGACGGTGGTGGGCGAGGACGGCGCGTTCGGCCTGCTGCGCGTGCTGGGCGCCGCCATGGCCCGGCTCGCCGAGGCCGAGTCGACAATGATCCGCGCCGGGACGCCGGACATCCAGATGACCCACACCCACGACGAGCTCGCCACGGCGCAGGCCTACCGCGCGGTCGCCGAGTTCGTCCCCCGGCTCGGGGCACTGATCGACATCGTCCACCGCCATCATCTGATCAGCGCCCGAACGCACTTCGAGGGCGTCCTTCGCGACACGTCGGCGAGCGTGGTGTGCGGCGTCGGTTTTGCGGATCTGTCCGGCTTCACCGCGTTGACCCAGGCGCTGACGCCGGCGCAGTTGTCGGAGCTGCTCAACGAGTTCGCCGGCACCGTCTCCGACGTGGTGCACGCCGACGGCGGCCGGGTGGTGAAGTTCATCGGCGACGAGGTGATGTGGGTGAGCGCGGCGCCCGAGCGGCTGGTGCGGGCGGCGGTCGATCTCGTCGAGCACCCGCAGGCGCGCGAGGAAGGACTGCAGGTCCGCGCGGGTCTTGCGTACGGCACGGTGCTGGCCATCAACGGGGATTACTTCGGCAACCCGGTCAACCTGGCCGCCCGACTGGTGGCGGCCGCGGCGCCCGGACAGATCCTGGCCACATCCGAGCTGCGTGACAGATTGCCGGACTGGCCCGCGGTGGCCCATGGCCCGTTGACTGCTCAAGGGTTTTGACGCCCCGGTGACCGCCTTCGAACTGCGCGGCGGGGACGCTACCGAGCTAAGCCCCGCCCCGGGTGACTAGGGTGGTTGCCCGTGACCACCGAACCGGGTTACCAATCGCCCCTCCGTCAACGTCGCCACATCGCTGCCGAAACGTGGCGTGGGTTCGGCGGTGTTGCTCGTGCCGGTCTGCTCGACCGGCGACGACGAAGGGGCCGGGCGCCCAGCCGCCGCAGTTGCCGTCGCCGAACCGTTCCTGACCGCCGATGAGGTCGCCGAAATCGAAGCCGGCCTCAACGCGCTGGACGCCACCGGCGCCAGTGAGCAGGTACACCGGCTGGTGGTGCCGTCGCTGCCGGTGGCCAGCGTGGTGACGGTCGGCCTGGGTAAGCCGCGGTCGAGTGGCCGGCTGACACCATCCGTCGCGCCGCCGGGGTGGCCGCGCGGTCGCTTGGCAATGCCGAGTCGGTGATCACCACGCTGGCGCGGGTTGCCCGGCGACGACGTCTGCTCGGCCGCCGTCGAGGGGCTGATCCTGGGCGCCTACCGGTTCACCGCCTTCCGCAGCAGCAAGACCGCGCCGAAAGAGCCGGGCTGCGCAAGATCACCGTGCTGTCCATGCCTCCGATAAGGACGCCAAGAAGCAGAGCGGGTACGGCGCGGCCGTCGCGACCGCGGTCGCCACCGCCCGCGATTTCGTCAACACTCCCCCGAGTCACCTGTTTCCGGCCGAATTCGCAAAACGCGCAAAGGCTTTGGGTGAGGCCGCGGGCCTCGAGGTGGAGGTGCTCGACGACAAGGCACTGCAGAAGGGCGGCTATGGCGGGGTGATCGGCGTGGGCCAGGGTTCGTCGCGCCCGCCGCGGCTGGTGCGGCTTATTCACAGGGGTTCGCGGCTGGCCAAGAACCCGAAGCGGGCCAAGAAGGTGGCCCTGGTCGGTAAGGGCATCACCTTCGACACCGGCGGGATCTCGATCAAGCCGGCGGCGTCGATGCACTACATGACCTCGGACATGGGCGGGGCCGCCGCGGTGATCGCGACCGTCGGTGCTGGCCGCGCAGCAGGAACTGCCGATCGACGTGATCGCCACGGTGCCGATGGCAGAGAACATGCCCTCGGCCACCGCGCAGCGCCCCGGCGACGTGTTAACCCAGTACGGGGGAACCACCGTCGAGGTCCTCAACACCGACGCCGAGGGCCGGCTGATCCTGGCCGACGCGATCGTTCGGGCATGCGAGGACGAGCCGGACTACCTGATCGAGACGTCCACGCTGACCGGTGCGCAGACGGTGGCGCTGGGCGCCCGCATCCCCGGGGTGATGGGCAGCGACGAGTTCCGCGACCGGGTCGCGGCGATCTCGCAGCAGGCGGGTGAGAACGGTTGGCCGATGCCGCTGCCCGACGAGCTCAAGGACGACCTGAAGTCCACGGTGGCCGACCTGGCCAATGTGAGTGGGCAGCGTTTCGCCGGGATGCTGGTGGCCGGGGTGTTCCTGCGCGAGTTCGTTGCGGACGGGGTGCAGTGGGCGCACATCGACGTCGCCGGTCCGGCCTACAACACCGGCAGCGCGTGGGGGTATACGCCCAAGGGCGCCACCGGTGTGCCGACCCGGACCATGTTCGCGGTGCTGGCCGACATCGCGGCGAAGGGTTAGGCAAGGCGAACCCCAAGGGGTAGCGACCGGGTGACCCGCGGCGAACGTCACGCTGGAGTGTCGCCGGCGTGCGAGTGTCACGCTGGCGCAACCTTCGGCGGGCAGTTTCAGAGCGCGCATCGCGACGACACATCAGCAAAACTCCGTCGCGCATACCGTTCTCAGCAGCATTATTAATTAACTCGGATATTAATTACTGACATCTTTGATGAATATCTCTGGCAAATATAGAAACCCACGGAATGGCTCCGGTCAAGCGGTGTCAATCCACGTTGATACGCGACTCGGCCCGGTGCACCAAACCCGGCAAAACGCCACATAGAACTCCATCTTCGGCGATACGCTGAAGCTTTCCCGGTGCATCGCGCCGGGCCGTCGCACGGTGGTGATGCCAGATGTCGTCATTTGTAATCGCAACTCCGGAGATTTTGACCGCGGCAGCAGCGGATTTGAGCAGTATTGGTTCGGCGATCATAGTCAGCAATGCGCTGGCGGCCGGCCCGACCACCACGCTGGTGGCCGCCGCGCAAGACGAGGTCTCCTCCGCGACCGCCGCGCTGTTTTCTGACCATGCCGAGCAGTACCAGGCGCTCAGCGCCCAGCTGGAGCAGTTTCACCAGCGGTTCGTGGCGGCGTTAACCGGCGCAACCAACATGTACGCGGCAGCCGAGGCCGTCAACGCCTCACCCTTGCAGGCAATCCAGCGGGCGGCCGCGGGCCAGCAGTGGTTTTCGCCCTGGCAGCTCTTGACGGGCCGTCCGCTGATCGGCGACGGCGTCAACGCGACCATCGCCGGCGGCAAGGGCGGCGACGGTGGGTGGCTGTTCGGCAACGGCGGCAGCGGCGCGGTGGGTGGGACAGGCCAAGACGGCGGGGCCGGCGGTTCGGCCGGCTTGTTCGGCAACGGGGGCACGGGCGGCACCGGCGGCACTGGGGGTGGCAGCGGCGGGGCCGGTGGCAACGCCGGACTGCTCACCGGGAGCGGTGGCTCCGGCGGTGCCGGAGGCGCGGGCACGGCCGGTGCGGCCGGGACGGTAGCCGGGACGCCCGGCGGCAATGGCGGCGCTGGTGTCGGTGGCGGTGATGGCGGGGTCGGTTCAAATGGCTCCGCCGGCGGTGGTGGCGGGCAAGGCGGTGCAGGCGGCCGCGGCTCGATTCTGTTCGGCGACGGCGGCGCCGGCGGCGCGGGCGGCATCGGCGGCGATGGCGGAGCGGGCGCACCCGGCGGATCGGGCGCCAGGGGCGGTGATGCCGTCGTGGGCAGCGGCTCGGCCGGCGCCAACGGCGGTGCCGGCGGCGACGGTGGTGTTGGCGGTGCCGGCGCGGCCGGCGGTAATGGCGGGGCCGGCGGTGCTGGTGGCGTGTTCGGGCATGCGGGCAACGCGGGCAATGGCGGTCCGGGCGGGGCCGGCGCACTCGGCGGGGCGCCCGGCAGCGGCGGGGCCGGCGGCAACGGCGACAGCGGCACCGGCGTCACGGCCGGCGGTGGCGGGGCCGGCGGCCACGGCGGTGACCCGGGCGCCGGCGGGGCGGGCGGGGCCGGCGGCGCGTCCGGCGGCAACGGCGGCAACGTAGGTGCGAACGGCGCGGCCGCCGGCCACGACGGCACCGGAAGCGGCGGCAACGGCGGGGCCGGCGGGGTCGGCGCCGACGCCACCGTCGCGGGTCAGAACGGCGGTGCCGGCGGTAAAGGAGGCGCCGGCGGGCTGGTCGGCGACGGCGGCGACGGCGGCAAGGGTGGGGCCGGTGTGGCCGGTACTTCCGGGGCGGCCGGCAGCAACCCGGGTGATTCCGGCAAGGCCGGCCAAGCCGGCGGATCGGGTGGCGCGGGCGGCGCAGGCGGCAATGCCGGCGCCGACGGCGGCAACGGCGGCAACGGCGGCGCCGGCGGCAACGGCGGCTCGGGCGGCAACGGCGGTAACGGCGTCGCAGGCGCCGGCGGTGCTGTCGCCGGCCTGCCCAACGGCGCCGGCCAGGCCGGTGGTGGCGGGGGTAACGGCGGTAACGGGGGGTCCGGCGGAAACGGCGGCACCGCGGGCACCGGGTCGGCGACAGGCCACGCCGGTACCCAAGGCGCCGGCGGAAATGGCACCAGCGGTGGTCAGGGCGGAACCCCCGGTAACGGCGGCGATGGCGACAACGGCGCCGCCGGAGTCAACGGCGGAGCCGGCGGCCACGGCGGCGACCCCGGCACCGGAGGCACCGCCGGCACCGGCGGCACCGGCTCCAAGACCGGAAGCACCGGCACGGCCGGCGCCACACCTACCAGCGGTGGCGACGGCGGCAAGGGCGGGGCGGGCGGCGCCGCTACCGCCGCGGGCGGCAGCGGAGCGGCCGGCGGCAAGGGCGGCGATGGCGGGCTGGTCGGCAACGGCGGTGACGGCGGCAAGGGCGGGGCGGGCCAGGCCGGCATCCCCGGACCGGCCGGCAGCAACCCGGGTGATCCCGGCAAGGCCGGCCAAGACGGCGGGGCGGGTGGCGCCGGCGGAGCCGGCGGCAACGGCGGAGCCCACGCCGGCACCGGCGGGAACGGCGGGGCTGGGGGCAACGGCGCGGACGGCGGGGCCGGCGGGAAGGGCGCGGCCGGCGCCGACGGCGCCGTCGGCGGGACTACTGGCGGCGACGGCAAGGCCGGCGGGGCCGGCGGCAACGGCGGGGCCGGCGGCGCGGGCGGCAACGGCGGCGCGGCCGGCGCCGCCCTGGCGGGCACCGGCGCCCAGGCCACCGGCGGAAACGGCGGCAACGGCGGTCAAGGCGCCGCCCCCGGTGACGGCGGCGCGGGCGGCAAGGGCGCAGTCGGTGCAAACGGTGGCGCAGGTGGCGCCGGCGGCAAAGGCGGTGATCCCGGCGCAGTTGGCACGGGCGGCACCGGAGGTGCCGGCTCCACCAAAGGCACTGGAGGCACGGACGGCACCACCGCCACCAGCGGCGGCAACGGCGGCGTCGGCGGCAACGGCGGCAACGGCACCGGAATCGCGGGAGGCCAAGCAGGCATCGGTGGTTCCGGCGGAAAGGGCGGCGACGCCGGCCTGGTCGGCAACGGCGGTAAGGGCGGCGACGGCGGCTCAGGCTTCACCGGTGACGGAACCTTGGGGTCAGGCGGTACCGGCGGGGCCGGCGGCAACGGCGGGACCCTTGGCGACGGCATCAACGGCGGCAGCGGCGGCGGCGGCGGCAGCGGCGGCGACGGCGGCCGGAGCGGCGGCAATGGCGGTAAGGGCGGCAACGCCGGCACGCACGGCGACGGCGGTGATGGCGGCAAGGGCGGCGGCTCCGGGACCGCCTCCATCAGTGTCGCCGGCCTCGGCGGCTTCGGCGGTACCGGCGGAACGCTGTCCGGCAACGGCGGCGACGGCGGGAACGGCGGCAACAGCTTCGGAGAGGGCTTCAACAGCCAGGGTGGTAGCGGCGGCATCGGCGGCAATGCCGGTGCCAATGGCAACGGGGGCAGCGGCGGCAGCGGCGGCGACAGTCGCGGGTCGGCGGGGCAGGGCGGGACCGGCGGCGACGCCGGAATGAACGGCACCGGCGGCAATGGCGGCAACGGCGGCAACGGCATTACCGGCACCGAGGGTGCCGCAGGCGCCAACCCCGGTGACCCCGGCGAGGACGGCGGCAAGGGCGGTAACGCCGGCAGCGGCGGCACCGGCGGCAAGGGCGGCACCGCATCGGGCAATGGCGGTAACGCCGGTAGCGGCGGCACCGGCGGTGACGGCGGCAAAGGCGGCGATGGCGCCGCCGGCGCCGACGCCACCAACCCCGGTGATGACGGCGGCGAGGGAGGCCAGGCCGGCGCCGGCGGCGACGCCGGGTCAGGCGGGCTCTCCGGCTTTGTCGGATTCCCGCAAGCGTCTGGGGCCCACTTCGGTTCGATTGGCGCGGACGGGCCCGGCGGAAACGGCGGGGCCGGCGGCCATGGCGGAGCCGGTGGCGCGGGCGACGGGGCCGGCCTGCAGGGCGTCGGCGGTGCCGGCGGTGACGGCGGCGGGGGCGGCGTCGGCGGCACGACTGCCACCCAGGCCACGGAGGCGCCGGCGGCACCGGCGGCACCGGCAGCACCGGCGGCGACGGCGGCACGGGAGGCATCGGCGGGCAAGGCCTCCAGAACAACGCCGGCATCGGCGGCACCGGCGGCGACGGCGGCGACGGCACCAGCGCCGGCGGGACAGGCGGCAGTGGCGGCGACGGCGGCCAGGGAGGCTTCAGCACCCTCGGCGGCACCGGCGGCACCGGCGGCGCCGGCGGCAAAGGCACCGGCGCCGGTAGCACGGGCGGCGACGGCGGCCTCGGCGGCAACGGTGGCGCGGGCGGCGACAGCATCGGCAACCCCGCCGGCGCCACGGGCGGGACCGGAGGCTCCGGCGGCACCGGTGGCGCCGGCATCAGCACCGGCGGCACCGGCGGCACCGGCGGCGCCGGCGGCATCGGCGGCAACGGCAGCAACGCCGGCATGGCCGGCGGCGACGGAGGCGGTGGCGGTCAGGGTGGCACCGGCGGCAACGGCAGCAACGCCGGCATGGCCGGCGGCGACGGAGGCGGTGGCGGTGGCGGTCAGGGTGGCACCGGCGGCACCGGCGGCAACACCGGCGGTAGCGGTGGTGGCGGCGGCACCGGCGGCGACGGCGGCGATGGCCGCAGCGGCACCGGTGGTCCCGGCCTGCCCGGCGACCCCGGCGATCTCAACGCCGGCACCTCGGGCGGTGGAGGCGGCGCCGGCGGTGACGGCGGTGACGGCGGCCCCCAGTAGCCGGTGACCGCCAGGGCACCCGCCGAACGTCACGCAGGTGTTGCGCTGGCACGCGAACGGCGCGCTAGCGTGACGCTCGGCACGGTCTGAGCTGATGTTTTTGGGTGCTAATCGGCGATCTATGTACTCACGAATTTGATGTTGCGCGTCGCAATCTGCGCAGGTCTCGCCGGTGCGTGTGTCGACCGGCATCGGGTGCTAGAGGGCATCGCCGCCGCGGCCGCCGGTGGCGGTGCCGTTGCCCCGGAAGACGTCGGCGACGCCGCCGCCGCCACCGCCGCCGCCGCCTGGGGTGGTGTCGCCGAGGCCGCCGAAACCACCGGTGCCGCCACCGCCGCTGGTGCCGCTCTGACCGTCACCGCCGCCGGTCGGCTGATGCCGCCGGTGCCGCCGGTGCCACCACCATCGGAGTCGCCGCCACCGCCGCCGCCGTTGCCGCCGGTGGCCCCGAAGCTAGTGCCGCCACCGCCACCACCGCCACCGGCGGCGTCGGCCGCGCTGGCGGCGGTCCCGGTGACGGCGCCTCCGGTGCCGCCGAAGCCGCCGGGCCCGCCGAAGCCCCCGACGCCGTCGCCGCCGGCGCCGCCAGTGATCGTGGTGGCACCGACGTTGACCGCGCCGCCACCGCCACCACCGCCACCGTCACCGCCGAAAGTCACCGTGTCGTAGAGGGCACCTTTACCGCCCATGCTTCCGGTGACGCTGGGGGTGCCGATGCTGGAGCCGATTATTGGGCCGCGCCGCCGGCACCGCCATCGCCGCCAGCGCCCGCGGTGCCGCCAAAGAAATAGCTGCTGCCCCCGGCGCCGCCGCCGCCACCGCCACCACCAGCGATGGCGCCGCTGGTGGTGGTGTTGAGGACGCCGGAGCCACCGGCACCGCCATCGCCGCCGTCGCCGCCGTTGAAGCCGGCGCCACCGGTGCCACCGGCACCGCCATTGCCGCCGACGGCGCCGGCGAAGCTGGTGGCACCGCCATCGCCGCCCATGCCGGCGTTACCGCCGTTGCCGGATGAGAGCGTGCCTTGGCCGCCGGCCCCGCCCGCACCGCCGGCCCCGCCGTCGCCGCCGTTGATAGAGCCTGTGGTGCCGGCGACACCGAGGCCGCCGGCCCCGCCCGCACCGCCGGACCCGCCCTGGCTCAGCGCCGCATTACCTGTCCCGCCATGCCCGCCGGCCCCACCAGCACCGCCGCCAGCGCCGCCGGCCCCGCCGGCCCCGCCAGTACCGGCAGTGCCGGACAACGTCCCACCGTCGCCGCCGACGCCGCCGGTCCCCGCCGCCGCCGCCGGTGGTGCCAGCACCGCCGGCACCACCACCACCGCCGGTGCCCGCGCTGCCGCCAAGGAGATAGGTGCTGCCCCCGGCGCCGCCGCCGCCGCCAGCACCACCGGCGATGACGCCGCTGGCGTTGTTGTTGAGGATGCCGGAGCCGCCGTCGCCGCCGCCGCCGCCGTTGCCGGCGTTGAAGCCGACGCCACCGGCGCCGCCGCTGCCGCCGGCGCCGCCGACGGCGCCGTTGAGGCTGGCGTTGCCGCCGTTGCCGCCGTTGCCGCCGTTGCCGCCGTGGCCGCCGGTTAGCGCGGCTGGTAGCTCCGACAACGTGATCGTCGGCAGCCTCGGCAGCGGCGGCAGGGTCAGGTTGGGCAGCGCCGGCAGGCCGCTGCCTCCACTCAGGTTGGGCAGCGACGGCAGGCTCAGGTTGGGCAGCGGCGGCAGGCCCAGGTTGGTGAAGAGCGTCGCGGTGGCCGCGTTGAAGCCGGCGAAGATGTTGGACAGGACCGGCAGCTCCGGCAACGTGACCCCCGACAGCCCCGGCAACGGCGGCAACGTCAGGCTTGGCAACGGCGGCAGGCTCAGGTGGGGCAGCGGCGGCAGGCTCAGGCTGGGCAGCGGCGGCAGGCTCAGGTGGGGCAGCGGCGGCAGGCTCAGGTTGCCCCCGGTCAGGCTGGGCAGCGGCGGCAGGCTCAGGTTGGTGTTGAGCAGCGCGGTAAGCGCGTCGATGCGGACGCTGATGCCGTGCAGCAGCTGGCCGCTGGCCCCGCCCGCACCGCCGGCCCCGCCGGCGCCGCCGTGGATAGAGCCTGTGGCGCTGGAGGCACCGAGGCCGCCGAACCCACCCACACCGCCATCCCCGCCGGACCCGGCAGCACCGCCCCCAGCGCCGCCATCCCCGCCGGCCCCGCCGTTGCCGCCTGCAGCGCCGCCGGCGCCGCCGGCCCCGCCGGCACCGCCAGTGCCGGAGAACTGCCCGGCGGTGCCGCCGAACCCGCCAGCACCGCCGTTGCCGCCGGTGGTGCCAGCTCCGCCGGCCCCGCCCGCCCCGCCGTCACCGAACCAGAACGCCGACCCGCCAGCCCCACCCGGCTGCCCGGGTGCACCAGACCCGCCATTGCCGCCGCTGCCGAAGATGCCACCCGCCGTTGCCACCGGCCTGCCCGGTACCCGCCGCCCCATTCGTGCCGTTGCCGAACAGCGGGCGCCCCGTGAGGTTCTTTACCGGGGAAACCACCGCCAGGCTCTGCAGGTCTTGCTCGAGGCTTTGCAGCGGCGCGGCATTAGCAGCCTCCGCGGCCGCGTACGCGGCCCCGGCGCTGTTCAAGGCCTGCATGAACTGGGCATGAAACGCCGACGCCTGCGCGCTGAGTGCCTGAAACACCTGGCCGTGGCCAGAAAACAGCGCCGCGATCGCCGCCGACACCTCATCTTCGGCGGCGGCCACCACCGCGGTGGTGCGGGCCGCGGCCACCGAATTCGCCGCGGTCAGTGTCGAACCGATGTCCTCCATATGAGAGGCCGCCGCCGCCACCAACTCCGGCGCCACGTTCACGTATGACATGTCCCAATCTCCGATCGGCCAAGCCCACTTCGGTGCGGCGGCTGTGCCTGCCCATCGCAGCGATGCGCGTTGGTGCCGACGAGCAGACTGCTGACGTAGCCAACGATGATCCAGAGGTGCTGGGCGAATTTTGAATATTTGTGCAATCCGCTGGTCAGGCCATGCGCCAGCGGGACGGGACACCAGCGGATCGCCCGCCGGTCACTGAGCGTCTACACCGCGGGTTCGGCGGTTTCGGCGCAGCTGATCGTCGAGCCGACTGTCCGCCCCGGATGGTCGACCTGGTGGGTCGAGCCAGGGTTTGAATAATGGGCGTCTTGGTTAATCCCGTACCCACCGCTTTGCGACGGGAGGCCAGTTATGACTGCGCGACGGTTGATTATCGCGGTGAGTGCCGTGATCCTGCTGGCCGCTCTCCTTGGGCTGCTGATACCGGTGTCGGTGCCGGACAGCAGCGGCGGTTCCATTCGCTGCGGCAACGCGGCCATGGCCGATCTCTCGGCGGCCAGGAGCGCGAACGATAGAACCCTGGCGAACATTCCTGTCCTCAACCAATTCATCCCGCACAACGACTATGTCGCCGAATGCCAATCGTCGCTGTCGAGCCAGCGCGGCTGGGCCATACCAGTGGCCGTCATCGGGCTCATCGGAATCATCGGGGCGCTGGTGGCCCGGACGCGCGAAGAGGATCGCCGACCGGTCATCGCGCAGCGGCGGCGCTACTGGCGCACGGCCGGCCGGTGAAACCATTTGAGCTTTTCCCGCCAGGCGTACGCGGAGGTCAGCGCAAAGACGAAGCCGCACATGCAGCAAAAGAACCACACCGGGCCGGCGCCCACCGACTCTTGGAGCGGCGGCACCAGCGCGGTGACGGTTCTCACCACGCAGGCCGCGATCCCGCTGGCCGACGCGAGCAGATAGATGTTGGCGATCCGCCTGGACCGCGGGTCGTTTCGCAGGATCAAGAGCGCGCGGGAGCCGAACCCCAGTAGGTATGCCAACATTGCGCACAGCAGCAGCCAGTACACGGTCAGCCAGAAGTCGGTCCGCAGTTCGAAAAAATCGCGCGCGTAAGTACGGCTGCCGTGGCTGAGTGAGAAAGTGGCCAGCAACAACGGAATACACAGCGTCGCCGGCCTCTCCACGTGCTGCTTGAACGACGCCTGGAAGACGTTGTCATCACCGAGTCGACCCAGCGCGTTGTAGACGATCGCCGACGCCGCGACG
The DNA here is from genome assembly GCA_963748885.1 of uncultured Actinomycetota bacterium. GTDB lineage: Bacteria > Actinomycetota > Actinomycetes > Mycobacteriales > Mycobacteriaceae > Mycobacterium. The sequence goes on from CAVVLC010000039.1 coordinate 48,112, forward strand.
ATGTAACAGTCGTGCCCGAGATAATTCTGCAGATTCCACTCGCCGGTGAGATTGTGCAGCGCAACCCCGAGGGTTTCTGAAGTCCACGGCGATATAAGCGCGACGGCGCATCCCTGCAGTGCGATATTCAACGTCGCGGCCACCTCCCACCGGCAATGCCAGGTGACGCGCCGTATCCAAAGACTGCATAAAACAGATGCAAGGGTGATGGAAATGAGAATGGTAAGAGCCACAGGCTAACCCGTACCTTGTTTTCAAGTGGTGGACAGTTACAGCGGGGGCGCGTCGCGCCGCGGTCGCAATTCGGTAATTGTTGCCCGCCTATTCGCGGTGCTCACGGCCACGTCGGTCAATGTGGACGTCGGATGGTAGGCGCGTCCGCGAATCTCCTCGGCCAGGGAGGTGACTTCCTCGGGGTCGATGAACCGATACCGGGTCAGCAATTCCGCGCGATTGATGCCCAGATTGCCTGCGGCAGTGCGCAAATTGTCGGCGGTGATCAAAGTCCCTTTGTCCATTTGGTCATAGTAAGTGGACCGTGGCAGCTCCATCGCCGTCCAGATCTCCTCCCTACTCAGGGGGCGTCCCGCAAGGTACGAAAGGACGGTAGCGAGGTCTTTACCAGAGTCGTCAGGGTACACGAGGCCACCATATCCAGATCGCGGGAACATTTAGAATACCAAGATACATGAGGACCCTCACCCGCAAGGGCGTATCCGAATCCCGGAGTACCGGTCCAATAAGTTGGACCGCTTATTCGACCAGCGTAGAATAAACCTTTTCGCCCCACAATTTTCAATCCGTTAACGAGGGCGCCATAATCGAGATCAATTGGCGCGGCCAACCCGCGTGTCCAACTACTTGAAGCGATCGCGCCGGTACCGTTCGACGCAGGCCGATCGCCGCACTTTGCCGCTGGTGGTGACGGGAATGGAACCCGGCGATACCACGACGACGTCCGCGACGCTCGCACCATGCGCCCCGAATATCGGCGTGGCGACGTCATTCTGGAGCGCGCGGAGCCAGTGCGCGGCATCCACGTCCAAGTCCCGGCGGCGCTCGAGCTCGATGATGGCGATCAGCTTGTCGCCGCACCGGTCCGGAACCGCGATGGCCACCGCCCGGCCGCGGGTTACCTCCTGGATCGTCGCCTCGATGTCGTCGGGATAGTAATTGCGCCCACCCAAGACCAAGAGATCCTTGAGGCGGCCCAAGACGAACAGCTCACCCTCGGAGAAGAAACCTAAGTCCCCGGTCCTTAGCCAGGGGCCCGCGGGTGTTCCGGCCGAGGGGGCGACCAGCTTGGCGCCGAAGGTCTGCTCGGTCGCTTGGGGCTTGGCCCAATAGCCCATCGCCACGTTGGCGCCGTTTACCCAGATCTCACCGGGGGTCGCGGCCGGGCACTCCATTCGGGTCTCCGGGTCGACGATCCGCACCTTCGGGGACCGCGGCACGCCATAGCTGACCAGTTCGATGCCGCCTTCGTTGCGGCACCGGCGGGCGTAGCCGACGGCCAGCTTCTCCGCATCGAATCCGATAATTTGCGGCGGCCCGGCCGGTCGCCGAGTCGCCACGTACGCCGTCGCTTCCGCGAGTCCGTACGAGGGTCGGATCACCGTGTCGGACAGCTCGTAGCGGGCAAACCGGTCCCTGAAGCGCTTCAGCGTCACGGGGGCTATCCGCTCGCCACCGTTGAGGATGCCCTGCACGCCCCGCAGCTGGAGACCCGCCATGTCGCGGGATGTTGTTCGGCTCGCCACCTGTTCGAAACCGAAGTCCGGGGCTGCCGACCATACGTGGGGGTTATTCGCCATCAGCTGCATCCAACGAGCCGGCCGCTGCAGAAACGCCGTCGGACTCATCAGCACTGCGGGGAATCCGCCGAGAACCGGTGCACAGATCCCCAGCATCAAACCCATGTCGTGGTAGAAGGGCAGCCATGAGACGAGAGTGGTGTCCGCCGGCGCAAGCACTCCCCGCTCGTCAAATAAATCGGACATAACCTGATGAAAATTTGCCAGTAGATTCTTGTGCGAGACAATAACCCCCGCGGGCTGTCGGGTCGATCCGGACGTGTACTGCAAATACGCGGTGTCCGGCCAACTTTCGCGCCCGCCGTAGAGCTCCTTCTTCCAGTCAACGTCCAGCCAATCAACGTAGACAATTAACGGGGCCGATTCGCCGGGCTTCGGATGCCCGTATTTCGCGACACTGCCAACGACGGAGGAGGTGGTGAGAATGACGGCAGGCGCCGCATCGCGCAACACCGAAGCAACGCGCTCATCGTCGGCGCGCCCCAGCGGAACTGAAAGCGGAATAGGGATGAGTCCGGCATGCATGGCGCCCAGGAAGGCGGCGATGTAGTCCAGCCCATGCGGTGCCATTATCACCGCCCGGTCACCGGTCGACCCGCGAACGCCGAGCGCCTGCGCGACGCTCAGCGCTCGCCGATACGCCTGCGACCATGTCAGGCTCTGGACGACCCCGTTCCAATCCCGTTCGTAGTCAACGAATGTGAACGCCGTGTCGTCTCGCTGCCGTTCGGCGCGCTCGCGCAGCATGGCCGGAATGCAAGTCCCTGGAGGGGCATCGCGGGGGGCGTGGTCTGCCCGGTGGACGGGTTCATCGCCGGACTTCTAACCGGGCAATCTCGCCACCCAAGTAACCCTCGGTGCAAGCTGGTCGCTGGGTCTTGCCGCCGCGGTCGCCCGTTCGGATCCGTTCGTTGGCCCGCAGAAAATCGGGGATCGATGCTGTCACGGCGGCCACCTTAGTTTTTGATTAAGACCGTATATAAGACGCACGTACAACAAACCAGTGGCCCGACACAGGATATGAAATACGTCTAATTAACGGCTCGGTCAATAGCAATTAGAACAGGTGCGCAGGATTTCGCCACTTTGCCGGAACTAAATCCGGATCCAAATGTCCGGTTAATTGGACACATATTCCAAATAATTGGATCGCGTGATTGTATTCGACTAGTCAGCTCAAAATCGGCGACGACTAGATCCAAAGAACCGGATTCCGCGTGGCAGGGTGCGGTCATATGACCCGGACGCGCGCGGTGCCGCGCAGCACCCGCGGCAGCAGTCGGGAAAGGCCGTAGAGCACATAGGCCTCCGGCGTGACTGGCCGGATCGGCTTGTCCTTATCGAACAGCGGACACGATGGCCTTGGCAACCTTGTCCGGGCCGTATCGGCGCCGTGCGAACACCTTCTGCAGCTGTCCCCGCCGCCCATCGGCCTGCTCGCTGCGGCCGGCCGGCGCGTCGATGCGGGTGCTTTTGACGAAGTTGGTGTCGATGATGGCACCCCGCTCGACCTAAATGTGTGCCGCCGAACGCGCATGACAGGATAGTTCCGACATCTGGTCGGGCTCCACATCCACCTGCACGACGATGTGGTAAGCCAGATGTCGGCTTGCGCCGACCGACGACCGATCGAGGAGTCAAAAGATGGCCTTCTCCGTCCAGATGCCGGCACTTGGTGAGAGCGTCACCGAGGGAACGGTCACCCGATGGCTCAAGCAGGAAGGCGACACGGTCGAGGTCGACGAGCCCCTGCGTCGAGGTGTCGACCGACAAGGTCGACACCGAAATCCCGTCGCCGGCCGCGGGCGTGCTGACCAAGATCATCGCCCAGGAGGACGACACCGTCGAGGTCGGCGGCGAGCTGGCCATCATCGGCGACGCCTCCGAAGGCGGCGGCGGCGCCGCGCCGCCGCGGCGCCCAGCCAGCCCGAACCGGCGCCGCGACCCGCAACCAGAACCCGAGCCCGAACCGCCGCGCCGGCCGCACCAGCGCCCGAGCCCGAGCCGGCGGCGCCGCGCAGCCGGGTGCCGCTCCGGCGGGGCCGCGACGCCGGTGCTGATGCCCGAGCTCGGCGAGTCGGTCACCGAGGGCACCGTGACTCGCTGGCTGAAGAAGGTCGGGGATTCGGTTGCAGGTCGACGAACCGCTGGTGGAGGTGTCCACCGACAAGGTCGACACCGAGATCCCGTCGCCGGTGGCCGGGGTCCTGGTCAGCATCACCGCCGACGAGGACGACACCGTCGCCGTGGGTGGCGAGTTGGCGCGGATCGGCGTCGCCGGTGCGCCGCGGCCGCCCGCGCCGGCTCCGGCACCCAAGACCCGAACCCGCAGCCCGAGCCCAAGCCCGAACCCAAGCCGGAGCCCGGCGCCCGCGCCTGCGCCCGCGCCCAAGCCGAGCCGAGCCTGCACCCGCGCCCAAAGCCGGCACCGCGCCGGCGCGGCCGCAGCCGAGACGACGGCCGAGGGCTCGCCGTACGTCACCCCGCTGGTGCGAAAACTGGCCAGCCGAGAACAACATCGACCTCGCCGAGGTGACGGGCACCGGCGTCGGCGGTCGCATCCGCAAGCAGGACGTGCTGGCCGCCGCCGAAGCAGGAAGGAAGGCGCCCGCCGCCCCGGCGCCCGCTGCGGCTCCCGCCGCCCCGGCCGCCCCGGCCGCCCCGACTCCGGCACCCGCACTGGCGCACCTGCGCGGCACCACCCAGAAGGCCAGCCGGATCCGCCAGATCACCGCCAAGAAGACCCGCGAATCGCTGCAGCTGACAGCGCAACTCACCCAGACCCACGAGGTCGACATGACCAGGATCGTGGCGCTACGGGCCAAGGCGAAAGCGGCGTTCGCCGAGCGGGAAGGCGTGAACCTGACCTACCTGCCGTTCATCGCCCGGGCCGTGATCGACGCACTCAAGGTTCATCCGAACATCAACGCCAGCTATAACGAGGACACCAAAGAGATCACCTACTACGACGCCGAGCACCTCGGGTTCGCCGTCGACACCGACCAGGGCCTGCTCTCCCCCGTCATCCACAACGCCGGCGACCTGTCGCTGGCCGGGCTGGCCCGCGCGATCGCCGATATCGCCGCCCGCGCACGGTCGGGCAACTTGAAGCCCGACGAGCTCTCCGGCGGCACCTTCACTAT
>CAVVLC010000040.1:0-99890 GCA_963748885.1 uncultured Actinomycetota bacterium
CTTCGACCTGAAAAAGTCGGCGCGTTGATTCGTGGGTTGACGGTGCTGAACTGGAAAGATGACCTCAATGCCCTTGTTGCGGAAGGGATTGAGGCCATCGTGTTTCGTACTTTAGGTGATCAGTGCTCGTTGTGGGAGTCGATCCTGCCCGAGCAGGTGCGGCGGCTGCCCGAGGAGTTGGCGCGAGTCGACGCGTTGTTGGACGACGCGGCGTTCTTCGCGCCGTTCGTGGCGTTCTTCGACCCGCGGATGGGTCGGCCGTCGACGCCGATGGAGACCTATCTGCGGTTGATGTTTCTGAAGTTCCGTTACCGGCTGGGTTATGAGTCGCTGTGCCGGGAGGTGTCGGACTCGATCACCTGGCGGATGTTCTGTCGGATCCCGCTGGACGGGTCGGTGCCGCACCCGACCACGTTGATGAAGTTGACGACCCGGTGCGGCAGCGCTGCGGTCGACGGGCTCAACGAAGCGCTGTTGGGCAAGGCGGCGCAGGACAAACTGCTGCGCACCAATCGGATACGGGTTGATACCACGGTGGTGCCTGCCAATGTTGCCTATCCGACCGACTCGAGTCTGCTGGGCAAGGCGGTACGGCGGATCGCGGCGACCGGTAAGCGGATCCAGGCCGCTGGCGGCGCGGTGGGAACCCGGCTGCGGGACCGCTCGCGCGCGGCGGGTAAGCGCGCGCACGCGATCGCTTCGAAACTGCGTTCACGCGTCGCGCTGGGCCGCGACGAGGCCAGGGCCGCGGTGCTGGCCAGCACCGGTGAGCTGGCCGAGCTGGCCGACACCGCGGCACACGAGGCCCAGCAGCTGCTCACCAACGCCAAGCGGGCGGTGCGCCGGGCCAAGACCAAGGCCGCCGAACTGGCCGCCCGCGGCGAGCAGGACGCGGCGGCGGGCCGGCGGCGCGGCCGGCTGGTGCGCGCGGTCAACGACCTGGCCGAACTGCTGGATGCGACCCGACAGATCGTGGCGCAGACCCGACTGCGTATCGCCGGGCATACCCCTGATGGGGCGACCCGGCGGGTCAGCCTGCATGACGGTGACGCCCGCCCGATCGCCAAGGGCCGCCTGGGTAAACCGGTCGAGTTCGGTTATAAAGCCCAGGTCGTCGACAACGGTGACGGGATCGTGCTCGATCACACTGTCGAGCAGGGCAATCCACCCGACGCCCCGCAACTGGCGCCCGCGGTGCAACGGGTCACCACACGCGCCGGGCGCACACCCGCCACCGTCACCGCCGACCGCGGCTACGGTGAAGCCGCCGTCGACCGTGAGCTCACTGACCTCGGCGTCAAGAACGTGGTGATTCCCCGCAAAGGCAAACCGTCCCAGGCCCGCCGAGCCGAAGAGCACCGGCCAGCCTTCCGGCGAACAATCAAGTGGCGCACCGGAAGTGAAGGCCGAATCAGCACCCTCAAGCGTGGCTACGGCTGGGACCGCACCCGCATCGACACCATCGAGGGAGCCCGCATCTGGGCTGGGCACGGCGTCTTGGCCCACAACCTGGTCAAGATCAGCGCCCTCGCCGTGTAACGGCCGACCGCCGGGAGATGACCGGCCGGCACGAGCGCCAGCCCACCAGCACCAGATCCAAGACTCGTCAGTTTTTCAGGTCGAAGTAGCTAGCTAGCGCATCAGCTGCACGCCACCTCGATTATGGCCCCGCTTGAGGTCGAGCAGCAGAGCACAAGGTCCTCGCTTTCCTGCCCGCCCCTCTCCCGGTTCACGACCCGGCAGTTGGTTGTGGGCGAATACACCATGCCCGCAACAGGTTCGGGCGCAATGGATGCCGGTGAGTTCGGTGCGGTTCCAGCCGTGGCTGCGTTTAGGGTGGTTGACGTCCTTCGGAGCCGGTTTCGCCATTTGATCTTGTCGCGGAAGGCTCGTCGGTGTTCGAACTCGCGGCGGGCTGCGCTGGGTTACGCCGGCGGGTTGATCCATTCTCCGTCGCGTGTGAAGCCGGCGTTGATCGCCAGCTTGGCATTGAGGGCGTCGATGGCGTTGTTGGCCTGACGTTCCTCGGTATAGCCGACCACCCGTTGGACCCTGGCTGCCTCATGGGTCGTCCCTGCAGACACTTGTCAACAGCGGTTCAGCGGTGGTTCGCCCCCAGGCGGGATCGGTGGGAGCGGTCAAGTGGCGTTCTTCGGACCAGTCGAAGAAGTTGATGATCCAGCGACTTGCACTCGAGTCGGGTCGGGAATTGAGGTCTTCCCCACCCGCGTATGGAAACAGCACTTCAGCGTTGCGCTGGTCACGGTCGATTAGTTCCTGCGCCGCGGTTTGATGCATTGTGAATCCCAGTCCGAGAACATAAGAGCCGATGAAGGCAAAGCCCTTGTTGGCAGCCAGTCGGTGTGGGTTGCCGGTGACACGTCCGACGGGGTCGAGGCTGGGGGTGATCCCGTGCACGGGGGCGCCGTCCGCATTCGCGCGGACACCCTCTGTTCGGGCGTGGCGTGAGGCCCAGACAATGCTGTATTCGAGGTTTGCGCCTTTGGTGGGCCATTTTTGGCTTTTGACTGCGGCGTAGATGTCAAAGCCGTCGGCGGCGATCTGGTCGAGGCCGACCTCACGGGTGTCGCCCTGAGCGATGGTGTTGGTGGCGATGAGTCCGTGGCTGCCACCGTGGCGGTCGCACAACGATGCTGCGGTGAGGAACATGTAGGCGATCAGGTCGGCGTTGCCGCGGACGCCGTTCCCGATGGCGCGGACCAGATGTTCCCGATAGGGCACTCCGAGCGCCCCGGTGAGCTTCTTTCCACCCAGGAAGGGCGGGTTGCCGACGGCGGCGTCGAATCCGGTCCGTGGCGCGGTGAACACTTCGGGGAACAGCAGCGGGAAGTGCGCTGGGCGCCGGAGTTGTCCGCGTTCGTCGGTGAGAGCGAACCGGGTGTCGTCCTGAAATTGTGTCCATGCGGTGTGGCTGCCCGAGCCGCTGGGAAGCCGCCCGTGACCTGGTGCGGGCCCGCGACGACTGCCGCGGAGATCTGATGACTGCCCGGCACCGGGTCTCCAAATTGCTTCTCCGCCAAGGAATCGTCTACGCCGGAGGAAAAGCCTGGACTGGCCGACACGAGCTCTGGTTACGCGCTCAGCGGTTCGACAACCCGGCACTGCAGCTCAGCTACGACGCGGCCTACGACGCGATGCTGGCCTGCGTGGATCGCCGCAACCGACTCGATGATGCGATCATCGCGATGGCCGCCGACAGTGAATTCACTCCCGCGGTGCACCGGTTGGGCTGTATCCGTGGAGTCGCGACGTTGACGGCGTTCGGGTTAGCTGTCGAGATCGGCGACTGGCACCGACTCACTGGCCGCAGCGTCGGGGCCTACGTCGGGCTGGTGCCCAGCGAGTACTCCTCAGGGGACAGCCGCTCTCAGGGTGGGGTGACCCAGACCGGCAATGGACACGTCCGCCGGCTGTTGGTCGAAGCGGCCTGGCATCACCGGACCCGATACCGACCCGGACTCGAACTTCGGCGCCGGTGGGAACTCGCCTCGCCGGCGGCGCGAGCTCGAGGCCAGTCCGCCAACCGGCGCTTACACACCCGATCGGTCGGATTCGACGCTCGCAAGGAGCGCCCGGTCATCGCCAACGTGGCGATCGCCCGAGAACTGGCCGGCTGGTGCTGGTCGCTGGCGGTCATGCCCAACTGACCGCATCCCACAATTGTCCAGATGAGCAACGCTGAAGAAGGCGGCAAGCGTCTTGGAGTGATCCGCGACTGGGCTATGAGCAATCAAGCTGTCCCACAGCTGATGACGCTCGATGCTAGACCCCGCTGGCCAACTCCGACTCGAAGGTCCCGTCTTGCGGTAGCCAATCCGCGCATTTCAGACTGACACGCGTCGACACGACACGCTCGCCCCGACAACGAAACCTCATCTGGTCAACGAAGCGGCGGCCACGACGACGGTCGCGGCCGCCGCTTCACCCTGCCCCCTTGACAAACTGACCTACATATCAGCCCAGAGCCACTATCGTGTCGCCCCGTTGCTCGAACACCCGGGAACCCTCAACGGCCGGAACCACAGCTGCGCTGCTCGGCGGCCGGTTCACCGGGATGTAGCGATTGCTCGCTCCGGTCAGTGGGTCATAGACACCGATCCCGCCGGTGACCGGCACCAGCAGTTGACCCGCCATCATCACACCCGGCCCAAGCGGAGCAACCGTCTCGCCCGCGGCAATGGTGTAGCGCTGAACGAGGTTGCTCGCGTCGAAGACAACAAGCGCATCGCCGGTCCACCAGGTCACCAGGCTGCCCGCCCGTGACACAGTGGCCGCGGGTGACGGCGGCTTGGGCAGCAGCGTGCTCGCGATGGTGGCGCCGGTCTCGTCGATCACGTCGACTCGCGGCTCCGGTGACGGCACGTAGACCGCGGTGTTGTTCTCCGAGACGGTCAACACCCGCGCACCCGAGCCGGGGCGGATCCCGGGTTGGGTCACCAGGTGTTGCTGGGGTTCGTCTTCTTCCTTGCCGGGCCGCATCAGCACGAGCCGCAGGTCGGCCTCGTTCGCGCAGGCCTCGAGCACCGATACCGCCGACGAGCTGGCCGCCGCTGATTCCAGCGTGCATCCGGAATGCAACCCCCGCGACGACGGCTTCACCCGGGCGTCGGTCTCGCCGTAGGACAGCATCCGGACCATGTCCGAGCGCCACAGCTCCAGGCGGGTGTTGCCGGCCGACAACACGGTGCTGCCGTCGGAGGACAGCCGAACATGCTCGTCGGCGTAGCTGCTGCGGGCGGCTCCGCGATGACCGGTGGACCCTTCGAGGCTGGTTACCTGACCGCAACCACGGTCGTCCCGATAGACCGCGACGGCGTAGTGGTACAGCCAGGAAACCCCGCACAGGTCGGTGTCCCGCGCGTAGCTCCAGCGCGACTCACCCGAGGCCGGGTCGCGCCCATCCACCCGGCGCCCGTCGCCGGTGGCCACCGTCCCGCCCACCACCACCGGTGCGGTGGTCGCCGGGCTGGCTGCGCTCCACAGCTGCGTCAGAGCGGCCGGCACTTCCTTGGCCGGAGTGGGGTTCGGCACCGGAACGGGGGCCGGCCGGCTGGTGGTGGCCCGGGCGTCACTGGTCCACCAGATCAACGCCGCAACCACGGCGACGACGACCGCGATCGTCGCGGCGGCCAGGATGTCGACCTTGGTGCGACGTTCGGGTCTGACCATGCGGAGGGTGCGGGGCCCTAGTTGGCCGGTGTGGCGGCGGCGTCCGCGGGCTTGCGGCGGCGACGGCGGCGCCGACTGGCCCCGGTGGTGCTGGACGGTGCGGCGTCCGCCGGGCCGTCGAGCACCGCGACGGCCTCGCCGGCGGCCGGGTTGCCGTCGGGGTGCCCGGTGACCGGCTGGCCGGCCCGGGTGCGGCGTCTGCGGGACGCGGTAGTGCGGGTGCGTGCCGCCTTGTCTGGCTTCTGCTCGTCGGTGTCGCGATGCTTGACCCGCGCCTTGCGCGGCGAGCCGACCGTGCTGGCGACTTCGTCGGGGATGGCCAGTTCGGAGTACAGGTGCGGGGAGTTGGAGTAGGTCTCGGCCGGATCCGGGGACTCCAGGCCCAGCGCCTTGTTGATCATCTCCCAGCGGGGCAGCTCGTCCCAGTCCACCAGGGTGACCGCGATGCCGGTACGGCCGGCGCGGCCGGTGCGACCGATGCGGTGGACGTACATCTTCTCGTCCTCGGGGCACTGGTAGTTGATGACGTGGGTGATGTCGTCGATGTCGATGCCGCGGGCGGCCACGTCGGTGGCGACCAGCACGTCGATCTCGCCCTTGCGAAACGACTTGAGCGCCTTCTCGCGCGCAATCTGCCCGAGGTCGCCATGCACGGCGCCGACCGCAAAGCCGCGCTCGGCCAACTCGTCCGACACCTTCTGCGCGGTGCGCTTGGTGCGGGTGAAGATCATCGTCGCGCCCCGGTCGCGGGCCTGCAGTATCCGGCTGACCAGCTCCACCTTGTCCATCGCGTGGGCGCGGTAGACGAACTGCTCGGTGGTGTCGTGCACCGCCAGCGAATGCGGCGCCTCCGCCCGGATGTGGGTGGGCTGGTCCATGAACGTGCGCGCGAGCGTGATGATCGGGTCCGGCATGGTCGCCGAGAACAGCATGGATTGCCGGTCGGCGGGGATCTGTCGCAGGATGCGCTCGATGTCGGGCAAAAAGCCCAGGTCGAGCATCTCGTCGGCCTCGTCGAGCACCAGCACCGACAGCCCGCCCAACTGCAGGTGGCCCTGCTGGCACAGGTCGAGCAGCCGGCCCGGGGTGCCCACCACGACGTCGGCGCCCTTCTGCAGCGCCTCGATCTGCGGCTCGTAGGCCCGTCCGCCGTAGATGGACACCACCGACAGCTTTCGGTCCTCAGCGGCGAACAGGTATTTGGCTGCGTCTTTGAGGTCATCGGTCACCTGCAGGCACAGTTCCCGGGTGGGCACCACTACCAGCGCCCGCGGCGTGCCGGTGAGCGGCCTTTCTGCGGTGCCGGCGGTGATGCGCTGCAGCAACGGCACACCGAAGGCGAAGGTTTTGCCCATGCCGGTGCGGGCCTGGCCGATCACGTCCTCGCCGGCGAGCGCGAGCGGCAGCGTGAGTTCCTGGATCGCAAATGGTTGTTCGATGCCCTGCTCGGCCAGTGCGCGCACAATTTCGTCGCGGGCTCCAAGTTCGGCAAATGTTGGTTCAGTTGTGCTTGTGAGTGCGGTCATACGTGAGTAATGAGCCTTTCGGTGACGGTATCGGTCTTGTCGGTGTTTCTCTTCGCGGTTCACGCGCGCACGAGTTCCGACTCCGAATACGTCGCCGAGCGCCGGCCCCATGCCGGCTGTGCACGCACATTTCGCCGGTACACGTGCACGCGCATTTCGCGGTAGCGAGATACGGCCATTACCTACGAGCATCATAACCGGTCGACCTAGCGGGCTCCCATCTCCTCTTAAGCGGGCCGACTAGAGTGTTGCCATGACTTCGCCGCCCTCGTGCCTCATCCGCGGACCAGGTGGCGGATTCGCCTACGCCACGGCTGCCGGCGGATCATCCGGCGGTCAACGAACTGTTCGCCCTGCTGGCATACGCCGAGGTGGCCGCGTTCTACCGGCTCACCGAAGAGGCGCGGATGGCACCGGACCTGCGCGGGCGGATCTCGATGGCCAGCATCGCCGCCGCCGAGATGAGGCACTACGAACTACTGCACAATGCTCTGGAAAGCCGGGGCGTCGACGTGGTTTCGGCGATGTCCAAGTATGTGTCGGCGCTGGAAAATTACCACCGGCTGACCACGCCGAGTACGTGGCTGGAAGCCTTGGTGAAGACCTATATCGCCGACGCTCTGGCCTCCGAGTTGTACATCGAGATCGCCGGTGGGTTGCCCGACGAAATCGCCGACGTGATGCGCGAGGCGCTGTCGGAAACCGGGCACTCCCAGTTCGTCGTTGCCGAAGTGCGCGCCGCGGTGACCACCAGCGGCAAACAGCGCAGCCGGCTGGCGCTGTGGGCTCGTCGGCTGTTCGGCGAGACGATTACCCAGGCCCAGTACCTCTTGGCCGACCACGACGAACTGGTCGACCTGGTGGTCAATCAGACCGACGGCCTGCGCGGGGCGGGCGCGTTCTTCGACCGTCTGCAGCAGGCACACGACCGACGGATGCATGAACTCGGCCTTGGCTGAACCCGGTGCGGGCTGATCGTTCCGCTGCCGGTTAGCGAGTGCACGTCGCAATGACAGAGTTGTTGGCCGACGCCAACACTGGTTGCCCCGCGGCGTTGAGCACCGCACAGTCGAGCCGACTGTAGAAGCTGGTCGCGATCACCGACTCGGTTTGCACGCCCGGGTTCAGCACGACCGCTTTGGTCCACGGCAACGCCACGTTGAACTCGGTCTGCGGGAAGCCCCGGGCGTCGGTGTAGACGACGGTTACCAGGTCGAAGAGCTGCTTTGACCCGCTCACCGTGTAGACGACGGTGCGTGGGTTCAGCGTGGCCGACGGCGGCAGGCTGGTCGGCGGCGGCGCGGCCGTGGCCGTTTTCGTCGGTCCGATGCTGGGTTCGGTGCTGGGATAGGTGCTCGGCGGCACGGTGGTGACCGTCTCGGGGGGCAGTTGCGGCGTTCTCGACGGGCGCAGCGTTGCGCTGGGCGGGACGGTCGGGCGAGCCGTCGAGGGCGCCTGGGATGGCGTTGTCATCACCGTCCGGGGCGTCGGCGCACCGACGGTGGCCCGCGTGGACGCGCTGTCGCCGCTGTTGATGACGACGGCGGTCGCGATGGAGCCGAGCGCCACCACTACGCCGGCGAATGCGGTGACCGGACGCCAGCGTCGGTCGGTCGGCCAGGCTAGTTCGCCGTAGCCGTCCTCGATGTCGGGGTCGGCTCCGTCTGCCTCGTAGCTCTCGTCGCCCTCGTCGGGGTAGTCGTACACCGGGGTGTCGACTAGGCCGTCGCGGTCGTTAAGTGTGTTTCTGATGGTGCCGATGGTACGTACGTGAATATCGAGGTTCCGGTGTCGCGCGCCATGTTGGCCCAGCTGGAAGCTAATCGTTATCTGGCGGGTGACCCGGTTTCGCTGACCGCGAACCGCTGCCGCGGTCGCGTCCACTAGCCTGCTGCTGACACGCCTGCGACTTCAAATACCAACGGAAGGGGTCACCGTGGAGGTCAAGATCGGTATCACCGACAGTCCGCGCGAGCTGGTCTTCGCCAGTTTGCAGACGCCCGAGGAAGTCGAGGAACTCGTCGGCGCCGCAGTGCAGGGCGCCTCGGGTCTGCTGGCGCTGACCGACGACAGGGGCCGTCGCTTCCTGATTCACGCCGCCAAGATCGCCTATGTCGAGATCGGCGTGGCCGACGCGCGCCGGGTCGGCTTCGGCATCGGGGCGGAATCCGGCCCGCGCCACGCGGGGAAAGCGACTACAAGCGGGTAAGCGGCACGTGCGACAGACCGCCCCAGGCGAACTGCACGGTGCCCTCGACGGCGTCGGACTTGGAAATGGGGCGGTCGGAGTCCAGCCAGTACCTGGCGCTGTCGACGCTCAGGGACACCAGGCCCACCGCGATCATTCTGGCGCGGTGCGGATCCAGCCCGGAATCCTCGCTGATCAGCGCGAACACCGCGTCGATGCATGATTCGGTGGCAACCCGCACCTGCGCGGCGACCTCGGGCTCGGTGACAAAGTCGTTCTCGAAGATCAACCGGTAGCCCTGGCTGTCGTGCTCGATGAAGTCGAAGAACGCCTGGACGGCGGCGTGCAACCGTTGCCTGTTGTCGGTGGTGGTGCTCAGCGCCTGCTGCACTCCGGAGGTCAGGTTCTCGACGTGCCGGTGCAGCACCGCCAGATACAGTTCCAGTTTGCTGGAAAAATGTTGATACAGAACGGGTTTACTGACTCCCGCCCGGTCGGCGATTTCGTCCATGCCGGCCGCGTGGTAGCCGTTGTCGACAAAGACATCACTGGCAACGATCAGCAATTGGCCACGACGCTCGTCGCGGGGCAGTCGATTGCCGCGTCGGTTCGAGCCCGCCACGGCGTCGGCCGATCGAACGCGGTCGCCAGCTCTGACGGCACGCCGAGGCGATGAGTTGGCGAGTTCGCTCATCCAGTCCCCACCTGATTCGTCTGATATCCGATTCGTCGGCCATTTCTAGTCTGGTGCCGCCGGGCCCAGCTCGCACGGCTGGTCGGGATGACATTACTACCCGACACGCCTTTCCGACCGGCATCGGCGCCGTTAGTGCTGGCAAAGCGGGGAGTCGGGTGGTGCGCTCGGGCGTGCCAGGGGTCCCAGTCACCCTTGGCTGTGCCATCCTGGGGCAATGACCTCTCCGCGGCCCGTGCGCAGCAGCGCTCGCGTGCCGGTGCTCCGCGATGAGTGGCGAGAACCGTTGCGGGCCCAGCGCGACCCGCTGGCGCGGGGCGAGGGACGGGTCCGGGCCGACCGCGAGCGGCCGCGCGGGGTGCGTAAACAAACGTGGCTGGGGCGGTTCGTCTCCACCTATGGCTGGCGCGCGTATGCGCTGCCCGTTCTGGCGGTGCTGACCGCGGTGGTGGTCTACCAGACGGTGACCGGGACGACCGCGCCGAAGCCGGCGGCGAGCGCGCAGATCCAAGGCCCGCCGGCCATCGGTGTGGTCGGTACGGCGATCCTCGACGCGCCGCCGCGCGGGCTCGCCACGTTCGACGCCAATCTGCCGACTGGGACGCTGCCGGAGGGCGGCGAATTCACCGAAGCGGGAGACAAGACTTGGCATGTCGTTCCGGGCACGACGCAGCAGGTCGGTCAGGGCACCGCGAAGGTGTTCAAGTACACCGTCGAGGTCGAGAACGGTCTTGACTCCGCGATGTTCGGCGGCGACAACGCATTCGCGCAGATGGTCGACCAGACGCTGGCCAACCCCAAGGGCTGGACGCATAACCCGCAATTCGCGTTCATCCGGATCGACGGATCCGAGCACGCCAAACCCGACTTCCGGATTTCGCTGGTGTCTCCGATGACGGTGCGTGAGGGATGTGGCTACGAATTTCGGCTGGAGACGTCCTGCTACAACCCGGCGTACGGCCAGGACCGGGAGGCGCGGGTTTTCATCAACGAGGCGCGCTGGGTGCGCGGAGCCGTTCCATTCGAAGGCGACGTAGGTTCCTACCGGCAGTATGTGATCAACCATGAGGTCGGCCACGCCATCGGCTACGTGCGCCATGAAGCGTGCGACAAGCAGGGTGGCCTGGCCCCGGTGATGATGCAGCAGACGTTCTCCACGTCCAACGACGACAACGCCAAGTTCGACCCCGAAATCGTCAAACCGGATGGCAAGACCTGCCGATTCAACCCCTGGCCATACCCGATCGCATAACCGAGCGCGATGAGCGCGGCACCTCGAGTGTCACGCCAGCGTGACTCTCGGCGTCCGGGGCCACCCCAGCGTGACGTTCGATGGCCGGTCCAGGGAAGCAACGACGGTTGTTTGCCGTTGCTCGGCACAACTGCTGTGATGGATGAAGACGACCCGCACATGAAATTGAATCGCGAAGCTAACCGAGGAGATGTTCGGTGTCGACATCCCAGACATCACTGCCGCCGCTAGTTGCGCCCGCCGCAGAGCTGAGCCGCGACGAGGTGGCCCGCTACAGCCGCCACCTGATCATTCCGGACCTGGGCGTCGACGGGCAGAAGCGGCTGAAGACCTCGCGGGTGCTGGTGATCGGCGCCGGGGGTCTCGGAGCGCCGGCATTGCTGTACCTGGCCGCTGCCGGCGTCGGAACGATCGGCATCGTCGACTTTGACGTCGTCGACGAGTCCAACCTGCAGCGCCAGATCATCCATGGTGTCGCCGACGTCGGACGGTCCAAGGCCCAGTCCGCGCGTGACTCGATCGCCGCGATCAACCCCTTGGTCGAAGTGCGGTTGCACGAGTGCAGGCTGGAGCCGAGCAACGCCATCGACCTCTTCGGGCAATACGACCTGATCGTGGACGGCACCGATAACTTCGCCACCCGGTATCTGGTCAACGACGCCGCGGTGCTGGCCGGAAAGCCGTACGTGTGGGGATCGATCTACCGCTTCGAAGGCCAGGTCTCGGTGTTCTGGGAAGATGCCCCCGACGGGCGGGGGCTGAACTACCGCGATTTGTACCCCGAGCCGCCGCCACCGGGCTTGGTGCCGTCCTGCGCCGAAGGAGGCGTGCTGGGCATCATCTGCGCCTCCATCGCATCGGTGATGGGCACCGAAGCGATCAAGCTGATCACCGGGATTGGCGAATCGCTGCTGGGCCGCTTGATGGTGTACGACGCGCTGGAGATGAGCTATCGCACCATCACGATCCGCAAGGATCCGGCAGAGGCATTGAGGCCGAAGATCACCGAACTGATCGACTATGAGCAATTCTGTGGTGTCGTTTCCGACGACGCGGCCGCGGCGACGTCCGGCTCCACCATCACCCCGCGGGAGTTGCGCAAGTTGCTGGACTCCGGCAAAAAGCTGGCCCTGATCGACGTTCGCGAGCCGGTGGAGTGGGACATCGTGCACATCGATGGCGCCCAGCTGGTCCCGAAATCGCTGATCAACTCGGGTGAGGGGCTGGCACAGCTGCCTCACGACCGCATGGCAGTGCTGTACTGCAAGACGGGTGTGCGCTCGGCCGAGGCGCTGGCCACGGTGAAGAAGGCCGGCTTCGTCGATGCGCTCCATCTGCAGGGGGGCATCGTTGCGTGGGCCAAGCAGATGCAGCCCGACATGGTGATGTACTAGCGAGCCTCGCGAGCAGACGCGGAATCGCACCCGCAAGGCGTTCCGCGTGCGATTCCGCGTCTGCTCGCCACTAGGCTAATCGCGTGACAGTCGAACCACCGCCGGAGCACGTGTTGGCGGCGTTCGGTTTGACCGGCGTCAAGCCCATCCCGTTGGGTCCCAGCTGGGAAGGCGGCTGGCGATGTGGCGAAGTCGTGTTGTCGATAGTGGCCGACAACGCCCGCGCCACCTGGTCCGCCCGGGTGCGGGAGACCTTGTTCGTCGACGGCGTGCGACTGGCCCGGCCGGTCCGCTCGACCGACGGACGATACGTGATTTCCGGCTGGCGGGCAGACACATTCGTCGCGGGCACACCGGAGGCCAGGCACGATGAAGTCGTCTCGGCGGCCGTGCGGCTGCACGAGGCCACCGGCAAACTGGAACGTCCTCGATTTCTCACGCAGGGGCCCGCGGTCCCCTGGGCGGAGGTCGACGTTTTCATCGCTGCCGATCGTGCCGCGTGGGAGGAGCGTCCGCTGCAATCGGTCCCGCCGGGCGCGCAAGCAGCTCCTGCGACGCCGGACGCCGAGCGATCGGTCGATCTGATCAACCAGCTAGCCACGCTGCGCAAGCCGACCAGGAGCCCGAACCAGCTGGTGCACGGAGATCTTTACGGCACAGTGCTTTTCGTGGGCAGCGCCGCGCCGGGGATTACCGACATCACGCCCTACTGGAGGCCCGCATCCTGGGCAGCGGGCGTGGTCGTCGTCGACGCGCTGTCGTGGGGCGAAGCCGACGACGGACTTGTCGAACGCTGGAACGCTTTGCCGGAATGGCCGCAGATGTTGTTGCGTGCCTTGATGTTCCGCCTGGCGGTCCACGCGCTGCACCCGCGGTCCACGGCCGAGGCATTTCCGGGTCTGGCCCGCACCGCGGCTCTGGTGCGGTTAATGCTCTAAATCCCGGGCGGAAACTCGTGACGGACCCCGCCCAACGCGACCCGTCCGTCGACGCTGAGAACTCCTTCGGCGCGCAGCAGCTCCAGCTGCCTCGTGGTCAGGTGCCGTGCCGGGCGCCCGGAAGCGGTGATCACCCGGTGCCAGGGCAGGTCCGAGGAGTCGGTCCGCATGATCCAACCGACGATGCGCGGACTGGAAAGTCCTGCGACAGAGGCGATATCGCCGTAGGTGGAGACCCGGCCGGGTGGGATGGCCGCGACCAGCGTGCGGACCAGCTCGACCTGCTCGTCGGTGATCGGCGACACCGTTAGCCCACCCCCAACAGCTCGCGGCACAGGGCAGCGACCTCGGCGGGCTTGGCGTAGGACACCATGTGGTTGCAGTCCAAATCCAGCAGGCGGAAATCGGCTCCCAATCGTCCTTCAAGCCGCGCGATGAGTTGGTCGCTGACGTATGGCGGCGAGGTCCTCGTGGCTCGCACCAGCGTCGTCGTCGTCCCCGCGTGCGGCAGCGCGATGTCTCGGGCCAGCTCGCTCCAGTAAGACATCATCGCCGGCATACTGACTCGCCAGCCGTAGCGTCCGTTCGCCAGCTCGACCAGGTGCTCGTCGAGTTCGGCGTCGAGCAACGCGGGGTCCACATCCGCCCAGGAGCCCGCCGACTTCTCCATCCGCGCCTCGGCGGCATCCGTGTAGTCGGGGAAGGAGAACATCGCCTGGGCGATCTCGCTCATCCACTTGCCGTCCAGGCCGATCGCCGGGTCGAGCAGCAGCAGCCCGGCCACTTGATCAGGACGAGCAGCGGCCAGGTGCAACGCGATGGCGCCACCGCACGAGTGCCCGACCACCAGCACCGGGGTCTCGGCTTCGGCGTCCAGCAGCGCGGCCATGGCGGCGGCATTGGCTTCGAAGGTCCACGGCGCGGCCCACGAAGATCTGCCGTGGCCGATCAGATCGGGTGCCGCGACGCTGATTGCGGGCAAGTGAGTGCCCAACTGTTGCCAGCGCCCCCCGTGGCCGGTCAGTCCGTGGATGGCCAGCATCCGCACCGGGCCGGATGGGCCGTAGCGGTGCACGTGAAGGTCCGCGGTCACGCGTCGATGGTGCCAGTCGCGGCGATGTTTGTTCCTGGGGGGAGTGGCCTGGGCGCCCCTGCTCAGGAAAAACGCGCGCGGTAGAGATCCCGGAGCAGGAAGTATTCGTCGTCGGTCAGCCGCGCAACGCCGCCGAAGTTCACGGCCAGCACAACGCGCGGAATTCGGACTAAAATTCCCGCCACAGCGCCGCACAAGCGCACTCAGCGGCCGAGGTCAATCGGGAGCAGCAAATGGACAGGATTTCGCGCGGTTGGGCACTGGCGGGACAGAGCTGGCAGGTTTTGAAACGGGACAGATCGCTGGTGATCTTCCCCATCCTGTCGACCCTGTTCGGGCTGCTGGCCTTGGTCGCGATCTGGGTGCCGGCGGCGCTTGCGCGCGGATTGTTCGAGGGCAGGCACGTCGATAAGCACGATCCCGTTTTCTACATCGCTGGCCTGACAACGGCGTACGTCTCGACATTCATCGCCATCTTCTTCAATGTGGCGCTCGCCGCCTGCGCCGTGCGCGCAATGCGCGGCGAGGACACCAAGGTTGGCGAAGGGATCAGCGCCGCCGCGCGCCAGATGGGCCCGATCCTCGGCTGGACTTTCGTGGCGACCACGGTCGGGCTGATCCTCAAGGCGCTCGAGGAGCGCCTTCCGCTCCTCGGCAGGATTGTCGTTGAGATCGCAGGCGCCGCATGGTCAATCGCAACGTATTTCGTCATCCCGGTGGTCGCACTCGAAGGCGCCGGGCCGATCCGCTCCCTGCAACGCTCGGCGTCCGCCGTGAAGGCGCGGTGGGGAGAGAGCGCGACCGGCGCGGCCACGATAGGCGTGGCGACCTTTTTGATCAGCCTCGTGATCGCGCTCGTCGGCGGCGTGGGCGGCGCCGCGCTTATCGTGATCCGCTTGCTGCCCCTTGGTGTCGCCGTCCTGGCCGCTACGGTCGTGGCCGTCATCATTGTCTCGTTCATCTCGGCTGCGCTGAGTCAGATCTTCCGCGTCGCCGTCTACCAATACGCGGTCACCGGGCAGGCGCCGGGCGGATTCGACGGCCGGCTGCTGCAATCCGCATTCCAGGGTCGTGGTGGCGCGCCGAACGTCGGCCGGTACCAGGATCCGGTTACCGGCCATCCACTCTGACCCGCGCCACCCGACATCTCATGTAGTCGTGGGTGTAAGGGGCGGTCGTCCGCATCCGAGCGCCGCCCACGCCAATTGTTGTCAGACCCTCGTGGTTGCATGCCGCTATGTCATACACCTGGGGCGACGATGCGCGTGCGGTTGTGCAGCCGCCCACCCGCGGGCTGGTTCGTGTGCTGGGTGGCCCCGGGACCGGTAAGAGCAGCCTGTTGGTCGACGCCGCGGTTGCTCACATCAGTGCCGGTGTCGATCCGGAATCGGTTCTGCTGCTTACCGGTTCCGGGCGAATCGGGATGCGGGCACGCAGCAGATTGACCACCGAATTGCTGCGGCCGCCCACGAGCGGTCCCTACCGCGCTGCGGTCCGAGAGCCGTTGGTGCGCACCGTGCACAGCTACGCCTACGCGGTTTTGCGGCGGGCCGCCGGGCGCGCCGGCGATGCGCCACCCCGGCTGGTCACCAGCGCCGAACAGGACACCATCATTCGGGAGTTGCTGGCCGGCGACGTAGAGGACGGACCGGACGCCGCGACCAGCTGGCCGGGGCACCTGGCTCCCGCGCTGAGCACCGCCGGCTTTGCAACCGAGCTGCGAAACCTGTTGGCGCGCTGCGCCGAACGCGGCGTGGACCCGGTGGAGTTGGAACGGCTCGGACGTCGGTGCCGGCGTCCGGAATGGACGGCGGCCGGTCAATTCGCCCGACAGTACGAACAAGTGATGCTGCTGCGGGCTGCCGTCGGGACGGCGGCGCCGCAGGCGACGGCGCCGGCACTGGGCGCCGCTGATCTGGTGGGTGCCGCCCTGGAGGCTTTCGCGGTCGATCCCGAGCTGCTGGCCGCCGAGCGCGCCCGGGTCCGGGTTCTCTTGATCGACGACGCTCAGCAACTCGACCCGCAGGCGGCCCGCCTGGTTCGGGTGCTGGCGGCCGGCGCCGAACTGGCCCTGATCGCCGGTGACCCCAACCAGGCGGTGTTCGGCTTCCGGGGCGGCGAGCCCGCCGGGTTGTTGGCCCAGGACACGCCGTCGGTGACGTTGACCGAATCGCATCGCTGCGCTCCGGCCGTGGCGCGCGCCGTCAGCGGCATCGCGCGCCGTCTGCCGGGTGGCGGCGGTGGCAGGCGGATCGACGGGATCGGGGCAGGGGACGGATCGGTCAGGGTGCGCCTGGCCGCCTCGCCGCACGCGGAGGCCGCCCTGATCGCCGATGCGCTGCGGCGCGCGCACCTGATCGACGGGGTCCCCTGGTCGCAAATGGCGGTGATCGTGCGGTCGGTGCCGCGGGCCGGCGCGCGGTTGCCTCGGGCCCTGGTCGCAACCGGCGTGCCGGTGGCCATACCCGCGGCCGGCGGGCCACTGTCCGGGGAGCCCGCGGCCCGGGCGCTGCTCACGGTTTTGGCGGCGACCGCCGACGGCCTCGACGGTGACCAAGCGCTGGCACTCCTGACCGGGCCCATCGGTCGCGTCGACCCGGTCTCGCTGCGACAACTGCGCCGCACACTACGGCGCACCCAGCCCGGCCCCGCACCAGGCGATTTCGGTGCTCTGCTGGTGCGGGCGCTGTCCGGCAACTCACCGCTACCTCAGGCCCACGCTCAGCCGCTGGGGCGGGTGCGGGCCGTGCTGCGAGCGGCCGACCGCTGCCATCGAGAGGGCCAAGATCCGCGCTACACGCTGTGGGCCGCATGGCACCGGTCCGGTCTGCAGCGACGCTGGCTGCGCGCGACCGAGCGCGGCGGCCAGGTCGGCGCCCAGGCCACCAGGGATCTCGACTCGGTGACCGCGCTGTTCGATATCGCCGATCACTACGTGTCGCGCACGTCCGGTGCGTCGTTGCGTGGGCTGGTGGACCACGTCGAGGCGCTGCAGCTACCGAGTGGCAATCCCGAGCCGGTGTCGACGGCGGAGCAGGTCAGGGTGCTCAGCGCGCACGCCGCGCTTGGACACGAATGGGATCTGGTGGTGATCGCGGGTCTGCAGGATGGGTTGTGGCCCAACACGGTTCCGCGTGGCGGTGTGCTGGGCACGCAAAGATTGCTCGACGTGCTCGACGGCGTCACCGAGGATGCTTCGGTACGGGCGCCCCTACTGGCCGAGGAGCGCCGGCTGTTGGTCGCGGCGATGGGCCGAGCCCGCCGCCGGTTGCTGGTGACCGCGGTGGACAGCGACACCGACGGGCCAGGTCAAGAGGCTGCGCTGCCGTCACCGTTCTGCCACGAGATCGCTCGGTGGGCCACGGATGACACTGATTCAGAATTGGCACAACCGATCTCGGCACCACGCGTGTTGTCGGCGGCGGCGCTGGTGGGCCTGCTGCGCGGTGTGGTGTGCGCGGCCGAGGGCGCGGTGGCCGACACGGCTCGCGACCATGCGGCAACGCTATTGGCCCGGTTGGCCAAAGCTGGAGTGCCGGGCGCCGACCCGGCCGGCTGGCATGGTCTGGTCCCGGCCAGCACCAGTGAACAGCTTTGCGGCCCAGATGATCCCGTCACGTTGACACCGTCGACCCTGCAGACACTCAACGACTGCCCGTTGCGCTGGCTGGTCGAACGCCATGGCGGGACGAACGCGCGTGATGTGCGGTCCACCCTCGGCTCGGTGCTGCACGCGTTGATCGCCGAACCCGCAAAGACCGAATCGCAACTGCTGGCCGAGCTGGACCGGGCCTGGAAGCATCTGCCCTTCAACGCCCGGTGGCACTCCGCCAACGAGCTGGCCAGGCACCGCGCCATGATCCAGGCTTTCCTCGAGTGGCGAGCGCAGACCCGGGGCGAGCTGACCCAGGTCGGAGTCGAGGTCGACGTGGACGGCGCGCTGGGGACAGCGCGTGAAGGCGGCGGCGAAATTCGGCTGCGCGGCCGGGTCGACCGGCTGGAACGTGACGGGGCCGGGCGGCTGGTGGTTGTCGACGTCAAAACCGGCAAGACGCCGGTGAGCAAGGACGATGCCCAACAACACGCCCAGCTGGCGATGTATCAGCTGGCGGTGGCCGAAGGCCTGGTTGGGTTGGGGGCCGCCGGCCCCGACGACGCGGAGCCCGGCGGAGCCCGTCTGGTCTACCTCGGCAAGGCCGGGGCCGCGGGAGTGACCGAACGCGAGCAGGATCCGCTAACGCCGGCCGCCCGCGACCAATGGCGCGACCTGGTTCAGCGGGCTGCCGATGCGACAGCCGGACCGCAGTTCATCGCCAGGCGCAACGACGGTTGCGCGCACTGTCCGATACGGCCATGTTGTCCTGCGCACGCCGACGGGTCCGGTGCGCCGTGACGCCGGCACGGTACAGCCCGGATGAATTAGCTTGTGCACTAGGGCTTTTTCCGCCCACCGACGAGCAGGCCGCCGTCATCGCCGCGCCACCCGGTCCGCTCGTCGTCATCGCGGGTGCCGGCGCGGGTAAGACCGAGACGATGGCCGCGCGGGTGGTGTGGCTGATCGCCAACGGCTACGCCGAACCCGGTCAGGTGCTGGGATTGACGTTCACCCGCAAGGCGGCGGGCCAGCTGCTGCGGCGCGTCCGCTCCCGGCTGGCCCGGCTGGCCGGCGTCGGCTCCCTCGCAAGCGGGCGGTCCCCGCACGGTGCCGGCGGGCGGGCGGACCCGGAAACCGCGGGGTCCCCGGCAGTCAGCACCTATCACGCTTTCGCTGGGTCGCTACTGCGCGACTACGGCCTGCTGCTACCCGTCGAGCCCGACACCCGGCTACTCAGCGAGACCGAGCTGTGGCAGCTGGCATTCGACGTGGTCACCGGCTACGACGGTGAACTGCGCACCGACAAAACCCCGGCAGCGGTCACCTCGATGGTGCTGCGTCTGTGGGGCCAGCTCGCCGAGCACCTGGTGGACACCGGCCAGCTGCGCGATACCCACCTGGAACTGGAGCGGCTGGTCCACACCCTGCCGGCGGGCCGCTACCAGCGCGAGCGTGGCCCCAGCCAATGGCTGCTGCGGATGCTGGCCACCCAGACGGACCGCGCCGAGCTGGTTCCGCTGCTCGACGCGCTGCAAGAGCGCATGCGCGCCGCGAGGGTGATGGACTTCGGCGCGCAAATGGCTTGCGCCGCAAGGCTGGCCGCGACATTCCCGCAGGTCGGTCAGGACCTGCGGAATCGCTACCTGGTGGTGCTGCTGGACGAGTACCAGGACACCGGACATGCCCAGCGCGTCGCGCTCTCGGCACTGTTCGGTGGCGGCATCGATGACGGGTTGGCGCTGACGGCCGTCGGCGACCCGATCCAGTCGATCTACGGCTGGCGCGGTGCCTCGGCGACCAACCTGCCGCGATTCACCACCGACTTCCCGCGATCCGACGGCACCCCCGCACCGGTGCTGGAGCTGCGGACCAGCTGGCGCAACCCGCCGCGAACCCTCCAGGTGGCCAACGCCATCTCGGCCGAGGCGCGGCGACGATCGGTTGCGGTCCGCGCGCTGCGGCCGCGCCCGGACGCCCCTCCCGGCACCGTCCGATGCGCGTTGCTTCCGGATGCGCAGGCCGAACGGGAGTGGATCGCCGATCACCTGTCGGGGCATTACCAGCGAGCGCAGGCCGATGGCGTCAGCCCGCCGACTGCCGCCGTGCTGGTGCGCCGCAACGCCGATGCCGCACCCATCGCCGATGCGCTGCGCGCCCGCGGAATCCCGGTCGAGGTCGTCGGGCTCGGCGGGCTGCTGTCGGTCTCCGAGGTCGCCGACGTGTTGGCCATGCTGCGGCTGGTCGCCGACCCTGCTGCCGGCGCGGCGGCGATGCGTGTGTTGAGCGGCCCGCGGTGGCGCCTCGGCGGTCGCGATATCGCGGCGTTGTGGCGGCGTGCGTCGGCGCTGGGTGGGGGACAAGACTCAGTCGAAGCGGCCTCGCCGGAGTCGATCGCGATGGCCGCCGGCCCGGACGCCGACGCCGCGTGCCTGGCCGACGCGATCGGCGATCCCGGCCCGGCCGGCTCGTATTCGGCAGCGGGATATGAACGCGTCCGCGCGCTGGCCGGCGAACTGCGTGCACTGCGTGGCCATCTCGGTCATTCCCTGCCCGACCTGGTCGCCGAGGTGCGCCGCGTGCTGGGGATCGACTGCGAAGTCCGCGCGGCGTCGGGAATCTCGGGAACATCGGGGGCGTGGACCGGGGCCGAGCACCTCGACGCGTTCGCCGATGTGGTGGCCGGCTACGCCGAACGGGCAAGCGCCAGCTCGACCTGCGCTACCGCGCCGTCGGTCGCGGGCCTGCTGTCGTACCTGGACGCGGCCGAGGTGGTCGAGAACGGGCTGCCGTCGGTCCAGCCGGCGGTCGCCCGAGACTGCGTTCAGGTCCTTACGGTGCACGCGGCGAAAGGTTTGGAATGGCAGGTGGTCGCGGTGGCGCACCTGTCCGGCGGAGTGTTCCCGTCGACCGCGTCCAGGCGTACCTGGCTCACCGACGCCGCCGAGCTGCCGCCGCTACTGCGCGGCGACCGCGCCCGCGCGGGCGCGCGGGGCGTCCCGGTGCTGGACACGTCGGCCGTCACCGATCGAAAGCAGTTGTCGGACAATATCTCTGAACATCGTCGTCAGCTCGAGCAGCGGCGCGTCGACGAAGAGCGCCGGCTCTTGTATGTGGGCATCACCAGGGCCGAAGACACCCTGCTGGTTTCTGGGCATCACTGGGGCCCCACCGGCATCAAACCACGCGGTCCGTCGGAGTTCTTGTGCGAGCTCAAGGACGTCATCGACCGTTCCGCCGCAGCCGGTGATCCGTGCGGTGTCGTGGAACAGTGGGCGCCTGAGCCGGCCGGAGGTGAGCGAAACCCGTTGTGCAACAAAATTATCGAAGCGATTTGGCCTGTCGACCCGTTGGCTGCGCGGCGCCGCGACGTCGAGCACGGGGCGGCGCTCGTGATCGCCGCGATGTCGCGGGTCGATGGAGGTGACCCGCAGCGCCCAGCTGCGCTGCGCTCGCGATCACCATCGGCCGACACGGTCAGCGCCGGTACCGACGTTGACGGTTGGGCCGCCGACGTTGATGCACTGCTGGCGGAGCGGGCACTCGCCGTGCGACCGCCGGTCCGCACCCTGCCGAGCCAGCTTTCGGTCAGCGGCCTGGTGGACCTCGCCCGCGACCCGACCGGCGCGGCTCAGCGGTTGATGCATCGGCTGCCCACCCGGCCGGATCCGCATGCGTTGCTGGGCAGCGCATTTCACACCTGGGTCCAGCAATTCTACGGCACTGAGTGGTTGTTCGATCTCGGTGACCTGCCGGGCGCGGCGGACTCCGACGTCGGCGATACCCGGGAGTTGGCTGCCTTGCAGGCGGCCTTCGCCGGGTCGCGGTGGGCGGCGCGCACACCCATAGCCATCGAGGTGCCGTTCGAAATGCCCATCGGCGAAACCGTGGTGCGCGGCCGCATCGACGCGGTGTTCGCCGACCCCGATGGTGGCGCCACCGTGGTCGACTGGAAGACCGGTGAACCGCCGCATGGGACGGAAGCCGTGCGGCAGGCCGCTGTCCAGCTCGCTGTGTACCGGATGGCGTGGGCCGCTCTGTCTGGATGCCCGGAATCATCGGTGCGCACCGCGTTCCATTACGTGCGCACCGGGGCCACCGTTGTCCCAGATGAGCTGCCGGATC
This sequence comes from uncultured Actinomycetota bacterium, assembly GCA_963748885.1. Classification (GTDB taxonomy): domain Bacteria; phylum Actinomycetota; class Actinomycetes; order Mycobacteriales; family Mycobacteriaceae; genus Mycobacterium. Next base: position 21,993 of record CAVVLC010000040.1, read on the forward strand.
CGGCCGAGTTGGCCGGCGTGCTGACCGAATCCGCCGACGGCCGGGTTGCCGACTTGTGACGCGCGCTGCCCAGCGGGTGGGGGACCCGCGCTCGTGGTTACATTTGAGTCGTGCGTGCCTCGTGCGTTGAACCGATGACGGATCGCCGCGCGCATGGGTAGGTTGCAGCGACTGCGCGGGCTGGATGAAACGCTGACCACCCGGCCCGGTCACGCGCTGGTCGGCATCCTGCGCATCCCGGAAGGCGCCGCCAGCCCCGGCCGCGTCATCACGCGGCGCATGATCATTGCACTGCTGGTGTTGTTCGCCGCGACGTTCGCCGTATACCTGGATCGAAGCGGGTACCGGGACGTGCGGGGCGGCCGGCTGACATTTCTGGACTGCCTTTACTTCTCGGCGGTGTCGTTGTCGACGACCGGCTATGGCGACATCACCCCCTATACCGAAAGCGCGCGTTTGGTTAACACCGTGGTCTTCACGCCGCTGCGGATCGCGTTCTTGGCCGTGTTGGTCGGCACGACGCTCGAAGTCCTCTCCGAGCGGTCGCGCCAGGCGTGGAAGATCCAGCGTTGGAGGAGCAGAGTGCGCAACCACACCGTGGTAATCGGATATGGCACCAAGGGCAGGACTGCGGTCGCCGCAATGCTCGGTGACGACGCCGCGCAGGGTGACATCGTCGTCGTCGACATCGATCGGACTGCCCTCGAGCACGCCGCCACGGCCGGCCTGGTCACTGTTGCCGGCGACGCCACCAAATCCGACATACTCCGGCTGGCCGGGGCCCAACACGCGGCGTCGATCATCGTCGCCACCAACCGCGACGACACCGCCGTGCTGGCTACCTTGACGGCCCGTGAGATTGCGCCCACGGCCAAGATCGTCGCGTCGATCCGGGAGGCGGAGAACCAGCACCTGTTGCAGCAATCGGGCGCCGACACGGTGGTGGTCTCCGAGGAGACCGCCGGTCGACTGCTCGGCCTGGCCACCACCACACCCAGCGTCGTGGAGATGATCGAGGATCTGCTGACGCCGGACGCCGGGCTGGCTATCGCCGAACGCGAAGTGGAGGAGTCGGAGGTCGGCGGATCGCCTCGGCATCTGCGGGACATTGTGCTCGGCGTGGTGCGCGACGGTCACCTGCTGCGCATTGGTGCGCCGGAGGTGGACGCTATTGAGCCCACCGACCGGCTGCTCTACATCCGGCACGCGGGGCACTAGGGCGATTCGGGGGGCTTGGCGTGGACTTTCAGCTGCAGGACATTCCGGTTCTTTCGCGCGTCGGCGCGGATCGGGCCGATCAACTGCGCACCGACGTCGAGGCGGCGACCGAGGGATGGGCGGATGCGGCTCTGCTGCAGGTGGATTCGCGAAATCAGGTGTTGGTCGCCAACGGCAGGGTGGTCCTTGGCGACGCGGTTGAGCTGGCCGAGGAGCCGCCGTCGGACGCCGTATTTCTGGGCCGCATCGAGGGTGGCCGCCATGTCTGGGCTGTTCGCGGTGCGCTGGTAGCGCCCGACGATGTGGAAGCCGAGGTGGTGAACCTCCGCAGTCTCGGCCGGATCTTCGATGACACGAGCAGCCAACTGGTGTCGTCGGCCATCGCGTTGCTCAATTGGCATGACAGCGCTCGGTTCAGCGCGATCGACGGCTCCCCGACGAGGCCGGCCAGGGGCGGCTGGTCGCGAGTCAACCCGGTCACCGGCCACGAGGAGTTTCCCCGTATCGACCCCGCGGTGATCTGTCTGGTCCATGACGGCGCCGATCGTGCGGTGCTGGCTCGCCAGGCGGTGTGGCCCGAGCGGATGTTCTCGCTGCTGGCCGGATTCGTCGAGGCGGGCGAGTCCTTCGAAGTCTGCGTGGCACGGGAGATCCGCGAGGAGATCGGCCTGACCGTCCGTGATGTGCGGTATCTGGGCAGCCAGCCATGGCCGTTTCCGCGCTCGCTCATGGTTGGCTTCCATGCCCTGGGCGATCCGGATGAGGGATTCTCGTTCAACGACGGTGAGATCGTCGAGGCGGCGTGGTTCACCCGCGACGAGGTGCGGGCAGCGCTGCAAGCCGGCGATTGGACCAGCGCGTCGAAGTCGAAACTGCTGCTGCCCGGGTCGATCTCGATCGCCCGCGTGATCATCGAGTCCTGGGCGGCCCTGAACTAGGTTGGACTAGGACGGGACTAGGCGACGCGGTCGGCGATCATCTGGAGGATGGTGTTCGCGATGTGCTCCGCGGATACCAGCCCGACCACGCCGACGGATATCATCACGCCGGACCTTTCGCGATACAGGTGACTCCAATCCGGGGCGGTGATCCTCAGGTTCGAGGAATCCGGCTTGTCGAGGGTGAAGTCGTAGTTCGCGTCATGCAGTGCGACGCACGCTTGCAGCGTCGCTTCGAGTTTTAGGAATGCTTCCTGCGCGGTGTTGGAGTTCGGGTAGCGGGCGACGGCCTGAGTAACCCCGTTGATCATGGAGTTCCCGCCCGGAAGTGTGTCGTCGGTGACGCCGTTATAGCCCGCGCTGCGAAATTCCTGCCAGCCGGTACCGAACGTCAGATCGCTGTGTCCTACCGCCCGGCACGGGCCCGGAGCGTTCTCGTCGCCGCGCGGCGGGGAATGTAGGTCCTCGGTATGTGCTGCCAAATCGTCGGCGTTGGCGATGCGCCGGACATCATCGACGCTGACGATCAACCCATCGATACCCACGGGCTTGTTGCTGGACTTGGCCGGTGTGCCCGCATGGTGCGAGCAGCCGGAGACCGCGATCACCACAGTGCAGATCATTGCGACCGACCTACCCGCAAAAACGTTGCGAATCAACGACAGTCGCTTCGAGCCGGGTGGCTTCATCGTCCTGAGCCGGTTTCTGCGGACCGGGGTCCGCGCTAGGTCGAGCTGGATCGGCGCGACCGGAACGGGCGGTTTCACCCGCAACGTCTACGCCGTAGTAAATAGCTTAGGCGTGCCGCGGGCGGTGGCTCGGGATTTAATCGGAGGCGAGGGCCATGTCGGCCGATGTGGCCGTCAGCCGGCGACCTCGGCCAGCTTCGCCTTGACCTCGCCGGCGCTCGGGTTGGTCAGCGTTGACCCGTCGGCGAACCTCACCGTCGGAACCGTCCTGTTGCCGCCGTTGACCGAGCTGACGAATTCAGCGGCGGCCGAGTCGTCTTCGATATCCACCTCGTCGTAGGAGATTCCCTTCGCCTTCAGCGCTGTCTTGAGCCGATGGCAGAAGCCACACCATGACGTGCTGTAAACGGTGAGCGGGGCGTTGGTCATGACTGGGTAACGTAGCCTGGCGGCGATGCATTCCAAGCGGCGGCCCGAGGAATTGGGGCGTTTCGCTGCACCGGGTTTGTCGGCCACCCCTGCCAGTATGGAAGCCAAGATGAACGGCATGCCGATGGTCGCAGACCCACTGACCGCCGGACTGGACGACGAGCAGCGCGAGGCCGTGCTGGCTCCGCGCGGACCTGTCTGTGTGCTCGCGGGCGCAGGAACGGGCAAGACCCGCACGATCACCCACCGGATCGCCCAGCTCGTCGCGGATGGTCATGTCGCCGCGGGGCAGGTCCTGGCGGTGACATTCACCCAGCGTGCCGCGGGGGAGATGCGCACGCGCCTGCGCGCGCTCGACACTGTCGCGCGCAGCGGTGCCGGGGTCGCCGCGGTGCAGGCCCTGACCTTTCACGCGGCCGCGCACCGCCAGCTGCGGTACTTCTGGCCGCGGGTAATCGGTGACACCGGCTGGCAGCTGCTGGACAGCAAGTACGCCATCGTGGCCCGGGCCGCCAGCCGCACCCGGATTAATACCAGCACCGACGACGTGCGCGACCTCGCCGGCGAGATCGAGTGGGCTAAGGCGTCGCTGATCGGTCCCGAGGATTACGTGGCCGCCGTGGCCGCCGACGGCCGGGACACCCCGCTGGACGCCGAAAAAATCGCGGCCGTCTACGCCGCCTACGAGGCCCTCAAGGTCCGCGACGAATCGGTCACGCTGCTCGACTTCGATGACCTGCTGCTGCACACCGCGGCCGCCATCGAGAACGATGCCGCAGTGGCCCAGGAGTTCCGGGATCGCTACAGGTGTTTTGTCGTCGACGAGTACCAGGACGTCACGCCGCTACAACAGCGGGTGCTGTCGGCCTGGTTGGGCGACCGAGACGACCTGACGGTCGTCGGCGACGCCAACCAGACCATCTATTCGTTCACCGGGGCCTCACCTCGCTTCCTGCTTGACTTCTCACGGCGGTTCCCGGACGCCACGGTGGTTCGCCTGGAGCGCGACTACCGGTCCACTCCCCAGGTGGTGTCGCTGGCCAACCAGCTGATCGCCACGGCCCGGGGCCGGGTCGCGGGCAGCAGGATTCAGCTATCCGGTCAGCGGGAGCCAGGTCCGGCCCCGTCGTTTCACGAGCACACCGACGAGGCGGCCGAAGCCGCCGCGGTTGCGGCATCCATCGCCCGGCTGATCGAATCCGGCACTGCGCCATCCGAAATCGCGGTGCTCTACCGCGTCAATGCGCAGTCCGAGGTTTACGAGGAGGCGCTGACCGAGGCGGGCATCGCTTATCAAGTTCGGGGCGGTGAAGGTTTTTTCAAACGTCAAGAGGTCAAGCAGGCGCTGGTGGCCCTGCAGCGTGCGGCTGAGCGGGGCTCTGAACAGGGCCTGGCCGGCCCACTGCCCGACGTGGTCCGCGCCGATCCTGGAACCGCTGGGGCTCACGGCCGAGCCGCCGGCCGGCACCCGCGCCAGGGATCGCTGGGAGGCGCTGACCGCGCTGGCCGAGTTGGTCGACGACGAAGTTGCGCAGCGTCCGCAGCTGGAACTTCCGGGGCTGCTGGCCGAGCTCCGGATGCGGGCCGACGCGCGACACCCACCGGTGGTGCAGGGCGTCACGCTGGCTTCACTACACGCGGCCAAGGGACTCGAGTGGGATGCGGTGTTCCTGGTCGGACTGGCCGACGGCACGCTACCCATCTCGCACGCCTTGGCCCACGGTCCCGACAGCGAGTCCGTCGAGGAAGAGCGTCGACTCCTCTACGTCGGAATCACCAGGGCCCGAGTTCATTTGGCGCTCAGCTGGGCCCTCGCCCGGACCCCTGGTGGGCGCCAGAGTCGCAAGCCGTCGCGGTTCCTCAACGGCATCGCGCCGCAGACGCGCAAAGATCCCGCGCCGAGCAAGTCGCGGCGCAACCGCGGCTCCTCGTTGCGCTGCCGGGTCTGTAACAGCGAGCTGACCAAACCGGCGGCCATCATGCTGCGGCGGTGTGAAACCTGTGCCGGCGACGTCAACGAAGAGTTGTTGCTGCAGCTCAAGTCCTGGCGGCTGGACATCGCCAAGGAACAGAAGGTGCCCCGTACATCATCTTCAGCGACAACACACTGGTCGCGATCGCCGAAATGATGCCCGGCGACGAGGCGGCCTTGATCGCGATCCCGGGCATCGGCGCACGCAAGCTGGAACAGTACGGGCCGGACGTGCTGGAGTTGGTACGGCAAGCCCGCTGAGGCGCAAACTGCAGGTCAGAAAATCGTTTGTCAGCGACGGCTGGTACCGTTTACCCTCGAGAACGCATTCTGCCGGCTGATTGCTGGCATCGGAGCGGGCAAGACGAAAGGAGGGTGGCCGCGATGATTCGGATGATCACAATTGTTCGGTGTCGGCGTGGCTGCCGCGTGGGCGACCGCGGCATCTCCCCATGCCGCCCGTAACGCCGCCATGTCGGCGGCCGCGGGTAAGCACCGTGTCGCCGCCGCGACTGACGCGTCCGTGGATCGGGGCCCTACCTAGGTAGCCAGCCCGGTTTTCAGCCAGATGGCCACGGACCCGAAGTCACCCGGATCCGTGGCCACAGTTTTTGGGTCAACAGCCGCCCAACCTGGTCCGGATCCACTGAAAAGGACAGCCACCAGACCAGGAAGCAGGTGAAAGGACATGTCGGCACCGACAGTCCCCAGACAGACGCTGCCAGCGCTGCCGTGTCATGTCGGCGATCCCGACCTGTGGTTCGCCGAGACCCCGACCGACCTGGAGCGGGCCAAGACGCTCTGCGCCGACCTGCCCGTTGCGGCGCCAGTGCCTGGCGGCGGCGCTGGAGCGGGCCGAACCCTGGGGAGTATGGGGCGGTGAGATTTTCGAGCGGGGCTCGATCGTGAGTCGCAAGCGCCCGCGTGGACGTCCGCGCAAGGACCCAAAGACCCCAAAGAGGTTGTGGCGGCCTAACCCAATCCCGGCCGAATCCCGCGGGCTAGACGACTCCTAGACGGCGATGGCGTCGGGCTCGGCGAAACCGGGGATCAGTTCCTCCGACAGCGCCTTGATCGGCACATGCGCATCCAGCTGGCACAGGATCGCGGTCACCGACGCGATCACCCGCATCGGGATCGCGAGCTTGGGCGGCAGGTCCATTTGCCGCGCCGTCTTGATCTGCGCCACCGAACGGTCCATCTGAACCGCCGCCATCCGCTGCAGCCACTTGCGGGTGTAGTGGAAGACCTCGACCTCGATCGGCTCGACGTACTGGCGCAGCATCTCGTCGATCTCGCGCACGGAGACCTGCTTGGCCCTGCTGGATGAACCCGGCCTTCTCCATCGTCGGCAGCAGCAGGTCGTAGTTCTTGTCGCGGGCCAACCGGATCGTCATCCCGAGCTCGATGGGCAGGCCGCCGGGCAGCGGTGCCACGGCGCCGAAGTCGATGACGCCCATCCGGCCGTCGGGCAACAGCATGAAGTTGCCCGGGTGGGCGTCGCCGTGCATCATCTCCAGCCGGCGCGGGCGCGTCGAAGGTCAGCTCGAGCAGCAGGGTGCCTATCAGGTCGCGCTGCTCCAGGCGTGCCCTCCCGGATGATCGTGCGCCATCGGTATGCCGTCGATCCACTCCTGGATCACCACCTTCGGCGCGCTGGCCACGACGTGCGGCACCAGGAAACGCGGGTGGCCGTCGTACGCCTTGGCGAAGGCGCGCTGGTTGTCGGCCTCCAGCCGGTAGTCGAGCTCCATCTCGGTGCGCTCGATCAGTTCGTCGACCACGCCCTGGACGTCGGCGCCCGGAGAGAGCTGTTTGAGCACGCCGACCATCCGCTGCATGGTCTTCAGGTCGGCCCGCAGCGCCTCGTCGGCGCCCGGGTACTGGATCTTGACGGCCACTTCGCGGCCATCGGACCACACCGCTTTGTGCACCTGGCCGATGCTGGCCGACGCGACCGGGGTGTCGTCGAACGAAGTGAACCGATCCCGCCATTTGGTGCCCAGCTGCGCGTCGAGCACCCGGTGCACCTTGGCGGCGGGCAGCGGCGGCGCGTCTTTCTGCAGCTTGGTCAGCGCTTCGCGGTAGGGCTCGCCGAACTGCTCGGGAATCGCGGCTTCCATCACCGACAACGCCTGGCCGACCTTCATCGCCCCGCCCTTGAGCTCGCCCAGAACGGTGAACAGCTGATTGGCGGCCTTCTCCATCAGCTCGGCCTGGACTTCGTCCTTCGACTTGCCGGTCAGTCGTTTGCCGAACCCGAGCGCCGCCCGGCCGGCAATGCCGACCGGAATGCTGGCCAGCTTCGCGTTGCGCGCCGCACGGCCACGTTTGATGTCTGCCACACACCCATCATCCATGACGGTTAGGCCGTCGAGGTGTCGATCGGGCAACAACGCCCTCGGGGTTCAGCAGGAGCACAACGGATGTCTGCTCCATTCACGCGCGACGATCGAGCCGGCGTTGAGATCGAACTCCAATGTGGCGTTCAGCGCCGGCGGGCCGGGATCGGGAAGCGTCTCCTGGCCGCGCACCGCCGCAATTACCCGATTGACCTGGCTGAGCGCCAGCGCCGCGGTTGCGAGCAGGGTGGCCCGGTCGGCCACCCCGACGGTGTCGCGCAGCTGGGCGGCGATGGCCGGCCATGCGGCGTCACGGTCGCTGCGATGCAAATCGGCACAGGCCAGGCAGCTGGTCACCCCGGGGATGACCAGCGGACCCACCAGCCCGGTGCCGTCACGTACCCGGACGGGGAGATGCGCGACGCCCCGGTTGTGCAGCTCGCGCACCATGCGCGGGTCGGCGACCAGGTAGTCCGACAACACCACCAGATCCACGGCGCCGGACGTGACCGCGGCATGCGACTGGCGGCTGTGCGCAATCCGCGCGCCCGAACAGCGCAGCGACGCAACCAGCAGGTCCGACAGCGGTCCGCGGCCGTGTACCCGGATCGACGCCGCCCGGCCGCGGGACGGCCGGCAGCCGCGGGTCGCAACGCCCGCGCCGACCAGTTGTGCGACGAGATTCGCCAAGCCGTCAGCGTCCAACAACCCGCGGGCGGCGGCCTGTCGCTGCAACTCGGATATCGGTATCGGTGATCGCAGCGACTGCAGCAGCGCGGCCAATTCCGCCGCGGTCAGCCCGCAGGGTGGGCGGACCAGCACCGCGCGGCGCGGGTCCCAGCCCACCTGCACGGCGCCGTCGGGCCGCAGCAGCACCGGCATCGCCGGGTCCAGCGCATACAGGGCAGGCGCGGTCCGCGGCATGACTGAAGACTGTGCCACGCCGTGCGCCGGCGCCTGGGTCAGTTATCCACAGGCGGCCCGGTCTCACGATCGGCAGCCGACACGTCGCGCCCAGACGCCGATGCCATCACTATTTGAGTTCGATCACCGACACCGTGTTATCGGAGTAGTTGGGGACGTAGACGGTGTGGGTGCCCGGGTCCACCGCCAGCCCGCCCGGGTGCTGGCCGACGGACACGGTGGAGGTCACCTTGCGCGTCGAGGTGTCGATCACCGACATGGTGTTGTCGTCGTAGTTGGTGACGTAGCCGGAGTGGTTGCCCGGGTCCACCGCCACCCCGCCCGGGTGCTTGCCGACGGGCACGGTGGCGGTGACGGTGCGCGTCGAGGCGTCGATCACCGACACCGTGTTGTCCCCGTAGTTGGCGACGTAGACGGTGTGGCTGCCCGGGTCCAGCGACACCCCGATCGGATCCTTCCCGACGGGCACGGTGGCGGTGACGGTGCGCGTCGAGGCGTCGATCACCGACACCGTGTGGTCGTCGTGGTTGGTGACGTAGACGGTGTGGCTGTCCGGGTCCACCGCCACCCCGCCCGGGTGCTTGCCGACGGGCACGGTGGCGGTGACGGTGCGCGTCGAGGCGTCGATCACCGACACCGTGCCGTCGTCGGAGTTGGTGACGTAAACGGTGTGGCTGCCCGGGTCCACCGCCACCCCGTACGGGTGCTTGCCGGCGGGGACACTGCCGGTGACGGTGCGTGTCGTGGTGTCGATCACCGACATCGTGTTGTCGAAGTAGTTGGTGACGTAGGCGGTGTGGCTGCTCGGGTCCAGTGCCACCCCGTGCGGGTGCTTGCCGGCGGGCACGGTGGCGGTGACGGTGCGCTTCGAGGCGTCGATCACCGACATCGTGTCGTCGTCGTCGTTGGTGACATAGACGGTGTGGCTGCCCGGGTCCACCGCCACCTGATAGGGGCGCTCGCCGACGTTCACCGTAGCGTTAGCCTTGTTGGTCGGTCTCTCCGTCGAACCCCCACATCCAGATAGGCCCACCGTGGCCAACGCGACGGTACCGATGACCGCCAGCACGCGGGTGAGTACCGGTGTCGGCACGAGCCGCCAGCGTTCTCGGGTTCGTTGATCATGGCCCCCGGCGGTCATAAGCGCTCTCCTGGTCGTCTTTATGCTCGCTTGTAGTGTGCGCCTAGCGCTAACCGTCATACGTGAGTTCGTCGAGTTCGTCGTCGTCGCGCACCCGGATCGCCTGCTGCCGGGTATTTCCCCTTAGTGATTAACCCGGCAGCTCATGACGCCGGGGGGATGACCAGCGGACCCGCCATCGCGCACCCGGACGGGGAGATGCGGGACGCCCCGGTTGTGCGGGTCGCGGACCATGGGCGGGTCGGCGACGAGGCTATCGGACAACACCACCAGATCGACGGCCGCGGAGGTGACGGCGGCGTGCGGCTGGCGGGTGTGCGCAATCCGCGCACCCGAACAGCGCAGCGACTCAACCAGCAGGTCCGGCAGTGGTCCGCGGCCGTGCACCCGGATCGACGCCGCCCGCCCGCGGGACTGCCGGCAGCCGCGGGTCGCAACGCCCGCGCCGACCAGTTGCGCGAACGAGATTCGCCAAGCCCTCAGCGTCCAACAACCCGCGGGCGGCGGCCTGCCGCTGCAACTCGGATATCGGCATCGGTGATCGCAGCGACTGCAGCAGCGCGGCCAACTCCACCACGGTCAGCCCGCAGGGTGGTCGGACCAGGACCGCGCGGCGCGTGCAAAGAACGGCGCCGTCGGCCGCAGCAGCACCGGCATCGCCGGGTCCAGCGCATAAAGGGCAGGCGCGGCATGCGGCATGCCTGAAGACAGTGCCAGGCCGGGGGCCGGTGCACCGATCAGTTATCCACAGGACCGCTGGCGAGTCGGCGCGGGTGAAGCTGGTGACCCTGGGGTCGGACGCCGCACGACGCCCGACCCCAGAGGTCCCTTAGCTGGATTAGCTTATGTGGCCGGTCCAGGCAGCGCGCCCGGTGCCGGACTCGAGTTCGGTGCGCCAGGCGCCGGTGAAACGGGCGCTGAAGCCGCGGGCATATTCGACGTCCACATCAGAATGTCCTGCAGTCCGTCGTTGTAGACAACGCCATTCGGCGCTGCGCCCGTCACGTCGAAGTACAGTGTGCCCCTCGATTCGTTGCCCTGAGGAATGGGCGCGGGGTTAAGGCCGTTGGGCACCCCAACCTTGTCGACCAGCTTGTAGGTCTGACCGTTGGGCCCACGGGCACTGAAGTCTCTAACCATCGGGGTAACGGTTCCGCCGTCCGACCTGGCGACAACATCTGCCTGGTACAGCGTTCCTTTAGGGGTGTAGCCGGGGATCGCGACGGTGCTGGGCTGCAGGTTGCTCACCGTGTAGGTGGTAACCAGTGGCCCGTCGGTCAGCTGTTCGCCGGTACCGAATCCCTGGATGTTTGGCCCTGCGGCGGACGCGGCTGCCGCAGCGAAAAGGCTTACCGCAGCTATTCCCGCGGCACCGATGGCCGTCTTGACAGTGGTTGTTGTGAACTTCACGCAATCTCCTTCATTTTCTCCGTGCGGTTCGAGCACTACCCAAGGTGGGCGGCAAACCGTACCGAGCTGGCATAGCCGAACGACGACATCCTCAAACGTGACCGCATCGTCAAACGCCCGGTTCTGCCCGGCTAGGGTGCCGAGGGCAAACCCCGGATACACCGTGATTGTGCAGGTCACGCGCCCGCCAGGGCCCCGACGGCCCGGTCAGTTATGAGTTATGCCCAGGACCGCCGGAGCCCGGGTCCTCACGGTTGCCTTCTCGTTCGAGCTCGGCGATCGCCTCGTCGATGCCGCTGGTATCGCCGCCGACGACGCGGTCGATGAAGCCGGCCGGGTCGTCGAGATCGTCGGCGGCGGGCAGCAGATCCGGGTGCTGCCAGACGCCGTCGCGGGTGTCCGCACCGCCGGCCTGCGTCAGGCGCTCCCACAGCGTGGCGGCTTCCCGCATCTTGCGTGGCCGCAGCTCGAGGCCGACAAGCGTCGCGAAGGTCTGTTCGGCCGGTCCGCCACTGGCCCGGCGCCGGCGCAGCGTCTCGGCAAGCGCGGCCGCACCCGGAATCCGATCGCCCAGGGCATCGGTCACCACGACCTGCACCCAGCCTTCGATCAGCGCGAGCAGGGTCTCGAGCCGTTCCAGCGCCTGCGTCTGCGCTGGCGTCGCCTTGGGCTCGAACACGCCCTGACCGAGCAGGCTTTCTATGGCCGCGGGATCTGACAGCGATTCCGGGTTGAAGTCGCGCGCCAGCTCCTCGATACCGCTCATGTCAATCTTCATGCCCCTGGCGTAGGCCTCAACCGCGCCCAGCAACTGACTTGGCAGCCAGGGCACGTGGCTGAACAGCCGGTGATGCGCGGCCTCGCGGGCGGCCAGGAACGTCATGATCTCGCTGCGCGGCAACTCGAGTCCGGCGGCGAAGGATTCGACCGCATCCGGCAGGATCGCGGCCACCCCTTGGGCCCCAGCGGCAGACCGATATCGGTCGAGGTCAGCACCTCGCGGGACAACCGGCCCAGGGCCTGGCCCAACTGCGAGCCGAATGCCATGCCGCCCATCTGTGACATCACGGACAGCAGCGGGCCGGCCATGCCCTTGGCCTCTTCCGGCAGCGACGCCGCCCACACCGTGGAGATCTGTTGAGCCATCGGATCGCACAGCCGCTTCCAGGTCTCCAGGGTGTTGGTGACCCAGTCGTCCGGGCTCCAGCCCTGCGCCTGGGTGGTGCCCGCGGGCAGCGCGGTGGCCCCGTCCAGCCACGTCTCGGCGAGGTGCACGGCATCGGCGATCGCTTGCTTGGACGTGGCCGGGATGGGTGCGACGAACCCGATGGTGCTCGACGCGACTTGTGCCGCCAATTCGTAGTTGACCGGGCCTGACTGGCCGGCCCCCGGTCATCGCGGTGCCCGCGCTGCTGAACATCTGACCCAGCTGGGTGAAAATCTGCCCCAGGTCGCCCATGCCGAAGTCCCCGCTCATGCCGAACGCGGCTAACGGGTCGGACGCACCCGAGCCGGAATCGGGGTCGTTCTTGCCTTGTTTGTCGCGCCCGGGTTCATCTTTCCGGGGGTCGTCTCCGGAGGAGAAACCGAACGGCGGGTCAGACATAACGTCAACCGTACTCACCGGCGGAACGGAACGTGAGATCCCCGGGCATGCTTGTAGCTGAACCAGCCAGAGCAAGGTCCGTCTAGTGTAAGCGGCGTGATCCGCGCAGACGACGATGCAGTGGGTTTCCGCCCGCTCGCCGGGGGACGACGGGATGTGGGGAAAGGGAGCGGCGCCCATGAATAGGCGGATTCTGACGTTGATGGTGGCGCTGGTGCCGATCCTGGTATTCGGCGTGTTGCTCACGGTGGTGACGGTGCCGTTTGTGTCGCTGGGCCCCGGTCCCACCTTCGACACCCTCGGCGAGGTCGACGGCAGGCAGGTCGTCGACATCCAGGGCACCCAAACCCACCCGACGTCAGGCCACCTGAACATGACGACGGTGTCGCAGCGCGACGATCTGTCCCTGGGGGAGGCACTGACGCTGTGGCTGTCGGGCCAGGAACAACTGGTGCCGCGCGACCTCATCTACCCGCCGGGGAAATCGCGGGACGAAGTCGACAAATCCAACAACGCCGACTTCAAGAACTCCGAGGACAGCGCCGCGTTTGCCGCGTTGGGATACCTGAAGTATCCGGCCGCGGTCACCATCGCCACGGTCACCGATTCCGGGTCCGTCCGCGGGCAAGCTGAGGGCCGGCGACGCCATTGACATGGTCGACGGCACCCCAGTGGCCAATGTCGACCAGTTCACCGGACTGCTGAAGAAGACCAAGCCTGGCCAGGAGGTGACCATCGACTATCGGCGCAAGAACGAGCCGGCCGGCACCGCGCACATCACGCTGGGCACCAACAAGGACCGCGACTACGGCTATATGGGTGTCGCGGTGCTTGATGCGCCGTGGGCGCCATTCGCGGTGGACTTCAACCTCGCGAACGTGGGCGGGCCGTCGGCGGGACTGATGTTCAGTCTGGCCGTTGTCGACAAGCTCACCACCGGTGACCTGGCCGGGTCCACGTTCGTCGCGGGCACCGGCACGATCAGCCTCGACGGCAAGGTCGGCCCGATCGGCGGCATCACGCACAAAATGGATGCCGCGCGCGCTGCCGGCGCCACGGTGTTTCTGGTGCCCGCCAAGAACTGCTACGAGGCGAACTCCGACAACACCGGCCTGCGATTGGTGAAGGTTGAGACCCTGAGCCAGGCGGTGGACGCGCTGCACGCGCTGACGTCCGGGGGTCAGCTACCCGGCTGCTTAGCTGCGTACAGTTGTGAACGGGGCGCAAGCGACATCGCGCCAGCCAAATCGAACAGGGAGCGTTGCTAGTGGGGATGCGGCCCACCGCGAGGATGCCGAAACTGACTCGGCGTAGCCGGATTCTGATTTTGATCGCACTGGGTGTGATCGTGTTGCTGCTCGCCGGTCCGCGGCTGATCGACGCCTACGTCGACTGGCTGTGGTTCGGCGAGCTTGGCTACCGCTCGGTATTCACCACCGTGCTGGTTACCCGCCTCGTGGTGTTCCTGGTGGCGGGTCTGCTGGTCGGCGGCATCGTGTTCGCCGGGCTCGCGATCGCCTATCGCACCCGCCCGGTCTTCGTTCCGAACACCGACAACGACCCGGTGGCGCGCTACCGCACCCTCGTGCTGTCCCGACTGCGACTTGTGGGCATTGGAATCCCGGTGGCGATCGGTCTGCTGGCCGGCATCATCGCGCAGAGTTACTGGGTTCGCATCCAGCTGTTCCTGCATGGCGGCGACTTTGGGATCAGGGACCCGCAGTTCGGCAAGGACCTCGGGTTCTACGCATTCGAGCTGCCGTTCTACCGGCTGGTGCTCAGCTACATGTTTGTGGCGGTTTTCCTGGCATTCTTGGCGAACCTGGTGGCGCACTACATCTTTGGCGGCATTCGGCTATCAGGGCGGTCTGGCGCGGTGAGCCGCTCGGCGCGTATCCAGCTGGTCAGCCTGGTCGGCCTGCTGGTGCTGCTCAAGGCCGTGGCCTACTGGCTGGACCGGTATGAACTGCTGTCGCACACCCGTGGCGGTAAGCCGTTCACCGGGGCCGGGTACACCGACATCAACGCCGTGCTGCCGGCCAAGCTGATCCTGCTGGCGATCGCCCTGATTTGCGCCGCCGCGGTGTTCTCGGCGGTCATACTGCGGGACTTGCGGATTCCGGCTATCGGCCTGGTTCTGCTGCTGCTGTCTTCGTTGATCGTGGGTGCCGGCTGGCCGTTGATCGTTGAGCAGATCAGCGTCAAACCCAATGCCGCGCAAAAGGAAAGCGAGTACATCAGCCGAAGCATCACCGCTACGCGGCAAGCTTATGGCCTGACTTCTGACGTGGTGACCTATCGCAACTACACCGGCGACGGCGGGGCAACCGCGCAGCAGGTCGCCACTGACCGCGCGACCACGTCGAACATCCGGTTGCTCGACCCGACGATCATCAGCCCGGCGTTCACCCAGTTCCAGCAGGGTAAGAACTTCTACTACTTCCCCGACCAGCTGTCCATCGACCGCTACCTCGACCACAACGGCGCCCTGCGCGACTACGTCGTGGCCGCGCGTGAACTCAACCCGGACCGGCTGATCGACAACCAGCGCGACTGGATCAACCGGCACACCGTCTACACCCACGGCAACGGGTTCATCGCGTCGCCGGCCAACACGGTGCGTGGGATCGCCAACGACCCCAACCAGAACGGCGGTTACCCCGAGTTCATGGTCAACGTCGTCGGCGCCAACGGAAGCGTGGTGTCCGACGGCCCGGCACCGCTGGACCAGCCGCGCGTCTACTTCGGGCCGGTCATCTCCAACACGTCCGCCGACTACGCGATCGTCGGGAAGAACGGCAACGACCGCGAATACGACTACGAGACCAGCAACGAAACCAAGAACTACACCTACATCGGCGCCGGCGGGGTTCCGGTCGGCAGCTGGCTCTCCCGCAGCGTGTTCGCCGCCAAGTTCGCCGAGCGAAACTTTTTGTTCTCCAACGTGATTGGTTCCAATAGCAAAATTTTGTTCAACCGCGATCCAGCGCAGCGGGTGGAGGCGGTGGCGCCGTGGCTGACGACCGACAGCTCCGTATATCCCGCGATCGTCAACAAGCGGCTGGTGTGGATCCTCGACGGTTACACCACATTGGACAACTACCCGTACTCCGAGCTCACCTCCCTGGAGTCGGCGACCGCCGACTCCACCGAGGTGGCGTTCAACCGTCTCGCTCCCGACAAGCAGGTCTCCTACATCCGTAATTCGGTGAAGGCCACGGTGGACGCCTACGACGGCACCGTCTCGCTCTACGCGCAGGACGAATCGGATCCGGTGCTGAAGGCCTGGATGCAGGTCTTCCCCGGGACGGTCAAGCCCAAGAGCGATATCACGCCCGAGTTGGCCGAGCATCTGCGCTATCCCGAGGATCTGTTCAAGGTGCAGCGGATGCTGCTGGCCAAATACCACGTCAACGACCCCGTGACGTTCTTCTCCACGTCCGACTTCTGGGACGTGCCGCTGGACCCGAATCCGACCGCCAGCAGCTATCAGCCGCCGTATTACATCGTCGCGAAAAACATTGCCAAGAATGACAATTCGTCGGCATACCAGTTGACCAGCGCGATGAACAGGTTCAAGCGCGACTACCTGGCCGCATACATCAGCGCAAGCTCCGATCCCGCCACATACGGCAGGATCACGGTGCTGACCATCCCGGGCCAGGTCAACGGTCCGAAACTGGCCAACAACGCCATCACCACCGACCCGGCGGTATCACAGGATCTCGGCGTGATCGGGCGTGATAACCAGAACCGGATTCGGTGGGGCAACCTGCTTACCCTGCCGGTGGCCCAGGGTGGGTTGCTGTATGTCGAACCCGTGTACGCGTCCCCGGGAGCCAGCGATGCCGCCTCGTCGTACCCGCGCCTGATCCGGGTGGCGATGATGTACAACGACAAGATCGGCTACGGCCCCACCGTGGGTGACGCCCTCACCGGGCTATTCGGGCCCGGTGCCGGTGCCGCCGCGACCGGCATAGAGCCCACCGACGTACCACAGAACCCGCCCAGCCGGCCCCCGGCGCCGTCGGGTGGGCCGGGCGGACCGACGCCGGCCCCGGCGGTGGTGGTGCCGCCCGCTCCCGACGGGACGGTCACGTTGTCGCCGGCCAAAGCCGCTGCGCTGCAGGAGATCCAGACGGCGATCGGTGCCGCTCGGGACGCGCAGAAGAAGGGTGATTTCGCTGCGTACGGTGCAGCGTTGCAGCGCCTCGACGACGCGATCAACAAGTTCAACAACGCCAAATAACTCGCCGCGAGCGCGCGTGTTTGTACACTCTGACGCCGTCAAACCCGGCATTTTGGGCGCGCTCGTCAGCGTCACGAGCGAGATGTGGTGCGGAACCTGTCCCGGTACGCCTTGGGACTGATGCCGATGTGGTTGAGAAATACCCGTCGCAACGTTTCCGCACTGCCGAATCCCGCCAGGCGCGCGGTCTCGGCCACGTTGCGGCCGCCGTCCAGCGCCGCGCGTGCGACATCGATTCGAACCATTTCCACATAGCGCGCCGGGGTGGTGCCCAGTTCGGACTGGAACAGCCGGGTCAGCTGACGCGTGCTCAGCGATGCCTGGGCCGCAAGCCTTTTCACGCTATGGTCAGCGCCTGGGTCGGCGGTGACCGCGTCGGTGACCGCCTTCAGCGCTGAACCCGGCGGTGGATCCGCCTCGACCAGGACGGAGAATTGTGATTGTCCGCCGGCGCGTTTGAGATACACCACCAACGAGCGCGCGACCTTGCGGACCAATTCGGGGCCGTAATCCATTTCGACCAAGGCCAACGCGAGGTCGATGCCCGACGACACACCCGCTGAGGTGAACACATCGCCGTCGCGGACAAAGATCGCGTCCGGTTCGACGCCCACATCGGGGAAGGCCCGGGCGAGGAGCCCGGCATGTTGCCAATGCGTGGTCGCACGGCGGCCGTTGAGCAGCCCCGCCTGCGCCAGGATGAACGAACCCGTACACACCGATGCCAGACGCCGGGTCCGCGCCGGCACACTTTTCACCGCGTCGACGAGCGCGGGATCGATCGGCTGCCCGACCAGATTGTCGCCGCCGGCGACCACGACGGTATCCGCGGACTCGATGGACGAAATGCGGCAGGTGACGGCGAACCGTGTTCCTATCGAGGTGGTCACGTCGCACCCGTTCACCGATGCCACCTGGAGCGAATAATTCGCGCCGAACCGGTTGGCTTCGGCGAATACCTCGGCGGGTCCGGCCGCGTCCAACAGCTTCACGCCGTCGAAAACGACGATCACCATCGGGCGATCAGGTGCCTTGGCGTCGGCCACCCGCCCATTGTCCCGTCTCGCGCGGATGCTCGCGTCAACCGGCTTGCGGCTCGAGCCAAGACACTGACGACAATCTCTGTGTGGAAGCCCGCGAACCCCGATGAGCCCGCGATTTGGAGGACCTTCGTACGGTTCGGTAACCTTGCACTACCAACGCGGGGTGGAGCAGCTCGGTAGCTCGCTGGGCTCATAACCCAGAGGTCGCAGGTTCGAATCCTGTCCCCGCTACCAGGTGAAATGGCCCCCGGAGAACTCTCCGGGGGCCGTTTTCATGCCCGTTGGGAACACTTTTGGGAACATTAGCGTCGGTAATGATCCGGCAAGCAGATCGGGTAGCCCGGCACTCGATACCGTCCTCAGCCCGGAGAAGCCTGGTTAAGGAACGACAAGCGGGACTACGTTTGTTGAGGTCGCGGGAGGACACGGCAATGGGGTGGACATGGTGGCGCCGCTCGACCTGTTCGACGGTGAAGTCCCGAATCGTGATTGGGTGCTCGATCAGGGGTTCTGGTTCGACCCTGTTGATCGCATACGGCGCTTACCAAGCGAAGCAATGTGGCCGGCCGAGCTCGATAAGTGCCCGCAAGACGGGAGACGCCGATTCGTCGACCGTCGATGCGTATTTCGTATCGCCGAGCGCGTAGTCGACACCGCGGAAGACGAGCTGGGTGCCGTCCAGCTGCTAGTGGCGGCGATCATATGGGGCACCGGGACAGGCGCACGCAACGCAGGATTTCGGTTGGAGGGGCTACATCAAGACCACGACGCGCCTCGAAAGCTGACTCGGGTTTTGCAGGTCGTGCGCACAGCGGGAGCGAAGAGTGCGTTCAATACAGTCAAGGTTTTCGTGCTTTAGCTCGGGTTCGTCGGGTCAGTCAGTCAGTTCGACGGTGCTTTCTCCGAAGTCGGCGATGATTCGCAGGCTGCCCCCCAGCGCGGTCACATAAGACTGAAGGGTGCCGAGCTCGGTGTGCGACAGATCCCCGCTCTCGAGCTTGGACACCCGCGCCTGCGAGACACCCATGAGCGCCGCGACATCGGCCTGGCGGGCGTGACCGTGCGCCTTGCGGATGTCGGCAAGGCGCTGCGCCTGGACGGCGTCGTGCATCTCCTTGCGTGCGGCCTCGGCCCGGGCCGGGTCCAGACGCCCCTGCGCGATGGCGTCCGCACGAATCTCGCGCCAGTTGCGGGCCATGGTCATTCACCTCCCTCAGTCGTGAGCCAGTCCTCGTAGCGTCGCTCCGCTATCGGAATGTTCTTGTCGTACCAGCTTGCCCAGTTGCCCGCCTTGTCGCCGCCGAGCAGCAGAATCGCCTGCCGGTGCGGATCGAAGATGAACAGGATCCTGATGCTGGTGCCCGCTGGCCGCAGCTCCTTCATGCGTGAAACTTCGATCCGTTGACCTTGTCCACTGTTGGCCGGCCCAACGTTGGCCCTTCCAGCTCAAGCAGGTCGATGGCCCCAGTGACTGCGGCTATAGCGTCTTTGTCGAGCGTGAAGTACCAGCGTTCGACCTCCTCAAGCAGGATCACTTCCCAGGACTTCGACACTAATATAACTTCTGCGTTATATGCAATATTTCCTCGTTCGCACCGGCTGATCCTGGGAGCGGTCGCAAAGCTGGCGATGTTCCTTGGCGCGAGTATCCCGATGATGGAACAGCGCAACCATCGGGCTCCCGAGTCGGTGGTCGAGGAAGGCGCTCTACGCCTGTCTTGAACCACCCGTCGGCAAGACCACCGGCGACCATCTGCCAGTGTGGTGAGCATGACTACAAAGAAGCCCGAGATCGACTTTCCCGGCGGGGAGCCGCCCACCGAACTGGTCATCACCGACGTCGTAGAGGGCGACGGCACGGAGGCCACCTCCGGCAACACGGTGGTCGTGCACTACGTCGGCGTGGCCCACTCCACCGGCGAGGAGTTCGACGCTTCCTACAACCGCGGTGACCCGTTGACGTTCCGACTCGGCGTCGGCCAGGTCATCCAGGGCTGGGACCAAGGCGTGCAGGGCATGAAGGTCGGCGGCCGCCGACAGCTGCTTATCCCCGCCCACCTCGCCTACGGCGACCGTGGCGCCGGTGGCGTCATCAAGCCCGGCGAGTCGCTGATCTTCGTGGTGGACCTGCTCGAGGTCAGGTAGCTCGACAAGGGCTAGATAGCGGTTTCCGAATTCGCTAAGCCGACCGGATCAGCCCCCGGTTGCCTGCTGCGGTTTGGCGGGTCGCGGCGGGCGAGGCACGAACCGCGCCACTCGGTCGATGACCTGCTGGTAGGACGGGCGGCGTTGCAGGCTGCGCTCTTCCATCATCGGGATGCTCGCGCCGAGGAACATCGCCAGCATCGCGACCGTTCCCAGAATCGGCCACCACCAGTCCTGCGGCGCCGCGGCGATCCCGAATAAGGCGAGTGCAAACCAGAAACTGAATTCACCGAAATAGTTCGGGTGCCGCGACCAACTCCACACGCCTCGGTCCATCGCTTCACCGGCACGCCGTTGCGCGACGAATCGGTGCATCTGCACATCGGCGACCAATTCCAAAGCTACAGCGGCGATGCCGACCACAGCGGCCGCCCAAGTCAGCCACGGCCACCCCGGGCCAGGTCGGCTCACCGCGACGTACACCGGGACCATACCCAGGAACACCTGCAAGGTGGGGATCAGATGGATGGCCACCAGGTCGGCCAGAAGCTCTAGCCGCCCGGCGCGCTGCTTGAACATCGGGTAGCGCCAGTCCTCATGGTGCAGACCAGGAAAGGCGTAGACCCAGTTCGCGGTCAACCGGATTGCCCAGAGCACCACCACGATTGTCACCAGGCAGCAGCGCAACGTGTCGACCGCGGGCGCGGCCCGGCCCCACCAATAGAACAGCAGCAGCGGCGGAACAACGCTCCAATACGCGTCGTAGAAGCTGGAGTTGTGGTATGCCCGGCTGAATACGTAAATCACAAGGGTCGCAAGCACATCAGCGATCAGGGTGTCGAGCCAGATCCGCCCAGTGCCGGGGCCCCACGTGAGCCACGCCGCTCCCACCGCGATAGCGATGACGTACGCCGCCGCGACAACGCTCAGGGAAGCCGCCTTGCTGACCGGCTTCACCGCAGCGTCACGAGGTTGGTTGCAGGAGTGTGGCGTTCGTGGTTCATCCGGTCGAATATCAGAGCCAGCCGGTCGGGGCGGCCGCACCCGGCTCGGGGGGAGCCGGGGCCAATTCCACGTCCCGAACGCCGTCGAGCATCCGCTTCACCGCGGCGACAGTCTCCGGGGCTGCCGCGGCGAGGCCGGTCTTTATCGGCTTCGCTGACCTCATCGGCATCGCATCGGCATCGCATCGATCGCACCCCCCCGGCCCGGGTCAACACGGCGGCGGGGTCGGCCAGTTGATCGGTCAGCCAGGACACCGGGTCGGCTGACAGCTCGGGGACGAAGTGCCGGCGTCCGGGTTCCCAGCCGTCGAAACGCGGGTGGTGATGCGCCCGGTCCAGCGTCCCCGGCTGGCTCTCTGTAGACCCGAAAAGGTCCACCCGCCACACCGGGCGGGTGAGGGCGATCGGGATGCCTGCGTAGATCGATCCCTGGGGCCCGGCCCGGTCGACGAGGCGGAGTTCCAGTCTGACTCCGCGTTCCGGGGTCTCCTGGCCGGCGCCCTGGGCCGGGTCGACGAAAAACATGTCCCCGACGACTACACCCAGGGCTTCGAATCCGAACGATGCGGGCATCGCGCACCTCTCCTTCTGCCTCATCGAGAGTAGATCTCGATCCTTGGCGCTTAAGGCGATCACAACCCCGAAGCGGCGGCCGTAATGCCCCTGACCACACCGACTAGCACGACCACCAGGGCGACGAGCAGAAGCACACGTGTCCGGAAGGATGCCTGTTGGGAACGATTTTGGGAACATTCGCATCGCTAACGAACGGTTGCGGCACGAGAACCGCTCGGGCGAGGACCGGTCTCGACCGGACCGGGCCCATGCCCCATGCGGGCTTCAACGCGTTTTGATGCCAGCTCAGCGGGTATTCATGCACGGTGGTCTGTGACCTTCGGGATTTGACGGAGGGCTCGTTGACGCCCCATTCCGACGACGGCCTGATGCTGCTCAATCACGAGCTGCGCATCCAAGGCGTCAACAGCGGCTACGAACGCATCTCCATGCGACAGCGCGCCGAACTAGTCGGGAACCTCATATTCGACATGTTCCCTGACGATCCCGACGACCCACAAGCAAGCGGCACATCGCAGCTCGGAACATCTCTGGAATCGGTGATGCGCCGAGGCGGGGTCGACACCATGCCTATCGTGCGTTACGACATCATTGACCCGCGACAACCCGACACCTTCGTTCCCAGCCTGTGGACGATCAGTAGTGCCGCGATTAACGACGGCGACAAGGATGTCGGCGTGCTGATTCGCGCGAGGCCAATAATGTGCCTGGAAGAGGCGCTATCGGCAATGACAGCGTGCCTCGCCGGCGGAGCCACACTAGGTGCGGCCGAACAAGTCCACATCCTGTCCGCTCTCGCCGCTCACGTCCGTGAACAGCGCGAAGCCATGCAGGCGCTGACTCGGGAAACTGACCAACTCCGAACCGCGTTAGCGACCCGCGACATCATCGGTCAGGCCAAAGGCAAGCTCATGGAACGCTTTGACGTGGATGCTCAGGCCGCCTTCGGCATGCTGACGACGTTGTCGCAGGACTCCAACACGCCGCTGAAACACATCGCGCAGAAGCTCGTCGATCTAGGCTCCCTAGCGGAGGGCTTCAGTGGTGGACAGCCATGACCGCGCCGGGTGGCATGGACCCACATCGGCGACCGCCCCGGGTTGACCCCTTAGCGCAATTTCGCCCGCCCTGTACAGCCCAGCGATCCTTCTCTCTCCGCTTTATCGTCGACGCCGCGCTGCGCGTGGGGGTCCTGGTTAGTCATCTTGGCGGGTTTCGACGCGCCTGATCGCTCGGGCTACGCCGAGATGGTGCAGTGCGAGTTCATCCATGAGCGTGGTCGTGATTCCGCGGAAGGTGAGCATCGGCGACACCCAGGCCGGGGCGGTCACTCGCGGGGAGCGGCGTTCGATGCCGTCGATGACCGCTGCCGCTGCCTCGGTGACCGGCATCGGGTGGGTGATGAAGCCGGGGAGGGCTTTTCGGACGTCGTCGACGTGTCCTTGGGCGAATACGTCTGCAGCGAGGTCGGTGTCGATGAAGCCGAGGTAGGCGACGCCGGCGGTGGCGCCGTGGGGGGCGAGTTCGACACGGACGGCGCGGACGAGTTGCTCAACGCCGGCCTTGCTCGCCGCGTAGGAGGCGTTGAGCACGCCGTTGAAGAACGCGTAGATCGAACCGACGACAAGGATGTGCCCTTGCCGTTCCGTTACCTCCGGCAGCGTGGCTCGGATGGTGCGCCATTGGCCGAGCAGGTCGATGTCGATGGTTCGTTCGAACTCGGCCGGTTCGATGCTGGCGACTGTGTCGGATGGTGGCGCCACGCCGGCGTTAGCCACCACCACGTCGATTCCGCCGAATCGATGCACGGTGTCTCGTGCCGCCCGCTGCAGGGCGGCAAAGTCGGTGACGTCAGCTTGGAAGGCTGCTGCCCGCTCGCCCAGATCATCGGCAAGCTCCCGCAGCGGGTCGAGCCGGCGGCCGACGACGGCGACGCATGCGCCCCGGGCGTGGGATTGGCGGGCGATCTCGGCGCCAAGGCCGCGCGCGGCGCCTGTGATGAACACGACTCGGCCGTCGAGATCGAGCCGCGCGGGGCGGCCGAACAGCCCGCCGAGCAACGGCAACGTACGGATCAGATGCGTGCCGGCACCGGCAAGGGAGCGCAGGGTTTCGTCGATCACGGCATCTTGCCTCTTCGGTGGTGTGGCGAAAGCTCTCCATTGTGGGGCTGGCTGACTAGCTCGCTCGCCACTCGGCCGGGCCTTACATCCACGATCAGCGAACCGCGGGTCAAGTGGGGATGCCGCGTTGATCCTTGGTACTGGGAGGGACAGGATTACCCGACATGATCGGCGCGTCCCAGCATGCGACGAGTTTTACATTGCAGACCGTCATTTCAAGCCGGCTGGTGGCCGTGATCGGCGCCGGTATGCTCGATCGGCCTCGACGGCCCACCGTCGGAACTGCGCACTTCGAGCTCGTCGTCGGGACCAGGGGTGCCGTCGCTAGGTGCTGTCTGCCAATAGGCACGTTCAGAGTTAGGTGACGGGGGTCGGCCTTAGGGTCGAACGTATGAAGCGGGCAGTGGGCGTCGGGCTACTGGCCTCGGCGTTCGCGCCGTTGGTGGCGCTACTGGCTGTGCTCAAGCTCGACGATTTCGGGTGGGTCACCTGGTTGATCCTGGCTGTCTGCTTGGCGGCCGTTCTGCTTCTTTTCGTGGTGTTGCGCAGTCTGTCGGGGATCCAAGTGCGCACGGTCGAAACCACGTCTGTCAAGCGAGCCGACGAGCGGGTGCTGGCATTCACCTCGAGCTATGTCGTGCCGGTCGTGGTTGCACTGTTCGGCGGAGCGAAGGGACCCGCTTTGGCGGCCACTTGCGCCCTCGTGGTGCTTCTAGCTGTGATCTACGTTCGTGCCGGTCTCTATCACTTGAATCCGACCCTGGCAGTGCTCGGATTTCGTCTCTATGAGGTGACGGCTGACAACGGTGCCGTCACCATGCTCCTGGCAAAGCGCAACCACATCCCGCAGCGTGGCCAGCTCGAGTGTCACTACCTTGGGGACGACTTGGCGATCCAACTGGAAGGAAAAAAGGGGGGCGGGCGTGACTGCTGAACCAGCCAGGCAGGCGCTCGCCGACGCTATCGGCGCCGGCGTCACGGCACTTGACAATTTCGTCGTACGCGGCGACGCACTGGCTGGCGCAGAGGTATCACGTTTCGATCTCATCAGTGACATGGCCGCTGACGTCACCAACGATGTCCTGCGAGCCGCAACCGGTCTGTCCGAGAAGCAGTTCCTTGACTACGACCCGTCCTACCAGACCAGCTCGTCTCAAGTGCTTGTCGAGAACTTGAGCGAGATCCCCGAACTCGCCGCGGTGGATGCAGAGATCCGACGCGGCGACGTCCCAAACGACGCCGGTGGCCCCCCGGCCGTCGCGATGGCCCACGGAGTCGGCGCCGGGCCAATCAAGCTCGTCGCATACCGCGTGAAGGGCCCGGGCATCGCGACTCGCAGGGCACGGGGAATACCCCTGATACCTCGCGATGGAATCTATCGGCCTATCGATACTGAAGTCCTCTACTACGAACCACGGTTCGACGTCTTCACTTGCGCAGGGTTCGCCTACTTCACGACTGTGACGCTGATCCAGACCAAGCTCCACGCTGCTGAGAAGGCGCGGCAGTTGGCCCGGGATGCGCTCACCAGCGCCACGGCCAAGGTCAAAATTGACGGGTTCGGCGACTTGGAGAATGCGGTGATGGACGATCCGACTATGAGAGCCAAGATGGCCTACGTTGCGCGGCTCCTGCAGTCCGATCCCGATTACGCCAAGAACCTGACGACGAAAAAACTGGTCAAGTTCGTCGAGGCACACCCCGACTACAACATCCCGGTATCGACGATGGCCGGCGTGAAGGTCCTCCTCTTTGATCCATCTCCCCAGCGACGCCACCAGATCCCACGTCTACTGGCCGATGATTACCTTCACAGCTACCTAACCGACCGCAGCTACGAGGCCGGGTCCAAACTGCGCGTCAAGGCATAGCGCCCAGTGGCCATTTTCATGCCGTTTGGGAACACTTCTGGGAACATTGGCGTGGCTGAAGGCTTGGCGGTAAACGCGTGGTGGAACCCGAGGCCTTCCAGCTAGGTGCGCTGAGCCTGGTTCTGTCGTGCAGTACGACCCCGGCATGTTCGTTAATCTCGACCCATGCCTGCCAAACGGCCACGCGGCACCAAGGCGAAGAAGTACTCGCCCACGCGTGCACCGCGGGCCCGACGCCCGCGGCAACCGGATCGCGAGCTCGCTGCTGTGTGTCACCGATCCCCGCGGCAGGGACCCGTTCGCCAAGTACCAACCGGAACAGATCAGCCTGGAAGAACTGGTGCGGGCGTTCCTCGAGATCCGGACCCCGGAGATGACGACGCTGCTGGCGGTGATCGCCGAGCTCGCTCACAGCGACGATCTCTTGCGCAGGCGCATCCGGCGCGAGCTTGCATCCCGGCCGCGGGTTGAACCGCACTGGATAGCCGAACTCGCACAATCGGTGACCCATCGAGCGGTGCGTTGAGCCCCATTCTGGGCGACAGTGACGGCGGGCAACGGCCACCGCTGTTCGCGGCTCCCGCTCTCGGTCTCGACGATGGGCGGGTTGAGGACGGTCATCGCGTCAGCTCAAGCGTTGCGTCGGTGCTTTCGGCCGATCGGGAGTCTTCACGTCACGCCCCGCGCCGGCCGACATGGTGGCGGCCTCACCGCGAGCCAGGCCCACCGTCGCGACAATCACCAGCACCGCGGCTAGCACCAGCACAAACCACTCCCGGCCGCCGGCGCGCACGGTCTCTTCGAGCACGAGAACCCCAAGCACACCGCCCACCACGGGCTTCGCGACGATGATCGTCGGCAGGGATGCGGTCAGCGCGCCAGCGCGATAAGCCGACTGGTGAATGATCATCCCGGCCACCCCGGTGAATATCCACGCATAGAACCAAGGCGTGCGCCACAACGTGTCGGGGTTGTGTTCGATTACGTCGACAACGCCCTTCATCATCACCGAGAACACCGCCAACAACGAACCGGCGACCGCTGCCAGCAGCACCGCCGCGACCGCGCGATCCCTCCAGACGCGGGCGCCCAGCAGACACAACAACAACGGCGGACCCACTATCAGGCCCACCACCAGCCAGGTTTGGGACGTTGCCCGCTCCTGGCCGCCGACCGGCTGCCCGACCGCGATAACGACCGCCAGCGCGACGGCCAGCACGATCGCCCAAGTCCACTCCTGGCGGGTTATCGGATGACCCGTCACCCGCGCATACATCGGCAAGGCGAACAACAGCGACGTCACCTGCAACGACATGACCAACAACACCGAGCCCTTGTCGAGGGCGACGGCAAGCAGCAGATAACTGGAGATGTCCCCTATGCCGCCCACCCACCAGCGCTTGTCGCGCAACAACATGGAGAACAGCGTCAGGTGGCCGACCTCTTTGTCGGTGACCTCCTGGGCGGACCGCTGACGGATCACATTGCCGATCGCGGCTGCCAGTGCGGCGCCAAGGGCGAGAAGCGCCGCAAGCTCCGTTCTCGACATGGGGTGACCTCCTCGCCGACACGTCTGGCCCGGAAACCGCTGGTCTTCTGCCGCCACTTTACTGTGCTGATAGTTTGCTCGCCCTTTGGCCGCTGGCGCGCCAAAACGGCCCGACTGATTGCCACCGGTCGCGATTACTGTGGCTGCCATGGCTGACTGGACCGCGGCAGACCTGCCCTCGTTCGCCGGGCGCACCGTCATCGTGACCGGGGCCAACAGTGGGTTGGGTGAGGTGACCGCCCGCGAGTTGGTCCGGGTCGGTGCCGACGTCATCCTGGCGGTGCGCAACACCGAGAAGGGTGAAACTGCCGCGCGGCAAATGACCGCCGGCAAGACCGGCCGGGTTGAGGTGCGTCGACTCGACCTACAGGACCTGTCCTCGGTGCGGGATTTCGCCGATGGCGTGGCTGAGTTCGACGTCTTGGTCAACAACGCCGGCATCATGGCCGCCGACTACGCGCTGACCGCCGACGGCTTCGAGAGCCACATCGGCATCAACCACCTCGGCCATTTCGCGTTGACCAACCTGCTGTTGCCCAAGGTCACCGACCGAGTGGTGACCGTGTCGTCGCTGCAGCACCTGTTCGGCTACATCAGCCGCAAAGACCTCAACTGGCAGCGCCGGCGCTATTCGCGGTGGCTGGCCTACGGTCAGTCGAAGCTCGCCAACCTCCTGTTCACCAGCGAGCTGCAGCGGCGGCTGGACGGCGTCGGCTCTTCGCTGCGCGCGCTGGCCGCTCACCCCGGCTGGTCGCGCACGAACCTGCTGGGCCGGTCGGGTCACAGATTGACCGACGCGGCGGTAATGACCGCCACCCGCGTGGTGTCCACCGATGCCGACTTCGGTGCCCGGCAGACCCTGTATGCGATAGCTGAGGATCTGCCGGGCGACACGTTCGTCGGCCCCCGCTTTGCCCTCTACGGCCGCACCCAGCCGATCTGGCGTGGCGTGCAGGCCAAGCGCGCAACCACCGCCGCCGCACTCTGGCGGGTGTCCGAAGAGCTAACGGGTACCAAATTTCCCCTCTGAGCAGCCGATGAGTTAGCGTGTTGGGGCGTCACGGGGAGGGTGCCAGCCATCGTTATCGGCGGGGAGCTAACGCCGAGGTTGCCGCGATCCAGGGCGTGCCAGGTCCTCCCGAAGTGCCCAGCCCGCCCGAGGAGTATTCAATGGGACGCGACGTATTTGCATCCGCCCGGCATGCGTCGGTGACCTGCTGATGTACCTCGGCGTCATCGTCAATCCGCTCGCCCGCAGGAACATCGGCTTGCCTGATCGCGGCGGCGAACTGCGTCGCATCGTCGGCCAGTGGGGCGAGGTGCACGAGACCGTCTCCGTCGCAGAGCTCCGCGGTGTCGTTGAGCAGCTCCATCCGCGGATCACCCACATCGTGAGCGACGGCGGCGACGGGTCGCTGAACTGGTTGATCAACGAAATCCAGCAATGCGTCGCCGATCCCGAAAGCTGGCCGACATTCGTACCCACCAACGGCGGCAGCGTCAACGCCGTCGCGCGCAAGGCGCGAGTACGGGGGAATCCCAAAGCGATTCTGAGCGCCCTGACGGCTGCTGCAGCGGGGGATCAGCCGCCGCCCGAAGTTTCTTTCGACACCTTGGCACTCGACGGTGTAACCGCGGACGGCGCGAAGTTCCATCGGCTCTGCTTTGGTCTGGCCGCGGGAGGCGTCGGCAACCGGTTCTACGACAAGTATTACGACAACCAAGATCATTCCCGGACGGCCGTCATCAAGGTGCTCGTTCGGGCGATCGGCGACTACGTAACTTCCAGGATTGCCCCCAGCCGCTCGAACAGCACCAACTATGCGTCCAGCCTGTTGGCTCCGACGCGCGCCCGCGTCGTGATCGACGGCGAGGAGGTCCCGACGCGGACGCACCGGCTGCTGCACGCCGGCGCGATCGACCTCCAAATCGGCGGCGGGTTCCGGCTCTTCCCGAAAGCCTGCGAACCTGGTGCGCTGCATTTCCAAGCCGGCGACCTGTCGCCCGGGAAGCTCGCGGCAACCTTTCCCGTGGCGCTGCACGGTGGCACGCTCCGCGGTGATCAGGTGCGCGACGTCAACGGTCGGGAGATGAGCATCGAGGCTGAGGACGAACCGCTGTCGCCGATCATCGACGGCGAACGTTTCCTCGGGATCGTCAAGCTGGTGGCCCGTGCGGGGCCGAAGATTCGCATTGCCCAGGTGGGCCAGGTGGGATTGCCGGCCCCCGCTCGGGCCTGATACGTGCCAGACGTGCACCGCAAGAATCTGGCAAGAATCCGGCAAGAATGCTCTGACACGCTCTCCTGACAACGTTCACAAGGCCGTTGCGCCGCCAGTTTGAACTCGGGAGGTGGGTACGTCCGTCGTCATGGTTAGTCATGGGTTGGGCCGGCAGTGCCTCTCACGTCGGTTGCTGCGATGCGGGACTTCGGTAGGAAGATCAGGATCGGCGCGGGGTGGTTTTTATTTGCGGAACTGGGCGATCGATGATGTCGATAACGACGCCTGAGATCGACGCTCGGGGCGAAACTCCGCAGCGCCGGTCCGGAGCGCGGAAATACGGAGATACGTATGTCAGTATCGGCGTATTTACGGAATCAACCTGGGCATATGCCGAGCTAGCCGGTACTGAGATACTGATCGCGGTACCAGCCGGGCGATGAATCCCGGTTCGCGAACGCAAACCCGTGCGACCCAGTTATACATAGGTTTTACTTAGCAAATTAAATTAGCTTAAGAGAGTGATGTGCAGCACCCAAAAAGGTCTTCTTGGGCTTTGCTTGGGGTCAGTCTGCGGAGTTAGTATCGGCTTCATCGGGTTTCGACATGGAAGTCGTTTGGAAGTTGTTCTGTCGATCAAGGCTTAAGACCGACCGCCAACCGGAAGGGGGAGTGGCTCCGACCATGGAGACGCTTATCGATTACCTGCGGATGTACGAAGAGCAGAGACCGGATCAGCTCCTCTTCCGGTTCGTCGACGGCGACGGCCGGGAGCTCGAGCAGTACACCTACCAGAGCTTCGCCGAAAGGACGCGCGAGCTGGCCGCCTACTTGTCCGTGGAGGCCGGGCTCAAGCCGGGGGAGCGGGCGCTGCTGGTCTACCCGCCGGGTCTGGAGATGGTGGCGGCACTGTTTGCGTGCGCGCGGATCGGCGTCATCGCCGTACCGGTCAGCCCGCCGTTGCCCACGGCGTTCGAAGCGAGCATGGCCAAGCTCAGCTTCATCGCGCGGGACTCCCAGGCCAAGGCGGTGCTGTCGACCAAGCAACTCGAGTACGACTACCGCCTGATGCTCGGCTACCTGAAAGACGCGCTGCCCTGGGCGGACACCGAGCGGCTCCCGGAATTGCCCTGGTTCGCCACGGATGGCAGCCGAGAATTTGGCGGCCCCCCCGTGCCGGACACGCCAGGACCGGTGATGTTCCTGCAGTACACCTCCGGTTCCACCAGCGATCCCAAGGGCGTGATCGTCAGCCACGCCAACGTCATCGCCAACGCCCAAGCCTTCAACGGCCACGAGGTGATGGTCAGTTGGCTTCCACAGCACCACGACATGGGCTTGATTTCCGCTTACCTGTACGTGCTGCTGTTGGGCGGGACCACGCATGCGATGTCACCGGAGGACTTCCTCAAGCGGCCATCGTCCTGGCTGCGCCTGATCAGCCAGGTGCGCGCAACCCACACAGCGGTGCCGAACTTCGCGCTCGAATACTGCCTCCGTGAGGACAAGGTCCCCGCCTCGGAGCTGGCCGGCATGGACTTGAGCAGCCTGGAGTCGATCGTCTGCGGCGCGGAACCGCTCCGGGCGAAGACGTTCATCCGCTTCCGGGAGCGCTTCGCTCCCTACGGCCTGCAGCCCGGCGCGCTGGGGGGCGCCTATGGCTTGGCCGAAAACACCCTGATCGTGACTCTCCGGGGCCGACAGATCCTGGCCGTGAACAAGCGAGCGTTGCAGAAGAACGTCGCGCGCATCGAAAAGGCCCTGCCCGAAAGCAACAATCAGGCCCTGCTGGTGAGTTGCGGAAAGCCCCTTCCCTCGAACGTCGTCCGCGTCGTCGATCCCGAATCGCGGCAGGCGCTGCCCGACGGCCGGGTCGGCGAGATTTGGGTGGCCGGACCCTCCAAGGGGGGCGGCTACTGGCAGCGCCCCAAGGTCACCGCGGAGCAGTTCGGGGCCCGCATCGCGGGCGATGAGGAGCACACTTATCTACGGACGGGCGATGTCGGCTTCCTGCATGAGGGCGAGCTGTTCGTCTGCGGCCGGATCAAGGACCTGATAATCGTGCACGGCGTCAACTGCTACCCCTCGGACGTCGAGGCTGTCGTGTCGCGATCGACCGCGGAAGTCCGCGAGGGCTGCGTCGCCGCCTTCGCGGTCGAACGCGAGGAGCAGGAAGTCCTCGTGGTGGTCGCCGAGGCGCGCGACGAGCAACGGCTCCCGGACGTTAAGACCCTGGGACGGGCGATCCGCCGGCACTGCCACATCGATCCGCACATCATGGTGTTCGTGCCGCCGCGCAGCGTTCCCAAGACCACCTCGGGGAAGATCAGGCGCAGGGAAACCCGCCAGCTCTGGCTGGACGGCAAGCTGCCCGTGCTGGCCAGCTGGGAACAGCAGGCCCACGGGAGCCCGGACGCCGCGGGTCTTCCGGTGGGTCCGCTGGACCGCTTCCGCCATCTCATCGAGAGCTATGACCTCACCGGGCAGGAGGACTGCTCCTTCGCGGATCTCGGCATCGACTCGCTGAGCCTGGCGCAGCTCCGCACGGACCTGCAGGCCCTGCTGGAAGAGCACGGCGCGGGGGACCTGGCCGACGGGGTCAACACGCGGCTGCTGCAGCGCCTGACGGTCGCCGAATTCTTCCGCCTGGTCGGGCAGTTCGGCGAAGGTCCCGATGGGAGCGATGGGTCGGCGCAAGCGCGCGACGCGCTGCGGCGGGCGCTGGCTGAGATTTCCGCCGAGTACGAGGCGCGCGAGATCACGCAGATGCGCACCGACGCGCGGCTGCCCCTGCCAGAGCTGCCACCGGCGCGACCGGGCGCGCCAAGCCACCTCCTGCTGACCGGCGTGACCGGGTTCCTGGGACCGTTTCTGCTGGCCAGCCTGCTCGAGCGGACCTCACACACCCTGCACGCGCTGGTCCGCGCCACCGACGCGGAACACGGCCTGGACCGGATCATCGCCTCGTTGCGCCGGGCGCAGCTGTGGTCCCCGGCGCTAGAAGCCGACGTCCGCGCGCGAGTGCGGGTGATCTGCGGGGACCTCGCCGAGCCCCACCTGGGAATGGGCGAGGCGGCGTTCCGGCGGCTGGCCGACACCGTCGATGCCATCGTGCACAACGGTGCCCTGGTCAACTACGTCCGGACCTACGACGCGCTGCGGCCCACCAACGTCGTCGGCACCTGGGAGCTGCTGCGGCTGGCCATGACGTCGCACCGCAAGACCTTCCACCTGGTGTCGAGCACCTTCATCTACGGCTGGAGCACCCTGCCGTTGGTCGGCGAGTGGGACGCGAACGAGGAGATGAGCGGCCTGGACTTCGGCTACTCGCAGACCAAGTGGGTCGGTGAGCAGCTGGCTCTGGCGGCGCAGCGGCAAGGACTCGACGTCCGCATCTACCGCCCCTCGCTGATCTCTCCGACCAACTCGGGCTTCGGCAGCCAGGAGGACATCTTGATCCGCCTGTTGGCCTTCATGATTCAGCACGGCCTGGCCGTCAACGCGCACAATCAGATCAGCCTGTTGCCGGCGGACCTGATCGCGGACCACGTCGTCGCGCTGATGGACCTCCCGGCCGAGGCGGGCACCGTCTTCAACATGACCGCGGATGACTATTACGGCCTGATGGACGTTGCCCGGGTGCTTTCCGAACGCCACGGCTACCGTTTCACCTACCACGACATCTCGTCCTTCACCGACGAGGTGAACCGCCGGTGCACAGCTGACGATCCGATCTATCCGCTG
This sequence comes from uncultured Actinomycetota bacterium, assembly GCA_963748885.1. Lineage (GTDB taxonomy): Bacteria > Actinomycetota > Actinomycetes > Mycobacteriales > Mycobacteriaceae > Mycobacterium. The sequence goes on from CAVVLC010000040.1 coordinate 55,188, forward strand.
GTCGATTTCCTCGACCGCGCGACCGGCAAGATCGCGGCCATGCGCGACAAGCGTTACGACAACACCCAGTACCGCCAGGCGCGCGCGCTGGCGAACGTCCGCCTGCGCGAGCCGGCCCTCGCGAAGACTGTCGAGGATCTGCTGCGGTTCCTGCGATCCGAGCGTCTGATCACCGACGCTGAGACCGAGACCCGATGCAGCGCCTAGCCACACTACGAGCCACCCGAGGAGGTTGACGATGTTCACTGTCGACGACCAGGCAACGGGTCCGCATGACAAGTCACTCAATCATGAGCGACTCGTACTGCAGGCGCGTGACGTCGAATTCGACTGGACCAAGCTGCCGTTCCACTATGTGCCCAACGAGGTCTTGGCCACTCATTTCTGCAACGTCCTGCACCTGCTGCTGCCGGCGGGCGAGGAGTTCATCGCCGGGATCTTCAAGGAGACATTGCCGTTGATCAAGGACGACCAACTTCGGTTGGATGTGCAGGGCTTCATCAGCCAGGAGGCCATGCATTCCCATGCCCACTCGGGTGTGCTCGACCACTTCGCCGCCAAAGGCGTTGACCTGACACCGTTTACCGACCAGGTGGCGTGGATGTTCCTGAAGCTCCTCGGCGACCGGCCCCGGTGGAGCCGGCGGCGACGGCAGAGCTGGTTGCTCGAGCGGGTGTCGATGGTGGCGGCCCTCGAGCACTACACCGCGATCCTGGGTGAGTGGATTCTCGACACTCCGCAACTCGACGCCGCCGGCGCGGACCCGGTGATGCTGGATTTGATCCGCTGGCACGGTGCCGAAGAGGTCGAACACAAAGCGGTCGCCTTTGACACCATGAAGCATCTGCGTGCCGGGTATTGGCGGCAGGTGCGCACCCAGCTGCTGATAACGCCGGCGCTGGCGTGGTTGTGGATACGCGGCGTGCGATTCATGTACACGGTTGACCCGCAGCTGCCGCCGGGGACCAAACCGCGCTGGAGGGACTACTTTTCGGCGGCGCGCCGGGGTTTGGTACCGGGGCCGACCCAGTTCCTGCCGGTCGTCAGCGCCTACTACAAGCCGAGTTTCCATCCCTCCCAGCTGGGCGGGGTGGGACGCGCGGTCGACTACTTGGCCAGATCGCCCGCCGCCCGCGCATCTCACTGATACTTTCCAGGCACCGCGCGGAGGACGAATGATGGTGACCGCATCCGACGGCGTGAACCTGGCGGTGCACGCCTACACCGAGATCGACAAGCGGCGCCCGACCATCCTGGCGATCCACGGCTACCCGGATAACCACCACGTGTGGGACGGGGTTGCCGCGCAACTCGCCGACCGAAACGACCGACACGACCGATACAACTTCGTGGCCTACGACGTGCGGGGGGCGGGCGAATCATCAACGCCGCCAGACCGTTCGGGATACCGGCTCACCCAGCTGGTCGCCGACATCGCCGCGGTGATCGACGGCCTTGGCGTCGACGCCGTGCATCTGGTTGCCCATGACTGGGGCTCGATTCAGGCGTGGGCGGCGGTCACCGACGAATCGGTGATGAACAGGATTGCTTCGTTCACGTCGATATCCGGGCCGCACCTGAACTACGCGGGCAAGTTTCTGCGATCAGCACGCACCCCCCGTGCCGTGGTCGACATCGCCAAACAAGTCCTGGCCTCCTCTTACATCTGGTTCTTCCTCAGCCCGGGCGCGCCCGAGCTGGCGATCCGAACCGGAGCGACCGTGAAAGTCTTTGAGGCGGTTGAACATATCGGCCGATCTAGCACCCGCAGCCGGCGCCGTGCGGCGTACCGGTCACTCGATGACTACCTCAACGGGCTCAACCTGTACCGCGCCAACATGCCCGCGCCGATTATTGCGCCGCCGGCGCAGCTGCCGCAGACCAGCGTCCCGGTACAGGTGCTGGTGGCGCGCAAGGACTATTTCGTATCGCCTGCCCTGCAACGGTTCACCGGCTCGATTCCGGAGGGCAGCCGGGTTGTCCAGATTGAGGGCGGGCACTGGGTGGTGGCCTCGCGTCCCGACGTCATCGCTCGGCTCACCGGCGAGTGGGTCGATCTGGTCGTCCAGGGCGCGGCCGGGGCGGCTAGGGCGCCCAGGGCGGCTGGGGCGGCCGAGTCCCGCCACGACCCGGTCGGCACCGGCCCCCGTGACGTGCGAGGCAAACTCGCACTCGTGACCGGGGCCGGCGCCGGGATTGGCCGGGCCACCGCGGTGGAGTTGGCCCGCCAGGGTGCGGCCAGCGTCGTGATCGTCGACCGCGATCTCGCCGGCGCCGGGGAAACCGCCGATGCCGTCCGGGCGGCCGGGGCCGAGGCCGCGGTCTACCAAGTCGACGTCAGCGACGAAGCCGCGATGAATAGCCTTGCGGCACAGGTACACAACAAGCATGGCGTGGTTGACATCCTGGTGAACAACGCCGGTATCGGGCTGGCGGGCCGGTTCCTCGAGACGACGCAGGCGCAGTGGGACGCGATCATGGGCATCAATGTGCGCGGCGTCATCAGCGGCAGCCGGGCGTTCGGCGCCCGGATGGTCGAGCGCGGTCAGGGCGGCACGATCATCAACGTGTCGTCCGCGGCGGCGTACGTGCCGTCGAAGTCCGTCGTCGCCTACGGCACCACGAAGGCGGCGGTGCTCGCGTTGAGCGAAGCGTTGCGCGCCGACCTGGCCGACGAGGGCATCGCGGTCACGGCGGTGTGCCCGGGATTCGTCAATACCAACATCGCCAAGAGCGCCATCTATGCGGGCATGACGGCCGAGGAGCAGGAGCACGCCCGCCAGCGGACCGACGCCGCGTATCGGCGGCGTAATTACACCCCGGAGGCCACCGCCAAGGCGATCGTCAGGGCGGTCCGGCGGCGTCCGGCGGTGTTGCCGATCACGCCCGAGTCCAGGGTCGCCTACGCGATGCGAAGGATCAGTCCCTCGCTGGTTCGCCTGTTCGCGCGGCTCGACCTTCGGCGAAAATGACGAGGAGCCCCGTGCCGCAGAATATTTGGAACAGCAGGCCTGCCGACTTGTACGGCCGCCGCAAGCGCGACCGAAGTTACGCCGCGCTGGTGGGCGCGGGTACTCTCTTCGGCGGCTTGGCCTCGGTGTCGCGGTGGCGTCCGTCGCGGATAGCGCCGGTGCAGCGGACCAACACCGCGGTGATCACCAAACGTGAACTTATCGCGCCCGACGTGGTCGCTTTGACGCTGGCCGATCCCGATGGAGCGTTGCTGCCGTCCTGGACGCCCGGCGCGCACATCGATGTTCGGTTGCCCTCGGGCCGCCGTCGGCAGTACTCGTTGTGCGGTTCGCCCGGGCGGCGCGTCGACTACCGCATCGCCGTGCGCCGCATCGCCGACGGCGGCGGCGGCTCGACAGAGATGCATGACACCTACGGCGTGGGTGACACGTGCGAGTTCGAAGGTCCCCGCAACGCGTTCTATCTGGTCACCGATGAGCAAGACGTGTTGTTCGTGATCGGCGGCATCGGGGTGACACCGATCCTGCCCATGCTTGCTGTCGCTGCGCAGCGCGAAATGAACTGGCGCGCGGTGTATGCCGGCCGCAGCCGTCAGTACATGCCGCTGCTCGACGAGGTGGTGGCGGTGGCGCCGGATCGGGTCACCGTGTGGGCCGACGACGAGCGCGGCCGAATCCCCACCGCGGCGGACCTGCTTGCCGACGCCGGGCCGACGACTGCGGTATACGTGTGCGGCCCGACCGGGATGCTGGATTCGGTGCGCAGCGCGCGCGACAACGATGCCCAAAACGCCGGGGCGGCACTGCACTACGAACGGTTCGGTCCGCCGCCGGTCGTGGACGGCATCCCGTTCGAGCTGGAGCTTGCCCGCTCGCGTCGGGTGCTCAGCGTGCCGGCGAACCGGTCGGCGCTCGGTGTGATGCTCGACAGCGACCCGGCCGCCGCGTACTCCTGCCAGCAGGGGTTCTGCGGAACCTGCAAGGTCAAGGTGCTGGCCGGGGATGTCGATCACCGGGGGCGTACCGCGGAGGGTGATGACGAAATGCTGGTCTGCGTGTCGCGGGCGAAAGGCGGCCGCGTGGTGATCGACGCCTGAATCGCGCTATGAACCGTCAGCTAAGTATCCTGTCCTATACTCAGCATGGCAGACAAACTTCCCGGTCGGCCGGGGACCCGACGGTCCAACGGGTGCGATCACGCAGAACGCCTCGATGTGGCAGAGCCTGTCGTTCAAACCCAACTACAAGGCCGTCTATTGCCTGGCGGTGTGTCCGGCCGGCGAGGAGGTCATCGAGCCCTATCTCGACGACCGCGAGGGCTTCATGGACTTGGTGCTGAAACCGTTGCAGGACAAGAAGGAGACGCTATACGTGCTGCCGAACTCGCAGGCCAAGGCGCATGCCGAGCTCCGATATCCGCACAAGCGGGTGAAGGTCGTCGACCGCGGAATCCGCGGGCGGTAGGCCCGGTGGGGTCTGGTGAGGTCTGGTACTTATGCCACCAGCGCGCTCTCCGGCGCTGGCGAAGGCTCGGCGCGGAAACCGTGGTCGGCTTTGCGCCAGCTGCGGTATTGCGAGGGCGTGAGTTCGGATCCCCATGCGGTTGAGATCGGCACCCCGCGGTCGAGGAAGTCTGCCTCGTTCCTCTTCCAGGCCTTCACCCAGAGGTAGAACGGGATCTGTGGGTGGAGGTGGTGCACGATGTGGAAGTTTTGGTTGAACATCAGTGGGTTCATGACGCGTTCCCAGCCGACCCGGGCCCTGCTGGCCCGCATGGGGTCGATCTTCGCGGTGGCATCCAGATCGTGGTGCGGCAAATAGGTGAACCACCAGGAGAGGATTCCCAGGGTCAGGCGCTGTGGGAGCAGGTAGATCAGCGCGAAGTCCCAGCCATGGCCAGACCAGATCATCGTGGTGAACAGCGCGAGCACGACGGTGACGTCGATCAGCACGCCCACGACCTCCTTGCGCGGCCGGTGGCGTAGTCGGGGTATGCCGAAGCGGGCGTACCAGGCGTCGATGGTGAGCCAGCGAAACCACAGTTGCCAGGACGGGCCGGTGTGGGCCCAGGCGTCTGGATCGATTCGCGGGTCTTCGTTGGTGTTGCGGTGGTGCTCGCCGTGGATGTATCTCATCAGCGGAAACGTCACCCACAGCGCTACGAACGGCAGCGACAGGCGGCCGAAGAGTTCGTTGACCCACTTGGCTTTCCCGACGGTGCGGTGGATGGAGTCATGTAGGACGGTGAACATCGCGTAGGTGGCCGCGACGTGGGCGGGGATCGTGAACACGAACTTCCATCGGGTCAGATCCATGAGTACGAGCGTGGTCGCGGCCAGCCAAAGCGTCAGGGCACCCAGCCAGATGAGCACGGTTGGGATGGCGATCCGGGGCGGCGTCAGGCCATGGTCCGCGACCCCGTGACGGGTCTCGAACGCCCGGGTTGCGGACGGCACGTGCCGATCGGTGAACCTGGTGTCCGCATCAACTTCCGTCGTCAAGGCGAACCTCATTTCTGTGCTGACAGAACCTCGGCTACGGGGGGCGCGATCGGACCCTGACGCTTGTCCAATTGACGCTTGCGACGATATGTTGTCATGGATTGTTTACCTGCGCGCGCAGAGCAAGTTCGGCGTGTCCGGCTGCGCGCTGCCGGCTTGGTGTTAGCCGCGTCCGTTCCGCATGTTTCCATCAGCGTGACTTTTACATCTGCGCGCCAACAGCACGCCATGCAGGATGCCCGCCGTGCGACCGCCGGCGGCAAGCCAAGCCGTTTCGTCGTACCCGGGAGGCCTCGGCCGCTCGGGGCGAATGGACGGGCCGCCGGGGCGGACAACATGAGCCCTTGAAAACGGGTGGAAACGGCTTGCCGGATCGGCAAGACGGCATCGACCTGTGGCTTTCACGGCTCCACCGCGCGCTGCCGGCCAGGGTGGTGGTGGCGCGGTGGCCCACCTCAGGGCGGCGTTGCTGGACGGGTCGCTCGGCAAGGGCGTCGAGTTCACCCGCCACGGCCGCCACGCCCGTGTTACGTCCCGGTAACCCAGTCCCCTATGCCAAGTCACGTTTGTCCGCTTCTCGCCCGTGGCGCCGGGGATCGTCGCGTTGTCGCACCGACTCGGGGAGGCCCGCACTTTGCTACGCTCGCGCCATGCAGATGGCATTCGGAGTTTTGCAGCGCTCCGCCGTTGTGCTGTGTTGTCGCTGACCCGCAAGCCCGTGCGCGGTCTGGTAGTTGGCGAATTCCGCTGAAGCCCTGAACACCTTTCCGCAGCAACGGGATCGACATACCCAAATCCCGCAACGAAAGGCCAGCCGTGTCGCAGCGCTTCAAGCAAATCGGGGGCCCAGCGCGATGGCGGCGAATCCGGTGTGTCGGGGCGCTCGCACTGGCCGTAGGTGTCGCTGCGGCTTGTGGGGGTGGGGCCAGCGACGCCGTCGGAGGTGGGACCGCCGGCGCGAATACGAAAATCACCCTGGTCGCCTATTCGGTCCCGGAACCCGGGTGGAGCAAGGTGATTCCGGCGTTCAATGCCTCAGAGGAGGGCAAGCGCGTGCAGGTGGTCACCTCGTATGCCGCCTCCGCTGACCAATCACGAGGCGTTGTCGAAGGAAAACCGGCCGACATAGTGAACTTCTCGGTTGAACCGGACATCACGCGACTGGTCAAGGCCGGCAAGGTTACCGGTGACTGGGACAAGGGCGCCTTCAAGGGCATCCCGTTCGGGTCGGTCGTGACGTTGGTGGTGCGCAAAGGCAATCCGAAGAACATCAAGGATTGGGATGACCTGGTGCGTCCCGGGATTGAGGTCGTCACGCCCAGCCCGCTGAGTTCGGGCTCGGCCAAGTGGAATCTGCTCGCCCCGTACGCCGCCAAGAGCGGCGGTGGCCGGGATGTCCAAGCGGGTATCGATTTCATCAGCAAACTGGTGCACGAACACGTCACGCTGCGCCCCAGCTCGGGACGGCTGGCCACCGATGTCTTCATCGAAGGCAGCGGCGACGTGTTGATCAGCTACGAAAACGAGGCCATCGCCGCCGAGCGGCAAGGTAGAGCGGTCGAACACGTCATCCCGCAGCAGACCTTCAAGATCGAGAATCCGCTGGCGGTGGTGAGCACCAGCCCGCACCTGGACGCGGCGATCGCGTTCGAGAATTTCCAGTACACCGCCACGGCGCAGAGGTTGTGGGCCCAGGCCGGTTTCCGCGCTGTTGATCCCGCCGTCACCGACAAGTTCCGGGACCAGTACCCGGTGCCGGTGAAACTGTGGACGATCACCGACCTCGGCGGCTGGAGCGCGGTCGACCCGCAGCTGTTCGACAAGAGCACCGGTCGCATCACCAAGGTCTACCTGGAGGCCACCGGATGACGACGGCCATAATTCCTGAGCCGGCGGCGACCCGGCCCGCCAGCGAAAAGCTTCCCCGCGGCCGAGTGGCCGCGGCTTCGGCGGGCGGGTCCGGTGCCATACCGCTTCGCGTCGGCGTGGCTACGTTGTGGCTTTCGGTGATCGTGCTGCTTCCGCTGACGGCGATCGCGTGGCAAGCCGCAGGTGGGGGCTGGCAGGCCTTCTGGCTGGCGATCAGTTCGCACGCCGCGCTCGAGTCGTTCCGGGTGACGCTGATCATCTCCGTGGTGGTCACGCTCATCAACGTCGTATTCGGTCTGGCGACCGCATGGGTGCTGGTGCGCGACGACTTCGTCGGGAAAGGGCTGATCGACGCCATCATCGACCTTCCGTTCGCGCTGCCGACCATCGTCACCAGCCTGGTGATGCTGGCCCTGTACGGCAAGAACAGCCCGGTGGGATTGCATCTGCAGCACACCCCACCCGGAGTGGTGATGGCGCTGACGTTCGTCACGTTGCCCCTGGTGGTGCGCGCCGTACAACCGGTGTTGTTGGAAATTGATCGGGACGTCGAGGAGGCGGCGGCGTCGCTGGGCGCCAGCGGCCGCAAGGTCTTCACGTCGATCGTGCTGCCGGCGCTGCTGCCGGCGTTGTTGTCGGGCGCGGGCCTGGCCTTTTCGCGGTGCATCGGCGAGTTCGGCTCGGTGGTGACGATCGGCGGGCAGGTACCGGGCAAGACCGAGGTGTCGTCACAGTGGATACGCGCCCTGATCGAGAACGACGACCGCACCGGCGCCGCCGCGATATCAATTGTGCTGCTGTCGATCTCGTTTGCCGTGCTGCTGCTCTTGCGCGTCGTGGGTGGGCGCAGGGCAAAACGGGAGGAGAAAGCAGCATGACGCCGTCCTCCTGGGTTCGTTTCCTCACGCGCTACACGGTGGTCGCCTACATCGGCGTCATGCTGGTTGTTCCGGTCTCGCTGATCCTGTGGCGGACATTCCGGCCCGGCTTTGGTCAGTTTTACGCGTGGGTCACCACCCCGGCCGCGATATCGGCGCTGCACCTGTCGCTGCTGGTGGTTGCCATTGTGGTGCCGCTGAACGTGATTTTCGGTGTCATGGCGTCGTTACTGCTGGCGCGCAATAGGTTCCGCGGGAGGAGCGTGCTGCAGACGATCATCGATCTGCCGTTCGCCGTCTCGCCCATCATCGTGGGCGTCGCGCTGATCTTGCTGTGGGGATCCGCCGGCGCGTTCGGCTTCATCGAGAACAACCTCGGACTCAGGATCATCTTCGGTGTGCCCGGCATCGTGCTGGCCAGCATCTTCGTCACCCTGCCGTTCGTGGTGCGCGAGGTCCAGCCGGTGCTCGTCGAAATCGGGACCGAGCAGGAACAGGCGGCGGCGACCCTGGGTTCCGGTTCGTGGCAGACGTTTTGGCGGATCACGCTGCCATCCATCCGGTGGGGCCTGACATACGGCCTCGTGCTGACCGTCGCGCGCACGCTCGGCGAATTCGGCGGGGTCATCATGGTGTCGTCCAACCTGCCGGGGGAGTCGCAAACGCTGACGCTGCTGGTCAACGATCGCTATAACCGTGGGGCCGAGTACGGCGCCTACGCGCTGTCGACACTGATGATGGGTGTTGCCGTCGCGTTCCTGATTGTCAAAGCGGTTTTGCTCATTCGCCGGGCACGAGCGAAAGCCCAAGCTTGACAAGGCGATCAAGCCTGACAAGGAGATTGTGAAATGACAGATGCGATCGTGGTGCGAGACGCCTTCAGACAGTATGGCGATTTCGTCGCCTTGGACCATGTGGACTTTGTGGTACCCGCGGGGTCGTTGACGGCGTTGCTGGGGCCCAGTGGTTCGGGTAAGTCGACGCTGTTGCGCACCATCGCCGGGCTGGACCAGCCCGACAGCGGAAGCGTCACGATCAACGGTCGCGACGTGACCCGGGTGCCGCCGCAGGGCCGCGGCATCGGGTTCGTGTTCCAGCATTATGCGGCGTTCAAGCACCTGACGGTTCGCGACAACGTGGCCTACGGGTTGAAGATCCGCAAGCGTCCCAAGTCCGAGGTCAAGGCCAAGGTCGACAACCTGCTGGAGGTGGTGGGGTTGAGCGGGTTTCAGGGCCGCTATCCCAATCAGCTTTCCGGTGGCCAGCGCCAGCGCATGGCGCTGGCGCGGGCGTTGGCCGTGGATCCGGAGGTGTTGTTGCTGGACGAGCCGTTCGGTGCGTTGGATGCCAAGGTTCGTGAGGATCTGCGGGCGTGGTTGCGGCGCCTGCATGACGAGGTGCATGTGACCACGGTGCTGGTGACTCACGATCAGGCCGAGGCGCTGGATGTGGCCGATCGGATTGCGGTGCTCAACAAGGGCCGTATCGAGCAGGTCGGATCCCCGACCGATGTGTACGACGCTCCGGCGAACCCGTTCGTGATGTCCTTCCTGGGTGCGGTGTCGGTGCTGAACGGCGCGTTTGTCCGACCGCACGACATCCGGGTGGGTAGAAACCCCGACATGGCGATCGCCGGCGGCTCGGCAGCCGGAGCCACCGCGGAGTCCATCGGGGTCGTTCCCGCCACCGTCGACCGGGTCGTGGTGCTGGGTTTCGAGGTGCGCGTGGAGTTGACCAGCGCGGCCACCGGCGGCCCGTTCACCGCCCAGATCACCCGCGGTGACGCCGAGGCGCTCGCCCTGAAGGAGGGCGACACGGTATACGTGCGCGCCACCCGGGTGCCGCCGATAGGCCCGGTCGCGGCGGGCGCGGACCTCGATCGGGCCACATCGACATCCGCGTGAGACGTGGCCCGTGCCGCACCGGCGAGCGTTTCCTGCGTCACACCTCGCGTCGTCGGCAGGCCACCCGCCGTACCCTTGACGTCGAAGGGGACGTCGAGGGGACCGGGTGTGATGACCGAAACCAAGTTCATTGAAATACATGGCGAGCGGATCGCCGTCCGCGACGAGGGCCGCGGTGAAGCGCTGCTGCTGATTCACGGCATGGCCGGGAGCTCGCAGGCGTGGCGGGAGATCGTGCCGCTGCTGGCCAAGAAGTACCGGGTGATCGCTCCCGACCTGCTCGGGCACGGACAGTCGTCCAAGCCGCGGACGGACTACTCGTTGGGTGCGTTCGCGGTGGGGCTGCGCGACCTGCTCGACGAGCTGGGAGTCGGGTCGGCGACCGTCGTCGGTCAATCGCTGGGCGGCGGCATCGCTATGCAGTTCCTGTATCAGCACCCCGACTACTGCCGCCGCCTTGTGCTGATCAGCAGCGGCGGACTGGGTCCGGAAGTCGGGTTCATCCTGCGCCTGCTCGCCGCACCGGGTGCCGAGCTGGTCATGCCGATCATCGCGCCGCCGGTGGTGCTGCGCGCCGGAAACTCCGTGCGGTCGTGGCTCAGTTCAAGGGGCCTGCGGTCGCCTCGCGGCGCCGAGATCTGGAGCGCCTACTCGTCGTTCTCCGACCGCCAGACCCGCGACGCGTTCCTTCGCACGCTGCGGTCGGTGGTCGACTACCGCGGACAATGCGTCAGCGCGCTGAACCGCCTCAACGTGCGCGAAGATATGCCCACCCTGGCGATCTGGGGCGAGCAGGACGCCATCATCCCGGTGGAGCACGCGTACGCGGCGCTCGAAGCGCGGCCGAACTGCCGCCTCGAAGTGCTTCCGGGCGTCGGGCACTTCGCTCAGGTCGAAGCGCCGGTCGAAGTGGCGGAGCTCATCGACGGCTTCATCTCGACGACGCCGGTGAGCAAGCCGGCGATCGCGCGACAGGGTTCATAGCAGCTTTCATGGCGGCGCAATAGCAGCCAAGCACCGTCACGGCGCGCGTGTCGGCACCGGTGTCCTGTGATGCCAGTCCGTGGCGGACTGATAGGCCTGGCCAACCCGCAGCACCAGCGCATCCGCGTGCCGCGTCCCCACGATTTGCAGCCCGATCGGCAGACCCGCCGAGGTCAGCCCGCAGGGCACGCTCAGCGCCGGCTGCTGGGTCATGTTGAACGGATAGGTGTAGGGCGTCCAGCTGGTCCAGTCCGGCGACGTCGAACCGTCGGGCACGTCCTGCCCGCCGGCGAACGCGGGCAGCGGCAGGGTCGGGGTGATCAGCACGTCGTAGGTCTGGTGGAACCGGCCCATCAGCTGACCCAGCCGCATCCGCACGGCGACCGCGTCGAGGTAATCCGATGCCGAATAAGTCGAACCCACCGCCGCGGTGCGGCGCAGACCGGGATCGACGCGGTCGGCCAGCTCGACCCGCTCCGCCAAGGCCCGCTCCCCGAAGCCGTGCGCCTGCAGCGCCTTGGCCTCGCCGGAGAACCACAGCACGTGAAAGGCCTGCACCGGGTCGGCAAACCCGGGATCGACCTCGTCCACCCGCGCGCCGCCGTCGGCGAGAACGCCCAACGCGGCGCGCACCGCGGCATCGACCTCCGGGTCGTTTCGGGCGAAGCCCAGGGTGGGGGAGAACGCGACCCGCAGCCCGGACACCCCGTCGTCCAGCCCCGTCAGGAACGACGCGGCCGGCGTCTGCAGCGCCGACCAGTCGCGAGCATCGAAGCCCGTGATCACGTCCAGCAGGGCCGCGGTGTCCCGCACGGTCCTGGTCATCGGGCCGACGTGCGCCAGCGTTCCGAACGGGCTCGGAGGGTATGCGGGCACCAGCCCATAGGTCGGCTTGAGCGCGACGGTGCCGGTGAAGCCCGCGGGGATCCGCACCGAACCGCCACCGTCGGTGCCGACCGACCACACCCCCATGCCCAGGCACACCGCCGCGGCGCTGCCGCCGCTCGACCCGCCGGCGGTGGTGGCCGGATCCCAGGGGTTGCCCGTCACCCCATAACGGGGTGAGTCCGTCACGCCCTTCCAGGAGTACTCCGGGGTGGTGGTCTTGCCCAGCAGGACCGCACCCGCTTCCCGCAGCCGCGCGACGCTGGGCGCGTCCTCATCCCAGGGACCCGCGTCGTCGATGAGCCAGCTGCCGCGCAGCGTCGGCCAGCCCCGGGTCCACAGTGCGTCCTTGATCGACGTCGGGACCCCGTCGGCGGGCCCAAGCGGCTGTCCCGCGTGCCACCTCGCCTCCGACGCCTTGGCTGCGGCCAGCGCGCCCTCGGCGTCCACCAGCACGAACGCGTTCACCGTGGGGTCGTAACTGTCGATCGCCGCCAGCGCGGCGCGGGTGGCCTCCACCGGAGATATCGTCTTGCGCCGGTAGCCCTCGACCAGCTCGACCGCCTGCGGGATCGTCACCCGTGCAGTATCGCAGTCAGAGCGCCCTCATGCGGATAGCGGTTAAATTCGTATTCTGACGGGTATCACCTAGAGGCTTCCCTGAAAGAAAGGACCTGACATGTTGCACTCGATGCTATTGGCGAGTACGGAGAATCCGGTTGCGGCGGGACTAATCCTCAAGGGAATTAAGGGAATCTTCGTCGCCATCGGCAGTGTGATCGCCGCCGTCATCTGCGGCATCATCGCCGCGACAAAGGGTCGAAACCCGCTGGGATGGGGGATTCTGGGGCTATTTTTCTCCATCCTCACGTTAATCGTCGTTATCATCATTCCGAGCAAAAAATAGCGCGCTATACACCCTTACTACGGACGGCGTCATAAAAACCTCTAGCAAATGCTTTTAGGAGCCTTGGGCTACCCTCGGTTCGTCAGTTCGGCGGACCCGTAGGCGTGCGGTCAGCAGCAGATGGTCGAACTCCGATTGCGATGTCAGCCCGGCGCCGCGGAAGTCCTCAGAGATCTGCTCGGCCAGCGGCCGCAGCTTGATGTTGGCTTCCTGCGATAACCACTTGAGCAGGTTGAACGCGGCTTCCTCGCCGACGCCATAGATCAGCATCAACATGCCCTTGGTCTGCTCGATGGCGGCGCGGTTTCCGGCGATCTCGGCGAGCCTCGCCGTGACGAGGTCCTGATCGCCGACGTCGGGCGCCGGGGAAACGTCGACATAGAAACCCTGTGTCCCGGTCACGGCGCCCTGGTCGTTGTGGAGCCGGTCACCGACCACGACGACGTCGTGCACGTTGCCGCAGGTGTCGATGATCCGATGACGGGTGCTGAATGGCTTGTGGGTGTTGAGGATGTCGTCGATGGTGGCCGCGACGTGGCCGCGGTCATCCGGGTGCTTGTGTGCCAGCACGAGCTCGGTGGTCGGGGTGACGGTGCCGGGCTCATACCCATGCATTCGCTGCACCTGTTCGGACCATTCCCAACGCTGGTCGCCGAAGTAGAACCGGAACCAGCCGACCCGTTGTGGAGCGCCGCCGGCCAAGGCTTGTTCGACATCGGCCGACTGGCCGTTGAGATCCCAGCTCATCGCTAAGCTCTCCTCCTCGCATTCAGTCGATGAGCGCACCGGCCGCCCGACCGAATGTGCTAATCCGAATTCCCCCACGACAGTGGGATCGGTGTGGGAGGCGCTGACTCTGAACGCCGAGGACGGTTCAGGGTACCGCTTCGCCAGGGGGCCGCGTCGGCTAACTACCAGCTCCGACGCGGTCCGGCGGCGGCCGTCATTCACCTCGGCGATGACCGCCGCCGTCGCGCTCCCACCTGAGGCTCCCGCCTCGCCCACCGCCCTGATCAGGCATCTATGACCGCGCGCTTTGCCGCGTTGTCGTTGATGCCGTGGTGTTCGGAGCCGCGGTCGATGGAAATCTTGCGTGGCTTGGCCCTTTCAGCCACCGGGATGCGCAGGCGCAGGACGCCTTCTTCGTACGAGGCATTGATCCGTTCGGTGTCGAGGTTGTCGCCGAGCACCAGCTGCCGGCTGAACACCCCACGCGGTCGCTCGGTGGCCAGCATCTCCCGGTTGGGGTCGACGCCCGGGCGCTCGGCGCGCACGGTCACCACGTTGCGCTCGATGTCGATGTCCAGCGACTCGGCATTGATGCCGGGCAGGTCGAACTCGACGACGAATTCCTCGCCCTCGCGCCAGGCGTCCATTGGCATCACGGCCGGGCGCGCGGCCGTGCCCAGCACCTGCTGGGCGAAACGGTCCAGCTCGCGGAACGGGTCGGTACGCATCAGCATGGTAGTCACTTCGCACTCCAATCTGTTTCAGTGGTTAAGCCGTATCTATGGCATCTGACAGAGATTTGATATATCACCATCGAAACTTCAGTGCAAGTATGATAGACAGGTTTTCTATATTACAAACCTGAGGAGCGCCCGATGGACGATCCTGCTGGCCCTGCCGGTGTGCCGGCGTCCGATCACGGTGTGTACGGCATCTCGGTAGCCGCCGAGCTATCCGGAATCCCGGTGCAGTCGCTGCGCCTGTACGAGCAGCACGGCCTGCTCACGCCGGCGCGCAGCGACGGCGGAACCCGGCGCTACAGCGCCGACGACCTGGCCCGGCTGCGGCGCATCAGTGTGCTCGTCGACGCTGGCGTCAACCTGGCCGGGATCTCCCGGATCCTCGACCTCGAAGACGACAACGCGGACCTGTCGGCGGCCAATACTGACCTGCGCTCCACCAACCGCACGTTGCGAAAGGCGGCCAGATCCGAGAAGGAGGCCGACAACCCGGGGGACGCGAGCTGACTCGGTCCGGCACGTACGATCACGAGGTTTCGCAAAGTATTGCGCACCAGGGTATTTCGAATAACGGTTTGACCGCTGTGATAGCCGGGTACCAAGTGCGCCATGACCCTTGCAGACACCCCCGCTGCCACACGCACCCAGGAGGTGTGGCCGGGTAGCGCCTATCCGCTGGGTGCGACATACGACGGCGCGGGCACCAACTTCGCGGTATTCAGCGAGGTGGCTGAGCGGGTCGAGCTGTGCCTGTTCGACACGGATGACAGCGAGACGCGGATCACGCTGCCCGAGGTCGACAGCTACGTCTGGCACGGCTTCGTGCCGAGCATCGAACCCGGTCAGCGCTACGGCTATCGCGTCTACGGCCCATACGAGCCCCCCGCCGGACCGCGATGCAATCCGAAAAAGCTGCTGCTGGACCCGTATTCGAAGGCCATCGACGGCACGTTCGAGTGGAACCAGTCGCTGTTCGGTTACACATTCGGCGATCCGGACAGTCGCAACGACGACGACTCCGCGGCATGTATGCCCAAGTCGGTGGTGATCAACCCGTACTTCGACTGGGCCAACGACCGCCCGCCGAGCCACAAGTATGCCGACACGATCATCTACGAGGCCAACGTCAAGGGTCTGTCGCAGCGTCATCCGGACATCCCCGAACAGATACGCGGCACGTACGCCGCGGTGGCGCACCCCGTGATCATCGAGCACCTCAAGAGCATCGGCGTCAACGCGATCGAGCTGATGCCGGTGCACCACTTCACCAATGACTCCACCTTGATCGAGAAGGGTCTGTCCAACTACTGGGGCTATAACACGATCGCGTTCTTTGCCCCCGACCCGAAATATTCCAGCGCGACCTCACCGGGAGGGCAGGTGCAGGAATTCAAGGCGATGGTGCGCACCCTGCACGAGCCAGGGCATCGAGGTGATCCTCGATGTGGTCTACAACCACACGGCGGAGGGCAATCACATGGGCCCGACGCTGTCGATGCGGGGCATCGACAACGCCGCCTATTACCGGCTGGTCGATGACGACAAGCGCTACTACATGGACTACACCGGCACGGGTAACAGCCTCAACGTCGGGCATCCACACGTGCTGCAGCTGATCATGGACTCGCTGCGTTATTGGGTGACCGAGATGCACGTCGACGGTTTTCGATTCGACCTGGCCGCGACGCTGGCCCGCGAGTTCTACGAGGTGGACCGGTTGGCGACGTTCTTTGAACTCGTGCAACAGGATCCAACGGTCAGCCAGGTCAAGCTCATCGCCGAACCGTGGGACGTCGGGCCGGGCGGCTACCAGGTGGGCAACTTCCCGCCGCAGTGGACGGAGTGGAACGGAAAGTACCGCGACACCGTGCGGGACTTCTGGCGCGGTGAGCCCGCCACGCTCGACGAGTTCGCCTATCGATTGTCCGGATCGGCGGACCTCTATGAGCACACCGGGCGCAGGCCGGTGGCCTCGGTCAACTTCGTCACCGCCCACGACGGGTTCACGCTGCGAGACCTGGTGTCCTACAACGAGAAACACAATGAGGCCAACGGCGAGGACAATAACGACGGCGAGAGCCACAACCGGTCGTGGAACTGCGGCGCCGAGGGGCCGACCGACGACACCGCGACCAACGAACTGCGCGCGCGCCAGCAGCGCAACTTCATCACCACCCTGCTGTTGTCGCAGGGCGTGCCGATGCTCTGCCACGGCGACGAGCTCGGCCGCACGCAGAACGGCAACAACAACGGCTACTGCCAGGACAATGAGCTCACCTGGATCGACTGGGCCGACGCCGATGCCGGCCTACTGGAGTTCACCCGGGCGGTATCGGCACTGCGCGCGAACCACCCGGTCTTCCGCCGGCGTCGTTTCTTCGACGGCAAACCGGTTGGGCGCCGTGGCCGGGACGGCCTGCCCGACATCGCGTGGTTCACCCCCGACGGCACCGAGATGACCGAGGAGGACTGGGGCGCGGGCTTCTCGAAGTCGCTAGCGGTGTTTCTGAACGGCCACGGCATTCCCGACCGCGATGCACGGGGTCAGCGGGTGGTCGACGACTCGTTCATACTCTGCTTCAACGCCCACACCGAGCCGATCGAGTTCACCCTTCCGCCAGCGGAATTCGGCAGCGAATGGCGCGCCGTGGTGTACACCGGAAGTGCGGAGTTGGCACCCGCCGGCGAACTGCGGGCGGCGACGAAGTTCACTGTCGACGCCCACACCGCCGCGGTGTTGCAGGCCGTGGACCCCACCGGTGCTGACTCAGCCGGCCGGTGACCGCCGAGCTTGGCTGACTTTGAGGGCCGAGTTGGGGGCAGCCCAGTCGGTGGACACCTTGCGGTGCTTGATCAGCCACGTGTCCCCGTCGGGCACCAGGATGTCGCGATAGCGGCCGATGTGGTCGAGCCCGATGTTGGTGACGACGGTGAAGTAAGACGAGACGTGTGCCCGGTCTTCGGCCAAGTCGGCGAACAACACGTTGGTGACGATGTGCCGGACGACGGGCCTGACGTCGATATCGACGCTGACATTGCGCGTGACACCGCCGAGAAAGGCCGCGATTTCGGACCGGCCGCACAGTGGCTCGAGGCCGCGTATCTCGAGGATGCCGTCCGCGCAGAACGTCGACGCCAGGCCGTCGAGCCGGCCGGCGTCACCCGACCAGTTGTACCGTGCGAGGTTGTCCCGGATCCGCTCCCGAGCGACCAGCTCCCACATCTCCACCGTCGTGACTCCCAACCCGGCCGCGCGGCCTGCCCTAGTCGTATCCCGTCCAGCGTGGCACGCCACGCATCGGCAACGGCCTCCCGCGTGCCGGTTCCCGGCGCGAGATATGTTTTTGCCGACGGCGTTGTTTGAGTGTGATGGGGTGGATATGTCGCGGACCGTGGTGATTGGGGCGTCGAGCGGGCTCGGGCGCTGCATTGGTATCGGCCTTGCCCAACGCGGCGACCAGGTGGCACTGCTCGCCCGGCGCCGCGAGCGCATCGAGGCCGCGGCCACGGACGCGGGTCCGGGCGCTGTCGCAGTCGAATGCGATGTCACCGACGAGGCGTCGTGCCGATCGGCCATCAGTGCTGCCGCCGACGCGCTCGGCGGCATCGACAACCTGGTGTACACACCTGGCATATCGCCGCTCGTGCGCCTGGAGGAGACCGAGGCCGAGACGTGGCGGCGCGTCTTCGATACCAACGTCATAGGCGCGGCGCTCGCTACGGCCGCGGCGGTGCCACATCTGACGGCCTCCGCGGGCAAGGCCGTCTACCTCTCTTCCCCCACAGGCACATTCGGGCCGCCCTGGCCCGGCCTCGGGGCGTATGGCGTCAGCAAGGCGGCGCTGGAGAGGCTCGTCGAGGCGTGGCAAGCCGAACACCCGAATATCGGCTTCACCTGCCTCATCGCCGGGGAGTGTGCGGGCGGCGAGGGCGACGCGCAGACGGGAATGAACGTCGGCTGGGATCGCGAACTCGCCAGGCTGGCCTACCCGCTTTGGTTGTCGCGTGGGTGCATGTCCACGAATTTGATGCCCGTCGAGGATCTCGTAGATGCGGTGCACACGATCTTGCGCTCCGATGCGGCGACCTCGATGCCGGTCGTGATTGCCCGGGCCGCGCCCGCCGGCCCGGCAGTGTTTGCCCGGTAACCGTATTCGGCCGTCAGCCGGGGATCTTGCCGAGAATGTAATTGGCGATGGCGACGGCCTGCTTGGGCCGGTCGGTGGTGGCGTTGGTGCCGCTGGACGCGGCGTACGACAGGTCCAGGTCGATGACGATGTTGTCTTTGGCGGCCAGGGCGCGGACGGCGCGCCGCAGTCCCTTGGTCTCCACTTCCATCGTCGTGATGCCGTTGCCGGCATCGGCCGGAACACCCAGCGAGAACGTCAGTATCTGCCCCGATGGAAGCGGCTTTTGACCTCCGAACCGCCGCATTGATGCCATCCGTCCAGCAGCTGCGTCAGCTGTGCCTGGGCGGCGGGTGCGTCACGAAATGCCGCGACCCCGGCGACGACCTGAATCGAGTTGCGCGGGTCATGGGTGTCGGAAAACTGCGATGCGCGGTAACCGAAGACGGCCTCGACGTTGTAGGAGTCCGGGGTGCCCGCGCCGACGCTGCCCCAGCACTCCTCGCGGTCGATGGGTCCTACCCGCTCGCCCTTGGCGAGATGGTCCGACGTTTGTCCGGCCGCCAGGTTCTGGTCACCGGTCATCCTTCTGACGTCGTCGATGCCGGGCAACAGTTGCGCGATGTCGGCCGGCGCCACCGTGGGCGGTGGTGTGGTGTCGGTTGCGGTGGTCGGTGCTGCGTCGTGGTTGGAGTTGACGGCGGCGACGGTGGCCCATCCGACCAGCGCCACGACCGCAAGCGTGATGAACCCATACGACAGCAGCACCCCGAGTAATGCCCGCTCGCGCCCCCGCTCGCCGGTGCGGCGGATCTGCGCGAGACCCAGGTGTCCCAGGACCGCCCCGACCGGGGCGAACACGAAGGCGAATACCAGTGACAATGTCGCGAATGCGTTGACGGGCTTGCGCGGCGGCGGTCCGGACAGTTCGGGAAACGGTTCGGCCGGCGGTGGCCGCTCGAAGTGGGAGGCGGCCCAGCGGATCGTAACTAAGCGGGTTGCGCCCGAACGGATCCTGAGGGTTGCTCACGGCTGTGGTTCTCCTTAGCCCGCGATCGTGCGGAGCATGCCATCGACGATAGTCCCGGCGGAACGTCGAAACATTCTCTTCTCGCCGTGCCAGCAGCTTCGACGCCAGTAGCGGTAGCGGGATGGCTTGCGGACCGGTGATGCTGCGTGGCGACCGCGTCTGTGTGAGGGTGCAGTGAGGTCCTCGTCACGACAAGCGCTTGCGAGCGTGCGAAAAGACACGCGACAATGGTTTTCGGAGTGCCAAGCCGGGCTATACGTTCGGAAACCGCCGCCAGACGAATGGGCGGCGAGGCAGAGAGGTATCTGATGGGCCTGCTAGCCCGGGTTTCGGGCATAGTCACTTTCCTACGAGCCGGTTACCCGGCCGGCCTGCCCGGCACGGGTCACGTTCCGCTGCTTGCGCTGTTGCGGCGGCGAGTAACCGATGACGAGGTCACCGCGATCATAAGCAAACTCGTTGTTCACCGCCGCCGGCCGATAGACGATGCGGATGTCGGCGTCGAGATCACCCACGTCACCGACCAGATGCCCGCACCGGACGACATCGGGCGTGTCCAACAACGACTCGCCGCGGCGGAGTGGTTGGGCGATCGGGACGGGTGACCCCTGATCCGTCAGCTGCTTGGTGGAGGCGTCGGGTTGTCGGAATGAATTGCATACCAATGCAATTCGGCGTCACGTAGGTGACCGTGGGTGTGCATCAGCCAGGCCACTCCGATCGCGGCCGCCACCGCAGCCAGAATCACAGCCACCAAACCCGTGCCCGCGTGCCCGGCCGCCAACGCGAATAGGCCCACAACCAGCGCCACGACGCCGACCGCCACCCCGGCCAGGCCGGCGCGTTTACGCCGTTCTTGATGGATTCACCGGCGTGATTACGGGTGGCGCGTTCATGATCAACGGAATCGCTTCTGAAGTCATCCAATGCTTCACTCCTCGTGAGAATGGTTGCTTAGCAGGGCTATTCCCGGGGTTCGGTGGGGCGGAAGCGAGGTTGCCGTCATGGCGGGTTTTACCCGCTATCTGGTGGTGCCAAACGCTATGCGGCCCTTCTCGCCGGGCAGGTGCCGTCCGTACACCAGCGGCCGCACCGGAGTGGGCGGTCCCAGGGCACCGCCGAGTCGGTCGGGCCGGCCCAGTGCGACATCCAGATCGGGTATTCCATCAGCGCGACCCCGGAACCACAACTAGGCGCCGGCACCTGCCGGCACGGACCTCAACACCGCTGCCCGGCCAGCCTCCCGAGTTCGGCCAGATCCCGCTCGGCGTGGCTTTGCCGGATGTAGATGGTCAGATCCGCGACCCGCTGAGCGTGTCGTCCGTCCTGACACAGGGGGCCGGGGCCCAGGGCGCGGCCGGTGCGGGTGATGGCCTCGTCGGCCGCGTGTTCCACAACCGTGCGGACGCGGTGGGCTAGCAGTTGAGCGCCGCGGTCCCGGTCGAACGGATCGGCGTCGATCTGGGCCGCCGCGGCGGCCAGCATCGCGTCGCCGGCGGCAAGCGCGGCATCGACGGCGCCCAGGTGAGCCAGCGAGTAGGCGTCGGCCGATTCGCTTGCAGCACAACGGTATAACGGGCTGGCGACCCGGCGTGCACCACCGAGCCAGCAGGCCGCCACGCCGATCGCGCCGTGCCAGAACCCGGGCCGATTCAGGTAGTCGTCGGGGTCGCCAACGGCGACGGCATGGGCGTTGCTGAACTGCACCGGCCGCGTATCGCTGCCGGCCATTCCGGCGTTCCACCACGTGCTCGGCAACGCTTTGACGGCCGGGTTGGTGACGGGTACCGCGAACAGGCCGCTTGTGCGGTCTTCGAGTCGGGCGGTCACCAGTGCATGAGTGCAGAAGCCCGCCCCGGAGCACCACACCTTCGTGCCGTTGAGCGTGACCGCGCCCCCGTCGAGGGGGGTGGCGTTCACCACGGCGTCGGGTGATTCGGCCGCCCATACGCCCCACAGCTGACCCGGCTCGGGGGGCTTGGCGCCCAGCTCGTGAAGTATCGCGACGGCATCGACGTGAGCCTCGGCGATCCGTGCCGCGACGATGTCGTCCTCGGCCAGTAGCGTCAGGAGTCGCCAGCGTTCGGCGGTGCGTCCCGACGCGGGAAGGGGCAGCTCCAGCCGCCCCGAATCCATCCAGTGCTGGACCAGGCCCGCCGTCACACGCAACCCCCCGCCGTCGACCTCCGCATCTGCCCGAGCCGATTCCCGAACCCGTACGGTGCCCGCGCCCGGGTGCGGGCCGATGTGATGACCGACAATTCGGTGTCCCGCGCAATGCGGCAGCCGGCGGCCTCGAAGCGCGCCACCAGGTCGACATCCTCGCCGGAGCCCAGCGTCCGGAAGCCACCAACCCGCCAGTACGCCCGCGCGCTGAAGCCCATGTTCGCCCCGTGAGCTCGCTCGTAGTGGCCGGCGGCGTCGGCGGAATTGCGGCGCCAGTCGTTGACACGCACCACGCCCAGCACCATGTCGGCACCCCGTTCCAGCTGATCCACCAGCCAGCCGTGGTCCACGCGGCTGTCGGCGTCCGTGGTGGCATACCAGCACTCGCGATCGTCGAGACACAGCGAGCGCGCGTAACCGAAACCGACCGCCCGCGCGGCGCCGACGTTGCGAACGTCGACGCTGACGAAATGCACATCGGGCCCGTACCGGCCTGCCAGCTTTGCGCTGTCGTCGTCGGTGGTGTCCAGCACCACCACTATCGTGACCGGTATCGGCGCGCAGAGGGCGGCGGTCAGCACAGCGCGTAGGCACGCCGGCAGGTTCCCGCTTTCATTGCGGGTGGGAATCACGACGGCTGCCTGATCGTAGGCTCGAAGTCCGGGGGCTGACATACCTGTCCGATTGCCCGTTCGGCCGTCGCTTGAAACGGAGACAAACGACAGCGCCCGGCCAGATTGCGAAAAGCGTAGGCCGGGCGTCGGCGCTCAAGTAGATCGGGTCGCCCTCCGCCTTGGCGCGCGGCTGCGCGTTAAGGGCTTACGCTGCAACAGAACCCAGTCACGACGTGGGGTTCCGCCAAGCTGCTCCCGGACCTAAGCGCGATCCGCGAGGCGCTGGATTGGGACAACATCGACAACATCAGAGCCCGGCCCGCCGACAACGATTGCGCGGTCGCGTTCGGTGGTGCTGGACGACCGGCTCGGCCTGACCGGCCGACCCGTCAGTGCCGGCTGTCCGTCAATGGTTGCGCAGCTTGGCGATCAGCTTGTCCTTAGTCAGCGCTGAATAGCCTGAAATGCCAAGCTCTTTGGCGCGCTTTTTCGGCTCCGGCACCGTCCAGTCGGCGTAGGAGCCGGCCTTGCCGCCCTTGCGGCCGACGGAGGACTTGCCGCGGGCGGCGGCGGCATTGGAGATCCGCGCCGACTTCTCCTCGGAGTTGCCCTGCTTGCGCAATTCCCGGTACATCTTCTCGTCCTTGATCGACGGGTTGGGCACGATCGTCTCCCTTCTGTCCGTGACGCCGTTTGCCAAAATGCCCAACTCGCCGGCGGTCAAACCCTTGGTTTACCGCGGTGGTGCTCGGCTTCCGGTCGCTTGGGGTGCCAAGGGTCACCCAACCGAAATAGGCGCCAACTCGCACATCTATCCACCGCCTCCACGGTTGCCTACCCTGGAAGGGGGTAGTCGAAAGTGGTGATCAAGGCGACTAACGGATCCGACGAACTCCGCGGAGTGGTGGCGATCGGTGCCTCGGCTGGGGGTGTCGAAGCATTGTCGACCGTGGCCGCCGGGTTGTGGCCCGAGTTGCCGTATGCCTATTTGGTGGCCCTGCACCTGCCCGCCGCGGCACCCAGCATCCTGGCGCGCATCATCGACCGAAAGAGTCCGCTGCCCGCCGTCACCGCCGAAAACGGTGCTCGCCTGCAGCCGGGTCACATTTACGTTGGACGCCCGGACCGCCATCTGCTGGTTGCCGATCATCGGGTGGTGTTGTCACAGGGGCCGACGGAGAATGGGCATCGGCCGGCGATCAACGCGTTATTCCGTTCGGTGGCATTGACTTTCGGGCCCCGCGCGATCGGCATACTGCTGTCGGGTGTGCTCGACGACGGCGTGCTGGGGCTGGCCGCGATCCGTTCGCGCGGCGGCACCACGATCGGTCAGTCACCCGACGACGCGTTATTCCCTGCCATGCCGACCAACGCGCGCGATGCCGGCGTGCTCGACGATCAGGCCGCGGCGGCCGACGTCGGCGCGGTGCTGGAAAAGCTATCGCATCGCGAAATTGAGGAGCTGAACATGGAGCCCGACGCTGCTATGGAGATGGAGAACCGCATCGCCATGGCCTCCCACTTCTCCACGGAATTCGATACCCAGGACCTGGGTCCGGTATCGGGGTACACCTGCCCGGACTGCAACGGATCACTGGTTGCGCTGGGCGGCGGTAGCTTTCGCTGCCGCGTCGGCCATGCCTGGACGCGCGATGCGCTGCTGGCCGCGCGCGACGACGAAGTCGAGAACGCGCTGTGGGTCGCCCTGCGCAGCCTTCAGGAAAAGGCGAAACTGGCGAGGCAACTGGCCGACACGGTCAATCATGGGCTGCTCTTTCAGCGATATACCTCCCTGGCCGAGGAAGCCGAACGCGCGCTCAGGGTGCTGAGCCAGCGGCTGTCGGCCAGCGGCGCCCGCCCGGGTGATGGAGGTGGCTAAATCCAGGCTCCCTATCCGAGTAGACCGGGAACACCGCCACGAGGTCACGTTCCTGAAGATCACCGGAGTGCTGGATAGCGCCACATACCGCAGTCTGCGCGACGCCGTCATCAAGGCCGCGCTGGACGAGCCGCGCGCGGTGATCGTGGACGTCGAAGATCTCTCCGTGCCATCCCAATCGGCGTGGTCGGCGTTCACCAGCGCTCGCTGGCACGTCAGCACCTGGCCAGACGTGCCGATCCTGCTCGTATGCGCAAACCAGCAGCGTCGGCGCGACTTCACCCGCTGCGGCGTGGCCCGGTATGTGCCGGTCCACCCGACCCGCGAGTCGGCGGTCGACGCCATCGCTGACCGGTCGTTCGACGGCCGGCGGCGGGCGCGAACCCAGCTGCCCGCCAGCCCTCTCAGCGTTGGCTTGGCCAGGAACACGGTCGCCGACTGGCTCACCGCGTGGGATCGGCGCGATCTGATCCCGACCGCCGCCACGATTGCGACGGTGTTCGTCGAAAACGTCCTCGCCCACACCGAGACCGCGCCGCTGCTGACCCTCGAGAGCGACCGCGCCGCCGTCACCGTCGCGGTGGAGGACGGCAGCCCGGTTCCGCCGAGCCCGGCACGAAGACACCGACCGCGGCGCCGAGATCGTATCCGGCCTTGCCATCGTTGCCGCGTTGTGCCGCGTGTGGGGCAGTACTCCGACCTCATCGGGGAAGACGGTGTGGGCGCTGGTTGGCTGCGAAAATCAGCTCTTACGTCGCTAGTAGTGTTCAAGTCCTTCGGGCAAGTGCAATTCGGATGGAATCTGTATGGACGCCAACGGCGCGACTGACGAGTCCTTTGAGGGTGTGTTGCGTTATATGCGGGATTCCCGTGGCTTCGACTTCACCGGCTACAAGCGAACATCGCTGATGCGCCGGGTCCGGCACCGGATGGATCAGGCCGGATACAAAACGTTCGAGGAATACCTCGACGTCCTGCAGGCGAGCTCGGATGAATTCGCCTCGCTGTTCAACACCATCCTGATCAATGTCACGGCGTTCTTCCGCGATCCGGACGCCTGGGACTTCATCGGCGACGACGTCATTCCCCGGCTGCTGGCCGAGCGCAGTCCAAACGACCCGATTCGGGTGTGGAGCGCCGGATGCGCGTCCGGGCAGGAGGCCTACACGTTGGCCATGCTGTTGGCCGAGGCGCTCGGGCCCGACGCGTTCCGGCAGCGGGTCAAGATCTACGCCACCGACATCGACGAAGACGCGCTCACCGAGGCCCGCGCCGCATCCTACGACGCCAGGGCGGTCGAGTCGGTGCCGGCGGGCCTGCTCGCGCGCTTTTTCGTACAGGTCAACGGACGCTACACTTTTGAGAAAGACCTGCGCCGCGCGGTCATTTTTGGCCGCAACGACCTGGTCAAGGACGCGCCGATCTCCCGAGTCGATCTGCTGGTGTGCCGCAACGCCTTGATGTATCTGAATGCCGAGACCCAGCAAAACGTGCTGGGACGCCTGCATTTTGCGCTGGCACCGCAGGGCACCCTGTTCCTCGGGCACGCCGAGATGCTGTTGAGTCACGGTGACCGGTTCAGCCCGCTGAATCTGAAGCATCGAATCTTCCGCAAGGCAATCGGATCCCACGGTGGCGTGGATCGCTACGACCCGGCCGTGGCCTTCTACGACCGCCAAGGTGAGCTGCCCGGCCTCACCACGATGCGCGAGTTGGCCTTCCGCGCTAGCCCGGTGGCCCAGATCGTGGTCACCGGCGAGGACACGGTGGCGATGATCAACCAGCAGGCGGAGACCACCTTCGGCCTCTCGGCTCGCGACATCGGCCGGCTGCTGCGCGACCTCGAGGTGTCCTACCGCCCGGTCGAGCTGCGCGCCTACCTGGAGCAGGCCAAGGTCGACCGGCGTTCGGCGCGGATCCAGGATGTCAGTTGGCAGCGACCCGGCGCCGAGACCGTCTGGTTCGAGATCCACATCAACCCCCTCGTCGACGCCGACAACGGCCTGCTCGGGGTGTCGATCGTGTTCTTCGACGTCACCGCGACGCGCGCGCTGCTCGACAAGGTCGTGCAGACCAACAGCCAGCTCGAGGCCGCCTATGAAGAGCTGCAATCCACGAATGAGGAACTCGAGACCACCAACGAAGAACTGCAGTCCACGGTGGAGGAACTCGAGACCACCAACGAGGAGTTGCAGTCCACCAACGAAGAACTCGAGACGATCAACGAGGAGCTGCAGTCGACCAACGACGAACTGCACACCATCAATGACACGCTGCGCGAACGCAGCCTGGAATTGGATGACGCCAAGAGCTTCCTCGATTCGCTGGTCAACTCGGTCAGGTTGGGAATGGTCGTGGTGGACCGGCAGATGAAAGTGGCGGTGTGGAACCGGGGGAGTGAAGAGCTTTGGGGGCTGCGGGCCGACGAGACGACGGGGACGAATTTCACCGCGCTCGACATCGGACTGCCGATGGACGCCGTGCGACCGCTGATCGGTAACGCGTTAGTTGATCCGGACGGTTCCGGTGAAGCGCTGGTGGACGCGATCAACCGGCGCGGCCGCCCCGCCCGGGTCCGGGTCACGTGCACGTCATTCCGTTCGGCCGAGGGCACCGTCGGTGGGGCGCTGCTGCTAATGGAGGTTACGCAGCAGTCTTAACGTAGCGGCGCGGCAAGTCGGTTCGCCCGTCGCTCGGCCGCCTGCTTGGCGGCCTGGCGGGCTTGTTGCGCGCGGCGCAACGATTCTTCCGCCCGGCGTCGTGCGATCGCCACCGTCTGGACGGTGGCGCCGCGTCCGGAGGCCAGATCCTGCCATCGCCGCCGGAGTTCGGCCACCCGTAATCGGGCGGCTTCCGCACGGGCGGTTGCGCCGTCGACGCGCCGGTTTGGAGATGACTCGGTCACAGTGTCGTGGTGTGCGGTATTCACGGCACCTGTGTCGGTCTCCTCAGCCGGCCACTGCTCAAACGGCTCCAGCAGCGCTGCGGCCCAATCGGTTTCGCGCGACACCAGAAACGGTACCTCCCGTGGCGAGGGCAACGGCGCACCTTCGACGACGTCGGTCAGCACGCGGCCGATCTCGGCGATCGGCAACACCAGATCGGCACCGGCCCGCGCCGCCGCGATCGGCATGGACGGAAATTGGGCGGTCTCGGGGCTCTGCGCGATGACGACGGCACCGGCCCTCCTCATCGCCACGGTGCCCTCGGCCCCGTCCCGGCCGGAGCCCGACAGCACCACAGCCAGACAACGAGGGCCGTACGAGCTGGCCAGCGACGCCAGCAGCACGTCGAAGCGCCGCTCGCCGGGCGCCTTAATCGGGTGCAGCCGACACAAACCGTCCGGCTTCAGCTCCATGTGCACTCCCGGCGGACATACCAGCACTTGCCCCGGCAAGACCCGTTGCCCGCCGCGCGCCCAATCGACCGGATGCGCTGTTCGTGCGCCCAGGATCGCCGGCAGCACACTGCTATGGCCGCCGAGGTGTTGTTGCACGAGGATGGCGGCCGGAAACTCCGCTGGCAAATCACGCAAGATGATCGACAGGGGATCCAACCCGCCAGCGGACGCCAGCAGAGCCACCAGCTCCACTGCCGGACGAAGAGCGTCGGTCGCCATCCCTCCAGTGTCCACCCGCTGACAACAGCCGTGCCCCCGGTCCAACGGACAGGTATCCATTATGCGAAAACCGCGTCGTCGGAAGAACAGAAGTCGCTGCGGCGTTTGGCTGGGTGTCGGGCCGGGTAACGGCTAAATCCGCGCAATGGAATTCGTGCCACGGTGGCGTGCGCAGGGTTCGAAGGATAGTGGTGCGGTGAGGATCGCGGTTGTCAGCGGCGACGACGTCGCTGACGATTGCGCGCAGCTTTGTGCGGCGCTGGCGAACCGGGGCACGCCCGTCACCGCCTACCTGAGACAACGAACTCAGCCCACCGGAATAATCGGTACCGACCCGGGCTATGTAACCGTCCCGATCAGCGTCGGGCCCAAGACGGCGCGATCCGCTGCCGACTTGCTGCCGTTTGTCGCCGACTGGGCCGGCAAACTCGAGGACCTCTGGGCCTCGGATCCACCCGACATCGTGCACGCGCATGGCTGGCTGGGCGGCTTGGCCGCTCAACTGGCCGCACGACGGCAACGTCTGCCGACCGTCCAGACCTTCCAGGGCCTGGCCGCCATGTCGGGTTCCCGCCCCGTCGGCGGCAGTGACCGCGGCGGCGAAGACACCGAACGCGAGCGCATCGAGCCGCTTCTGGCGCGCAACGCGACCTGGGTGACCGGCGAGAGCACCGCGGACGTCAACGCGCTGGTCAAACTCAGGCGCAGTCGGGCACGGTTGTCCGTCCTGCCGGGCGGAGTCGACGGTGCGCGCTACAGCCCGGTCGGTCCGGCGCCAGCCCGCAGCGATTTTCATCGGGTTCTCTGCCTGGCCCCTAATCCACTTCCGTCCAACGGATTTGACATCGTCATTCGAGCTCTGCCGCGGGTTCCGGGCACAGAGGTCGTTATCGCGGAAACCGCGGCCACCGGCCACAGCCACGACGAGGCGCGCGACGAGCTCAGACACCTCGCCACGCACTTGGGGGTGGCCGACCGGGTCCGCTTCCTGGGCGCTGTCGTCGGTGACGAGTTGCCGAAGTTGCTGAGATCCGTCGACATGCTCGCCTGCACACCGCGCCAGCCGCCACGTTCGACAGTGGTACTGCAGGCCATGGCCAGCGCGCGAGCGGTGGTCACGCTACCGGTTGGTGTCCTGACCGACGTCGTCGTGCACGCCGTCACCGGGCTCGTGGTGTCACCGAGCAGGCTCGATGAGTTGGTTGCCGCTCTGAGGCGCCTTCAGGTGCAGCGTTTCCAGTGCGAGAGCATGGGTGCTGCGGGTCGCAGCCGCGCACTGTCGCGCTTCACCTGGGACCGAACCGCGCTGGAATCGCTGACCATCTATGGACAGCTGAGTTCCCCCTACTCGCGGCCCGCGGCACGGCAGCACACCAGAACAGCCACAACAGCCAGAACAGCCAGAACAGCCACAACAGGTTGAGGCACTACCCGGCGATCGCTGTGTAGTCTTTCCGTAGGGGTCGGCCAGGTCGACCGGAACAACCATGACAAGCATCACTGATAAGACAGCACCCGGCGTGCTCTTCGGCGTGGCCGAAGGTCTACGGGGCGCGGGCCACCTCGACCCTGTCCGGCATCCCGTCGCAAGTGATCGGTCGGGGCGGCACGTCACGTCAGCCCTCCGGCACGAGGAGTTCCGCACTAGTGAGCCGGATGGCGCGCGGCGATTCTTTGCAAACGCGTATACCCCCGGCTGGTGGATCACCGGGCTCGCGGGCGGCTCGGCTGTTACCCACCGTCGCTGCCATGCGCGTTCGATAACGGTCGATGACGTGCTGATTCAGGGCCATGCTCGCTGTGAGATCCCGTCCGGCGACTCCGTCGTGGTGATCCAACCTCGTTCGGGATCGTTGACCGTTTCGGGCACGCCGTTGCCGAATGCGAATTGGCCGGTGCTTGTCGCCCATGGCATGTCATGCGTGCTGGAGTTGAATACCGCGCGGTTCGATGTCGTAAGCATCACGGCTGACGTGCTGCGCAGGACCGCCGCCGACCTGTGCGCGCCGTTGCCGGAGCGGATCCAGTTCTTGACCGGGCGCCCACGCTCGCGGACTCGGGTACGCGCGTGGCATCGGGCGCTGGATTACGTGATCGCCACCTTCGCTTCCGCAGACACCGCCGACCAACCGCTGATCGCCGCCGCGGCCGCTCCCTTGCTGTCCACCGCGCTGCTCGAGTGCTATCCGTCCAATGCGACGGCGGAGCATGACCTGCTCAGCGACCCGGCGGTCCCGGAGGCGCTCAAGGACGCAGTGTCGTTCATCCACCGCCACGCCGCCGGCGGCGTCGGCATCAACGACGTCGCGGCCGCCGTGCATCTCACACCCAGGGCGGTGCAATACCTTTTCCGGCATCGGCTCGACACCACACCCACGGAATACCTGCGGCGCGTCCGGCTGCACAGGGCGCATCACGACCTGATGGCCGGCGATCACTCAAGCGCCACGGTCACCGAGATCGCAGGGCGCTGGGGCTTCGCTCACACCGGCCGGTTCGCGGTCCTCTACCGCCAGACCTATGGGCAGAGTCCGCACACCACGTTGAGGCAATGAGCTGCCGGCCGATTGAGTCGTGAGTGGCTTGACTGCTTGCTAAGTGCTTTCGGTGCACCTGCCTAGCAGCGCATCGATGTGAGCGGCCATGTCGTCGAGAATTGTGTTCTGCGCGGCGGCGTTGGCGACGACGCGTTCGGCAATAAACCGCAGCTTGATGTTCGATTCCTGGGAGAGCCTGGTCAGCAGCTGGAACGCGGAGTCGGCGGTTAACCCGTACCGCAGCATGATCATGCCGATAGCCTGGTCGATCACCGCACGGCGCGCACTGACCGCCAGCACCGCCTTAGTCAGCCGTTCCTGCACGGCCGCCTTGATCTGTTGGGTGATGTCCACGTAGAACCCGGAGGCACCGGCGGGCGCGCCGTCTTCGTAGAACCGGTCCGCGACCACGATTACCGAGTGCTCCTCGCCGCGGGTATCGATGATTCGCTGTCGACCGCTGAAAGGCGTGCCGTGCCGGCGCACCTGCTCGATTAAGTTGGCCATCGCCGCCCTGTCCATCGGATGTTGGTGCGTCAGCACCAACTCGGTCGTGGGGGTGACGGTGCCGGGTTCGTAGCCATACATGTGGGCGACCTCGTCGGACCACTCCCAACGGTCGCCGTGGGCCGCGTAGCGGAATTCGCCCACTGGAGGCCGGGGGTCCGGCCGCAGCGATTTGTCGCGCACCATCTCAACCTATTCCGGTGCTGTCAAAGGAGCGTTCTCCCACGTCAACGATTTCGGTTTTTGGATAGCTACCTGCCTTGGGCGAAGCGCTGGCCGGGACCGGCCGTCGCAGAGTGCCCGTCGCAGTGGACCAATTACATTCGGGCCGTCAGGTTTTGGCCCACACGAGCCGATTAGCGAAGGGAAAGCAGCGTGGCCAGCCATTAAACGAACACTTTCGACACGGGTGAAGTGCCGTTTCGAGTGAAAATGTCTGCTTGGCTTGGCATTCCTCGTGATTTGTCACTACCAGGGCGGCGGAATCCACCACCCGCCCCGGTATTTGGCATTAGGATCCTCCCAGGAGGTTGAGCCCACAGCCGCTGTCTCGCGAGCACAGGCCCACCACACTTGATCGGCGCAGTCACATGACAGCTTTCCGCGATATGTATCCACCGGAGCCATGGGGGCATCCTCGGTCCCGCTATGTGATCGACTGCGCCGGGGCGCAGCTGAATGTTCACGCGCGTAGCACGTCTACGGTCTTGCGCGTCGATGGTGAAGTCGACATGGCGAACGCCGGTCTGGTGGCACAAGCGATCCGCGGCTTTGCGCGGCTGAAGGCTCCGCTGATCCTCGATCTCAGTCACCTGGACTTCCTGGGCATTGCGGGTTTTCGGCTGCTGATTGCCCTGAACCATGAACACCAGCGGGCCCAGCTGCACTGCGGCATCGTCAATGGCGACTCGTTGCGTCGCCTGACACGTGTCTTGCCCGATCACGGGCTACCGATCGTCGAGTCGATGACCGAAGCCCTTTGGCTCGTCGACGAGGAAAGCCGCACCCGTCGCGAGTTCCCCTCCGGCATGGCCCGGCAACGAGAGCCGCAGCACGATGACTGGGCAGAGGGACCGCAAGCTGGTTGAGCGCTGTGAGCGGCCAGTTGCCGCCGAGATGCCTGCCGAGATGCCATGTCGCCCTTGGCTACTTGCCGGATCAGCAGTCGGCTTCCATGCGGAATAGCTGTATTTGTTAGGTGGTGTGTCGAACGGTTTCTGAGATGTGATGCCTCTCTACGTGTATGCCATTGATTCTTTTCGGTGTTTCTCTTTACGGAAGGATCGGCGGGCGCCCTTATGTGCGGGGTGTGCTCGCCCCATGCAATGCGAGCGCTAGTGATCACCACGGCCCCTGATCCGCTATAGGCTGTCGTCGTCCCAGCACGCCGCGCGGACTCCGACGTCGGCGGTTGTCCCTTACCTAGGACGGCTCGACGTCACCGGCGTGGGCGGCCTGTCGCTGATTCGGCTACACCGCGGCCGCATTCGAGATCCGACGAAGCACTGCGCCTACTCGCCAGCTGGAGCGCGAGCCGAGGACCACGCCGGCGATCCGGTGCACGACTAGGATCATCGGCTGTGTCGGTTGCCCTGCTCCGTGAGATGTTCGAGCGGATGGTCGTCGCCAAGAACGGCGATCTGATCGAGCACTATTACCATCCCGAATTCCTGATGTACTCCGACGGGCTGTGCCAGGATTTCGCCGAATTCCGGGACAGCCACCGCAAGATCTACGAGACAGCCGATCAGCTACGGGGTCGAATACGACGAGCAGTCCTGGGTGGAGGCCACGGACAAGGTGGCCGGCCGGGTGTGGATCACCACGTCGCGCCCCGGCGAGCAGCCGACCCGAATCGAGCTCGTGCTCATCGCCGCCTACCGCGACGGCCGGATCCATCGGGTCTGGGAGACGACGTGGCCGAGCTGGCGCAACGTTACGCGCGAAAACACTGAAAAGCTACTAGCCGCCCAACCGGCGCATCAGTTCGGCGGCGGCATGGCTGCCCGCTCAGCAACGCGCCGTGCACGGTCGCGAAATTGTCGGTACCGACGGCCTCGCCGGCCAAGTAGAGCCGATCGCTGATCGGCTCCTGCAGCCGGCGGCGGTCGTCGAGGCCCGAGCCGGGCGCGTGGAACGAGTACGATGCCGAGCGCGTACGGGTCCGTGCTCCAAATCGACGTTCGGACCTCGACCGGCGCGATGTCGTTGCCGAACAGCTGGCGCGCGATGGGCAGCGCGCTGGCCATCAGACTCGTTGGCCGAGGGTGGACTCCACGGATCGGCCGCGCTGACCGGCGTTGAAAGCCAACACAATTGGGCCGTCGGCGGCTCGGCAAAGTGAACCATTGCGCCCACTACCGCCGGGGTCGGTGCCGATGGTATTCGTACAAGGCGTTCTCCAAGTCCCAGGTTCGCCGCTCGAAACGGAAGAAGCTCTTGGACAACACGCCGAATCCCAGCGCGCTCACCGCATGGGCGTGTGCGTCGGGCAGCGGCGGATCGAAAGCTGATCGCACCGGATTTGAGCACTCCGAGCGGAACGGTGACGATCGCCGCGGGCCCCTCGAACGACTGGTCGCCGGCCCGCACGAGGACGGAGTTGTTCCGTTGCGCGACGGCGGTGACCGGCGTACTCAGCACGATCTGCAGCCCATCGGCGAGCAGCTTGGGCAGCGCGTCGTAGCCGTCGGGGATGACGAGCTGGTCGCCGCCGGTGTAGTTGCCCTGGTCGAACGTGGTAGCGGAGAGCTGGTCGGCGTCGGCGGCGTACTCGTCTTCGATCTCGGTGCTGACGTAGAACGCCAACTGGGCGCGTCCGGTGGTGGAGAGTTGCTCGCGTTTCGCGCCGCGTTGACCGCGGCGCCCAGCGACCCGCCGTCGACCTGGTCACGGGCGTCGGAACGAAACGGTGCCAAGTCTTTTGGTCGTAGTCGACGGGCTGCAGTCGCGGGTCGAGCGCCAATTTCGAGTATTTGTAGTAGGCGGTCGGGACGAGCTGTGCCCCTGCGCTTTTGGCTAGATCCATCAACGGATTGTTGATCGCGCCGTGGATCCACGACGCCCCCATTTCCAGCGGGACGCCCCAGTCGCGAGTGGTGTTGATCCGGCCACCGATTCGATCGCGGGCCTCGATCAGGCGCACCGGCCAGCCCGCGTCGGTAAGACTGCGCGCGGCCGCCAAGCCAGCCATCCCGGCGCCGACGACCAGAACGGACTTGGCGTCCGGTGGCGCTGGACTCGCCGGTGGGGGGGTGCCCGACGGCCTTCCTGATGGCTTGCTCGATGGCCCCCGTTCGTCCGCTGCGCACCCAGCCGACAGCCCGGCGCCGGTCAGGCCGGCCGTCAGCGCCAGGAATTCCCGACGCGACATCGGGGGCACCGCGTCAGCCTATTCGGCGTACACCTTCTTTTTGCCCAGTTGTTGGACAACCGTGCTGAAATGTGACCCGGTATTTGGGCGGATTAGCCTTGCTCCTCCGTTACGCGTGTGTAAACTCGGGAATCCGGAAGGCGGCAACGGTGCCGCTTGGGGGGAGCGGTGATGAGTGCTCTGAAGACCCGTGTCAGCGCGCCGAGTCAGCTGCCTGATGAATTGCCACCCAGCCGAACGTTGATGGTCCGCGCGGCGGACGGCACACCGTTACACACCCAGATCTTCGGGCCACCCGACGGCTATCCGATCGTTCTCTCGCACGGCTTCGTCTGCGGCATTCGGGCCTGGACCTACCAGATCGCCGACTTGGCCACCGACTACCGGGTGATCGCCTTCGACCACCGCGGCCACGGCCGGAGCGAGGTCCCGCGGCGCGGGTCATACACCCTCAAAAACCTTGCGTCCGACCTTGATTCGGTACTGGAGGCGACGCTGGCGCCGCACGAGCGCGCGCTGCTGGCCGGCCACTCGATGGGCGGCATCACCATCTCCGCGTGGTCGGCGCGCTACCGCCACAAGGTCCACCGGCGCGCCGACGCCGTCGCGCTGATCAACACCACCACCGGGGATCTGCTGCGCAAGGTGAATTTCCTGCAGGTTCCGCGGGGCTGGTCGGTCGCCGGGCTCGGGTGCTGGCCGGGCGCGGGCTGATCAACACGTTCGGCGGCTTCCCGATCCCGGATGCGGCGCGCGTTCCGAGCCGCCAGGTCGATTGCCGATGCTGGCGGTCGGCGCCGAGGCGGACCCGAGCGTCGCGAACCTCATCTACGAGCTCTTCGCGCACACATCGCCGGCGGGCCGCGGTGGATGCGCGCGGATGCTCGTCGAGGGGCTGGGCGCACGGTACCTCAACCTGGACGGCCTGACGGTGCCGACCCTGGTCATCGGCAGTCGAACGCGACCGGCTGACGCCGATCGGCCAGTCCCGCAAGATCGCCGCCACCGCACCCAACGTCGTCGGCCTCGTCGAGCTGCCCGGCGGCCACTGCTCCATGCTGGAACAACCATGACGAGGTGAACCGCCAGCTGCGCGCGCTGGCCGAATCGGTGGCCCGGCACGCCGGGTCAGCTGCGTCAGCTCATAGCAGCGCGGCGACCTCGGCGGCCGCCCGCTGGCCGGATCTGACGGCGCCATCGAGATACCCGGTCCATTCGTCCGCGGTTTCGGTGCCGGCCCAGTGAATCGGCCCGACCGGCTGACGCAACCACGGCCCGTATTTGGTCCACGACCCCGGCGGTACCGCGGCGGTCGGACCGCCCGGCGCGAATTCCTCTGCGCCCCAACGGTGATCGACGTAGTCGAGCGGGTTGGAGCGCCTCGTCGCCGAACAGCGAGGCGAAGCAGCGCAGCGCGTCGCGGCGGCGCTGCGTCGGCGGGCAGCGAGTCGAATGCGCGGGCATCGACGAAACCCAGCAGGATGCCCGGCCCGTCGTCGCATGCCGGGCTGACGTCGAAGGTGATGAACACCGGGCCCTTGTCGGACAGCGCCTGGCCGGAGAACCCGTTGGCCCGCCAGAACGGCGTCGTGTACGCGGCATAGGCCTTGCTGAGCCGGCCCTGCGGCCAATGCTTGGCGAGCTCGGGGTACTCGGGCGGCAGCGGCGGAGTGAACTCGATGGCCGCGCGGTGGGCCGGCGGGATCGCGACGATGGCGAACCCGGCCTCGGCCTCGCCGCGATCGGAGGTGATCGTCAAGCCGGCACCGTGCCGCTCGATGCGACGGACCGGCGCGTCCGAGCACGACCCGGTCGCCGAGTTCGGCGGCCGCCGCCTCGGCGATCTGCTGGGTGCCGCCGGGGAAGCGGTCCTGCTGGGCGCCGTCTTCGACGTCGAGCAGCCGGTCCAGGCCGCCGGCTGCCGTGCACGTAGCGGGCGGCGTGCAGCATCGACACGTCGTCGGGCTCGCACCCCCAGGTCACCCGGGCCATGATGGCCATCAGATCGTGTGACGAGGCGCTGGCGCGCACCGACCGCAACCACCCGCCGAGCGACAGGCTGTCGAGCTCGCCGGCGCGCCGCGCGTCCCAGGGCGCCGCCAGCGGAACGCCGCGCGAAA
Organism: uncultured Actinomycetota bacterium; assembly: GCA_963748885.1. Taxonomy (GTDB): domain Bacteria; phylum Actinomycetota; class Actinomycetes; order Mycobacteriales; family Mycobacteriaceae; genus Mycobacterium. The sequence continues at coordinate 91,529 of CAVVLC010000040.1, forward strand.
TTCTGTCGAATTGCCAACGCAGCCGGCCGATGTCGAGCAGTGCGGACAGCGACAGCTTGGGGATGGTGCCGCGGTAGGAGCGCGACCAGCCGCGCCAATGGATCAGGTTTTTCCCGTCGTTGTAGGTCGGTGTGGTGTCGACGTCCAGCTCGGCGGCCAGCGCGAGCACCGCGTCCTGGGTCGGGCCGACGAAACGTGCCGCCCAGATCCACGGGCAAACCCGCGACGCTGCCGGTGAACGAGCGCCCGCCCACCCGGTCGCGGCCCTCCAAAACCAGCACGTCGTGGCCCAGCCGGGTCAGTTCGCGGGCCGCGGCCAGCCCGGCGAAGCCGGCGCCCACCACCACAACGTCGACGCTCCACGACGGATCTGTCACGCGCTCCAGTGAACCGCATTCGCGGGTTACGTAGGCCAGCCGGGTCGGGCGGCCCGGGTGTTAAGGCGGTGCTAGGGCGCGACGGTCAACCAGTCGGTGAACCCGGACGGGTCGTGGCGGCCTAGCGCGCCATGCTCGTAGAGACCCCAGCCCTCCACCGGGTCGGCGTCGCCGTCGCGGCATACCGCGCGGCCCACGTGGTCGATCACGCCGAAGCCGGACCGGGCGATGATCCCCGGGTCGGTCATGTCGTAGGTCAGCCGCTCGACGAACTTCTCGCCCTTCCACATGCCGTGCATCCAGTCCGAGTCGCCGCCGTAGCCGCCGCCGACGTGGATGGGTACCGGCAGCTTGGACTCCACGTCGAAGTGCACCGGGGTCCCGTCGGGGGCGGTGGCGTCGATCGTGGCGCCGGTCGGGATGCGGGTGCCGGAACGGTAGTGGATCTTGACCCGCGGCCAGCCCAGCTGTTCGACGCGACCGTCGCGCCAAACCCGGGTGCAGTCGTTGAGCGAGCGGAATCCGTTCGGGCTCCTCCTGGATGATCAGCACGATGGCGAAGTCGTCGAACGCCATCGGCACGTAGAGCCACCACATGCCCTCGAACGGCGGGTCGGCGGGCCGGCCCGGCGGGTTCGGCCTCGCCGATCGGCCGGATGCCCCAGGACCGGTCGCGGCTACCGATCCAGGTCGCGGGGTCGACGGCGATCTCTTCGCCGTCGACGACAATCCGGCCGCTCCAGCTGCCGAGCTGGGCGAAGCGCTGCGCGTTGAGCGTCACCCGGTTGCCGGATCGCAATATGTGCGGCTGTTCCTGGACGACGTCGAACAGGCCCTCCCAGGTGAGATCGGCTGCGATGCCCTCGGTTTCGTCGAGGATCAGCCGCAGTTTGCGCAGCGGGTCGACGACCTCGATCCGGTAGCCCATGACGTTCTGGTTGAGCCGGTCCTGGTCGATCGCGTCCGAAAGGTGCACCGCGGTCTGGCGTATCCCCGCGCCGGATGAGCACGAACGCGTCCTTCACGCCGAGGTTGGGGTAGTAGCCGATGCCGCTGATCAGGAAGATGTTCCCGGTGCGGTCGTGGGCGTTGAAGTAGGAGCGATCGTAGAAGTTGCGGTCCGAGGAACCCGGCCACGCGATCGGCTGCGGAACCTGATGTACCGGGTACTCGTCGAGCGGTCCAAGTGTTCCTGGCATTAGCTTTCCTCTCCGATAAGGCGGCGCATCAATCCGGCGTGGTAGAACAGCGATTCGACGTCGTCGGGCTTCTCGATCTCGCCGAAGTGCACCCGCCGCGCGCCGGTGCGCATGAACACGCAAGCCCACATCACCCCGGAGTAGACGTAGAACCAGCGCAGGTCGCCGACTTCGACTCCGGTGAGTCGCTGGTAGGTGGCGCGGACGTCCTCCTCGCGCATCACCTCGGGCAGTCCCGGCAGTCCCGCGAGGCCGGTGAGTTCCTGAAAAACCATGTGCGCGTAGATCATCCACGCGACGTCGAGCTCGCGTGGTCCCAGCGTCACCATCTCCCAGTCCAGCACCGCCACCGGGGCGAAGTCGCGGTACAGGACGTTGCCGACCCGGGCGTCGCCCCAGTTCAGCACCGGCTCGCCAGCGGCGACCTGCTCCGGCCAGTTGTCTTCCAACCACGCCAAAGTCCGTTCCACCAACGCTGATCGGCCGATATCGGGAACCGCGAAGTCGTACCAGGACCGCACCCAACCGAAGTGCCGGCGCAGCGCCGTGTCGCCGGCCAGGCCCTCGGTCAGGAAGCCGAATGTTTTCTGCGCGTCAGGGATTGAATGCAGCTTGGCCAGCACTCCGACGGTGCCGTCCTGCAGTTTGCGCTGCTGCTCGGGCGGTGCGTCGGCGAACCAGTTGCCGCCGAACGTGTAGGGCATCACGTCGGGCGGGACCACGCCGTCGACGTAATCCATCAGGAAGAACGGCGCGCCCAGCACGTCGCCGGTGGGCTCGATCCAGCGCACCCGGGGAACCGGCACGTCGGTCAGCTCGCCGACACTTCGGATGACCTCGAATTGGTGGTCAAGCCGATACGTCGGGAACACCGGCACGTCTTCGGTGGTGGGCGCCACCCGGGCCACCAGCTTCTGTTCGATCGGCTGGCCGTCCTGCTCCCAGCGCGCCGTCAGGATGATGGTCTCCGACGACATGCCCTTCGAGTCCACGCCGCTTTCGACGGTCACCTCGGGTGTGCTCCGCCGGGCAATACGGTCGACAGCCACTGCGACATCAGCCGCGGGACGGTCGTGGTGTCCCGGCTGGAGCGCTGCATGTGGCCGACTCTTCGACGGGCGTTCATCGGCCACGGGGTGCCTCCATTCTTGAGACTTCTGCTCTTTAGACTTCTGCACTTTGAGACTTCTGCGGCAATTACGATACGGTAGGTAGCGTTATGAAAGCAGACCCGTCCTCCCTTGACAAGGCCCCCGGCGCCGGGCGCCCCCGCGATCCGCGCATCGATGAGGCGATCCTGTCGGCGACCGCGGAACTGCTTGTGCAGATCGGTTATTCGAACCTGAGCCTGGCCGCCGTCGCCGAACGCGCCGGGACCACCAAATCCGCGCTTTACCGCCGGTGGTCGAGCAAGGCCGAGTTGGTGCATGAGGCGGCGTTCCCGGTGGCGCCCACCGCGTTGGAGTCTCCGGAGGGCGATATCGCGGCGGATATGCGGATGATGATCGAGGCCACGCGCGATGTGTTCACCACCCCGGTCGTGCGCGCCGCGTTGCCCGGTCTGGTCGCCGACATGACGGCCGATGCCGCTCTCAACACGCGGGTGATGTCGCGTTTTACCGACCTGTTCACCGCCGTGCGAGATGCGGCTGCGTGAAGCCGTCGACCGCGGCGAAGCTCATCCCGATGTGGACCCGGACCGGCTGATCGAGTTGATTGGCGGGAGCGACGATGCTGCGGATGCTGCTGCGTCCCGACGAGAAGCTGGATGACGCGTGGGTGGACCAGACCACCGCCATCGTCGTGCACGGGGTGACCCGGTGACAGGAGCGGGTCGGGGCGACTTGCCGGCCGGTCCGCGATCGTTACCGGCGGCAGCCGCGGCCTGGGCCGGGCGATCGCGCTGGCGCTGGCGGCCGACGGTGCCGCGGTGGCCGTCGCGGGACGCACCGAACAGGTTTGGGACGACCGGCTGCCCGGAACCATCGGTGAGACGGTCGCCGAGATCGTGGCGGCCGGCGGACGCGCGGTGGCGGTCCGGGCCGACCTGACCGATCGCGACGACGTCGCCCGTTTGGTGGCCATCGGCCCGAGATGCGCTGGGCCCCATCACAATTCTGGTCAACAACGCGGCATTCACCGCGCCGGGCCGCCCACCGGTATCCGGCGCCGACCAGCGCCGAAGCGCCAAACCGGCTGGTGCCAAGCCGGCTGGCGCCAAACCCGGCTGGCCGGGGTTCGTCAGCACGCCGTTGACCGCATATCGCCGCCACTTCGAGATCGCGGTGTTCGCGGCTTACGAGCTGATGCAGATGGTGTGCCCCGACATGATCGACGCCGGTGGTGGCTCGATCATCAACATCACCTCGGTGGCGTCGCGGATGCCCGGCGATGGGCCCTATCCCCGACCGCAGCGGCGGGGTGCTGCCCGGTTACGGGGGCTCCAAGGCGGCGCTCGAGCATCTCACCCAGTGCGCGGCGTTCGATCTGGCCGGCTACAACATCGCGGTCAACGCGCTGTCGCCGTCGAAGCCGATCATGACGCCGGGCCTGTCGTACTACGCGACCGATTTCGTCGACACGGCCCCGGCCGAAGAGTTCGCCGAGGCGGCGGTGCGAGCTGGCGCTGGTGGACGCGGGTGTGGTCACCGGACGCACGATCGGTCATCGCCAGGTGCTCGACGGCAGCTTCCGGCCGTTCACGCTCGACAACGCGGCGACCTGACCGGGGAAGACAAATTTTCCGGGCCGACAGATATTGTCTTCGAGATTTCAGATTTGGCGGGACAGGCTAACATAAAGTTGCCCTTACTGGGGTCGCCGGAATTGGCGGGCCATCGACCCCGGTGTCACCGCGGAGTGCCGTAGCTAGGAAGGTACGGGTGTTATGAGTTTTTCGCTGCTGCCGCCCGAAGTTACTTCGGCGCGGATGTTTTCCGGCTCGGGGTCGAGTCCGATGCTGGCGGCCGCGACTGCCTGGGAGGGTTTGGGTGCCCAGTTGTCGTCGGCGGCGGCGTCGTTTTCGTCGGTGACCTCGGATTTAGCGGGTGGGCCCTGGCAGGGTGCGGCGTCGGCGGCGATGGCGGCCGCGGCGGCCCCTTACACGAGTTACCTGAGTGCGGCGGCGACCGAGGCTGGTGCGGCGGCCGCGCAGGCCACGGCGGTGGCTGGAATGTTTGAGACGGCTCTGGCGGCCGTGGTGCATCCCGTGGCGGTCGAGGTCAACCGCAGCCGACTGGTGCAGTTGGTGAGGGCGAACCTGTTTGGGTTCGCCGCTCCGGCGATCATGGCCACCGAAGGCGAATACGAGGCGATGTGGGCGCAGGATGCGGCCGCGATGGGTGCCTATCACGGCGGGGTGTCGGCGGCGATCGGGCAGCTGACGCCCTGGCGGAGTTCTATGCCAAAGCTGGCGAGCCTGGCGCAACAGGCCGTTAACTCGGTTGTGGGCGGGCTGGGCGGGTCCGCCGGCGGCGCACAGGCGACTTCGTTGGCAACAGCCACGCGGTCCCTCAATTTGGGCTTCGGAAACCAGGGCAGCCTCAACATCGGCAGCGGGAACCTAGGCGGGTTGAACCTGGGCAGCGGTAACCAGGGCAGCAACAATGTCGGCTCGGGAAACCGGGGCAGCGGCAACTTCGGCTTCGGGAACATCGGCAACGGCAATATCGGCTTCGGGAACAGCGGTAACAATGACATCGGCTTCGGGCTCACGGGCAGCAAACAGGTGGGCTTCGGCGCGCTGAACTCGGGCGGCGGAAACACCGGCTTCGGGAACTCGGGAAGCAACAACATCGGGTTGTTCAACTCCGGCGACAACAACGTCGGGTTCTTCAACTCGGGGGACGGGAACTGGGGCTTCGGCAGCGGGGGTACCGGCAACACCGGCTTCTGGAATGCGGGCGACGCCAACACCGGCTTCGGGAATGTGGGCGGCGGCAACTTCGGGCTCATAAACGTCGGCAACTCCAACTTCGGATTCCTGAATCAGGGTTCCCACAACGTCGGCGCCTTCAATGGCGGTAGCGACAACATGGGTGTGTTCAACTCGGGCTTCAATAACACCGGCAGCTTCAACCCGGGTGCGGGCAACACAGGCAGCTTCAACACGGGTGCGGGCAACACGGGTTTCTTTAATTCAGGCGAAAGCAACGCGGGCCTGTTTAATTCGGGTGTCTTGGACACGGGTATCGACCAGTCGGCGGACCTGACCGGGGTAGTCCAGAATTCGGGCTACGGCAACACGGGCTCGGGGAACTCGGGTTTCTGGAATTCGGGCACCGGCGGCAATAACTCAGGCTTCTTCAATGTGGGCAACGGCGGATCCAACTCGGGCTTCGGCAACTCCGGTGACGGCGGCAATAACGTCGGCTTCTACAACTCGGGCAGCGGTGGATCCAACACAGGCTTCTTCAATTCGGGTACCGGCGGTACTAACACGGGCATCGGGAACAACGGCTCCGTGAACACAGGTATCGCAAACTCGGCTAGTACCAATTCATTCATTGGTACCTCGGGTATCGGCGTTTCGGGCAGCGACAGCTCCGGATTCTTTAATCAGGGCGATAACCAGGCGGGTTTCTTCGGCCCGGCCTAGGTGTCAGCGCGCCGCCCGGCAGCCCTCAACCTTCCTCCGCGGGCGGGCCGGGATCCCCGCGGAGCAGCTCCTCCGGGTGGTGGGCGTGGTTGATTTCGAGCGGGCCCGTGCCGTCGGTCCAGCCAAGTCGCCCCCCGTCGGTGACGATGGTCCGCCGCTCGCCGCAGCTCGCCAGATCGTGGTGCTGGGCGCACCCGAAATACGGTTGTCCGCGTCGGTGCGAGCGCCGTCGGCCCAATCCGGTGCATGGTGGACCTCGCAGTGATAACCGGGCTCGAGGCAATTCGGATGGGTGCAGCCCCGGTCGCGGGCGTAGCAGCTAAGCCTCTGGTCCGCCGTGGCGATGCGCTTCTGGCGGCCAAGGTACAACGGCCGGCCGGTGTGGTCGGCGAGTTGCGGTCCGGGTTGAGGTGGTCGGCTATGCGCCGACCAAGCTTGGTGACGATGCCCGAATCGAGTTTGGTCGCATGATGCACCAGCTTGCGCTCGGCGTCCGCCGCATCCGGGGGCGCGATGCACGACGGCAGCACATCCAGCGCCGCGCACACCGCGCGGATGTGGTCCTCGCCCGACCGCGCCGGCTTCCACCGCGGCGGCCAACTCGGGCAGCTCGGGCGGCACCGGAGGATCAGTCAGCGAGCGTGCGGCCGGATCCGGGCCGCGAGCTTGAAGCGCCGGACGATCTCCCGGGGCGTCAGGCGCAGCCGCGCCCACAGCACCTCGCGCACCGCCGGCACGGATGCGCTGCCGTCAGGTGGGTCGGCGATCTCGGCGAAAAACCGGTACATGAGCCCGAGGTTAGACATCCCAGGTCCGTAATGTGTCAAGCAGTAGTTGCTGCGCTGCGGTGTGCCCACGCTTTGTGTTCGTCGTAGAGCGCGTGGTGGCGGAGGCAGCCGTGGAGGATGCCGACGAAGCGGTTGCCGAGAGCCCTTAGAGCTTGATGGTGGGTGTCGCCGTTGCCGCGGTGAGGTCGACCCGGAGCGCCCTGCCGGTGTTGCCACCGGTGGGTTTCTCCGGGCCGCCTCCCGAACCCGGCGTGCCCGTTACCGAGCACCGGGCTCTCCACAAATCCCTTCGGGCTGAACGGATGTCCTCATGCCGCGGTGGTCCATGGCGTCGGGATGGCTGTGCCCCGGTATCGGTAGCGCGTGACGCGCACCCGGCCGGGATCGAACAGCTGCCCGGTCGCCGTGGTCGGCCACCATCCGCCGCCGCAGTAGCGTCGGCGGAGTTCCTTCCAGGTCATTCGGCGGTGCGTGCGTCGGATCCACTTCGTCACCTGATACCACGCGATCTTGCTCAGGTATTGAAAGGTCGAGCTCGACACCCCCGGCCGGAAGTAGGCGCACCAGCCGCGCAGCACCGGGTTGAGCCGGTGCAGCAGGGCTGGCAGTGGCCGGTTGACGTCTGTTCGGCACAGCGTCCTTACCTTGGCCGTGATCGCCTTGAGGGCTTTCTTGGCGGGGTAGGTGTAGACGTAATGCCTTGTGGTGCCTCGTTTGCGGTGCCGCTGGATACGCCACCCCAAGAAATCGAGGCCCGCCTCGATGTGCGTGATCATCGTCTTGGCTTCCGACAGGCGCAAGCCCATCGGTGCCAGGACCTCCGCAACCGTTTCCCGCGCCAGCACGGCGTGTCCACGGTCGCCGGACACCATGACCAGGAAATCATCCGCGTACCGGATCAACCGGTAGTTGGCCTGGCCACGCTGCCGCCGTTTGCGGCGCTCCCATTCCTTAGTGGCTGGACCGCCAGGGATCTGGGCGAAGTGCTCGTCCAGGATCGACAAGGCGATGTTGGCCAGCAGCGGAGAGAGCACGCCTCCAACGCACTTGGCAATGTGGTTGATGGTCGCCCTCCGGTTCGGTGTCGCCGTCGGTGTGGGTGCCGTTGGTCAGGCGTTCGCGGATCGGGATGCGGTGTCGGATGGTGATCTTGTCGGCGCCGACGAGGACATCTTTGACCAGCAGCCGCAGCACGCGTTGGCGTTCTTCGACGGTGGAGACCTTGGCTTTGCGGTGGAGTTGGGCGAGGAAGCCTTCCAGGTCGGCAGCAAGCGCGAGGTAGCCGTCACGGTCGGCGAGCTGGGCGTCGAGTGCCTGGATCTGGTTGCCCAGGTTGGTTTCTCGGGCTCGCAGGTCGGGCATTCGGGCGCGCAGCTCGTCGATCGTGATCAGCTGCTCGCC
>CAVVLC010000041.1:0-41543 GCA_963748885.1 uncultured Actinomycetota bacterium
GATCCATCAACTGCGTCTTGGTAGCGCCGCGCAGGTGCGACAACCCGGATCGATGCCGCAGGACATCGCGCACCGTGATGTCCTCCTTGCCGTTGGCCGCGAATTCCGGCCAGTATTCGGCGACGGGCTCGTCATAGGACAGCAGGCCCCGATCGGCCAGCCGGTGAATCACCGTCGATGCCAGGCCCTTGGTCGCGGAGAACACCATGGTGCCGGTGTCGGCGGTCCAGCGTTGGGTGCCGGCCCGGTCCGACCATCCCGTCCAGACGTCGACGACGGGCTCACCGTCGATGTAGACGGCCAGCGCCCCGCCGCCGAAACGGCGCCCCGGAAACAGTTGCCCGAACTGCTTCACGACGTTCGCGAAATGCGGATCGGCCGCACCGGTTACGCCACGTGGCAAGCCATCGCCGGTTGTCAGAAGGGTCGACGGGGCGATCACGAGGTTGAACGTATCACTGTGGCGCAATTGCCAGTTTTGCGATCGCGGGTACTCGGGTACTCCTCCCGAATAGTTGTAAGCAAAGGAGTTGAGACGCCAATGACCGCCAGGAACAAGCTGAACAACAAGGCCCAGTACTGGGGCGGCAGGGTGAAGGAGACCGTCGGCAGGATCACCGGCAACCGACGTACCGAGTACCAAGGTAGGCGGGATCAGTTGAAGGCCAACCTGAAAGACGCTGGCGAGAACGTCAAGGACACCTTCAGGCTGTCGGGCAGCCGACGTAGACCGCAACCGCGCAATCGCTGGTAATGGAGGGAAACACATGAGCACCGAAGACAAAGTGAAAAACAAGATCGAGGACCTCGGCGGTAAGGCCAAGGAGGCCATCGGCAAGGCCACGGGCGATCGCGACACCAGGGACGAAGGCCTGGCGGACCAGGCCAAGTCCAGCCTGAAGGATGCCGGCGAGAAGGTGAAGGACGCCTTCAAGAAATAGCCACGGTCAAGGGCCAGCAAGCCTCGGGGCGAACCCCCGGGCCTGCTGGCCCGTTTATGGGGTAGGAATCGGGTAAATGAGCGATGCATACGGTGGTGAAAAATGAATGTCTTGAAATTGATCCCGGTAGTGCCGGTAGTGGTGGCCGCATCGGCCCTGCTTTGGATGCCCACGCCGAAGGCGGGTGCGGATCCGTGTCCCGACGTCGAGGTGGTCTTCGCCCGCGGGTCCGGCGAGGCGGCAGGTGTTGGCAACATCGGCGGGCCGTTCGTCGACGAGCTGCGCTCGCAGATCGGCGGCAGGTCGCTCAGCGTGTATGCGGTCAATTACCCCGCCAGCACCGACTTTTCCAGCGGCGATTTCCCGTTGACCGTCATCGACGGCATCCGTGACGCCGGCAACCATATCGAATCCATGGCGGCCAGCTGCCCCAAGACCCGCGAGGTGCTCGGCGGATACTCCCAGGGCGCGGCGGTCGCCGGCTATGTGACCTCGGCAGCGGTACCGGCGGGTGTGCCCGCCGCGGCGGTTCCGCCTCCGATGCCGGCCGAGATCGCCAATCACGTCGCCGCCGTCACGCTCTTCGGGACTCCTTCCCAGCAGTTCCTGCAGCAGTACGGCGCGCCGCGGATCGCCATCGGCCCCCTGTACCAGCCGAAGACCCTTGAGTTATGCGCCGACGGCGACGGGATCTGCGGAACCGGCGGCAGCCGCCAATCTGCAGCACACCCTCTACGCGGTGAACGGCATGACGGGCCAAGCCGCGAGCTACGCGGCGAGTCACCTGTAGCTCGCCCGTAGCTTGCCACTGCCGCTTGATGCCCCCACCGACGGGACTCGCGGCGCGGAGTTGCAGAATCTCACCATGCGCGTTCTAGTCACCGGCGGCACGGGATTTGTAGGCGGTTGGACCGCCAAGGCCATTGCTGACGCGGGCCACTCGGTCCGCTTCCTGGTACGAACTCCCGCGAAGCTGCAGACGTCCGTCGCCAAACTGGGCGTCGACGTGTCGGACTTGGTCGTCGGGGACATCAAAGACCGCGAGTCGGTACGCGAGGCGCTGACCGGATGCGACGCCGTCGTGCACAGCGCGGCCCTGGTCGCCACCGACCCGCGCCAGACCGCGCAGATGATCGCCACCAACATGGAGGGCGCCCGCAACGTCCTCGGTCAGGCCGTCCAACTGGGACTCGATCCCGTTGTGCACGTATCGAGCTTCACGGCGCTGTTTCATCCCGAGTTGGGGACGCTGACGGCCGATCTGCCGGTGGTCGGCGGAACAGATGGATACGGAACCTCCAAAGCGCAGGTCGAAATCTATGCCCGCGGTTTGCAGGACGCCGGCGCGCCGGTGAACATCACCTACCCCGGCATGGTCCTCGGTCCGCCGGTCGGCGACCAATTCGGTGAGGCCGGGGAAGGCGTCAAAGCGGCGCTGCAGATTCACACGATTCCCGGGCGAGAACGCGGCGTGGTTGATCATCGACGTCCGCGATCTGGCCGCGCTGCACGCGGCCCTGTTGGAACCCGGCCGGGGTCCGCGCCGCTACATGGTGGGTGGTCATCGCGTTCCGGTGGGCGAACTCGCGAACATGCTCCGCGAGGCCGGCAAGACGCGGATGGTCGCCGTTCCGGTTCCCGACACCGTGCTGCGCGTTGCGGGGACGGTGCTGGATCGAGTGGGACCGTATCTGCCGTTCGACAATCCGTTCACCGCGGCGGGCATGCAGTACTACACGCAGATGCCGGAGTCCGACGATTCGCCGAGCGAGCGGGAACTCGGCATCACCTATCGGGATCCGCGCGACACCGTGGCCGACACGGTTGCGGCCTTTCGCAGCCTAAGCGGCTAGGTCTTTTCTGGAAGTTCTTCGGCTCCGTCATCGCCGTCGTCGACCGGCTCACTCGCCGGCGAATTCTTCAGCCACTTCTTGAGCCGAAGAAGTTCGTTGACAACGATGCCGATCCCCAAGAGCCCCAGCGTCGTCACCACGATCGCGGTGGTCATGCACTCCATCGTGACAGCCGAAGCGGCAAAGTTCGAACGCGGCGTGTCGGGTGTGTCATTCTGTGCGGGCCGCTGCCGTCTTTGGACGTCGACGCGGGGACCGACTCGGCCGCGGTCACCCTTTTCGTCGAACGCGCGCGCAGCGTGTCGCCGCGGTTCTCGCTGACCGATGCCGGCGACGCCGCGGCGGTGGTAGAGATCTGCCGCCGTCTGGACGGGATCCCGTTGGCGATCGAGCTGGCCGCCTCGCGGATGGCGTCAATGGTCCCGATCGAGGTGCGCGATCGTCTCGACCACCGCTTCCGGCTGCTGGTCGGCTCGCGACGAGGGCTGGAACGCCACCAAACTCTGCGCCACGCGGTGGCGTGGTCGTTTGACCTCCTGCGGGACCCGGAAAAGGCGCAGCTGGCCCGGTGTTCGGTGTTCGCCGGCGGATTCGACCTGCAAAGCGCCTGTGCGATAACGGGTTTCCCCGATGAGTACGCGGCTCTGGATCTGCTGCATGCCCTGGTCGGCAAATCGCTGCTGGTCGCCGACCGGTCGCCGGCGCGGACCAGGTTTTCCATGCTGGATACGATCCGCCAATTCGCCGAGGAACAACTCGTCGCCCGCGGCGAGGCGATCGAAGTACACACCGCGCATGCCCGCTACTTCGCCGGGCGTGAGGCCGACATCCTCGCGCTGTGGGACAGCCCCGGCCAGCGCGAGGCCTACGAGTGGTTCACGACGGCACTGGCCAACCTGCGCGGCGCGTTTCGATGGGCCGCCGACCAGAGCGACCTCGACACCGCCGCCGCCATCGCATTTTTCGCGTGCCTGCTCGGCTTGCTGGTCGAGAACAATGAGCCCGTCACCTGGGCCGAAGAACTCATCGAGCCCGCGCGCGCCGTCGACCATCCTCGGCTGACGGCACTGCTGGTGATGGCCGCGCTGTGCTGGACCCACGGACGGATCGAGGATGCGATCGGCTACGTCGAGGCCGGCACGTCGGCAATACGCCGTGGCCGCCAAGACGTGCCGTTCGATCTCGACGCCTTGTTCGGTGGTGTTTACCTGGTCACCGGCGAGGCCGCACGATTCGCCGACTTGTGCCATGCCCACATTGCGGGCCGTCGCGATTCTCTCGGAATCGCCCCGGGTATGCCTGGTCTTGGCGTTGGTGATGGCGGGTTCCGATGACGAAGCAAGAACCACCGCGACTGGTCTCATCGAGATCGCGGAAGCGACCGGCAATCCATGGTCACTGTCGTACGCGCTGCTGGCCTACGGCTTTGCCGTCAGGGACACCGATCCCACCGCCGCACTCGATGCCTGGAGCCGCGGCTTGGTGATCGCGCAAGACATGGGCATCCGCGTCAACGAGTCGTACTTCTGCCACAATTTGGCGCGTCTCGAGACTCAACATGGCGAATCGGCAGCCGCGTTGGATCACCTCACGCTGTCCATTCGCAATTACCACCAGTCGGGCAACATCCCGGCGATGCGCTCGCCGCTGGCCGTCCTTGCCACATTGCTAAACCGCCACCATCGCCGCGAGCAGGCCGCCACGATCATCGGGTTTGCGTTGAGCCCTCTCACCGCGGGGGCATTTCCTGAGCTCGGCATCGCCGTCGCCGACCTCCGACGGGCCCTCGGCGAGCAGGCGTATGAATCGCTGGCCCGCGATGGCGCGGCGATGACCACGGCCGCCATGGCGACCTACGCGTACGACCAAATCGACGATGCCCGAACGCAACTCGACCGTTCGAGGACGGATTCCTAGCGGGCTATCGCAGGACTCCGGGGACTTCGGGCGCTCCGGGCGCTCTGGACGAAGCCGAACACGGCCGCGCCCACGAATGGCACCGGGGCCAGCGTGGCGATCAGCGCGCTCTTGGTGCCGACCAGGGGCCTACTGCGCAGCCCGAGAACAAGATCGGCGCTATCGCTGATCAACCCAAAGGTCGCCCAGCGACGGAACTCGCCGTCGCCGCCGCGCACCAACGCGGCGCAGGCTCCCGACCCGATTACCAGGTCGCGAATTCCGATCGTCTGCATCAGCAGTGTCTCGGTGCCAGATTCGGGCTTGAAGAAGCGGTCGGAGGCGAGCAGCATGGCGGCTCCCACCCCGACGCGCGCGGCTGCCACGAGAGCCAATATGGGCGATGCCAAGATATATCCCCTGTCCTTGCCTTAATGGTCAACCACGAGCGCGCGTCAGATCAACACGCGCTGCACCGTTTCCGGGCTGTTCCGGGTTGCCCGTTTGCACCGGGTGCGCGACGACGGCGGTGACGCGAGTGCCGCGTCCGGGCGCGGTGTCGAACTTGAGGTCCCCGCCGATTGCCGACACACGGTCGGTCATATTGGTCAGCCCGGTCCCCGTGGTCGCGGGATCGAACCCGCGGCCGGTGTCGCTGATCGTGAGGGTAAGCGTCCGGTCATCGGCCTCGGCCGTGATCGCGGCCGTGGTACCGGGGCCGCCGTGTTTGGCGGCATTCTGCAGCGCCTCGCTGCAGCAGAAATAGAGGGCGGTCTCGACCGCAGCAGGGTAACGGCCGAGGCCCTGCAGGTTCAGCCGCACGGGCACCGAAGCGCGCGCGGCGACCGCCGGCAAGGCTTGGGCCAGACCGCCGCTGACGAGCAGCGGGGGGTAAATACCGTGAGCGAGTCGACGGATATCGCCGATCGCGTTCTCGAGCACCCCCGACGCCTCGGTCAGCAGCGGCTGGTATCGATCTTGTCCCGCGGTGCGGGCCAGTTGGAGGAGCACCGCCAGAGCGACGAGGTGTTGTTGCGCGCCGTCGTGCAGGTCGCGTTCGACGCGGCGGCGTTCCTCGTCAGCGGCGGTGATCAGCCGGGTACGTGACGCCGCGAGTTCGGCGGCGCGGTCCTGGAGCATCTTTTCCGATACCCGCAGCGCCGCGGCGTTGTTCCAGACAAACAGCAGGATATAGACGGCAAGGATCGGGAGTGCCACGTTGATGAACGCGCTCTCGACCGCGTGAGAAGCCTTCGCGGACAGGTGCGAAATGTCCTGAAACCGTGCCAGCGCGGACATCGCCAGCACGCAGCCGACGGTAATCAGCGTGAAAGCGAGCCCACGCTGCGAACTGACGTAGGGCTCAGCGAAAACGACGGGCGCCAACGCCAAAAGCACCATGATCGACAGCAAGTTCGGCACGATAAGCGTGACAAGCAAAACGGCGATCCAGTTACCGATACAAACCAGCGTGATCGATTGCAGGCGGTTACCGCGTCGCGCCAGGCGCAGCGCGAACCCCAGCAGGACACACTGCGCGGAGCAAACGTAGAGCAGGGCCAGCATCCAGGGGGATCGCGTCACCCACTTGTACTCCCCCAGCGACAGCAACACGCCGGCAACGAAATACATGACCAGCAGAGTGCCGAGGTGCAGCTGAATGCGCCCATCCGCATGGCGGTGAACGAGGTTGTAACCTAACTGCATCGGACGCGCCTCAGTCGGCTACACGCCATAACCTGGTCAGCAGATCCGGACTCAGGTTTTCTTTGTGGAGGTAAGCCGCGGCGCCGCAATCCGCGGCCCCGGGTGGCAGGTCTTCGACGTCGTAGGTAGACATCAGCAGGACCTTCAAATCCGGATGCGCAGCGCGGATTCGCCGCGTGGCTTCGATACCGCCCATTCCCGGCATGTGAATGTCCATCAACACGATCCCGGCACCGCCGTCCGGAATGAGTTCGAGCGCCGATTCTCCAGTCTCGCATTCGCCTGCCATCACGAAATCCTCCGTGGCGGCCACGGTGGCGGCGGTGGCGCGCCGGAAACTGGGCTGGTCGTCGACCACCCAGACTCGCACCGGCTCAGCCACCACCGTGACATCGTCCCGCGCCGATTTACCCCACGCCATGGTGTACACACCACCCTTCCCGAGGGTGCTGGCGCCGCACTTTAGGCCGAGACGTCGTCGAGGAACATCAGCACGGCCTTGACCCGCCGATCGACGGTGTCGTCGACGGTCAGGCCGAGCTTGGCGAAGATCGAATTAATGTGCTTCTCCACGGCCCGCTGCGACAGCACCAGCCGTTGCGCCACCCTGCGATTGCTGAGCCCGGTCGCCAATTCGGAGAGCACCTCGCGTTCCCTGGGCGTCAACCGGCTGAGCGTTGCGGCCGAGCTCGGCTGGGCCAGCAGCGCCTCCACCACCAGCGGATCGAGCACCGTCCCACCGGCCGCGACCGTGTGCACCGCCTCGCTGAGCTGGTCGAAATGCGAAACACGTTCCTTCAATAGATACCCGCGGCCCGCCGTACCGCCGTCGAGCAACCCCGTCGCGTAGACCGGATCCGCGTATTGCGACAACACGATCACCCCGGTGGCCGGGTGCGCCGCGCGCATCCAGCGGGCCAGCCGGATGCCCTCATCGGTCGACGTCGGTGGCATTCGCACGTCGGTGACCAGCAACGTCGGTTGCTGCTTTTCGACGAGCTCGACCGTGGAGTCGTAATCTTCGGCAACGCCGACGACGGTCACCTCGGGATCGGTCGATAGGGCCCGGTGCACGCTATCCCGCACCAGCAGGGAATCCTCGGCAATGACGACCGAAACGGGACCACTCACCGTAAGGCCGCCCTTCTGCAGTCGTTCACAGTCACTCAATCACGGTCGCCGCCCGAGGCCGTTGACCATATCTTGACCATTGAAACTATGCGCGCATCTTTGCCGGTCCGCTAGTTTGGCGCACTACCTAAACGCCGTCGAAGTCGATGGGTCGGGAACCGCCACGGGGTGCACGGTGAAACCACCGGCCGCCGCTCAGCCCTCTACAAGCACGCGGGCCAAGGGGTCGTATAGGCGCAACCACTGAATGTGCGCGGTTCCGCCGATGTTCGGCGGCGCGTGGTCGGCGCATGCTAACGGCTATCGGCAGACGATGTGCTCCTCACCAATCGGTAGCCGACAGCTGAGTTGCCTTGCGTCCAAGGAGGATTGCGATGTCATATGTGATCGAGGCCCCCAGGAACTGTAGGTACACACCACCTTGGACGGTGGTGCACACACCCCCGGGTGCACCCCACCGCCAACTGTGGTGTGCGCTCTCTCGCGCGCCACCCCGCCCTCCGATGACACTCGATGCCTATCCAGAGCGTGTCCACCAACGTAGGGAACGACGATGACCACCGTAAAGTTCACCGGCCGCGGCGGTGTGATGACCAGGTTCGCCCCACACACGACCGGGCATGGATGGGCCCAGGACGGCACCCTGCTGCGCGTCGACTGGGAACGCGGCCTCGGCTGGGTCGCCACCCACTACGACCCGAGCCTTGGTGTCATTCAACAGGTTCGGGGTTCGGACGAGCATGTACACCGCGTGGCGGCCAGCTGGGCATACAACCCGGTGCGGCCATGAACGGAACGCCACTCCCGCAGCCGGATTCTCTCGTCAACGAGGGGTACGAGAGACCGCTGAGGGATCAGGGGCCCACGAGTGCAGAGGAAGCGCCATGACAGCGCCCATTGGACGCAGCGCCGTCCGAAATCGTGGTCGCCGACCGCGGCTGACTGCGGCAAAAGCGGGCGACTACAGCCACTTCCCCCTGACGAGCTGAACAATCCGGCTGCATCCATCGCTACGTGAACCCGCCGACCTGCCGGCGACCTCGTTCATCGACTGTCTGGAATTCGAACGCGCCTATCGTGATTCCGCGCAGTGGGCCGCGGACCGCGATCATCTGATCGAGTACCTCCACGATGCGACGCCCGCCGTGTTCGATCGACGGACGCCGGCCACGCCGCTGGCGCCCGTGGAGCGTCACTCCTCATGGCTGGACCGTTCGCTCCTACTGCGCTTGCAGGAACAGGGCGTTTCGTTCTTCCCCTATCTGTGCGCGATCGTCGGGACCTACTTGAGCTGAGTGTTGAGCGCGGATGAGGTCACAATCGGAATTCCGCCGACCAATCGCAACAACGCGGCCGAAATAGCCTCCGTCGGACCCGGCGAGACGGTTTCGCGGGTATGGCCGTCCTAGTGGTCTGTCGGTGAATTAGTACGGTAGGTTGTACTATGCCTGTTATGACAGCTGCCGCATTGCTGGTCAGCGATGTTGCGCGTGCGGAGTTGGAGAAGATGGCGGCCTCGACCTCGTTGCCGCATCGGCAGGTGATGCAGGCGCGGGGGCTGTTGTCGGCCTGTGATGGAGTGGCCAACGAGGAGATCGCACGGCGCTGCGGGGTGGATTCCGATACGGTGCGGCGCTGGCGTTCTCGGTTTACTGACGAGGGCGTCAGCGGGGTCGGACGGATCGCGAAAGGCCGTGGTCGCAAGCCGAGTCTGCCGGCTGGGACAGTCGAAGAAGTGCTGAGACTGACCCATAAAGAGCGTCCCGCCGATGGGTCGACGCACTGGTCGACGCGTTCGTTGGCCGCGCGGGTCGGCATCGGCAAGGACGCGGTGGCCAAGATCTGGGCCGATCACCAACTCAAGCCGTGGAAGGTCGAAACATTCAAGGTCAGCAACGATCCTCGGTTCGAGGAGAAGCTCGTGGATGTTGGGCTGTATGTGAATCCACCGGCGCGTGCGGTGGTGTTCAGTTTCGATGAGAAGACTCAATGCCAGGCATTGGACCGCACGCAGCCCTCGCTGCCGATGAAGGCCGGCCGCGCCGGGACCATGACTCATGACTACAAGCGCAACGGCACCATCGACCTGTTCGCGGCGATGAACATCGCCACTGGCGAGGTCCTGACCGATCTGCGCAAAGGCCACACCGGTGCTGATGTCCTGCGGTTCTTCAAGCAGATCGACGCATCGGTCCCGCGCGGTCTGGGTGTGCATGTCGTGCTTGACAACCTTTCGGCGCATTCCACTCCCGAGATCGCGAAATGGCTTGCACACAAGGATCGTCGCCGCTGGCATCTGCATTACACCCCGACGTCGAGTTCCTGGCTGAACCTGATCGAGCGCTGGTTCAAGGAACTCACCGACAAACGCTTGCGCCGTGGTGTTTTCACCAGCGTCGCCGAACTCACCGATGCCATCACCGCCTGGGCCGCGCACTGGAACACCAACCCCAAACCCTTCATCTGGAAAGCTACCGCCGACGACATCAGCACCAAGGTGCGACGTGGCCGCGACACCCTCAACCAGATCAAATCGCAGACAGACCACTAGAAGAGGTCCCAGGCACGGTCGAGCAGGTTCTCACGACTTCCCTTGCGGCGGTGGCGGATATGCGGCGTTGCGAGCCGGTGTTCGTGTCGCTGGAAGGCGCCTTCCATGGCAATACCGTTGGCGCCTACGCGCTCACCGACCATCCCGACACTCCCGACGACTTTGCTGTGCCGGGACCTGGCGGCTGAGACTCAACCGCGTCGATTGGACGCCGGAAAAGGTTGTCGCGGCGTTCGACGCTGAACTGGTCGATGTATACGGTTTCGAGCCGGATCCGGCCGGCGTCCCGCGGCCGAGGCGATACCAGCTCTCCCCCATCGCGGCGTTTTTTGCCGAGCCGATCCAGGGCGAAGGCGGGGTACGAGGGGTCCCCGCCGACGTCCTCCAAGCGCTGCGAAAGCTGGCAGACCGCCACGGCGCCGCATTGGTTTTCGACGAGATCCAGTGCGGTATGGGCCGGACCGGCTCGTTCCTTGCCTCAGAGCAATCCGGGGTTCGGGCCGACTACTACTTGCTATCCAAGTCCCTGGGTGGCGGATTGGCCAAGATCTCGGCGCTGCTCGTCCAAACCGAGCTGGCCGTGGATGATTTCGGTCGGCATCACACATCCACCTTCGCCGAAGACGACACGTCGGCTGAGATCGCTTTCGCCGCAATGGGTCTGCCGGCGCATATCGAGCCGATGATCGTGGCATCCGGTCAACGGCTCGGCGCAGCCCTGGACGGCATCGCGGCCCGTTGGCCGGACGTCTTCAAACAGGTACGCGGCCGGGGACTGTTGCGGGGGCTCGAGCTGGCTCCGGTGCAACACACTTCGAACTGCCTGGAGGATGTGCTCGGCGAATCCCGCTTCGGGTACGTCGTTTCCGGACACCTGTTGCACCACCATGGCATTCGGGTACTGCCGACATCGTCGGCACCGACCACCCTGCGATTCCAGCCTTCTGCCTATCTGTCCGACGCAGACATCGACCGAATCGTGGACGCGTTGGGCGCCACGGCTGCGGTGCTGCGCAACCGGGACTTCGCGACACTGATGAGCCACCTGTCGCTGCCCGCCGACCCGTCGTGGCTGCCACCACGGGCGGCGGTGCGGCACCAACGCGCCGCGAAGGTTGACCCCGATGCATCGGCGGCATCCGATGCCCCGACCCGGGTCGCGTTCCTGGCGAACCTGAACTCCGCCGCGGATCTGCGAGCCGTCGCGCCCGAATTGGCCAGTTGGAAGGACCGGCAACTCGCGAACATGTTGGATCGCGTCCTCGGCGAGGCGCGCCCCACCGAGGTTGCCAGGGAATCCGTTGTTTCACCCGCCGGCCGGCGCGTCGAGGTCATCACGATCGCGATACCCCTGACCAGGGCCCAAATCGCGGCTTGCCAACGCGACGGCCACGGCGCCTTCCTGCGATCGATGGTCCTGGACGGGGTAGATCTGGCGGTCGAGTCGGGCGCCGAAGTTGTCGGCCTGGGTGGCTACACCTCGACTGTGACCGGCGCGGGACGCGACGTTATCGAAGACCGGGTGCGGGTGACGACCGGAAGCTCGCTTACCGCGGCCTGCGTGTTCGATCAGCTGCGCGACGAACTCGCGTCGCTCGGGCCCGGTCGCCGTCAAGTCGCCGTCGTTGGCGCTCTCGGCAACATCGGCGCGTTGATGACGGAATTGCTCGCCCCGCATGCGGATTCGCTCATCCTGGTGGGTAGCCAGGGCTCGGAGCCGAGGCTGCGCCGATTGGGCGACCGGCTCGGCGGCGACCCGCCAGTCACGGTCAGCACCGATCTCGGCGCGCTGCGCGAGGCCCGGATTGTGATATCGGCGACCAATGCCGCGCATCCGATCATCGATCACGACCATCTGGCTGCCGACCACTCGGTGGTTCTCTGCGATCTGGCGGTGCCGGGCGACGTGGGCGCTTCGGTCGGCGCAGCTGCCAACGTGCGCGTCATCACCGGTGGGCGCACCACGCTCCCATTCGGCCAGACCGCCGCGGTCCCCGGCACCGGTTTACCGGCCGGCGTTGTCCTTTCCTGCTTCGCAGAGACGATCCTGCTGGGATTCGAGCCGGACACGGCGAGTCCGTCCTACGGCGCGCTCACTGCCGACGAAGTCGCCCGTGCGCGAGAATTGGCCGAGCGCCATGGATTTCGGCCGTATGCGGCGCCAGCGAGTAGGCGTTCGGCATGATAACGCGGGCTCTGCTCACTTCGACCGTCCCACGGTTACTCGGCGAGAGGGGCGAACAGGCGCCATTCGCCGGGCGCACCCTGTAGTGCATCGATATCCAGGCCGGTTGCACGCGCACGTCGAGCAGCCCTATCCCGACCCAGAACTTCTGCATCGAATCCTGGGAAGGCCGGCGAAGCAGGCCGCCGCGGTTTTGTGACGCGGGCCTGCTGTCGCGAATCGGCCGCAGCCGGGTAGTTGAACTGCGGAGTTCGGCGACTTGGCGGTCGCCGAAGCTCGAAGCTCTCGCTGTCGTCGGCAGGCCTGCGAACCGCAGGCGACCGGCAGCCAACGACGCCCGGAGCCACACACCAAGAGCGACCCGGATCAGCCGGCTAAGCATCTAACAACGGCCACATCGAACTGTTCGACAGCCGGCTCCGAAGGGAGTGCTCAACCGCCATCGCCGGACGAACCTGAGCGAGGCCCGTAATCCGCTTCATTGCACTCCCGGATCTGCGGTTCTCTGCCAGGGTTTCGTTTACATTAGAAGCGACCTTTCCCAAGAGGGTCACACGAACGCTGTTGACCAAGTCGGCTGCAAGGCTCCGCTGGCCTGGTCAGGCCGAGACACTAGGGTGAGGTGATTCCCAATTTCCCTCGCGAGCACAGCTTTCCGCGTGACGAAGCGACTGTGGATACCGGTCGTCCTTATCATCGTGCTCGCTGTCACGGGGCTGATCGTCGTGCGCCTCCACGGCATCTTCGCCTCTCGGGACCTCAATGCGAATGCGGCCGCCGCGATGGAGATCCAGCCGTTCAATCCGAAGGTTTTGATCTATGAGGTCTTCGGACCCCCTGGGAGCACGGCGAGCATCAACTATTGGGACGCCGACGCCAACACTCACCAAATCAATGGAGCGCCGCTGCCGTGGTCATACACAATATCGACGACCCTTCCCTCGATGACCGCCAGCCTCATGGCGCAAGGCGACGAGGAGCACATTAGCTGCCGGGTCACCGTGAACGGGGTGATCCGGGATGAAAGGCATTTTGATGGGTTTGACGCCCAGACTTTCTGTTTGGTGAAGTCCATATGACCTCCTCGACCAGCACGGACGCCAAGCGACCGTTCATGCCACACGCACTGCGCCTGTTCGCGGTGCCAATCATCCTGTTCTGGGTGGCACTCACCGTCATCGTGAACACCGTCGTGCCCCCATTGGAAGTGGTCAGCGAGGAACATTCGGCACCGATGGCCCCCATGGAAGCGCCGTCGCTGAAGGCGATGATGCGGCTCGGCCAGAATTTCAAAGAATTCGATTCCAACAGCACGGTGATGATCATCATCGAGGGTCAGGAACCGCTCGGTGACGCTGCTCACCAGTACTACGACGACATCGTCCGTCGACTGCGCCAAGATCCCAAGCACGTGCAGCACATTCAGGATTTCTGGAGTGACCGGTTAACGGCGTCGGGCGTCCAGAGCGCCGACAACAAGGGCGCCTATGTGATGTTGAATATCGCGGGCAGCGAAGGCCAGACGCTAGCAAATCAATCCGTCGAAGCTGTCCGCGAGGTCGTGCGCCGGACGCCGGCCCCCGTGGGGGTGAAGGCCTATGTCACCGGTTCGGCCGCGCTTGACGATGACGTGCACGTCATCGGGAATGCGAGCGTGCTCAAGGTCACGCTCTTCACGCTCGCGGCGATCGCCATCATGTTGTTTGTCGTCTACCGCTCGATCGTCACCACGGCGATCCAGCTTTTCATGACGGGGATTGCATTAGCTTCCTCGCGAGGCCTCGTCGCGGCTCTCGGCTATCACAACTTCTTCGGGCTCACGACTTTTGCCGGAAATATTCTTACCGGGCTGGCGATTGCGGCTGGAACGGACTACGGGATATTCCTCGTCGGCCGTTATCAAGAGGCGCGGCTGGCCGGTGAGGACCGGGAAACGGCCTACTACACCGCTTTTCGCGGGGTCGCCCATGTCATCTTGGGTTCCGGTCTGACCATCGCCGCGTCGACCTATTGCCTCAGCTTTGCGCGGCTGCCCCTCTTCCACACGATGGGCCTGCCCGTCGGCATCGGCATGCTCGTCGTCGTTGCGGTAGCCATGACCCTCGGGCCCGCTATTTTGACGGTCGGCAGCCGTCTCAATCTTTTGGAGTCCAGGCGAGTTGCCACGAGTCGGCTGTGGCGGCGGGTCGGCACCGCCGTCGTTCGCTGGCCCGCGCCAATTCTGGCTGCCAGCGCCGTGGTCGTGCTGATCGGGATGGTTGCCCTCCCAGGGTTTAAGCCCGGTTACAACGACCGCTTCTACCTGCCTGCCGATGCGCCGGCCAATATCGGATACGCGGCCGCGGACCGGCATTTCTCACAGGCCACGATGAATCCCGACATATTGATGGTCGAGGCCGACCACGATATGCGCAATCCGGCCGACATGCTCGTGTTGGACAGAGTGGCCAAAAACGTCACCCGAATTGTGGGCATATCCCAGATACAAGGCATCACCAGGCCCATGGGAATCCCGCTTCAACACAGTTCGATGCCCTTTCAGACCAGCACTCAAGCTCAGACAATCATGCAGAGCATGGATTTTCTGAAGAAGCGAACGGCCGACATGCTGAAAATGGCCGATCAAGTCGCGGTAACGATCGACATGATGGAACGGACGTATGCCGTCCAGCGCCGGCTCGTCGAGGCGAGCCACCGCACGGATGTTGACACTCACGAGATGGTCGAACTCAATGACGTATTGCGGGACCAACTTGCGACTGTCGACGATTTCATCCGACCGATCCGAATCTACTTTTACTGGGAGAAACACTGCTCGGCCATTCCCTATTGCTGGTTCAACAGGGCAATGCTGGAGTCGTTCGACACTATCGATCAGCTTAGCGACAAGTATCATCAATTCTCGAAAGATTATGACGCTCTCGACTCATTGCAGCCGCAATTACTCGCGTTGCTGCCTCCGCAGATCGAATCGTTGAAAGCTACTCACGCGCTGATGCTGACCACTTACAGCACTTACCAGGCGATGATCGACCAGATGGAGTTAATGAACAATACGACGATAATCATGGGGCAAAGTTTCGATATTTCCAAGAACGATGACTTCTTCTACCTTCCTCCGGAGGCTTTCGATAACCCGGACTTCCAGACCGGTCTGCGAATGTTTTTATCGCCGGACGGTAGGTCCGCTCGCTTTTTCATCACTCATGAGGGAGATCCGGCGACACCGGAAGGGATCTCGCGTGTCGATGTGGAGCGAATGGCCGCACAGGAGGGGCTGAAGAAGACTTCCCTGTCGAAGGCAAAGGTCTATCTGGGCGGCACCGCTGCGACCTTCAAGGACATACACGACGGCGCGAAATATGACCTCATGATCGCGGGGTTGTCCGCGCTCAGCCTGATCTTCATGATCATGCTGTTGCTCACGCGCAGCCTGGTTGCCGCTCTGGTTATCGTCGGCACCGCGGCGAGCTCAATTGCGGCGGCCTTCGGCCTCTCCGTTCTCATCTGGCAAGACCTTTTCGGCATCAATATCTCTTGGGTGGTGGCGGCGATGGCCGTCATCATCCTGCTGGCCGTGGGGGCGGACTACAACCTGTTGTTGGTCTCCCGGTTCAAAGAGGAAATCCATGCTGGGCTCAAGACGGGATACATCCGGTCGATGGCCGGCACAGGTGGCGTGGTGACGGCCGCGGGCTTGGTCTTCGCATTCACGATGGCAGCAATGCTCGGCAGCGAGTTGCAGGCGCTCGGCCAGTTCGGTTCCACGGTATGTGTTGGTCTACTGATGGACACGCTGATCGTGCGGACGTTATTCATGCCGTCAATCGCCACGCTGCTGGGACGGTGGTTCTGGTGGCCGCACGTTGTCCACCCCCGTGGCGCCGACAACGTGCGGCCGCCGGCGCGGCGTGCTCATGACGCTACGGCGTAGCCGGGCCGGGCCTGCTGAAGCATCCACGTTCATCCAGGATTCATGCCCCACCGCGACGCGGAAAATGCCGCGGCCGGAAACCTGTGGATAACCGACGGCATGGCCGAGATGATGGCGAGAACGACCGCCGGGGCCGCCGGGGCAGGACATCACGCGTCTAGAGTCGAGCCGCGATGACCGACTTCGTCAAGCAGCATCCGGGTGTGCCCGACGGCTACTTCGCCTGGGAAGCCGCGGGGCTGGGTTGGCTTTCCAGCGTCGACGGCGGCGTCCCCTGCGCGGAGATTGTCTCTGTCGCCGCGACCACCCTGACCCTGCGGCGGCTCGACTCGGTGAGCCCGAGCGGCGAAGCGGCGCACGTGTTCGGCCGGCGGCTGGCCATCACGCACGACGCCGGTGCCGCGGCGTTCGGCGCCGGGCCCGACGGGTGGGACGGGCCGGGGTTCTTCGGACCGCTATCGCAGCCATTGCCGATGTCGCTGCGGCGGCACGCACGCTGGGGCGATTTCTACGCCGAGGAGCGGCTGGTCCCGATGGCCGAGCTCGCAGCGGCCCGGCTGGATGCTTCGACCCGTGCAGCGATCGACTCCGTCGTGGCGCGCTGCCGCGCGGGCGACTTCGACGACGACGACCCGCCGGCCCGGCTGCACGGCGATCTGTGGAGCGGCAACGTGATGTGGACACCCGATGGTGTCGTGGTGATCGACCCGGCCGCGCACGCCGGTCACCGGGAGACCGACCTTGCGATGCTCGCGCTCTTCGGCTGCCCGCACTACGACGCCGTCCTGGCCGGCTACCACCGGGTGCGGCCGCCGAAACCCCGCTGGCGCAACCGCATCGGGCTGCACCAGCTCTTCCCGCTACTGGCGCATGTGGTGCTGTTCGGCGGCGGCTACGCGGGCCAGACGCGCGCCGCCGCCCGCGCCGCGCTGAGCACCTGACAACCCATCGGGCGCACCGACCTGCCCAACATGTGTGTTACAAGCCGACCATTCCCGGGAACCCGTGAGAGATGGCGCCCACTAGGGGGCGCCGCTAGGACAGGAGCTGGAAATGATCGGATCAATAATTCTCGCCATCATCGTCGGCGCGATCATCGGTGTCGTCGCGCGCCTTGTTATGCCGGGTAGACAAAGCATCGGCATGATTATGACGGTCCTACTCGGCGCCGTCGGCGGCCTCATCGGCTCGTGGGTGACCGGCTACTTCGGGTACCACAACGCGAATGGTGGAATCGCCTGGCTTCCGTTCTTCGTCGGAGTCGGTGCCGCTGTCGCCCTCATCGCGATTTACGAAGCCATGACCGGTCGCCGTACTGGTGGCAGGGTGCTCCGGTAACTAGGCTGGAATCCCGATTCGCCGGATCGACGAGAGGCGCGCCGCAATGAAGGCGGTGACCTGCACCAACACCGAGCTTGAGGTTGTCGAGCAGCCCACTCCGAAGCCGGCCAAGGGTCAGCTGCTGGTCAACGTCCTGAGGTGTGGCATCTGCGGATCGGACCTGCATGCCCGGCAGCACTGCGACGAACTCGCCGACGTGATGGCCGAATCGGGCTACGACGACTTCATGCGATCGAATGAGCACGTCGTGTTCGGGCACGAGTTCTGCGGCGAGGTGATCGATTACGGTCCCGGCACCCGCAAGAGCCCGCGGCCCGGCACGCCCGTCGTCGCCTTGCCGCTGCTGCGGCGCGGCAAGGCGGTGCACGGGATCGGGCTGTCGACAATGGCGCCGGGCGCGTACGCGGAGCAACTCCTCGTCGAGCGTTCGCTGACTCTTCCCGTCCCCAACGGGTTGACGCCCGAGGTAGCCGCGCTGACCGAGCCGATGGCCGTCGGGTGGCACGCCGTCCGCCGTGGCGAGGTGGGTAAGGGTGACGTCGCGATCGTGATCGGTTGCGGGCCCATCGGTCTCGCAGTGATCTGCATGTTGAAGGCACATGGGGTGCGCACCGTGATAGCCAGCGACCTCTCACCGGGCCGTCGTGCGCTCGCGACCGCCTGCGGCGCCGACGTCGTCGTCGATCCCGCGCAGGACTCGCCATATACGACGGCAGCGTGCAAGGGACACCTGCCGGGCATCCTCGAGGCGTTCGACCTCGCGGTCGGCACCCTGGAAAAGCTGCAACGCGCGCGGCTGCCTTGGTGGCATGTTTGGCGCGCCGCCGAAGCGGCCGGCGCCACCCAGCCCAAGCACCCCGTCATCTTCGAATGTGTCGGCGTCCCAGGCATTATCGACGGCATCATCACCAGCGCACCGCTGTTCTCGCGCGTCGTCGTAGTCGGCGTCTGCATGGGCGCAGACCACGTCCGGCCGGCGATGGCGATCAACAAAGAGATCGACCTGCGGTTCGTGCTCGGCTACACCCCGCTCGAGTTCCGCGACACGCTGCACATGCTCGCCGACGGTAAGGTCAATGCCTCGCCGCTGATCACCGGGACGGTCGGGCTACCCGGCGTGGGGGCCGCGTTCGATGCGCTCGGCGACCCCGAGGCGCACGCGAAGATCCTGATCGACCCCAAGAGCGACGCCGCGAGCCCTACGCCGCGGGTTTGATCTCGAGACCGACGTGCACCTTGTCGATGCCGCCGCGCACGATCGAGTGCGCATAGAACCACCAGGCGTGGTACCAGTACCGCTTCAGCACGGCGTTGTAGACCCGCCGCGTCTCTGACTTGGGTAGGACGCGCGCGACGGCCTCGACCGCGTCGCTCTTCGGCTTGCCCAGCGCCGCGCTCTTGGCGATCGTGACCCTGGGTGTGTTGTTGATCCGCTTGGTCTTCCAGGATCCGTCGTCGGTGATGATCAGCAGCTTGTCGCCGTCGGGCACACCCCAGATCGGTGTCGGCTTGGGCCGGCCGTCCTTGGTGAATGTCGTCAACAGCAGGTACTTGGATTGGATGACGTCCTTGAAGCTGAGAGCCACGCGTTGTTCTCTTCCGATCGGTTAGGAGTTTCGCAGTGGATACCCCAACCGACCACTGCCCCAAACGTGGCGCTCACCACTCCTCGCGCTCTCCCGGGCGGAAGGGCGAATCATGACTGAAATTCGTGTGGGCGTGCTGAACAATGCGAGCGTCATGCAGCGCAGCCTGCGCAAAGGACTGGCGTCGGCAATGCCGTTCAACGAGATCGTCCGGGGCTAAAGAAGCTATAGTCAGATCGCGGCCGCCGTCGAAATCGATTGGCTCACAGTGTAACTGTCGATTCCCTCGGTCCCGAGTTCGCGGCCGTAGCCGCTGTTCTTCATACCTCCAAATGGTGCTGCCGGGTCCATGATGTAGCCCTCGTTGACGCCGAAGGTGCCGGACCGCACCCGGGCCGCGACGCCGTACCCGTGCTCGACGTCGGCGGTGAAAACCGAACCGGCCAGCCCGTACTCGGAGTCGTTGGCGATCCGGAGCGCCTCGTCCTCATCGCGGTAGGAGATGACGGTCAGAACCGGGCCGAAGATCTCCTCGCGCGCGATCCGCATGTCGTTGTTCGCATCGGCGAACAGCGTCGGCCGCACGTACCAGCCGGTGTCCAGACCGTCGGGCAAGCTGGTGCCGCCGGTCACCAGGCGCGCCCCTTCGCTCTTGCCTGATTCGATGTAGCCCCGGACCCGGTCCTGCTGGCGCCGCGCCACCAGCGGACCCATCTGGGTGTTGGGGTCGGCGGGATCACCCACCGTCAGCGACGCCATCGCCGTCGCCAACCCGTCCACGAACTCGTCACTGCGCCTCTCCGGCACCAGGATTCGGCTCAGCGCGTTGCACACCTGGCCGCTGTTGGCGAGGCTGGCCATCTGGATTGCGGTGGCGGTGGCGGCGAGGTCGGCGTCGTCGAGCACGATGGCCGCCGACTTGCCGCCCAGTTCCAGGCTCACCTGCTTGAGCCCCGCGGCGCAGGCGAGCGCCACCTGCCGGCCGGCCGCCGTGGACCCGGTGAAGGAGACCTTGTCGACGCCCGGGTGGCTGACCAGCTGCTCACCGACGTCGGGGCCGCCGGGTACCACATTGAAGACGCCGGGGGGAAGGTCGGCGGCGGCGACGATTTCGGCCAGCAGCTGCGCGTCGAGCACCGACTCGGGCGCGGGCTTGAGCACCACCGCACAGCCGGCCAGCAGCGCAGGCACCACCTTGGCGGCGGTGAGGAACTGCGGCATGTTCCACGGCACCACCGCGGCGACGACGCCGACGGGTTGCTTGAGAATCCGGATGTTCTTGCCGTACAACCCCGGACGTTCCTGTTGCCATTGGTAGCTTCCGGCCAAACCACAGAAGGCCGAGAGCATGAACAGCGGAAGCTGAACCTGCGCCCTTTTGGCGAAGGCGATGGGAGCGCCGATCTCGGCCGAGATCAGCGCGGCCATGTCGGCCCGCCGCTCCTTGTAGATGCCGGCCAGGCGGGTGATCGCCTCGATGCGTTCGGCGGGCTGCATGCGTGGCCATGGTCCGGTGTCGAAGGCCGCCCGGGCAGCCTCGACGGCGCGGCTCACATCCGCGGGCCCCGCGCAGGCCGCATGGCCGATGGTTTTCTCGCTGTGCGGCGAGACCACCGTGATGGTGGTGCCTGAATCCGGCGCGCTCCACTTTCCATCGATAAAAAGTTGGTCCCTGTCGTACATATAGTATCCCTCTCAGGTGTTGCGGCCGCCGTTGACGCCGAGAATCTGCCCGGTGATGTATCCGGCTTCCTCGGACACGAAAAATGCGCACGCCGCGGCGATGTCCTCGGGACGGCCCACCCGGCGGACCGGTGTGCGGTTGATGTGATCCTGCACGGTGCCGCCGAGCAGTTGTCGCCGCTCGGCGCTCCGCAGCATTGGGGTGTCGACAAACCCCGGCGGGACGGCGTTGACGGTGATCCCGCATGGGCCGTATTCGAGCGCGAGCGACTTGGTCAGACCGTTCACCGCGGACTTCGCCGCCACGTAGTGGGCCATGTAGGGCTGCCCGGAGTGAGCGCTCGACGACGAGATGTTGACGATGCGGCCCCAGCCGGCGTCGACCATGTCCGGCAGCACGGCCTGAATAGTGTGGAAGACCCCATTCAGGTTCACGTCGATCACCCTGGACCATTCGTCGAAGGACAGGTTCGAAAACTTCTTGAAGCCCTCCACCCCGGCCGCGTTCACCAGCACCAGGATCGGGCCCCACGCTTCCCGGATGGCCGACATCGCGGCGTCGACCTGCGCGCGGTCGGTGACGTCGGCGACCTGGTCCGATCCGTCGCCGGTGGGTGACAGGTCGATGACGGCCACCCGCAGTCCGTCACTGCGCAGCCGTTCGGCGATGGCGCGGCCAATCCCCGACGCACCGCCGGTCACGACTGCCGTCTTCGCGCCCAAGCCGCCCACCCGCCTTCCCTGAGCGATCAACACTGAGCGATCAACACTGAGCGATCGCCCAAATGCTTGGCTTCTTGCCTATCACCCCGCATCGATTACGGTCAACCCTATGGACAGGCCCCCGTTCCGCTTCGCGGTACAGGCGACAAACGCCACCGGGGCCCGCGACTGGCGCGAAACCGCCCGCAGAGTCGAAGAACTCGGGTACTCAACTCTTTTCCTTGCGGATCATTACCTGGGCCCCGGTCCGGCGCAACGAGCCGCGCGCACCCCACGCCAAGACCTGGCGCCCATCGCGGCGATGGCGGCCGCGGCCGCCTGCACTGAGACCTTGCTGATCGGTTGCCGGGTGTTCTGTGTCGACTACCACGTGCCGGCCGTGCTGGCCAAGGAAGCCGCGACGCTCGATCTGCTCTCCGACGGCCGGCTGGAATTCGGCATCGGCGCCGGCTGGAGCGAGGTGGAGTACACCGCGATGGGACTCGACTTCGACCGTCCCGGGCGGCGAATCGCCAAGCTGGCCGAGGTGGTTTCCCTCATCAGGGCGCATTGGGGCGGCGAGGAACTGGACTGCACGGGCGACTTCGTCCAGGTGCGCGGGTACGCCGGGCGGCCGCGGCCGGTGCAGACTCCGCAAAGGCCGCATCCGCCGATCATGATCGGCGGGGGTGGACCCCGCATCCTCGCACTGGCCGGCCGCGAAGCCGACATCGTCAGCATGTCCAGCGTCCCGTTCGTGGCGCGCGACGCCGACGACCTCGATCCGCAGGAAGTTGCGCTGCGCCGAATCGGATTCGTGCGTACCGCAGCCGGTGCGCGTTACGCCGGTCTCGACGTCGAGAGTTCGCCATACTTCGCCGAGGTCACCGACGATCCCGAGGCCGCTCTGGCCGGGGTGGCGAAGTCGACGGGGGTCGCGGCCGACGTGCTCCGCGACCACCCCAACGTCCTGATCGGATCGCCGGAAAGGGTTGTGGAACTGCTGTATTCGCGCCGCGAAACCCTCGGCGTCAATTACGTCACCGTGCAGCAGTCGCAGATCGAATCCTTTGCACCCGTGGTGGCGATGCTGCACGGGCGCTGAGCCTTGACCGCTGCGGCCGCCAGATGCGACCATGAGGCCTGCATGATTTGGGCGATCGCTCAGTATCGCTTGGAGTCGAAGGGGAACGGATAAAGCCATGGCGAAGCGGACCAGGTTCAGCGAATACCAGAATCGGTACGCGAACTATCGGTTCGAGCTCGATGACGGCATCTTGTTCATGCAGTGTCACACCAACGGCGGCAGCCTGGTGTGGGACTGGCGGGCACACGACGACATGTCGGACGCGTTCGCCGACGTCGCGGGAGACCGCGAGATCAAGGTGCTGATCCATACCGGCACCGGCGAGAATTACAACGCCAACTGGGGACGCATGCCAAACGGCGATCCCGTCGAGCAGCCCGATTATCTGCTGTTGCCCGGCACCCGAGGGTTGTTAAAGCTCGACGAAAAGGCCTGGTATGCAAGGCATCTGATCACCAACGTGCTCGACATCGATGTTCCGATGATCAGCGCCGTCAACGGTCCGTGCAACATGCATTCGGAGGTACCGCTGCTCGGCGACATCGTCCTGGCCGCAGAACACGCCTACTTCCAGGATGCCTCGCACTTTCCCCGCGGCCAGGTGCCCGGCGACGGCCAACACGTCATCTGGAGCTTTCTGGCCGGCCACACGCGGGCTCGCTATTTCCTGTTGACCGGCATAAAGCTGAGCGCGCGGGAAGCCAGGGAGTGGGGGGTGGTCAACGAGGTGCTGCCAGGCGACCGATTGTTGGACAGGGCTTGGGAACTCGCCCGCGAACTGGTCAAGCGCCCACCATTGACACTGCGCTACTCGCGCCAGCTGTTCACCAACCCACTCAAGCGCGCCTTCCTCGACGAACTCGGCCACGGCCTGGCGCGGGAGACCTACGCACAGCGGGCCTTCTTTCCGTTCGGCGGCGAGATGGCGCCGCTCGATAGGGCCTGGGATCAGCAACCCTGGTCCACGCAGACGAACGATGGAGTCCCGTCATGACCGGCATCCAGCAGAGGCTATCGACGGGCCGGGGCAAGTTCACCACCGACTATCCCGAGCTCGGCACCGCACCGGTCAGCTACGAGGACTCGATCTCCGCGGAGTTCTTCGCCGCTGAGCGCAAGGCGGTGTTCGAGCGAAACTGGTTGTGCGTCGGACGTATTGAACGCCTGCCACGCAGGGGCTCCTACTTCACCCGCGAGTTGGCCGGGCGGCTCGCCTCGATCGTCATTGCGCGCGGTCTTGACGACACCGTGCATGCGTTCCACAACGTGTGCGCCCACCGCGGCAACAAAGTGGTGTGGCAGGAGCACCCGGCGCGCGAGTCCTCGGGTACGTGCCGCGCGTTCGCCTGCAAGTACCACGGTTGGCGATACGGCCTGGACGGCAAGGTCAATCACATCACCAACGAAGGCGAGTTCTTCGACCTCGACAAGAGCACACTGCGGATGCCGCCGGTGCACTGCGAGGTCTGGGCTGGCTTCATCTTCATCAACCTCGCCTCCGAACAAGAAGGGGATCCGGTGCCGTTGCGCAGTTTCCTCGGCGACGGCCTGTTGCCCATCGAGGCCTACCCGTTCGAGAAGATGACGCAGCATTACGGGTTCTCCACCCGGATCAACGGCAACTGGAAGCTGGCGGTCGACTCGGTGTGCGAGTGGTATCACCCGCCGTACGTGCACGGCCGTTTCATCGACCCCGATGTCGCCAAGGCCGAGAAGATGGTGCCGCCCGTCGACGCCTACCACTACGAGCTGTTCCGGCCGCACATGCTGACCTCGGTCCCCGGGCCGCCGCCATTGCCGCCCCGCGAACCTGGCACCGCGGGACCTGCCCGCCAGGACCAACGCTGGGTCTACAAGCTGTTCCGCGCCGGTCTGTTCGGGCCCGATGACGTTCCGGATATCGGACTCGGAAATGGGGTCCCCGACTTTCTCAACCGCGGCAATATCGCATCGTGGGGCAACGACCAATTCTGGATCTTCCCGAACATCTCGATCCAGATCTGGGCACGCGGCTACTACATCACCTACACGTACTGGCCAGAGACCGTCGACTCACACATCTACGAGATCGACATGTACTTCGTGGCGCCCGCGAACGCGGCCGATCGCCTGGCCCAGGAGCTGGTGGTGGACAGCACGATTGAATTCGCGATGCAGGACGTGAACACCATCGAGGCCACGCACTCGGCGCTGAAGACACGGGCGCAGAACACGTTTCACCTCAGCGACCAAGAACTGCTCATCCGCCGGTTCCACAGGGTCATCCGCGACGCGGTGCGCGCCCACCAGGCCCCAATACGGGAGGCGTGATGTCCACACTGCCGGAGAGATTCGCCGACCTGGAGCCGTTTGTCGCCGACTGGGCGCTGCCGACGCGGGCCGAACGCTACGCGGTGCGGCTCGCCAAGCCGCACGGCGAACTCGTCGCGTTCTACGACACCATCGCCCCGAGGGCCGAGGAGGCGATCGCCTACCTGAATGGTCTGGATATCAACGACATTGCCGGACGATGCCACCAGGCTGCTACACCTGCTCTACTCGATGATCCTGATCTCCTACGCCGTCAATGTGTTCAAGCAGAACCGCATCCCGGATTCCGGCGCGGCATTCTTCGACATGGTCGCCGAGCCGGCGGTGTATAGAACGCCATGTGCGGCATCCGAACGACCAAGGCACGGGATTCCACGACTCGCGACATGCTGATGGACGCGACAAGCCAGATCATGGTCGAGGAGGGATACGCCGCGGCCACGTCGCGCCGGGTCGCGGCCAAGGCCGGGGTCAAATCCGCTCTGGTGCATTACTACTTCCCCACCATGGACGACCTGTACCTGGCTGTCTTCCGCGGCGGCGCCGCCGTCTACCTCGACCACCAACAGAAGGCGCTGGCCTCCGACCGCCCCTGCACGCCTTCTGGGATACCCTCACCGCGCCCAAGGACACCCGGCTGCTGCTGGAGTTCATGGGACTCGCCAACCACCGCAAGGAGATCAGGGCAGAGATCGCGGCCTGGTCGGAGCGGTGGCGCGAAAAGCAGATCACCGCGCTGAACTTCATCGTCCGCGAACATGACCTCGACACAACGAATTCCCGCCCGCGGCGTTGGCGGTCGTGATCGCCGCGATCGGTCGCACATTGATACTGGAAGAGGGATTGGGCACCTCGGGAGGTCATCAGGAGGCCGTCGCGTTGGTTCGCCGCTTCCTCGACCGATTTGAAATGCCGCAGCCCAAGGGGCGCCGCGGCCGTACCTGAGTTTCTCAGGGCAGCACGACCCGCAACCGCTCCCAGCCGCGGACGGTGGATGTCGGCGCCAATTTCGCTGTGTCGTAGTCGATGTCCCACTCGGGCCAGCGGTTGAGCATTTCGTCCAGCGCGACGCGGCCCTCCAGGCGGGCCAGGTTGGCGCCCAGGCAGTAGTGCACTCCCTTACCGAAGGTGATGTGCGAGATGTTGTCGCGGTGGATGTTGAAAGTGTCCGGATCCGTGTACCGACGAGGATCTCGATTCGCGGCACCGAACAGCAGCAGCATGGCGCTGCCGGCCGGGACCGTCGTGCCGTAGCACTCGAAATCCTTTGCCATCCAACGCGCGACGTGGGGTCCGGTGGGCTCGAACCGCAACGTCTCGTCGACGGTCCGGTTCAGCAGCGACCGATCCTCATAGATCTCGCGGCGCTGGTCCGGATGCTCGGCGAGCACCTTGGCCAGCCAGCCGATCAGGCGGCCGGTGGTCTCGTTGCCCGCGCCGGCCACCACCTGCGTGTAGTGCAGCACCTCCTGCCGCGTCAGCTTTCGGTGCACTCCCTGTTCGTCGTCGAACTCGACGTTGAGCAATGTCGTCATCAGGTCGTCGGACGGGTTCTTGGATCGCCACTCGACGTAGTCGGCGTAGATCCGGCCATCGGCGAT
This sequence comes from uncultured Actinomycetota bacterium, assembly GCA_963748885.1. Taxonomy (GTDB): domain Bacteria; phylum Actinomycetota; class Actinomycetes; order Mycobacteriales; family Mycobacteriaceae; genus Mycobacterium. The sequence goes on from CAVVLC010000041.1 coordinate 26,509, forward strand.
CGAGTCGGCGTCGGCGACCTTCAGCGGTGCGCCGGGCTTGGTGCGCAGGTTGGCGTCGTTGGCGTCTCGCACCGAGATCTGTTCGGACTCGGGGATCCCCATCAGCATGCCGATCACCCGCATTGGCATCATCGAGGCGAGTTCGGCGATAATGTCGAAGCCTGCGGACCCGACCAGCGGATCCAGGCACCGAACACAGTACGCCCGGATCTGGTCCTCGATCTCGGCCATTCGCCGCGGGGTGAACACCCGTGACATCAGCCCACGTAGGTTGGTGTGTTCGGGCGGGTCCTGGAACATCATTACGCCGCCAGGCATGTCGAACTTCGACTTCACCAATTCAAGGATGTCGCCGCGCCGACTGGAATAGGCCTGCCAGTTTGCCAAGCCCTTCTCCACGTCGGAATGCCTTGATAACGCCCAGAAGTCGTACTTTTCGTTGTAGTAGATCGGGGCCTCATCGCGCAGCCGGGCGTAGACCGGATACGGGTCGGTGTTGATGCCGATGTCGTACGGGTCGTAGTAGACGTCGGTATCGTTTGCGAGAGTCATCGATGCTTCCTTCACTTCAGGCCAAAGACAACCTTGCCCTCCATTCGGCCCATGGTAACCTCCACCCAGTGCCATTTTGGGCGATCGCCCAAATGAGTGGAGCAGGCCATATCGAGCGGGACAGCGCTTCGTCCGTCAAGAGCCCGTCAAGAGCCGCTGGACGCGCGCTCCTGCGAACGCTTGGATCGGAGCGTGACATACAGCGCGGACTTGACTGGACTGGTCCTGATCGATCCCTACAACGATTTCATTTCCGAAGGCGGCAAAGTGTGGGACCGCCTTAAGACCGTCATGGAAGCCAACAATTGTGTTGGTCATATGAAACAAGTACTCGATGCCACCCGGAGCGCGAATATCCGCGTGTTCTATGCGCTGCACCGCCGGTACCGCCCCGGGGACTACGAGACTTGGAAGTACATCGCGCCCATTCAGCGGGCGGCGTGGTCGCGCAAAACGTTCGAATACGGCAGCTGGGGCGGCGAGATCCGCGCCGAATTCGAGCCCCAACCGGGCGATATCGTTGCCCACGAGCATTGGGGTTCCAGTGGTTTCGCCAACACCGATTTGGATCTGCAGCTCAAGAGGCACGGTATCGATCAGTTGGTCATCATGGGACTCATCGCGCATACCTGCCTTGAGGCAACCGTTCGATATGCCGCCGAACTCGGCTACCAGGTCACGGTGGTCAAGGATGCGACCGCGGACTACTCGGACAGGGAAATGCACGCGGCGCTCGAGGTGAACATCCCGAACTACGCGACCGCCGTCGTGACCGCTGACGAATTGGTTGCCTCGATTTCTGTTCCCTGAACGGTCACGGCATCGCGTTGGCCCACACGATGTGGCCCTCGTAACCCAGCGATGTCGCGTTGTCGCGATAGCGGTCCCTGAGCTCGGTGTAGGCCGCGACATCGCCGTGAGCCCGTGCCAGCAGGGCCCGCAACCGCAATACCAGGATGTCGCGCACGGGCACATCCTCGTCGGCGCGCGCCGCCGCCAGCCGCTCGATCGCGGCCTCGGCTTCCATCAAGTCGCTCTGCGCTCCGCGCTCGAGCAGTGTTTCCACCAAGAGCCCCGTCGCGGGGATGCCCCACCCCAGCAGCCGCCCCTCACGGATCAGCTGATCGGCGGCCGCGCGGACGAGAGGTATGGCGTCATCGCGATCCCCACGCCGGGCCCGATCCCGGGCCAAGTAAAGACCCGCGACCGGCAATCCGACCGAACTGTGCCCCTTGCGCATCAGCCAATCCCTGACCTCGGCGAGGACCCGCTGTCCTTGGTCATGTTCCGCATCCGTTGGGCGGTGCATCAGCGCAAGGCCCAGCACCATCTTGGACAGGGTGAACGCGAGATCATCGCTGGATCGTTCGGCATTCTGCACGACATCCTCGATTTCGCGCAGCGCCCGATCATCGACAGCCAGCACGCCGGATGGTATCCCCGCGCCGTAGAAGTAGCCGGCGGCGGCGGTGTAGGACAGCGGGTCCGCGCTGCGGGCCATCGCCACGCCGTAGCCCCGGTCCTCCTGCCATGCAGGGTGGCCCACGAAACAGCGGGCGTTTCCCCGCATGGCCAGGCCGACCGCCAGCGGAGACCCGACCAGAAAATTGCCCATGGTGGGATCACCGTCGGCCAGGTCGATGAGTTGCTCTAGCCAGGGCAGCGCCTCAGACCATTCCGTGCACTCACCCTTGGCGTAAATCGGTGCGATGGACAAGCCCACCGTCAAGGTCGGATCGCCGATCGACTCAATGAGATCCATGGCTTCGGACGCCAACTGCGACGCCTCACGCAGCCGGGAGTGATACGAGTGATCCCATACCAGCCCCGCCATGGCGATGGCCAACGAGGCCTTGTCCCCGGCCGCGTTGCACAACGTACGCAACTCGTCGAAACGGGCGCCGGCATCTCCGCGGACTCGCCAAGCGATCCCGCACAACATGGTGCGAGGAGCGATACGCATCGCTGCCCGGTTCGGGTCATCGGCGGGCAGTGCGTCGGCGATCTTGATGGCGTGGTCCCAACTGAGCCGCGCCGCACGGACATCGCGGTTGGTCGCCCACGCCGCGGCGCGCATGTGCCAGCCGTAGGCGCCGTGCCCGTCGCCGGCGGCCTCCAGATGTTCGGCGATCAGCACGGCGTGCTGGTCGGCCGAATGCGGATCGCGCGCCTCGATCGCGGCGGCCAGCCGCCGGTGCAACCGGGCGCGATCGGATTTCAGTTGCGTTTCGTAGGCCACGGTGCGAATCATCGGATGCCGAAACTCGTATTCGGCACGCGCGCTGAACCGCACCTGGTCGACGAGCTCGGCATAGATCAGCTCATCGATAGAGGGTTCGATTCCCAGGGCGGCCAGCAGATCAGAGTCGAACCGAAAGCCGACGACCGCCGCGGCGGCCAGCGTCTGCTTGGCCGCCGGACTGAGCCGGTCGATGCGGGCGGCGATGGTCGCCTGCAGCGTGGCTGGAACGGCGATCTCGTCAACGTCGGTGCGACAGGTGTAGCCGCCGCGCTTGCCCACCAGCACACCGCGTTCGGCCAGCTCACGAATGATCTCCTGGGCGAAGAACGGATTACCGGCAGCGCGCTCGGCGATGATGTCGCCGACTTGGGACGCCGACGGGTCCGAACCCAGCAATTCCCCAACCAGCGTTGAGGTTTCGGTATCACTCAGCGGCGTCAGGGCGACCGTCTGCGCCTCCACGACATGCTGCAGGGCTCCCAGGTAGTCCGGGCGGTAGGTGAGCAGCACCATCGAGCGGGTCTGCGGGATCACCGCGGCCAGGTCCGCGAGCATGGAATCGCTGGCCTCGTCGATCCAGTGCACGTCCTCCACCACAAAGAGTGCCGGCCGGGTGCGCGCCAGCTGGGCCGCGTTGATCAGCGCGGTCAGCCGCCGCCGCCGCGCGTCCGGGTCGATCCTCGGCAGCTCCACACCGGGATCGGCGATGCCCAACAGGTCGTCGAGCAGCAGCATGTCCTGCGGATCGCCACCGGGAACCAGTGCCCGCATCCGCGCCCGCGCGCTCTCATCGTCCAGCCCACTGAGCTGCCCCATCGCGCGCAATAAACGCGCCACCACGTCGAACGCGACGTCGGTCGCGTGCGACTCGCCGAAGACGGAAAACACCGAAACGCCACGGCTTTTCGCAAGCTCAATGGTTTCGCTGGCAAGCCGGGTCTTGCCGATTCCGGGTAGACCCACCACGCCGACCACCGATCCGCGTCCCTGAATCGATCGGTCCAGCATCGCCGCCAGCGTTGCCAATTCCCATTCGCGACCGACCAATCTCGAATGCGAGGGACCGGTCTGCCGACGCTGCTCCGGCACGCTGAGCAGCCGCCGCGCGGGCACCGCGTCCTCGGCGCCTTTGATGCGTACCAGCTGCGGCTCGCCGAGCACCGCCATGGCCTCGACCAGCCGCGCGGTGGAGTCGCTGAGCATCACAGCGCCCGGCGGCGCCGCCGACTCCATCCGCTGCGCCATCCCCACCTGCTCACCGATCGCCGTGTAACCCAACGCGCCCGAACCGATCTCACCGGTAATCACCTGGCCGGAATTGAGCCCGATCCGCATCCGCAGATCTACGTCATCACTGTTATCGATCGCGTCCGCCAGCGCCGTGGCCTCGTCCTGGATGCCGAGTGCGGCCAAACACGCCCGCATCGCGTGGTCCTCCAGCGCGACCGGCGCGCCAAACACCGCCATGACGCCGTCACCCGTGAACTTGTCCACCGTGCCGCCGTAACGCTTCACCACCGTCGAGCACCGGTCGACCAGTTCGGCCATGATCTCGCGCAACCGCTCCGCACCGACGGCCGCGGCGATATCCATCGATCCCACCACGTCGGCGAACAGGATCGTCACCTGCTTGTATTCGGCAGGCGCAGCGGCCTCGGCCACCGGTGCGCCACACCCGTGGCAGAACCGGGCGCGCTCGAGCAGCTCGGTTCCGCATTTGCGGCACGCCGTTACGGCCGTCATCCGACCCCCCGCCAATCGGGCACCCAAGTTCCGGCTCGACCCGGACCCGCTCCTAGAAATTATCAAAAACCGCAGATACTTCGGTCCGGGTTGGGCGTCACCGTTCGAAAACCGTGAAAATTAATCACAGCGGCATGAAGGCTGCGTTAAGAACGTGGCCATTTCCTCGCCATACCTGCACCGTGGAGGTATGACGCTGGTCGGGGTGCATCCGTCGACGCGGCGCGGGTCGAACCAGCGCCTCGACCGCGCGGTCTGGCCGCTGGGCAGCCAGGCGGACGAACGGGGCCGACTGTGCGTCGGCGGAGTCGCCGCCACCGAGATCGCCGCCGAGTTCGGCACGCCCACCTACGTGGTGGACGAAGAAGATTTTCGGGCCCGCATCCGCGCCTACCGCGCCGCGCTCCCCGGTGTCGACCTGGTCTATGACGGTAAGGCGTTGCTCAGCACCGCGGTGGCGGGGTGGGCGGCGGCCGAAGGTGCCGGCGTGGGCGTCTGCTCTGCCGGCGAATTGGCCACCGCGCTGGCCGCGGGAGTGCCGCCATCGCGGCTCGTCCTGCATGGCGCTGCCAAAACAGCGGGCGAGTTGCACGACGCGACCGCCGCCAGCGTGGGGCGCGTCGTAATCGAGTCCCCCAGCGAGATAGCGCTTCTTGCCGGGCGGGTACGCCGTCGGCAACGCGTGCTGGTGCGTGTGATTCCCGATATCGGCACCGGCGGGCACCGAACGATCGGCGGCGGGGTGCCGGACCAGAAATTCGGCTTCGCCTTGGCCGGTGGCCAGGCGGCGGGCGCGGTCAAGCGCGTCCTGGATCAGTCGTGCCTCGAAGTGGTCGGGCTGCACTGCCAGCTCGGGTCGCAGCTGTCCGACACCGGGCTCTACGGTGCGGCGATCCGGCAGATGACGGCGGTCATGGCGGAGGTCCGTGACCGCCATCGGGTCGTGCTCACCGAGCTGAATCTCGGCGGCGGACACGCGGTCCCGCGCGTCTCCGGCGAACCGGAACTCAGCGTCGGTGCACTCGCCGCGACCATCGATGCGGCACTCGAATCCGCTTGTGCGGAATACAACTATCCCCGCCCGCAGATCGTGATCGAGCCCGGTCGAGCGATCGCCGCACGCGCCGGCATGACGCTATACCGGGTGATCGCCGTCAGGCACCAGCCCGGGGGGCGCACCTTCGTCGCGGTCGACGGCCAGTGCGACAGCCCGGGGGCGGCGCCCGACGGCCCGAAATACACGGTGGCACTGGCCAACCGGCACCAGACAACCCGCACCGCACCCGTCACCGTGGTGGGCCGGCACGGCGAAACCGGCAACGAGATCGCCCGAGATGCCAAGCTGGCCGCCGACATCCGCCCCGGCGATCTGCTCGCGGTGGCCTGCACCGGCGCCTACCATCACTCAATGGGCCCGAGCAACAACCTGGTGGGCTGCCCGCCGCTGGTCGCCGTCGCCGGCGGCCAGGCTCGTGAACTGGTGCGCCGCGAAACCGTTGACGACCTGCTGGCCCGCGACCGGGGCTGGCCCGGTTGTCTAGCATGACTATTCGCGAGAGCGCCAGCCGCCCGACGACGCCGGTTGCGCGGATGTGGGCCGCCGCGAAGACCGTTCGTGTGACGGCGGTATACGCCGTCACGCTGGTCATGGTTTCCCTTACATTGACGGCGCTCGGTCCGCACGCACGCGATGTCGTGGTGCGTGACATGAGCACCAACTTGCACAATCTGGCGCACGGCCGGGTGTTCACGTTGATCGGCAGCGCGTTTGTCGAGGCGGGCGACAACGTCTATGCATCGGTGCCCGGGCTGGTATGCCTGCTGGCGCTGGGCGAACTGATATGGCGCGGTCAGGGTTTGATCATCGCCTTCATGGCCGGTCACGTCGGCGCCACGTTGTTGGTCGCGGCGGGGCTGGTCGCCGCGGTTCGGGCGGGCTGGCTACCGATCGCGGTCGCGCAGGCCACCGACGTCGGGATCAGTTACGGCGTGATGGGTGTCCTGGGCGCGCTGACTGCCTCGATACCGTCGCGCTGGCGGCCAACCTGGGTCGGTTGGTGGCTTGGCATCGCGGTGCTGGTCGCGATTTGGGCGGACTTCGAGTTCACCGGGGTCGGTCATGTGCTGGCCCTGGTGCTGGGCATGGGTTTGTCGTTCCGGCTGCGCTCGCTCGCGGGCTGGACACCCGTACACCTGGCTTTGCTCGCCGTCGGTGCCAGCTATGGCTATTTCTCGCTGTGCGGGCCATCGCCGCTGGCTGCGATCGGGGGGCTGGCGGGCGCGCTGATCGCGCTCCTCGTCAGCCGGGTGTTTGCGAAGAGCCGCAACCGTTATCAGCCCTGCGTAACCGCGATGCCATAGCCCGACTGGTTGATCTTTGGTGAGCCTGAGTGGTAGGTCACCGAGTTGTTGTAGCCCGCGACGTCGATGGTGTCGGCGCTGCCGACCCGCACCTGATTGTCGTAGGAGGAGACGGTCAGGCTGCCGCAGTGTCCGCTGACGGTAAGCCTGGTGCCGTAGTTGGACACCGTGATGGTGTCGACGCTGTCGAGCTGCGCGACATTGTCGTAAGCGGAGATCGTGAGGCCGGCGCAATGGCCAGTGACGGTGAGCGAGTTGTTGTAGCCGGACAGCGTCAGTTTGCCGTTGTTGCATGCGGGATCCGTGATCGTGTTGCCGAAGCCGGTCACCTCGACGCTGTCGGCGCTGTCGACGTTGACGTGATCGTCGAAGCCGGTCACCTTGAGGCTCGCGCAGTGACCGCTGGCGTGAATTGTGCTGTTGTTTGCAGATAGCGTCAGGCTGGAGTCGTTGCACACGACCGTTTGGTTCCGTCCGTTCCCGACGAGGTCGAGCGTGCCACCCTGGGCCATGGTGATCGGGCCGCTGCCACCGCCGTTGCCGCCGCCGTCAGCGTGCCGAACGTACTCCACCACGAAGATTGCCACCCCGATCAGCACCACGATCACGGCTAGGACCCCGGACACCCAGAGCAGTGACGACGCGTTGCGCTGGGTGTTCAGGGGCGGCACGGAACCGGCCGGAGCGTACCGCGGGCGACCCGCGCCGGCCGTCGCGTCGGCGAGCTCGCGTTCCAACTCGCGGATCCGCTGCTCGGGGTCGTCAGACTTCATTCTGATATGTCAGCATTTAGCCATGAGCGCACGCAACATCGCTGGCGTCCTCGCTATGGCGGTGGCGATGACGTCGATGCTGCTGAGCCCGCTCATCGACCCTGGTCACGCCGCTGCCGGCCCGTGCTCCGACGTCGAAGTGGTGTTCGCCCGCGGCACCGATGAAGCTGCCGGGGTCGGCGGGGTCGGTCAGGCATTCGCCGACTCGCTCAGGTCGCAAGCCGCCGGGCGGTCCGTCGGGGTCTACGCGGTCAACTACCCTGCCACCTATGATTTCGCCCGGAGCATGCCTGCCGGGGCCGGCGATGCGCGTACCCATGTCGAAGCCACGGTTGCGAACTGCCCCAACACCAAAATGGTGCTCGGTGGATATTCCCAGGGCGCCGCAGTGATCGATATCACCACCGACGGGCTGCCGTCCCAAGCGGCCGGCCATGTCGCCGCGGTGGCCCTCTTCGGCAATCCGCAGAGCAACTACGCGCGGTCGCTGGGCGGCGGCCCCGTGCCGGCGATCGGCCCGCTCTACCAGCCCAAGACGATTAACTTGTGCGTTCCCGACGACCCGATCTGCTCCGAAGGCAAAAACTCGGACGCACACCAGCAGTACGTTCGGTCAGGGCTGACAAATCAGGCCGCCACGTTCGCGGCCGGCCGGCTCTGACGACCGGACGCGTTAATAGGATGACGCGGGCCGGCTGAAAGGAATTAGGCAATGTCGCGCCCTGAGATTGCGCACCCCACGCTGTGCCTCAACATGATCGTCCGCAACGAGGCACACATCGTTCATGAGGTGCTCGACGCGGTCGGGCCCTACATCTCGACGTGGGTCATCGTGGACACCGGCTCCGACGACGGAACCCAAGACCTTGTCCGCGGCCACATGGCCAGTCTGGGCATTCCCGGCGAGCTGCACGAACGCCCCTGGCGAAATTTCGGTCACAATCGGTCCGAGGCGCTGAAGCTGGCCCAGGGACATGCCGATTACATCTGGGTTATCGATGCCGATGACACGGTCGCAGGCACCCCCGACTTCAGCCGGCTCAGTGCCGATGTCTATGACCTGCGCATCCGCGACGAGGGTACCCACAACATCCACTGGCGCCGGCAGTTGTTCCGTGACGGTATCGGCTGGTACTACCTCGGCGTCGTCCACGAGTTCTCCACCTGTGACCACCCGTACGTCACGACGCGCCTCGAGGGCGACTACTACATCGAGTCGCGGCGCCTCGGCAGCAGAAACCGCGATCCGCAGAAGTATGAACGGGACCGAGATGTGCTGCTCGCCGAGCTCGATCGCAACCCCGATGACAAGCGGTCCATGATCTCGCTGGCCCAGACGTATTTCGACCTCAAGGATTACGCCAAGGCGCGCAGTTGGGCTGCGCGGCGCGCCCAGCTGGGCGAAGGGGACGAGGAGGTCTACTTTTGCCTGTACCTGGTCGCCGAATCGATGGCAAAACTCGGTGAGCCGTGGCCGGAAGTTCAAGACGCCTTCCTGCGGGCGTGGGAGTTCCGGCCCTGCCGGGCGGAGACTCTTTATGAAATCGCTTTCCGCTACCGCGCCGACGAGCGCTACCATCTCGGCCACCTCTTCGCCAAGCGGGCAGCCGAAATCCCGATTCCCGCCGAGGACTCGTCGTTTGTCCGCACCCAGATCTACAACTGGCGCGCAGCCGACGAGCAGGCAGTGTGCGCGTCCTGGATCGACAGGCACGAGGAGGCGTTCACGATCTGGCGGCGGCTGCTGGCCCGAGACGACTTACCCGACGACGAACGGAAAAGGATTGCGGAGAACCGCGACATCGTGGCGCCGACGATGTTGGACACGACGGCCGAGTATCCGAGCAAGCTGGCGCGGGAGGTAGTCGCGGGCCCACCCGACTGCGAGCTCACCATCAGCCTGGTCGCGGGGCCGGATCGGAGTGCGACCGAGCGGACGCTCAACTCGTTCCTGCGCTGCTGCCTCGACCTGCCGCGGGTGGTGCGCGTCCTCGTCGTCAATGCCGTTCTGTCAGAACAGGATCGAACGACCCTGCTGCAGCGTTATCAGTTCATCGACTTCGGCGGTTCAGCGTACGGCGAGGGGCCCGACACCGACCTTGCCCGCATCCGGGACGAGATCCAAGGACGCTTCTGGCTGCACCTGGGCCAGGGCTGGCGTTTCTTTGCCCCGGAGCGGCTCATTGGCCGCCTGACCGCGATCCTCGAGGCCGAACCCGAGGTGTTCCAGGTCGGCATTAACTTCGGCGATGCGAGGCAACTGACCGGCGCCAGTGCCGCCGACGACATGGTGCGACGTACCGCCGATGCCGGCCGGTACGTGATCTGCGACGTGGTGGCCAGCGGCCCGGCCATGTTTGATACCGCGCGGCTGGGTCGGGCACACGGTTTCCTCCGCTCCGACGGGGATCCGATCGCGGAGCTTGGCCGGCGGGCGCGGGTGGCCGGGCTGCGGACCGCCAGCCTCGACGAAGTGCTCTGCATCGCAGGCGACTGACTGCCGTTCGCCGGATTGGCCGAAGTCGCCCCAGGCTTAGGCCCAAGCAAACGCAAGAATCTTGCAAGCGGCGGGCGCTACGCTGCCGCCCAGCAAAGCCGAATGGAGGCCGCTATGCCCACCTCCCGCACCTTGACGAAAATCCTTGCCGGGGCACTACTTTCGGGCGTTGCGGTCACCGGAATGGGGTTCACCCCAGGGGTGGCACAGGCCCAGCCCCGCTCTGTCCCGCGGGTCCATGGCCTGCTGCCAGAAGACGGGCCGGTCCCGCCCGGCGCGTCCGGGCCATACACTTGCTGCCCCGCAGACGAAAAGGGCGGACTTCGTCCAGACACCGGTCGCGGATGCCCGTCGCCCGTCGACTGGGACAAGACTCGCTGCCACACTTGGTGGGGCGTCTACTGGGGGCATGGAAACGTTGCCCCCGGCATCTGGGAGGGGCCTGATGCACCGCCGCCGGACGCGTTGCGGAAGCCATGGTGCGGGTTTCCTTTCATGTGTTCAGGAACCCCGTGATCAGCTACTCCGACGACTTGTCGGACTCCTGGGAGTCGTCGGACTCGTCGGACTCGTCGGCCTCGTCGGCCTCGTCGGTCTCGTCGGCCTCGTCGGTCTCGTCGGTCTCGTCGGCCTCGTCTGCGTACTTCGTCAGGAGTCCAGCTAGTTCACGGGCTTCCTCGGCTCCCAGCAAATCGTCGAACACCCGCTCGTCGCTCTCAGAGATGCGCTCGAGGTAAACCGCGTTGTCCTTGGTGCCGACGTCCCACCGGCCCCCTTCTTGCCGAACCATCCGATGCCGCCTTCCGACTAGTGACCTGATTCCCAACCTGACCCCGCCTCTGCTTTGTGTACCCACTTCCGTGCCTTTAACGTCGATATTGCCGCCATGGTCGTGATTGCCCGCCCGGAGCACAGCCCCCACGGCAATCTCGGCGAACGGTCAAGGCCCCACTGCGGGTCGCCCTGCTCGCCGGATCTATGGCATGGCCTCGCCCCAGGCGATATGCCCCGCCAAGCCAAGCGATCTCGCCCTGTCGCGGTAGCGATCCCTCAAGTGCGCATAAGCCGCGGCATCACCGCGCGTGCGCGCCAGTAGGGCGTGTAGCCGCAACAGCCAGACGTCGCGCACCATCAGGCCGTCCGTGGGCAGGCGTGCCAGCCGATCAATTGCGACCTCGGCTTCGGCCACGTCAGCGTCAGCCCCGCGCTCGAGCAGTGTCTCCACCAGGACTCCCGTCGCAGGAAAGCCCCACCCGAGCAGTAGCCCCTCGCGGAACAGATCGTCGACGGCGGCGCGCATGAGCGGTATGGCGCCATCGCGATCGCCACGCCTTGCCCTCTCACGCGCCAGGTAGACCTCGACGATCGGCAAATCACACAGGTTGTGTCCCCGGCGCCGGAACACCCCGCTGACTTCCGCCAGCAGCTCCTGTCCGCGGTCACGCTCTGCAACCGACTCGGCGTTGCACCAGCGCAACACCCATCGCCGCCTGGGCGAGGGCCAACACGAGGTCGTCACAGCATCGTTCCGCAATCCGTCGCGCATCCTCGATCTCGCGCAAGGCGGAATCATCGGGCGTGATCACGCCACCCGGTATTGCCCCGAAGTAGACGGAACCGACCACCTGGACATGTGACATCGGATCGGCGCCGCGCGCCATGGCGACGGAGCGGTGCATGTCGTCTGACCATCCGGGATGCCCCAGACACCAACGGGCAACAGCCCGCGCCGCCAACGCGTGCGCTAACGGAGACCCGATAGCGAAGTTGCCTTTGGCAGGGTCACCGTGGGCCAGGTTGACGACCCTCTCCGTCCATCGCAGCACCTCCGAATACTCGGCGCCCTGCAGCTTGCCGAAGACCAGCGGCACATGCAGCCCCACCGTCAAGGTCGCATCGCCGAGCGACTCGATGAGGGCCCAGGCTTCCGATGCCAGCTGCGACGCCTCGCGCATTCGGCCCTGATACGCGCGCTGCATCACCAGCCCCGCGGCCCCGACGGCCAGTGACGCCTTGTCCCCGGCGGCGGTGCACAACTGCCGCAATTCATCAAAGCGGGCGCCCGCCAAGTCCATGGGGACGCGGCAAGCCATCCCGCACAACATGGTGCGGGGAGCGATGCGCAGGGCCGTGCGGCTCGGGTCGTCGGCGGGAAGGGCATCGGCGATCGTTCGGGCGCGCTCCCAACTCAGTCGCGCCGCGACGATGTCGCGGTTCGTGGCCCACGTTGCGGCGCGCATACGCCACTGATACGCGGCGTGCCCAGTCACCCGCGGCCTCCTGATGTGCGGCAATCAGCGCGGCATTTTGGTCGGCCGATCCCGGGCGGGCGGCCTCGATACCGGCGGCCAGCCGTCGGTGCAACGCGGCACGATCGGGTTTCAGTTGCGCTTCGTAGGCCACGGTGCGGATCAACGGATTCCGAAACCCGTATGCCGCGCTCGGCGTGACCCGCAGTTGGTCGACGAGCTCGGCATCGATCAACTCCTCGACGCAGGGATCGTTTTCCAGCCTCGCCAGCAGATCGATGCTGAAGCGAGACCCGATGACGGCCGCCGCGGCGAGTGTTCGTTTGGCCGCCGCATCCAGCCGGTCGATGCGCGCGGCGACGCTCTCCTGCGGCGTTGCCGGCACGCGGACCTCACCGACATCGGCGCGACACGTGTAGCTGCCGCGCTGTCCGACCAGCACGCCGCGTTCGGCGAGTTCACGGGTGATCTCCTCGGCGAAGAACGGGTTACCGGCCGCCCGCCCGGCGATAATCTCGCCGATCTCACCAGTGGACGGATCGGGGCCTAACAGTTCAGCGACCAGCGTTGAGGTTTCCGCAACACTCAGGGGTACTAGCTCAATGGTCTGCGCGCCCGCGACGTGCTCTAACGCTCCGTGGTATTCCGGGCGATAGGTGATTAGTACCAACGAGGGGGTCTGCGGGATCACCGCCAGAAGATCCGCGAGCACGGATTCGCTGACCTCGTCGATCCACTGCACATCCTCCGCCACAATGATCGCCGGTTGGGTGCGGACCAGCTGGGCATTGTTGACCAGCGCGAACAACCGCCGCCGCCGCGCATCCCCGTCGATCTTCGGCAGCGTCACCTCGTGATCGGCGATGCCCAGGACGTCGTTCAGCAGCAGCACGTCCTCCGGGTCGGAGTCATCCAGACTGGTGAACTGACCCACGTCGCGCAGCAGGCGCGCCACCACCCGGAACGGGACATCGGTGGCGTGCGACTCACAGAAGGTCGAAAACACTTTGACACCGCGGCTTTTCGCCAGCCGCATGACTTCACTCACCAGTCGGGTTTTGCCAATGCCAGAAGGACCGACCAGGCCCACCACCGACCCACGGCCGTCGATCGAGCGATCCAGCATCGCCGTCAACGTGGCCACTTCTCCCCCGCGGCCCACCAGCGTGTCAGCGGCCATGCCACTCAGCCGTCGCGCCGGCACCGTGTCATCCCCGCGCGCGGCCGGATCGCGGTGGGTTCGGTACCACGCGTGCCGAACGTCGTTACCGCCTGCATCGGCCTTTTCGCCATTCCTGTCCTGACTTTCCGCGTGTCCCAGGATAGGGCGCTGGGCGCCGTTGTTGGTCGAATTACGGTCAGGCCCCCACTCGGCAACCGGCGAGCCCAATACAAGTACTCGACTCCTCAAGCCCTCCCCGTTGTTTGGGCCGACGATGGGTCGTGCAGGGACCTGCCTCGCTGCGCGCCGGTCTCGCCCAGTTCGGCGCGATGAGCTAAGAGGTGGACAGACATGTCGTATGTGATTCCGGCGCCGGCGACGATGACGGCGGCGGCATCGGATTTGACCGGTATCCAGGCGGCCCTCAGCGCGGCCAACGCGGCGGCAGCGACCTCAACGACGCAGGTGCTGGCAGCGGGCGCCGATGAAGTATAGGCGGCGATTGCGAAGCTGTTCGGCACGTACGGCCAGGGGTTTCAAGCGGTGAGTGCGCGGGCGGCGCAGTTCCATTCGCAGTTCCTGCAGCTGTTGTCTTCGGGTGGGACCGCGTATGCGGCCACCGAGGCCGTCAACGCGGCGGCGGTTCGGGATCCGCTGACGGCCTTGGTCGATGTAGCTCAGCCCTTCGGGATCTTCTCGCCAGTTAGGACCAACCACACTTTCCTGGGTGGGACAAGTGGGGCCGGCGGATCGGCGGCCAGGGCGGCCAGGGCGGCACCGGCTTCAACGCTCCGGGCTTTGGCAGCGCCGGCGGTGATGGCGGGACTGGCGGGACTGGTGGCAGCGCAGGGACCGGTGGTTCCGCCGGTGCCAACGGGGCGCTGCTGTTGGGGAACGAGGGCGTGGCGGGTCACGCGGGCAGCGGCGGAACCGGCGGCACCGGCGGGACCGGCGGCGCCGGCGATATCGGGGCGACCGGTACCGCGGGCGGCACCGGTGACACCGGCTTCCACGGTGGCGCCGGCGGCGCGGGCGGCGACGGCGGCAGTGCGCCTACCGGCGGCATCAACGGCGACGGCGGTGCTGGCGGCGTGGGCGGCCAGGGCGGTCAAGGGGGAACAGGCGCCTCTGACACCGGGGCCGGCATGGGCGGCAAAGGTGGCGCCGGCGGGGCCGCGGGTGCCGGCGGGGCGGCCGGCATCGGTGCGGGCGCTCCGGGCGCCGCGGGCACCGCGGGCACGGGCGGCACCGGCGGCACCGGCGGCACCGGCGGCACGGGTCGCGTCGGGCGGCCGGCACGGCCGGCGGCGGTACCGGCCGGCACCGGCTTCGACGGCGGCAATGGCGGTGTGGGCGGCACCGGCGGCAGCGCGGGTGCCGGCGGCACCAACGGCAACGGCGGCACAGGCGGCGCCGGCGGTCAGGGCGGCGGCGGCGGTGGTGCCGGCGGCATCGG
>CAVVLC010000042.1:0-34560 GCA_963748885.1 uncultured Actinomycetota bacterium
GGGGACGTGACCCTCGAGATTCTCGCGACACCCGGCCACACCCCCGAGTCGATCTGCGTCGTGGTGTACGAGCATGCCGACGACGAGGTGCCCTACGGCGTGCTCACCGGCGACACGTTGTTCGTCGGTGACGTGGGCCGCCCCGATCTTTGCCTGACTCCCGGCCTTTCGTCGACGGCGCTCGCCGCGACGCTGTACGGGTCGCTGCACAACAAACTCCTGCGGCTGCCCGACTCCACACGGGTGTTTCCGGCGCACGGCGCCGGATCGGCATGTGGCAAGCAGCTGTCCAGTGAGACCAGCTCGACGATCGGCGAGCAGCGGCAGACCAACTATGCGCTGCAGACGACCGATGTGGGAAAGTTCGTCGCCGCGGTCACCGACGGGCAACTGACGCGGCCGCGCTGCTTCGAATTCGCCGCGCACCGCAATCGGCAGCTGCACCCGCTGCTCGACGAGAACCCACCGTCGCTGCTCGGTATCGACGAGGTGTGTGAATACGCCGGAGCGGGAGCCATCCTGTTGGACAGCCGGGAGCCTGCCGCCTACGCGTCGGGCCACCTGCGCGGCGCGATCAACGTTGGTCTGCAGGGACGCTTCGCCGAGTGGGCCGGCAATGTCTTGTCACCAGAGCGCGACATCGTGCTGGTTGGCGATCCGGTGTTGGCGCGCGAGTCCAAGATGCGCTTGTCGCGGGTGGGCTTCGACCGTGTTGTCGGTCAATTACGTGATCCTGCACGGGCCTTCACTCAGCGCCCTGATCTGATTGAGGTCACCCCGCGACTTACGATCGAGCAGCTCGCCGAATTGCGCGCCTTGGACTCCAGCCCGCAATTGGTGGATGTGCGTGGCCCGCACGAGGCGGCGGCCGGTGTCATCGCCGGGTCGCGGGAAATCCCGCTATCGATCCTGACGGATTCGTTTTCAGATCTCGATCGCAGGGCCCCAGTGGTTGTCTACTGCGGTAGTGGCTACCGCTCCATGGTGGCCGCGAGTGTGCTTCGGGCTGCGGGCTTTACCGACGTATCAGACGTGTTGGGCGGATTCGAAGCCTGGCAGGCCGCCGGCCTGCCGGTCGTTAGCCATGGTGGGGACTCCGGTCTGGTCGTGCTTCGGGAGGAGCCGCTGAACGGTGAGACGTCGGTCGGCGCGTTGGTCCCGGGTGTCGTCACATCCTCCGCGCACTTTTACATTCGCAACCACTTCACCACGCCGGTGCTGGATCCGGAGCAGTATGAGCTGACGGTCGGCGGCATGGTTGAGCGGCCATTGCGACTTCGGCTGTGCGATCTGCGCGGCATGCCGTCACAGTCGCTGGTCGTGACGCTGGAATGTGCCGGCAACGGCCGAAAGTATTTCCACCCGGCGGTTGCCGGCGAGCAATGGCATTTCGGGGCGGCGAGCACAGCGGAATGGACGGGCGTTCCGCTGGTGGAGATCCTCGACCGGACAGGCCTGGCGGCCGGCGCGCACGACGTTGTGTTTCGCGGAGCCGACACGGGACTGGTCGACGGCGCAACCGCGCCGGTCCGGTTCGAGCGTGCCCTGTCGGTGGACGACGCGCGCAACTCCGGCGCACTCGTCGCATACGCGATGAACGGCGAACCATTGCCGCTGCAACATGGACGCCCGGTCCGGCTGATAGTGCCAAGCTGGTATGCGGTGGCCTCGGTCAAGTGGCTGATGCAGATCGAGGTGATCGGCCAACCGTTCGAGGCGTTCTTCCAGACGGAGCGCTACAGCTTCGAATGGGAGCGCGACGGCACCATCGTCCGCGAACCCGTTCGCTTGCAGCGCGTCCGGGCATTGATCGCCGAACCCGCGGACGGCGCGTCGGTGCCGGCCGGGCCCCTTGTCGTGCGCGGTGTCGCCTGGTCGGGCGCGGCGCCGATCGAGCGCGTCGACGTCTCCATCGGCGAAGGTCCGTGGCGACCGGCCCGACTGATCGGCGAACGCCGCCGGCACAGCTGGCAGTGGTGGGAGCTGATCACCGAATCGGGCCCCCCAGGCCCCACCACCGTGCGGGCGCGGGCCACCGATCAGGCCGGACGTGAGCAACCCGAACGGCCCGAATGGAATCGTCTCGGCTACGGCGGCAACGCGATTCAGGCGATTTCCATCGTCGTCGAGTGAGGGGCGGCGCGCCCCTCTGAGTCTCAGGGCCGGCGTGGTGCCAGCAGCCGCCGTGCGACGAAATCCAGCAGCGCCCCGAGCACGCCGATGACGACGATCACCGCGACCACTTGGTCGTAGGCGAGTTGGTCACGCGCGTTGAGAATTTGGTAGCCCAGACCCGACCGCACGCCGAGCATCTCGGCGGGCACCAGGACCACCCATGCGATCCCGAGAGCGAGCCGCAAACCGGTCTGGATGTGGCCCCGGACCGCCGGCACGACGACCGCGGTCACCAATTCGACTCGGGTGGCGTGGAAGGACCGGGCGACGTCAAGGTATCCGGGATCGATCGCGTGCACCCCCGCCGCGGTGTTGAGCATGATCGGCCAGACGGCTGCGGCGGCGATCAGGAAGATCACCGGTTGATTGCCGATTCCGAACAATGCCAAAGCGATCGGTGTCCACGACAGCGGCGAGATCATCCGCAAGAACTGCACGACCGGTGCCGTCGCTCGCTCGGCGGTGGTGCTGAGTCCCACTAGCAAACCAGCAGGGATCCCGATCACGGCTGCCACCAACAGGCCAATCAGCAAGCGCCACAGGCTGATCCCGGTGTCGGGAAGCAATACCCCCCGGGTGAACAGGTCGCCCAACGCCGGTACCACTCGCTGCGGGGCGGTCTGGCGCAACAGGGAGGCTGGATCGCACCACACGGTGGTGGCCAGCCACCACAGGCCGATCGACGCCGCGATCGCGATCGCCGACGGCAGCCACCGGCGGAGGACCGGGGTGCGCCGCGTCGCCGATCCGACGGTGGCGGTGGTTGAAGAATTGATCGAAACAGCGTCAGTGGTCATACGGGTTGCACCTGTTCGGTTCTGGTCAATGCCGGATCAAGGCCGAAAGCCTGCGGTCCGCCGTGCCTGTCCAGCGAACGGCGAACGAACACGTCGTCGACGAGCTCACTGTGCACACGCGCGGAGTCGAGGCGCTCGAGAAAGCGGCGATCGCCGTCGACGACGGTGTCCCTCATCGCCTCGATCAGGCGCTCGGTGTAGCTCGGAAACGGGAACGGCTGGTAACCGATGCGCTGCGGCTCCCAGTCCGGATGTACGAACGGGTACGGCGGTTTGGGGTAGGTCAACGCCAGCCGGATCGCGCCCACCGGTTGCGGGAGGTATCCACCCGCCAGCGCGGAGGCCGCTGCGGTGCGGTCGGCGCGGATGCGCAGTTGCGCGGCCACGACGGCGTCGGTGACGGCCTGCACCTGTTCGGGGTGCCGTGCTGTCACGTCTTCGTGCGCGAGTAGCACGCAGCAGGCGTGCTCTCGCCACACGTCGCCGAGGAAGGAGGCGATGTGGCCGATCTTCTTGATCTGTGCGACCGCGTTGAACGGGTCGGCCACCACGTAGCCACCGATCGAGCCGTTGGCTAGGGCGGGCACCATGTCTGAGGGGCTCATCACGATCAGTTCGACCGTGCCCTCTGACCGCGATGCGACTGCGACGCATCACCGGCCGGAGTCCGTGGGCGCGCAGTAACCGCTGCAGCACGATGTTGTGGATCGACCACCAGAACGGAATTCCGACCTGGGTGCCGGCAAGTTCGGTGAGATCACGGACGTGCGGCGCGACCGTCAGCGCCGAACCGTTGGTGTGGTTCCAGCCCAGTATCCGCACGGCGCCGCCGAGCGAATAGCGAAGCTGCACCGCCATCGGCATCAGCAGGTGGACGACGTCGACTTGACGGGTGATGAAAGCTTCGGCCAGCGCCGCCCAGCTCCGGAACAACACCGGTCGGGCCGAGCTCACCGCATCGGGCGGATAGAGGCCGGCACTGTGCGCGATCAGCAGCGGCGCCGCGTCGGTGATCGGCAGATATCCAATGCGCAGTTGCGCGCCCGGCCGTGTCGGCGCTTCCACGGCGCTGCGGGCAAGCCCGGTCACGCCGAACAGCCCGCCGGCGGCGGCGAGTCCGCCGGCGCCGGCCAACAGGTGACGTCGCGAAACCAGCTGGCGGGTCACAGTGCCGGCGCCGGATGGTCGCGGTAATGATCGAGCACGTCCGAGCGCAGCTGCTCACGGCTTGCGTGCTCGGACACCGACCACTGAGTGCGGATCCGACCGTCGCTCAACAACACGACGCGATCCGCGAGCCGCAGCGCTTCATTGACGTCGTGGGTGACCAGCACGACGGTCACGTCAAGTGCGGCGGTCAGCCCGCCCAGCCAGCCTTGCAGGTCTGCGCGGGTCGCTGGGTCAAGTGCGCTGAACGGCTCGTCTAGCAGCAGCAGCCGCGGCCGGGCCGCCACCGCCCGCAACACCGCCACTCGCTGTGCCTGCCCGCCCGACAGTTGATCGGGATAGCGATCAGCTAGCGCCTCCAGGCCGAATCGGGTCGTGAGCTCGGTCGGATAGCTCTGGTCGAAGCCGTCCCGTTGTGCAGCGAATCGCTTGGCAAACACGATGTTTTCGCTGACGGTCAGCCACGGCATCAGCAGCGGCTGCTGGAATACCACTCCGGTCCGCGGCCGGATGCCATCACCGGGGCCACCACCGGGCCAGACGATTTCGCCGTAGCTGAGCGTGTCCAACCCCGCCAAGACTCGCAGCAACGTCGACTTGCCACTGCCGCTCGGACCCAGCACGGCGAGGAATTCGCCGGTAATCACGCTCAGGTCTATGTCGCTCAGCGCGGTGTGGACGCCAAAACGCCTGCTAGCCGATGTTATTCGTACTGCTTCAGTTCCCACCGTAACTGTCCTTCCGAGGGTGATTGGATCGGCAGGAATGCGGCTTCGCGGAAGCGGCGATTGGCCGCGGTTCCTAGCGCGTATCCGGCGCCTCCGACTAGGGCGAGTTCCAGCCGGGTGGCGTCGACGGCCAGCGTCGCGGCGTCCAGGCGCAGCCCGATGAAGTCGGGTATGGCGGCGCGAGCCGGATCTGCGGCCAGCTCATAGAGCGACGCACGAAGCCGGTCGCCCCGAGCGGCCAGCTCGCCGAGGTCGTCACGGAACTGCTCGCCAAGGCCGCCGGTGCGTTGACCGGCGCCGGTAATGGCTGCGCGCCCCACACCGATGCAAAACGCGGTCTGCAATAGCAGGAAGGTGGGCCGGATCCGGCTCACGAACCGGTGCAAGTCGGTGCTGACTATCCGCTCGGGGGCCACCTTGACGTCGTGCAACCGCAATGATGTGGACGCGGTCGATGCCAGCGCCATCAGCTGCGGCGGAGGGTCGACGATCACGCCGTCCGCGTCGGCGTCGACCGCAACGACGTAGGTTCGGCCGTCACTGTCACCTGCTGGCAACACGATGAGCGCGTCGTGAAAAACGTTGGATGCCCAGCGAATCGGCCCGCTGACACGCAGGCCACCAGCTCCGTCGTGCTCGGCCGTAATGGGCACCGGACCCAAACCGGCGACGTGCTTTAGGCCGGCGGCCATGGCCGTCACCCCGGGCCGGGTGCCGGCGCGTAGCTGGGGGAGCTGGGCCTCCCGCAGCGCTGGCGGCGCAAGATGCAGGTAGTGCAGCGTCATTCGATGGGCCCACGCGGAGAAGCCCACCGCCAGGCTGCGAGTCGACACCTCCTCGATTACGTGCGCCATGTCGTCGAGGCGGTCGTCCAAGCCGAAGTCGAACAGGCCGGCGCGGCCGAGTTCGACAAGATCAACCCGGACGTCGGTGCTCTGCGCATCCAGCGCCGCGGCTCTGGCCTCCACCGCGGCGGAGACACCGTGCAGCGTGGCCGCCAGGTCTTCTGCCACCGTGACAGTCACGACTGCGGCCTCTGCAGGCCGTGCAGCCGGTCGATCGGGGTCTCCACGGCCTGGCGGGCCCGGCGGACCGCGCTTTCGTCGGGAGCGTCGTACAAGCAGAGGCACTTGTCCATGTCCTCGCGCACGTAGGTGCGCAAGAAGCTGGTCTCTGGCACTTGAGCGTATTTGGGAGCATTGGCACGCTTGCGGGCCAGATAGGAATCCATGTCGAGCCCGTCGGGCAGATCCCACTCGACAAGGAAGCCCGCCGACGGGCGAATGGACTTCAGCTGACCCAGCTCGGCACCGACCAGTCGCACCGGGTGCGGCCCCACGATTTCGTCGACGTCGAGCGCTGATGCCTGCAGAGCTTCCGGTGGGCCGACGGGGAACTCAGCGACGGCGAACACACGATTCGCTCCGCCGGTTACCTGCGCTTCGATCAACTCGCCGCCAGAGCGGTGTATTTCGGCGTCGAGCGTCTTGAGTAGGGCATCGACAGCCGGCCGGTCCGGGTGTGCGGGAACGAGTTCGTAGAGGAAGAGTGTCACGTCGAGTAATCCCATCGTTGAAATCAGATTCTTCGACATTCACACGAACAGACAGGTCTGTCCAACGGGGAATTGCGCTAGTGTGCACACGTGACATCCGTCTCCGCGTCCCGCCGCCCCCGGGCTCCTGCGCGCCCAACTCCGGATGGGCCGGCCGAGCGTCTCTTACTGACCGCGACCAAACTCTTTGCAGACCAAGGCATTCGGGCGGTCGGCATAGACCTTATCCTGCGTGAGGCGAACGTGGCCAAGTCGAGCATGTACAGCTGCTACGGCTCGAAGGAGGCGCTGGTGGCCGCCTACCTAAACCGATTGGATCAGAATGATCGCAACCGCTGGAACGAGCGCACCGCGACGCTGACCGATCCGGTCGCCAAGATCCTGACGTTCTTCGATCTGGCGACCGACAGCGCCCGTGTCCGCGATTACCGGGGTTGTCTGTATGCCAACGCCGCTACCGAGTTTCCCGGCGCTGAGCTGGCGCCAGTACGGGCGCACCGAGACTGGTTCCGCTCGAACATAACCGGCCTGCTCCGCGCGGCGCGCACGGAGCAGCCTCCGAAACTGGCCAGGCATATCCAGCTCCTCTACGACGGTGCCCTGGTCGGGTCCAAAACCGAGCGGTCGACTACACCCATCACCACGGCGCGGCAGCTGGCTGAGCACTTGATCGCCGCACAGCACCCGCACGGCGGAGGTGTCCGAGGCGGGGCCAAGGGCAAGCGCGTGAGCCCACGAGCCTGAATTGCTACGCCTCTCGCGGCTCACAAGCTCCGGGTCAGTAGACGTCGCGGTGGTAGCGCTTCTCGGCGCTGCAACGACTGGACGTAGTCCGTCGCCGCGTCGGGTTCGAGTTTCCCGTGTTCGGCCACGATTTCGCGGAGTGCCCGATCGACATCCTTGGCCATCGGGTCGGCGGTGCCGCAGACGTACAGCTGCGCCCCGTCCTGCATCCATTGCCACAGCTGGGCGCCGCGCTTGCGCATCAGGTGCTGCACGTAGACCTTGTCGCGCTGGTCCCGGGAGAAGGCCAGGTCCAGTTCGGTGAGGAAACCGTCGGCGCGCATCTGCTCGATCTCGTCGCGGTAGTAGTAAGTCGGTGGCGGCGTGCTGTTCGCCGAAGAACAGCCAGTTGGGTCCGGTGTGGCCGAGCGCGCGGCGCTCCTGCAGGAAGCCGCGGAAGGGTGCGATCCCGGTGCCCGGACCGATCATGATCATCGGCGTGTGCGGGTCGCTGGGCGGCCGGAAATTGCTGGACGGCCTGCAGATAGACGGCGATCTCGTCGCCGGGGGAGCGGTCGGCGAGGTAGGTCGAGCACACCCCGCGGCGCGGGACACCCGCGGAAGTTGTAGCGCACCGGCGAGACGGTCAGGTGAACTTCCCGCGGGTGGGCCTTGGGGCTGGACGAGATCGAATACAGCCGTGGCTGAAGCGGTTTGAGCACCGTCAGCCATTCGTCGACGGACGCGGTGACCGGCACTCGCCGCCAGCAGGTCGACCGACTGCCGGCCCCATGACCAATCGGCCAGCGCGGCTTTGCTTTCCGGCTTCAGCAACTCGGCGAGTTCCGATCGCCGGTGCGCTGCTGCACGAACCGCAGCAGGTCCCGGCTGACGTGGGCGATCTCGAATCGGTCGGTGCAGTGCGTCGCGCAACGACATCGGCCCGTAGTCGGCGACCTCGCACCGGGGTCTCGCCGTCCAGTCCGGTCACCGCCAGCCATTCGTCGACCAGCCGGTCGCAGTTGCGCGGCCACACGCCGAGCGCGTCACCCGCCTCGTAGCTGATGGTCTCCTCGGGCAGGCCGAAACACCAACTGCCGCACATCCTTTGCCGATTGCGGCCGGCTGAGCGTGGAGTTGCTGGACCAGGCTGGTGACCAGCGGGTCGCTTCTTGGAGTACCTGCGCGGGCTCGCGGGCCGGAGCCGCGGGCTCGGGCAGGTGCCGTACGGCGCCTGGCGCGCCGGCGCGATCGGCGCCGCGGTGCGGGTCAGCGCCTGCCACGAACTCCGCCGAGCCAGCCGGCCGCGGCGTCTTCGTAGTCGGGCTCGCAGTCGACGCGGCGCGACGATGCGGGTTGCGCCCAGCTCGTGCGAGGCGCTCGTCGAGTTTGCGTCCATGACCGCAGAAGTCGTCGTAGTTGGAGTCGCCCAGCGCCAACACCGCATAGCGGGTGTCGGCCAGGCGCGGTGCGTCGTCGGCCGGACAGCGCACGCCAGAAGCCGGCGCCGTTGTCGGGTGGGTCGCCGTCGCCGGTGGTGCTGGTGATCAGCAGTAGCTCGCGCGTCGTCGGCAGGTCGGCCGACGGCGAAGTCGTCCATGCCGTGCAACGCGACCGGCAGCCCGGCTTCGCCGAGCCGCGCCGCGACCTCGGCGGCGAGCTCTTCGGCGTTGCCGGTCTGCGATGCCCACAACACCACGACGGCGCGCGATGGGCGCCGCTCGGCTGGGCGACCGGGCTGTTGGTGCGTCGACTGACCGGGGCGTCTCGGTGCGTGAGAAGAGCCCGGCGAGCAGGCCGTCCACCCACAGCCGGGTGGCTGGTGTCGAACGGCGCGCTCAGTCGGCAGGGTGGGTACACCGGCGGTGCGCGCCGGTGTCCGAACGCAGCCCGGCGATCAGCCCCGCGAGGTAGGAGCGGCCGAGCGGGCCGAATTGCGGCGTCGGTTCGTTCGCCATACCGAGAAGTTCGGCCAGCGCGTCGACCCGCGGCAGGCTGGTCTCGCGGGCCGCGTCGTCGCGGTCGCGGCCGTTGCTCGAATCCGGCTGGGCGACGGCGACTTTCGTCAAGGCGACCGCGCAGGCCTTGAATTCGGGCTGCAGCGAGATCGGGTCGACGGCGTCGTTGGTGACGGCGTTGATCGACAGGTATTCGCCGAACGCGTCGTTCCAGTGGAACGGCGCAAAGCAGTTGCCCGGCCGCACCCGGTCGGTGACCACGGCGGGCAGCACCGCCCGGCCGCGGCGGGAGGCGATTTCGACCGGTCGCCGTCGGCGATGCCCAGCCGCGCGGCGTCGTCGGGGTGGATCTCGACGAACGGCCCGGGGTTGAGCTTGTTCAGCTTGGCGACCTTGCCGGTCTTGGTCATGGTGTGCCACTGGTGCGGCAGCCGGCCGGTGTTGAGCAGGAACGGGTAGTCGTCGTCGGGCAGCTCGGCCGGCGGCAGGTGCGGGCGGGCGAAGAACACCGCGCGGCCGTGCGGGGTCGGGAAGGCCAGCCGGGGCACGTGTCCGTCCTCGCGGACCAACGCGTCTGGCTGACGCCGTCGTTGAGGTAGCGGATCGGGTTGCGGTCGCTGGCCGCCGTCGGGCGGGCAGGGCCACTGCAGCGGCGTCTGGCGCAGCCGGTCGTAGCTGACGCCGCGCAGGTCGTAGCCGGTCGCGGGGTTCGCAGAACCGCTTGATCTCGTCGAACACCTCCTCGGCGCAGTCGTAGCTGAACGCATCCGAAAACCCCATCTCGCAGGCGATCCGGGCGATGATCTGCCAGTCCGGGCAGCGCCTGGCCGGGCGGATCGACCGCCTGCTGGAACAGGGTCAGGTTGCGCTCGGAATTGACCATCACGCCGTCGGATTCGGTCCACAGCGCGGCGGGCAGCACCATGTCGGCGTAGTCGTTGGTCTCGGTGTCGAGGAACGCGTCCTGGGTGATCACCAGCTCGGCCGTCTCCAGGCCGGCGATCACGGTCTTCCGGTTGGCAACCGTGGCAACGGGATTGGTGCAGATGATCCAGCAGGCCTTGATCTGCCCGGCGGCCATGCGGGAGAACATGTCGATGGCGCCGGCGCCGACCTCGGTGCGCAGTGATCCGCGCGGAATTCCCCACTGGTCTTCGACGAAGGCGCGGTCCGCCGCCGACAGCACCGAGCGCTGGCCCGGCAGACCCGGGCCCATGTAACCCATTTCGCGGCCGCCCATCGCATTGGGCTGGCCGGTCAGCGAGAACGGGCCCGCTGCCGGGTCCGGCAGATCGCGCCGGTGGCCAGGTGCAGGTTGCAGATCGCGTTGGTGTTCCAGGTGCCGTGGGTGCTCTGGTTGAGCCCCATGGTCCAGCAGCTCATCCAATTCGCGGCTTCGCCGATCCAGCGCGCCGCCGTGCGGATGTCGTCGGTCGGGGATGCCGGTGATCTCGCGACCTTGTCCGGGGGGTACTGCTCGAGGAAGCTCGGCATCACCTCCCAGCCCTCGGTGAACTCGGCGATGAAATCGGGGTCGGTGTGCCCGTTTTCGACGATCAGGTGCAGCAGCCCGTTGAGCAGCGCCAGGTCGGTGCCGGGGGCGATCTGCAGAAATAGGTCGGCCTTGTCCGCGGTCGCGGTGCGGCGCGGGTCGACGACGATCAGCTTGGCGCCGGCCTTGACGCGGTCCATCATCCGCAGGAACAGGATCGGGTGGCAGTCGGCCATGTTGGCGCCGATGACGAAGAACACGTCGGCGTGGTCGAAGTCCTGCGTACGAGCCGGGCGGGCCGTCGGCGCCGAGGGACAGCTTGTAGCCGGAACTCGCGCTGGCCATGCACAGCCGCGAGTTCGACTCGATCTGGTTGGTGCCGATGAATCCCTTGGCCAGCTTGTTCGCCAGGTACTGCGCTTCCATGGACATCTGCCCGGACACGTACAGCGCTACGGCGTCCGGGCCGTGTTCGTCGATAATCGCCCGTAACCGCTTGGCGGACTGGGTGATCGCGGCGTCCATATCGACCGATTCCGGCGGCTCGCCACGATCGACGCGCAGGTATGCCGATTCCATCCGGCCCGGCGCGGCAAGCATGTCCGCGGTGGTCTTGCCTTTGGTGCACAACCGGCCAAAGTTGGCCGGATGTGACTTGCGCCCAATCGACTTCGTGATGTGACGGTTTCCGGTTTGCGGGTCAGTTGTGATCTGCAGCACCATGCCGCAGCCCACGCCGCAGTACGCGCACAAGGTGCTCGCGGCATCTGTTTCGGGCTGGGCGGCCACGTTTACGTCCTTCCTTGCGATGCGCAACAAGACGCAACAAGGATTTGCGCGCAATCGTGCGACAAGGATGTTTCGGGTCCAGATATCCGATGTTTCCGCCGCTTTACGGCTTCCTCGCAACGGACCTGGATTTGCGGTGAGCTGGCCGAAATGACAGCAGTTTCCGCAGGTCAGCGGCGGTCGACGATGACCTGCGAACCTCGTACCAGGCTACCCGAGCCCGACGCTGCCGCGGCTCCCGCAAGCGGGGTTTCGACCAAACAAACGGGACATTCACAGCCGTCGCTAAGCTCGCGATATGCGTCGTCGGCTCCCCGTGATCCTGTTGACGCTGTGCCTGATTCTGGCGGGCGCCGGATGCGGCGGGAAGCCGCCGACACCGGCGTCGGCGCCGCCGGACACCTGCAAGGGCTCGGACGGTCCGACGGCCGATGCGGTAAAGCAGGCCATTGCCTCGGTCCCGATCCTGACGCCGGGTTCGATCTGGGTGGAAATCGCGCGGGGACACGCCAGAAAGTGCCGCCTTAACTGGGTGCAGATCATCCCGACCATCGCCAGCGAATCGACTCCGCAACAGCTGCTGTTCTTCGACCACAACACTCCGCTGGGCACGGCCACCCCGAACCCGAAGCCCTACATCACCGTGTTGCCTCCCGGCGATGACACGATCAGCGTTCAGTACCAATGGCAGGTCGGCAACGATCAGCCCTGCTGTCCCAGCGGCATCGGCACGGTGAAGTTTCAGATCGGAGCGGACGGCAGGCTGCAGCCGCTCGGCAAGATCCCACACCAGTAGTCGGTTTCGTCGCGGAGTCGGGCACATCAGAGCAGTGGCGCCCGTCGGAGCCCAAGCGTTTGTGCGGCGTCATAAAGAATTTGTATAGGTCCTGATGGGACAGTGGTGTCGTCGGAAACCTGGAACCTAAAGCGCCGTCAGGAGTGACAGTTTTCAGAGCCTTCTCCACCATCGCTGCGAAGGCGGATCGGGCCTGAAGCGAATCAGTCTCTGACACAATGTAATTGAGTCGTATGATGTGCAAACCAGCGTCAAGAAGCGAGCTGTCGGCTCGCCTTCGTTCTCAGGCCGATGCTGTCGGCTGTTTAGCTCACCGGAGCTCCTTTGCCACCGTCCTGGCCGCCGTGCCGGCGCATGTCGCTACCTCGCGCCATCAGCTGGCCCGCTGGCTGAGCGACGTCGATGTCGTCGAGCCCCGCACACAGGACATTTTGCTGGCGGTCAGTGAAGCGGTGACTAATGCGATCGAACACGGAAGTCGCTGCGACGCAAGCAAGCTGGTATCGGTCCAAGCGTCAGTGCGCGACCAGGGCGTGACCGCGAAGATCAGCGACTCTGGTCGCTGGATCGATTCCACGCCTCGCGCTGACATTCCGTCACATCGGGGACGCGGGCTCCTCCTGATGAACGGGCTCGCTGACAGCGTTAGCATCGCCCGTACGGCTGAGGGCACACACATCACGATGGAATTCGACGTATCGTAGCGTTCCGCAGGATGCGGCCCACCAGTACGAGCTGGCCGGTCCCAGCCGGGCTCAAGTTCAGTTGGCCAGGTTCTCCGGGTGTAGCATCTCGGCGTACCGCAACGGCTCGGGGATGCCGAAACCGTCGACCAGCGTCTGGGCGTGCGGGCGCAGCTTGCGGCACCGATCGTTGATACCGCGGGTGACCGCCTTGGCGCGCTCGGTGGACAGATACGTGTGCTCGACGTACCAGGCTTTGTCTTCCTCGATCACCGATAACGCATACAGGTCGCAGACGAGCTCTAGCAGCTCGCGGGCCTCGGGGTCCGGGCACGAGTCGATGCCGGCGATGAACGCCTCCAGCACCACCCGGTCGATGTGGGCCTGCGCCGCGTGCATTACGTGATCCTGCACCGCGTTGAAGGCGTCGAACGCCGACATCTCTTTGGATTTGCCCTGCAGCCGCCGCGCGACCGATGACAGCAGATAATCCTCGCGCTCCTCGAACATGGTGACCTGGGTGCCGCGGTTGAACAGGCTGCCTTCCTCTTCGTTGTCCTGCGCGGCGTCCACGATCCGCTGCATAATCGCTTCGGCCGCAGTCCGTTTCATCACCCGGTCACCGACGGCGCTGGCGGCGAAGCGCACCCACTCGACCGGGCTCATGCTCTTGACGTCGTCGGCGTATGCGGTCAGTAGCTCCTTGGCGACCAATTGGGTCAGCACATGGTTGTCGCCCTCGAAGGTGGTGAACACGTCGGCGTCGGCGCGCAGCGCGATCAGCCGGTTCTCTGCCATGTAGCCCGCGCCGCCGCATGCCTCGCGGGCCTCTTGAATGGCCCGGCTGGCGTGCCAGGTGTTGGCCGCCTTCAGCCCGGCGGCCCGAGCTTCCAGCTCGCGCTGCTCATCGCTGTCCACGACGTCCGACGTCTGCAGGTCGTGGCACTTGGACACCAGCTCGTTCTGGGCGAACTGCAGCGCGTAGGACCGCGCAATCAACGGTAACAGCCGCCGCTGGTGCACCAGGTAGTCCATGATCAGCACTTCACCGCCGTCGGGTGCGGTGAATTGCTTGCGCTGCAACGCATATCGGGTGGCGATGTCCAGCGCCACCTGGGTGGCGGCACCGGCGCTACCACCCACCGTGACCCGGCCACGGATCAGCGTGCCGATCATGGTGAAGAACCGGCGGTTCGGGTTGTCGATGGGCGAGGTGTAGGTGCCGTCAGGCTCGACGTCGCCGTACTTGTTCAGCAGGTTCACCCGCGGAACGCGGACGTGGTCGAACATGATGCGGCCGTTGTCGACGCCGGGCAGGCCACCCTTGTATTGACAGTCCGACGTCGTCACACCGGGCAGATCGTTGCCGTCGGCGTCGCGGATGGGCACCAACACGCAGTGCACGCCGTGGTTGACCGGCTTGCCGTCTTCGGAGGTGATGAGCTGCGCGAAAACCGCTGCGACGGTCGCGGTTTCGGCCGCCCCGCCGATGTAGTCCTTACGCGCCGTCGGGGTGGGGGAGTCGATGACGAATTCTTCGGTCTCGGCGTCGTAGGTCGCGGTCGTCTCCAGCGACTGAACGTCGCTGCCGTGTCCGGTCTCGGTCATCGCGAAACAACCGAGCAACTCGAGGTCGATGATGTGCTGCACGTAGTCGTAGTGGCGTTCGGTGCCCAGGTTCTCGACGGCGCCGCCGAACAGTCCCCACTGCACGCCGGCCTTGACCATCAGCGACAGGTCCGACATCGCCAGCATCTCGATCATCGTGATCGCCGCACCGACGTCGCCGGTGCCGCCGTGCTCCTTGCGGAACCCCTCGTCGGAGATGCCCGCGGCGGCGATGATCTTCATCTGCTCGGCTACCTTGGCACGCGCGATCACCGTGTTCGGGCGTGTAGTGCGGGCGGAATTGTTCATGTTCGAGCTTGGCCCGCGTCTGATTCTTCACGTCACGCCAACGCCCGTCCAACGCGTTGCGCAGATGTTCGGCAGTGCTCGTCGTGTTGGGTGCCATAACCCGACCGTAACGCGCCGAGTGCGTTGCGGGAATAGGCTCGGCGAGCGTCGCAAAAGCCGACGACACGCCGAGCGTTCGGCGGCTTTTGTGTGTGTTCGCGCAGACTAAGGCCATGATGCCGCGATACCTGGCCGCTCTCACGATCGTGCTGCTGCTGGTCACAGTGGTAGGCGGGGTCCTGCTGCTGCGCCGAACCGGCACTCGGGCAGTGCATTTCGGAAAAATCGACAAGACCGACTTCCTGATACCGCCGGTTGCGCTGAGCTACTTCTACACGCTGTTCGCCGCCGCCTTCGGTTGGCCCCTGGCCAATACCCGCTGGTTCTTCCGGTCCACCGCCGTCGCCTGGCTCGGGCTGGCACTGTGCCTGGCCGGTGTGCTGGTTCTGGCCCTCAGCCTGGTGTCGTTCGGCAGCAGCTTCCGGGTCGGCATCGATGTCGACCGGCCCGGCCAGCTGGTGACGACGGGCGTCTTCGCGGTGAGCCGCAACCCGATCTATGTCGGCTTTTTCGTCTTCCTGCTCGGTCAGTTCCTGGCGTTTCCCGGCTGGATTCCGCTCGTCGCCCTGGCCGCCGCGAGCTTGTTGTTCCACCGCCAAGTGCTGCGCGAGGAAGAATTCATGCGCCAGCGGTATGGCCAGGAATACGCCGAGTACTGCAGCCGCGTCAGGAGGTACCTCTAAAGCGTGGCTCGCGCTTAGATGGCTTTATGTCCCAGCCACAAACGGGCGATTCGTCGCCGTCCCCGGCCTACGACGTCGGGCACACCCATCCCGATATCAGCGGAGGTTGGTTACGCGCGGCGACCTTCGGCGCCATGGACGGCCTCGTAAGCAACACCGCCTTGATCGCCGGTGTGGCGGCCGCCGACAGCGTCCACGCCGTCACGGTCAGTGGCATCGCCGGGCTGCTGGCCGGGGCGTTCTCCATGGCCTTGGGTGAGTACACGTCGGTGACCACGTCCAACGAGCAGATCGACTCCGAGGTCCATGTCGAGCGCAAAGCCCTGCGCACTCGCCCGCAAGCCGAGCGGGCCGAACTGATCGGCACGCTCATGAGCCTCGGCCTGACCGAAAAAACCGCCGAGGCCGCTACCGACGAGATCCACCGCGACGAGGACCGCGCGATCAACGTCCATCTCGTCCGGGAGATCGGAGTGAATCCCGACGAGAAGCCGTCGGCGCGGCTGGCCGCGGCCGCGTCCTTCGTTATGTTCGCCGTCGGTGCGATAATTCCGCTGTTCCCTTACCTTCTCGGGTATGGGTCCTTGCCGGCGGGCCTGGCGTGCGGCGGTGTCGGCCTGCTGATCGCGGGTGGGTTGACCGCCCGCTACACCCGCAAGCCGATGTGGCGGGCCGCATCGCGGCAGCTGCTCCTCGGCGCCGGCGCGGTCGCCGCCACCTACCTCATCGGTCGGCTAGTGGCAGCGGTCCTGTAGCGCGCTGGTCTCCGCTCGGGCCACTGGGTTCCTGCTGCTCGCTGTCTAGTGAACGGATTTCGTGTTTGGGATCGCGCAGCCGGAAAAGCACCAAGCCGGCCCACATCGCGCCGAAGAGAACGAGCATGGTCATGTCGAACACCCACCAGCCCGAGTAGTGGGTCCACATCTGGGCGTTGGCGGCCAGCGCGTCGACTCTGCGCAGATCAACGGTGGACCCCGCCGCCGCGAAGCCCCATTGGGCCGGAACGAACCAGGAGATCTGATCGAAGCCCCAGGTGCCAACCAGCTGAACCAGGCCACCGGCGAACAACAGCGATGCCAGGATGGCCGGCACGAGTAGCGGCAGGACCTCCCGAAGTGACTTACCCAGCGAGGACAGCGCCAGCCCGACGATTGCCGAAACAACGGCCGTGACGGCCACGCTCACGCAGAGCTCGACATCGGCGTTGTGCAGCAGGACGGCGCCGTGCACCGGTCCGCCTTTGACCAGGATGACGATCGTGGTCAGCACGGCCGCCTGGATGGCCGCGGCCGCGCCGAACAGAATGATCTTGCCGGCCACATAGGCCGGCGCAGAAAGCCCGACGGACTGCTCGCGCCGGAAGGCGTGGTGTTCGGACACCAGTTCGCGGATGGTCAGCAGGGTGCCCATGATGACAGCCGCGATGTTGAGCGCGGCCAGGATCTCGATGGCCTCATGCGCGTTGCGGCTGCCCGGCCCGGGCCGGTCCAGTCCGGAATCGCCCGGAATCAGCAGCGTCAGCGCCGCCAATGCGAACGGCAGGATCGCCACGAACGACAGATAGACGGGGCGGGCGAGCAAAAGGCGGATCTGACGACGGGTCACCAACCGGATTTGGCGCCCCAGGGTCAACCCGACGGGCGGCGGACCCGGTTTGGCCACCTCCGGCGGCAATGTCGCGGTCGTCGTATTCAGACGGGCCCGGATGATGCGGTGGGCATCCTGAGGATTGGCAGTCACCCACGACAAGATTGCCGTCCAATCGGTGGTGCCCATCGCGGACTCAATCTCGTGCGGCGGCCCCACGAAGGCCGGGGCGCCGGCGGGGGTAAGCAGCAACACCTGGTCGCAAACACTCACCTGGGTCAGCGAGGACTGAGGTGAAATAGTCACCACGACAACGCATCCCAAGTCGGCCTGACGCCGCAGTATTGCCATCACGTGGCTTTCCTGCTGTGCATCCAGCCCGGCGCCCGGCTCGTCGACCACGAGCAGCGTCGGTCTGGTGATCAGTTCGACGGCCAGCGACGCGCACCGGCGCACCTCGGGCGACAGCTTGCCGATCCGGGTCGCGCGGTGCGGCGTCAACTCCAGTTCGTCGATAACCTGGTCCACCACCCGGCGGCGATAGTCGGGCGGGGCATCCGGCGGTAACCGTAGCTCGGCGGCGTACCCCAAAGCTCGTTCCACGGTCAGCCGCGGGTGCACACAGTCGTCGCCCGTCACTATCCCGACGCGCGTGCGCATCGACGCGGGCTCGGCATGCACATCGTGCTGGTCCACGGTGACTGCGCCGGAGGTGGGCTCCCTGGTGGCGGCGAGCAGGCCGAGCAAGGCGGAGTTGCGTGCGGCCGACGGACCGACCACCGCGGTCAGCGTGCCAACCCCCGCCGCGAACGACACATTCGTCACCAACTCGCGCTCGTCGACGGTGAGCCCCAGCCGATATGCGGTCACCCCGGCCCTGCGCGCGCCGGGCATCAGCGGCAACCGAAACGTGGACCCGGTTTCGCCGGGCCGGGCTGGCGGTTGCACTGGCGGCAGGTCTGGCGACGAGTCGCTGACGTGCGGTAGTGGGGGCGGTGTTCCGGGTGGTAGCGGCGTCGGCGCGGACGGCATCGTGGGCGGCGTCGGCTGAGCCGACGGCGGTGCCGTCGGCTCCGGCCCGACCGCATGCTTGGGTGGCTCGACCCGGCGCGGTTGGGGCGTGGGTATCCGCATTTGCTGGGTGGTCCGCTCCGACGGGGCGTACTGCTCGGCCCGATGGGGCTGATTTTGCTGGTCTTCCGGCGGGGGGTAGGTCGGGCGTTGGGGCGGGCCGGGAGGCCGCGCGGGCGGGACTGGCGGCCCGGCAGGCCGGCCCACGTTGAAGATCAACCGCGGACCCCGTTGCGGATCGCCCATCGTGATCGCCTGCCCGTCG
Source organism: uncultured Actinomycetota bacterium (assembly GCA_963748885.1). Taxonomy (GTDB): domain Bacteria; phylum Actinomycetota; class Actinomycetes; order Mycobacteriales; family Mycobacteriaceae; genus Mycobacterium. The sequence goes on from CAVVLC010000042.1 coordinate 18,486, forward strand.
CGGATGTCGACCGCGGACGTCCGGGCGCCGTCGACGAAGATGCCGTTCGGGCTCCTATCGATGGCGACCCAGTGGGTGCCGGTGAATCGCAGCACCAGATCCGCGTGCGCGGGCTGCCCGGGCTGCATAGTCGGCGCTGCGCCCACCTGGTCCAGCGGGATGTCGCAGTGGCTGCCGTAGCCCACAATCACGTCGCGGCCAGGGTGAAAGACGTACCGCGCCGATCCAACCCATACGGTCAACGGGGAGGCGAATGCCTCGGTCCGCATGGCCGCCACCTTTCATCACGGGGCTTGTGGTATCGAATTGACCCTTGTCGTACCGGTTGACTTCTCGTCGTGCCGGTTGATTCAAGTGTCTCCCGCTCGCGGCGGTCTAGCTACTAGCGATGCGCGCTGATCACGGAGTGTGGCGTCGCGGTGCGGTTGCATTGTCCAAAAGGCGGCGCAACACCTGGACCGCTTCCCCAAGCACCAGGCGGTCCGCCGGGTCGAGTTGGGCCAGTTGCGGCTGTATCGCGGCGGCGCGGTCGGCGCGGACCGCGGTCAGTGTGCGCATCCCTTCGGGTGTGATGCGAATTCGGACCGCCCGGGCGTCCCCGGGATCGACGGTCCGGGTAACCAGGCCGGCCTCCTCGAGCCGCCGCACCTGCGTCGTCATCGTCGGTTGCGAACAGTGGTCGACGGCAGCCAGGTCTCCGATTCGGGCGTCCGCCTGCGCTTCGATAGTGGCCAGCAGCCTGGCCTGGGCCGACGGCAATGGCATCTGGATGCGCTGCGTGGCCAGCCGGTTCAGCCGAGCGACCACGGCGAGCAGGTCCGCTCCCAGGCCTTGCTGCGACTCGGCGCTTGTGGTGTCGCCAACCTCGGTGTGGCCGGCGGCGGGCGAATTCATACCTCCATCGTTGCATAGCTTAGCTATGCGAGACCAATCGCCGACGGCCCATCTGCCGAAAGGCCGGTCCAGCGTGCGCTTTGCCGCGGCGGCTTGGCAGCGGGGCCTGGCACAATCGATAAAATGAACCCGCCCGGCGCCCTCCCTTCGGACCATCGGGGTGGACCGCTGCAGGCGGGCGAATTGGCACAGGTGTCGGTCATGGCGGCACTTTGCGCGGTGACCGCAATCATTTCCGTCGTCGTGCCCTTCGCGGCGGGCCTGGCGCTGCTGGGTACCGTGCCGATGGGGTTGCTGGCCTACCGCTATCGCCTGCGCGCGCTGGTCGCCGCGACGGTCGCCGCCGGGATGATTGCCTTTTTGATCGCCGGGCTCGGCGGTTTCATGGCAGTCGTCCACAGCGCCTACATCGGCGGGCTGACGGGAGTCGTCAAGCGCAGAGGCCGGGGCATACCGACGGTAATTGTCACGGCCCTGTTTGCAGGCGCCATCTTCGGCGCCGCGAATGTTGCAGTTCTAGTCGTGCTGGCCCGGCTGCGGCACCTGATTTATCGCGTGATGACTGCAAACGTCGACGGGACCGCGTCGTTCCTGGCCCGGATGCACATGCAGGGGGCCGCAGCCGCCTTGAAGCGCTATTTCGCCCTGGGCGCGCATTACTGGCCATGGGTGATGCTCGCTTACTTCGTGGTCGGGGTCCTCGTGGTGTCGTTGATCGGTTGGTGGGCGCTATCGAGGGTGCTGGAGCGGATGCACGGTGTCCCCGATCTGCACAAACTGGACGCGCCGAGTGGCGAAGAGGTCGCCCCGGTTGGGCCGGTTCCGGTGCGGCTGAACAAGGTTCGCTTCCGTTACCCGCGCGCCGGCCAAGATGCGCTCCGCGAGGTCAGCCTTGACCTGCGAGTCGGCGAGCATGTCGCCATTACGGGCTCCAACGGTTCCGGGAAGACGACGCTGATGCTGATCCTGGCCGGCCGGGAACCGACGTCGGGTACCGTCGAGCGCCCCGGTGCGGTTGGTTTGGGCAAGCTGGGCGGCACGGCGGTTGTGTTGCAGCACCCGGAGAGCCAGGTCCTGGGCACTCGGGTCGCCGACGATGTGGTGTGGGGCCTGCCGCCGGGCACCGACGTCGACGTCGACCGGTTGCTCCGCGAGGTCGGCCTGGAGGATCTCGCCGAACGCGACACCGGAAGTCTGTCCGGCGGCGAACTGCAGCGCCTGGCCCTCGCGGCGGCGCTGGCCCGGGAGCCGGCGCTGCTGATCGCCGACGAGGTCACCAGCATGGTCGACCAGCAGGGCCGCGACGCGCTGCTGAGCGTGCTGTCCGGCCTGACCAAACGGCACCGCACCGCCCTGGTGCACATCACGCACTACAACAACGAGGCCGATTCCGCGGACCGCACCATCAACCTCAGCGATTCGCCGGACAACACCGGCATGGGGGAGAGCGCGGACGCGCCGGTGCACACCGGCGCGGCGGATCACTCGCATAGGCCGGCGCTCGAAGTCGTGGGGGTCCGCCACGAATACAACAGCGGGACCCCGTGGGCCAAGACCGCGCTGCGCGATGTCAGCTTTGTCGTGGAGCAGGGAGACGGCGTGCTCATCCACGGCGGAAACGGTTCGGGCAAATCGACACTCGCGTGGATCATGGCGGGACTGACGGTTCCAACGACGGGTGCCTGCCTGGTTGATGGCCGGCCCACCCATGAGCACGTCGGCGCGGTGGCGTTATCGTTCCAGGCGGCCAGACTGCAGTTGCTGCGCAGCCGGGTCGACCTGGAAGTTGCTTCCGCGGCCGGCTTTTCGCCTCGCGACGAAGGCCGTGTGGCCGCGGCGCTCGGCGTCGTCGGGTTGGATCCCACGCTGGCCAAGCGGCGTATCGACCAGCTCAGCGGTGGCCAGATGCGCCGGGTGGTACTGGCCGGACTGCTGGCGTGTTCGCCGCGGGCGTTGGTCCTCGACGAACCACTAGCCGGGTTGGACACCGCCAGCCAGCGTGGGCTGCTGCGGCTGCTGGAGGGCCTGCGCCGGGACCGGGGTTTGACGGTGGTCGTCATTTCGCATGACGTCGCAGGGCTGGAGGACCTGTGCCCGCGCATCCTGCATTTGCGCGACGGCGTGCTGGAATCGCCGCCGACGCCGACGCCGACGCCGACGTCGGCGCTGCGGGCGGGAGGTATGCAGTGACCACAAAGTCGGTCCCTGAACAGCGCCGTACCCGCCGCAGCTCGCGTCCGGTGGTACTGCTGGTGCCGATACCCGGAACGTCGACCATCCACGATTTGTGGGCGGGCACCAAACTACTTGTGGTTTTGGGTGTTTCGGTGCTGCTGACGTTCTTCCCGGGTTGGGTGACGATCGGCTTTGCGTTGGCCCTGGTGCTGGCGGCGGCCTGGATCGCACGCATTCCGCGCGGCGCGCTGCCGTCGGTCCCACGCTGGCTGTGGATCGTCCTGGCCTTGGGCGCTATCACGGCGGCGCTGGGCGGTGGTGGCCCAATGATCACGATTAGCGGGGTCAGCATCGGACTCGGCGGAGTATTGAACTTCTTGCGCATCACCGTGCTGTCGATCGTCCTACTGGGGCTCGGGGCAATGGTGTCCTGGACCACCAACGTCGCCGAAATCGGGCCTGCACTAGCGACTTTGGGCCGGCCGTTCCGGCTGGTGCGGATCCCGGTGGACGAATGGGCGGTGGCTTCGGCGCTCGCGTTGCGCGCGTTCCCGATGTTGATCGACGAATTCCAGGTTCTCTACGCCGCCCGCGGGCTACGGCCCAAACGGATACCGCGCAGCCGCAAGGCTCGACGTCGGCGGCACGCCCGCGAGCTGATCGATCTGCTCGCTGCCGCTATCACCGTGACTTTGCGGCGTGCTGACGAGATGGGGGACGCCATCACGGCCCGCGGCGGCACCGGTCAGCTGTCTGCCAATCCGGCCCGGCCGAAACTGGCGGACTGGGTGACCCTTGCGATCACCGTCGCGGCCGGCTGCGCGGCGGCGGCGCTCGAGATGATGTTGAACATTCCGCCGCCCTAGGCCCCTGGGCGTCGCTAGGCCCGCACGCGGTCAATGAGGTTCGACAGCACCACGATGCTTTCGCTGCGTTCGATGTCAGCGCTCGACCGGATGCGCTCGAGGGCGGCCTCCAGGTGCCGCATGTCGCGGGCGAGCACATGCAGGATCGCGTCGGGCGTACCGGTCACCGTCGCCGCACTGACCACCTCGGGCATCTCCACCCAGGCCGCCCGCAGCTGATCGGGGGCGATCGTCCCGTGACAGAACACCTGCACATAGGCCTCGGTGTTCCAGCCCAGGGCATTGCGGTCGACGACGGTGGTGAACCCCTTGATCACGCCGTTGTCCAGCATCCGGTCGACGCGACGCTTGACCGCGGGTGCGGACAAATTCACCTTCTGCCCGATCTCGGCGAAGGTGGCCCGCGCGTGCTCGGCCAGCTCGGCCAGGATGCGCTCGTCGATGTGGTCTAGCCGGTCCATCGGGCCTCCTTACCTGTGACGCAAGAAATCGCCGTCTGAGCAAAAATAGCGCAATAGATCGATTGTAACTGCGCAATGATCGTCGTTTGATTGTGTGGTGAGGCGAAAATATCGTTGATTCATGACGGATTACTATGCCGCCCCGGCATGGCAAGACGCCCCTGAGCGCGCCGCCGCACCCCGCACCGCCCGCGCGCGCCGGTATGCAATGACCCCGCCGGCCTTCTTCGCCGTCGAGTACGCGATCAATCCGTGGATGGACGTGACCACACCAGTCGACATCCACGTCGCGGACGCGCAGTGGCAGCGCCTGTACCAGACCTACATCGCGCTGGGCCATCGGGTGGACCTGGTCGAGCCCGTGCCCGGGCTGCCGGACATGGTCTACGCCGCCAACGGCGGATTTATCGCGCGCGACATCGCTATCGTCGCCAGATTCCGATTCGCCGAGCGGGCCGGCGAGTCGAGGGAGTATGCCGAGTGGATGTCGTCGGTTGGTTATCGTCCGGTGTCCACCCGCCACGTCAACGAGGGACAAGGCGACCTGCTGATGGTCGGCGAAACGATTTTGGCGGGCTACGGCTTTCGCACGGACCGTCGCGCACATGCCGAAATCTCGACCGCGCTGGGGATGCCGGTGAACTCCCTGGAATTGGTAGACCCGCGCTTCTACCACCTCGACACCGCTCTGGCCGTTCTCGACGACCGCACGATCGCGTATTACCCGCCCGCGTTCAGCGCGGCAGCCAGGGCCCAGCTGGACGCGCTGTTCCCGGACGCGATTGTGGTCGGCAGCGCCGACGCGTACGCGCTCGGACTCAACGTAGTCTCCGACGGTCTGCACGTTGTGCTTCCGGCCGCCGCAACGGGTTTCGCTGCCCAACTGCGTCAAGCCGGCTTCGAGCCGGTCGGTGTCGATCTGTCCGAGCTGCTCAAGGGCGGCGGTTCCGTCAAGTGCTGCACGTTGGAGGTGTTCCCATGACCATTCTGGGCGATCGAGCTTCGGCGGCGCGGGGCGTGACGGCCGGGACGGAGACCGCGCTCGCATTGGTGGAAAGGCATGCAGCACAGAACTATTCGCCGCTACCCGTGGTCGCGGCAAGCGCCGAGGGCGCGTGGATCACCGACATCGACGGCCGGCGCTACCTGGATTGTCTGGCGGCCTACTCCGCGGTCAACTTCGGCCATCGCAACCCCGAGATCACCGCGACGGCCCACGCCCAACTCGACACCGTGACCCTGGTCAGCCGTGCATTCCATTCCGACAACCTCGGGCCGTTCTGCGCCGAACTAGCGCAGCTGTGCGGAAAAGACATGGTGCTGCCCATGAACTCGGGCGCCGAAGCGGTGGAGAGCGGCCTCAAAGTCGCGCGTAAATGGGGCGCCGACGTCAAGGGTGTCCCCGACGGCCAGGCGAACATCATCGTGGCCGACAACAACTTCCACGGTCGCACCATCAGCATTGTCAGCTTCTCGTCCGATCCGGTCGCGCGGAGCGGGTTCGGGCCGTTCACACCGGGATTCCGTTCGGTGCCGTTCGGCGACGCCGCGGCGCTGGCCCGGGCGATCGACCACAACACCGTCGCGGTGTTGCTGGAGCCGATCCAGGGCGAGGCGGGCATCGTCGTTCCCCCCGACGACTACCTACCAGCCGTCCGTGCGCTGTGCGGCGAGCACACCGTGTTGATGATCGCCGACGAAATCCAGTCGGGGCTGGCTCGCACCGGTCACACGTTCGCCTGCGACCGCTGGGGCGTCGTGCCGGACATCTACCTGCTGGGCAAGGCACTGGGCGGGGGAGTTGTCCCGCTGTCGGCCGTGGTCGCGGACCGCGAGGTTCTCGGTGTGCTGCATCCGGGCGAACACGGCTCGACGTTCGGCGGCAACCCGTTGGCCGCGGCGATCGGCACTACGGTGGTCGCCATGCTGGCCCGGGGGGAATTCCAGTTTCGCTCCGCTGAACTGGGTGCGCACCTGCACGGGCGTTTGCGCGAGCTGATCGGACAGGGTGTCGTGGCCGTGCGCGGCGTGGGACTGTGGGCCGGCGTCGACATCGAACCGGCGCTGGGCACCGGCAAGGAAATGAGCCTGCGGTTGGCCGAGCGGGGCGTGCTGGTCAAGGACACCCACGGTTCGACGCTGCGGTTCGCGCCGCCGCTGGTGATTACCGCAGAGGAGATCGACTGGGCGGTCCGCCAATTCGCCATCGCGCTGAGTGAGGCTGATAATCAGCTGAGCTAGCAAACAGGAGGTCAGATGGCGGCCCGTCCGAACGGCCTGATGGAGCAGATGCTGCGACGCCGACCTGTGGTGGACGCCCCCGTCGCGGAGGGGGCTTCAGCCCAGCTCAAGCGGAGCTTCGGCACGTTCGAACTGACCATGTTCGGGGTGGGCTCCACGGTCGGCACCGGCATTTTTTTCGTGCTGGGGCAGGCGGTGCCGGAAGCCGGCCCGGCCGTGATCGTCTCCTTCGTCATCGCCGGTATTGCGGCTGGGCTCGCGGCCCTCTGCTACGCCGAATTGGCCTCCGCCGTCCCGATTTCGGGTTCGTCGTATTCGTACGCGTACACCACGCTGGGTGAGCTCGTCGCGCTGTGTGTGGCGGCCTGCCTGCTGCTGGAATACGGGGTAGCGACCGCGGCGGTCGCCGTCGGCTGGAGCGGGTACGTCAACAAGCTATTGGAAAACCTCTTCGGATTCGGGATTCCGCAGGCATTGACGGCGGCGCCGTGGGACACCAAACCCGGTTATGTGAACCTCCCGGCGGTCATCCTGATCGTTTTGTGCGGGCTGCTCCTGATCCGCGGCGCCAGCGAATCGGCGAAGGTCAACGCGATCATGGTGTTGATCAAGCTCGGAGTGCTGGGCATGTTTGTGATCATCGCCTTCACCGCTTACGACTCCGGCCACTTCAAGGACTTCGCCCCGTTCGGCGTCGCGGGCATCGGGTCGGCGGCGGGCACCATCTTCTTCACGTTCATCGGCCTCGACGCCGTGTCGACCGCGGGCGAAGAGGTGCGAAACCCGCAAAAGACCATGCCACGGGCATTGATCGTCGCGCTGGTGATCGTCACCGGCGTCTACATACTCGTTGCGCTCGCCGGGCTCGGCACCCAGCCGTGGCAGAACTTCGGCCAACAGCAAGAGGCCGGTCTGGCCACGATCCTGGACAACGTCACGCAAGGCGTCTGGGCCAGCACAATTCTGGCCGCGGGTGCGGTCATCTCGATCTTCACGGTCACGCTGGTCACCTTGTACGGCCAGACCCGCATCCTGTTCGCGATGGCCCGCGACGGGCTGCTGTCGGCGCGATTCGCGAGGGTGAACCCGCGCACGATGACCCCGGTGACGAACACGGTGATCGTCGTGATCGCCACATCGATCCTGGCCGCCCTGATTCCGCTCGACAAACTGGCGGACATGGTTTCCATCGGCACGCTCACCGCGTTCATCGTGGTGTCCGTCGGGTTGATCATCCTGCGGGTGCGTGAACCCGACCTGCCGCGCGGGTTCAAGGTGCCCGGTTACCCCGTCACGCCTGTCCTCTCGGTGCTTGCGTGCGGGTACATCCTGGTCAGCCTGCATTGGTACACCTGGATCGCGTTTGGCGGATGGCTTGCGCTGGCGCTGATCTACTACCTGGCGTGGGGCCGCCAGCACAGCGCGCTCAACCGTTCCGGCGACAGTCTTCTCCCGACAACCGTTGGGCAGCAGGACGAGCCGAAGGAAATGTGGTGACTGTCGTCGCCGGCTACCGGGCCGGCAAAGTCGGCCTCTCCGGATTGCACCTGGCGGCCCGCATCGCACGGACGCTCGGTACGTCGCTAACGGTGGCGACCATTGTCCCGAAACCCTGGCTGACGCCGTCGCTGGCCCGCGTCGACGCCCAATATGAGCACTGGACGGATCATCTGGCCGCGGACTCGGCGAAGGAGGCTCGGCGTTATCTGCATCCGGTGGCCGACGGGGTCGAGGTCAGCTACCTCCACCGCGCGCACCGCTCGGTGTCGGCTGGGTTGATCGAGGTGATCGAGGAAGTCGATGCCGAAATGCTGGTGCTGGGGTCGTTGCCCAGCGGAGGCCGCGGGCAGGTAGTGATCGGCTCGACCGCGGACTGGCTGCTGCATGCGTCGCAAGTGCCGGTGGCGATCAGCCCCCGCAAATATCGTTCCTACACCGGCAAGTTGACACGGCTCACCTGCGCCTACTCGGCGACGCCGGACTCGGTCCATGTGGTGCGACGGTGCTTCCAGTCCGCCGAGCGGCTCGGGCTGCCGGTGCGGGTGCTCACCTTCGCGGTCCGCGGCCGAACAATGTATCCACCCGACGTGGGGCTGGATGTCGAGGATTCGATCCTGGAAGCCTGGGCGTTGCAGGCGCGCGAAATCCTGGAAAGTCTGAAGATCGACGGCATTGTCGGCGAAGACGTTCCGCTGGGAGTCGTTACCGGCGGCAGCTGGCAAGAGGTGCTCGACAAGGCGGACTGGCAGGACGGCGAGATCCTGGCGTTGGGCACGTCACCGCGCGGCGACATCCGCCGGGTGTTCCTCGGGTCCAACAGCGGCAAGATCATCCGCCGCAGCCCCGTTCCGGTGCTGGTGCTCCCCGGCTAGCTTGACCGAACCTGCGCCGAGCGTCACGCCAGCGTGGCAGTGGGTGCCGAGCTGGGGGCACCGCCCGCTTGCGGGGGACACGCCAGCGTGGCAGTGGGGCCGTGCTAGCGGCGCGCGGCGGCGTTGGCCGCCGACTGAGCCTGTCGCAGGGTTGTCGCGACGTCGCCGCGGCCGAGGAACATTTCGTCGAAGTAGTTTTGCAGCGCAACCTCCCCGGCGGGGAAACCGGCGCCGCCCGGGCTCGGAATGCCTGGGCCGTCCAGCACGGCGAAGAAGGGCGTGACGTCGATGCCCTTGGCGGCCCAGTAATCGAAGTAGACCGCCTGAGCCGACAGCACCGCGGGGATGGCCGCACCCTGGCGGCCCACGTATGCGTTGCCCTCGGCGCTGCCCATCCAGGCCAACACCTGACGTACCGCATCCGGGTGTTTGGACGCCGAATTGCCAGCCGCGGCAATACCGTTGGTGACGCTCACCCGGCCTTCGGGGCCGGTCGGCATCATCGCCACGCCCCAGTGGAACGATGCGTCGCGAGCCACCTGCTCCAGGTTGTATGTGCCGGACTGGAAGAGCGCCATCCTGCCGGCGAGAAACTGGTTGCGGGAGAAGTCACCGTTGCCATTGGTATCGGATGCCGGCGGCGCGACGTGGTCGTCGTTGATCAGACCGACCAGATAGCGAAAGGCTTCGATGCTCTCCGGATTGTCGAAGGCGAACTCGTCTCCGCGCTGGAATACTCCGCCGGCCGAGCCGATGTAGTTGAGGTAGATGGCCTGTGCGTCGTTGGCCGCGTTGTACCCCCACTGGCGGATCCGCCCTGCGTCGAAACCCGGTGTGCCCGCTCCATTTCCGCTGGCGTCGACGGTGAGCCGGGCCAATAGCGAGCGCAGCGTGTCGTCGCCGTTCGGACTCCACCGCAGGGTGTTGAGTTGGGCGGGGTCGACACCGGCCGCGGCGAGCAGATCCGCGTTGTAGTACACGGCAATGCCGGCGTCGGTCAGCTGCGGGACACCCCACAGCGCACCGCTGCGGGTGAACTGCTCGACCACTGCCTGCTTCCACGCCGAGGCGGCACCTGGACCGAGCGTCCTGCCGATGTCCAGCAGTCGCCCGCTATCGGCATATGCGGCGAGATAGGCGTTGGACAGCCAGAAGATGTCGTCAGCGTTACCGGCGGCCACGTCGGTTCGCAGCGTGGTGAAGTAGTTGGAGTACGCCACCAAATCGGTGCGCACCTCGATATCCGGATGCGTCCGGGTGAATGCCGCAAACGACTCTCGATACGCCGTGGCAACCAGCTCGTCCCAGAGCCGCACGGTCACGATCGTTTTGTCGGTGCGCGGTCTGGCCAGGACGTCCAGCAGTACGGCCGTCGTGGCCAACAACGCGGCCACCAACACGAACGCCAGCGCGACCAGCGTGGAAAACCGGGGGCCCCTGATTTCAGGGCTCATTTCAGCCCGGTGACGACGATCGACCGGACGATGTTGCGTTGGAAGGCCACAAACAAAAGCAGCAACGGCACAATCGACACTGTGGTCGCGGCCATTACCAGCGTCCACTGAGCGTTGAACCGGGATTGCAGGTCGGCCGTCGCCACCGTGAGCACTCGCCACTTGCTGCCGCTGGTGATCACCAACGGCCACATAAAGTTGTTCCACTGCGAGACCACGGTGATCAGCGTCAGGGATGCCAGGATCGGTCGGCTGGATGGAATCACCACATGGACGACCACGTCCAGGGTGTTGGCGCCGTCGAGGCGCGCGGCGTTGATCAAGTCGTTGGGGATGATGCGAAAGTGCTCGCGCAGCAGGAAGATCGCGTACGGCGAGCCGAAAACGAAGGGCAGCACCAATGCCCAGAACGTGTTGCGCAGGCCCAACTGGGCCATCATCAGGTACAGCGGCACCACCGTGACCGTCCCCGGCACCATCAAGGTTGCGACGTAGACCCAGAACAGGCCATCGCGGCCGGGAAACTCCAACCGAGCGAAGGCGTAGCCGGCCAAAACCGAAAAGGTGAGCTGGCCCAACAGAATCACGGCTGTCATCAGCGCGGTCACCGCGGCCGAGCGGCCGAACCCGGCACCGGCCAGGTCGACGTAATTGGCCAGCGTGGGCGGGTGTGGCAACTGCAGTGGCGTACCGGTGGCGAACTGGTGGGCCGACGTGAACGACGTCAGCAAGCCAAGTGCGAAGGGCAGCAAGGTGATCACTGCGCCGACCACCAGGCCGGCGTAGATCGCCGCGTTGGAAAGACGACGTGAGGCCACAGCTGATCCGACTGAGATCGAAAGGTCAGACGCACGCCGAGTCACAGGATTGGACTGTAGTCGGGGCCTCCGAAGACGTCGACGCTTCCGCGATCAAGCTGGCCCCGCTATGTGACTACAGCTGGCTGTCGACCTTCGAGGCGACGATGGCCGCAAGTTCGACCTGCGCGAAGGCCATCTTCGCAATCAGGACATCCATATGAAGCGCAGCCAGATGATCCGGCACCCCGTTCGTTTGAATCGACACCAGATAATCGAGGAGGGCCGCGTTACACCGCCAGTTCGCCGGAATATTGAATTGTCCTAGCATGGAAGCTAGTTGCGGATTCGGTGCAATCGCCATGGCGAGTTCATCTTCCTTTTCTTTGCCAGATCGCGCCCGATTCTAGCGCGACTGTCAACGCAGACATGGTGACAACTCCGATCCAGACGACCCCCGTTCGTGTGGACGGGAGCTTACGGCGAGGGGCTATGCCCCGCGTTGGAATCGAGAGATTTTCCGCGAAAACCCGCATGCGGGTCAGTGGAGATCGTATGTACTGCGTGGCTTGAAGTACAGGTGCTGGACGATGGTGACGCCGATCAGGATGACGAACAGCACCACCGCCATGACCGATGCCCGGCCGATCGCCGCGGAGCCGAATGCCTCGGCGTAGATGCGGTGCGCCACCAGGTCGGTGCGTCCAGCCGGCCCGCCGTCGGTCAGCGCATAGACGGTGTCGAAAACCTGCGCCGTACTGACGATTCCGGTAACCAGAACGAAGAACATCGTCGGCCGCAACATCGGCAGGGTGATGCGCCGGAACTGCTGCCAGGCAGTGGCGCCGTCGGTGCGTGCGGCCGCGTATATGTCATCGGGGATGGCCAGCAGGCCCGCTAGGAAGAACAGGGACACATAGCCGACGTTGGTCCAGACGATGACCGCCGCGACGACCGGCAGCGCGAGGCGGGGATCGCTGAGCCATTCGATGCGATGACCCAGCGCCGTGCTGACGGCGCCGTCGGTGGGTGCCAGGATCCAGCGCCACAACACCGCGATCGCCAGGGGCGCGCAGACCCACGGCAGCACGTAGAGCGTGCGAAAGACGCTGGTGCCCGGAAGCTGACGGGCCAACATCATCGCGGCCAGCAATCCGAGGACCGTCTGTGCCGGGACCACGATCGCCACGAAGACGACCGTCACGATCAGGGAGTTGCCGAAGTCGGAGTCGGTCAACACCGATCGCCAATTGGCCAGGCCGACATAGCGCAGTGGGCCCAACAGGTCCCACCGGTACAGACTCAGCCAGATCACGACCACAATCGGCAGCAGCAGGAAGGCGACAACCCCGAACAGGCTCGGCGCCAGCAGGGCGTAGGCGACCGCGGTGGATCGAGGTTGCTTCCCCTTTGTGGGTGCGCCCCTGGCCATGGAGGTATTAAAGCCGCCCCGCGCGGCCGCGCTGCGCGTAGGCGATCGCTTCGTCGGTAGACAGGGCGGCGCCCTCGGTCCAGGCGGACTCAAAAGCCATCTCGCCCAAGGCATCACGCAGCGCCGTCACCGAGGCTTCGTAGCCGGCGTCATGGCTTTTGGAACGGACCTCGCCAATGTGTTGCCGGGTGGTGTGTGCGGCGCCGATTAGCCGGGCCGCTTCGCGGGCACTGCCGCGGTCACGCATGAGGTCGGCGAGACACTCGAGGGTGTCGGCAACGCCTAGGGGCGTCTGGATGTCGGTGGCGCCTGCGAGCGCGTCGTGGGCGTCGCGTTCGGCCTGCTCCGGCTCACCCTCCGCGATCGCCACCCGGGCGCGCGTGGTCAGCGCCACCGCCAGGTAAAAGCCCCTCGTGGTCGACACCGCCTCGTCGGCCCAACGGCGGGCGGCAGCGAGATCCCGGTCTGCTAGCGCGGCCTCGGCATTCCAGATGCGTTGTGTTGCCGCCGAGCTACCGCTCGCGACAATCGGGTACTGGAGGGCGGCCTCGCGCGCCTCGTGTGCCGCCGCGAAATCACCGGCGGCCAAGGCCGCGAATCCAGACACCACGTGCCCGAACGCCGCGTACCTTCGGCCAAGCCCCGCGCTGCCCTCAAGGATCGCCGCGGCCGCCGCCCGGGCCGCGGCCGCCTCACCCTGGGCTGCGAGTGCAACGCTGCGACCCCCGAGGCTCATCACCCTGCAGATCTCGTCGTGCGCGTCCTCGGCTTCGGCGGCGACCTCGCCGAACTGTGCGGCGGCTCCGGCTAAATCACCGCTGAGGTGCTGCGCCGTCGCGAGGTAAAAGCGACACACCCGCGAGCTGAACCCGTCGCCGATCGCGGCGGCGAGGTCGCGTCCTTCCTCGCCGGCTTCGCGCACCGCGATCAGGTCACCCGCGACGTGGGCGCCCGTCGCCTGCATGGCGAGAATCTGGCTGAGCCGCCACCAATCGTCCACGGCACGGGCCAGGCCGATCGCCTCGGCGAAGCACGCCCGGGCCACCTCGGCGTGATTGTCCAGGGCGGCGGTAAACCCGTAGGCGGTCAATGTCCGGGCCAGCAGGGCCGGGTCATCGATGTCTCGCGCCATCGCCACGGCCTGTTCGGCCTGATCCTGGCTGTCGGCCCCTAAATAGGCATCTAGGACGGCCCTGTCGGCGAGCGCCCGGGCTCGCACGGCGGCCGCGACCCCGGGTTGCTGCGCGTCGAGTTCGGCGAGGGCAGCATCGAGCCAGGTGAACCCTTCCCGGATGCGGCCGCGCGCGAGCCACAGCGGCTGCAGTGAGGACGCCAGCGCCAACGCCGGCTCGACATCGAAGTGTTCGCGGCTCCACCCGAACGCGGCGCGCAGGTTGTCGATCTCGATCTCGGCCTGCTCGAGGCGCTGCTCATGATCACGGCCCGCCGGCGCGTCGAGCACGGCGGCCATCGCCGTGTAGTAGTCACGGTGACGCGAGCGCACGCCGTCGGCCTCGCCGGACTCGCCGAGTTTTTCCAGCGCGTATTGGCGCACCGTCTCCAACAGCCGGTAGCGGGTTCGGCCCCCGCTGACCCCGTGCTCGTTGGCCACCACCAGCGACTTGTCCACCAGCAGGGTGAGCTGATCGAGGACCTGATACCGCTGCACGTCGGCGCCGCCGCCGACCGCCTGGGCGGCATCGAGGCCAAAGCCGCCCAGAAAGACCGCCAGCCGGCGAAGCAACACCCGTTCGGGCTCGGTCAACAGCGCATGCGACCAGTCCACCGAGGCGCGCAGCGTCTGCTGACGGGGCACCGCGGTGCGTGCCCCGCCGGTCAACAGCCGGAACCGGTCATGCAAACCCTCGAGGATCTCGGTCAGCGACAACGCCCGCACCCGGGCCGCCGCCAGCTCGATCGCCAGCGGGATCCCATCCAGGCGCCGGCAGATCTCGGTAACCGCCGCGACGTTGTCACCGGTCACGGTGAAGCCGGCCTGGTTCAGGCGGGCGCGGTCGGCGAACAACTCGATGGCGTCATCAGCTACTGAGAGCGAGGGCACGCGCCACGTCGCTTCACCGGTCACGCCGAGCGGCTCACGGCTCGTGGCCAGCACGGTCAGGCCCGGCGCCCCACCCAGGAGAGCGACGACCAGATCCGCGCATGCGTCGAGCAGGTGTTCGCAGTTGTCCAGCACCACCAGCATCTGACGGTCGCGAACGAATCGCAGCAGCGTGTCCATCGTGGACCGGCCGGGTTGGTCGGGCAGACCGAGCGCCCGCGCCACCGTGACCGGTGCCACTCCGGGATCGGTGATCGGCGCCAGATCCACAAACCAAACGCCGTCATGGAACTCAGACGCGACGCAAGCGGCGATCTCAACCGCCAGACGCGTCTTTCCGGCGCCACCTGCGCCCGTCAACGTCACGAGGCGGTCGTCGACCAACAACGTTCGCACTTCATCGATTTGCGCACCGCGGCCGACGATGCTAGTCAGCTGAACCGGAAGATTATGCGTGCCTGTGCTTTTCGGCGTACGCAGGGGCGGGAATTCGCTGCGCAAGTCGGCATGGCACACCTGCGCGACCCGTTCGGGGTGCGGGAGATCACGAAGCTGATGACTCCCTAGATCGAGCAGGTCAATGCCGCTGAGCAGACCCGCCGTCGACTCGGCCAGCAGGATCTGACCGCCGTGACCGGCGGCCATCACGCGCGCCGCGCGGTTGAGCACCGCACCGAAGTAATCGCCGTCGCGCAGTTCGGCCTCGCCGGTCGCAAGGCCCATCCGCACCGGCAACTCCAACGCCCGCTGCGCGGCTATCGCCGCGTCCACCGCCGCTCTCGGCGAGGCGAAGGCGGCGCACGCGCCGTCACCTGTGTGCTTGAACAGCCAGCCGCTGTGCTTCTCAATCGCTCCGCGGAGTAGCGCGTCGTGGGCGGCCAGCGCCTCCCGCATCGCATCCGCGTCCGCCTCCCACCGACGGGTCGAACCCTCAATATCGGTGAACAGAAACGTCACAACCCCAGCAGGTGGGCCCCCTGCGGACACCCGCACAGGATGTCACACCAAGCCGGCTTCCACGCGGCTAGCCGCTTGGGCACATCGGGGCCGTAGCGTCGCGTGAGCCGGTGCGCATATCAAAGCGGCGGCGGATCTGTTGCGGCACAGCAGCATAGCGATCAGGGGTGATATTTGTGGGCACGCCTCGGACGCGACGACGTGCTTGGCAGTGGATGGGCGGTCCGGGGCGCTCGGACTGTAGTGTTCGCGGCGTGGACGTGATTGTGAGCCGGTTTGGGTACTGCGTTTGGGTACGGTCGTGGGGTGGGTCGAGTGCTGCGAATCGCACCGCTAGTTTTCCGCGGGCAGAGCGGGGATAGCG
>CAVVLC010000043.1:0-42090 GCA_963748885.1 uncultured Actinomycetota bacterium
AGGCGCCGGAGACGCAGGAGCTGTCCACCTGCAGCGCCCGCAGCGCAGCGAGGACGAACGACGTGGACTGCGACGAGCACCGGCGCATCCTTGCCCGGACGGGGAAACCAACCCCCTGCGACCCCACAGGAGGCAACAACACCCTCCAACGGCCCCCCTTCACAACTGCGGCCGATAGTGCCAGGCTGGAAGGACGACGAAGGGCCGGACCAGATGCCGTGACGGCTATGGCGGACCCAATTGGGTTACGCCGTTCCTAGCTTGGCACCCGGCCCTTCGCCTTCACAGCAGCCCGAACGACGCCAGATGACCCACCAACCTTGTGAGGTCGCATAAGTCAGCGTGGGCGCTCGGCACTCCTCACAGCACACCACGCACTCCGGCCAAGTCTTCCAACGCCAGCAACCACCGGCGACAATGCCGCACGTACACCACACGACCTTGACACGACCTATAGCCAGCTAGACCCCGTCGAGCTGGGGGCACCGCCCGCTTGCGGGGGACACGCCAGCGTGACGATCGCGTCCCACCGCCACGCTGACGTGACGCTCGAGAACGGCCGAGCGCAGGCCGAGCGCTAAGAAATGTCGGCGCCGGCGCCCCGGCCGGCGGCCCGGCCGGAGAAGATGCAGCCGCCCAGGAACGTGCCCTCCAGGCGCGGTAACCATGCACGCCGCCCCCGCCGAACCCGGCTACCTCACCGGCCGCGTAGAGCCCGGTAAGCGGCGTGCCGTCGGCCTTGAGCACCCTCGCGTCCAAATCGGTCTCGATGCCGCCCAGCGTCTTGCGGGTGACAATGTGTAACTTCACCGCGATCATCGGCCCCGCCTTGGGATTTGCCAGCCGGTGCGGCGCCACCACTCGGCCCAACCGGTCGCCCAGGTAGCCGCGGGCGGCCCGGATCGCGGTGATCTGACCATCTTTGCTGAACCTGCTGGCCACCTCGCGATCGCGGGCAGTCACCGCGGCCTCCACCGTCGCATAGTCCAGCGGCACCACATCGGACAGCTTGTTCATGCCGGTCACCAACTCGCGCAACGAGTTCGCGCTGACAAAGTCCACGCCGCGGTCGATGAAGGCCTGCACCGGCCCCGGCGGGCCGGAGTGGACTCGGTTGCGAATCAGCTGGCCGACGCTCTGCCCGGCCAGGTCGGGGTTTTGCTCCTGACCGGAGAGCGCGAATTCCTTCTCGATGATCCTGGCGTTCAGCACGAACCAGGTGTAGTCATATCCGGATTTGGTGATGTACTCCAAGGTGCCCAGGGTGTCGAAACCCGGATACAGCGGGACCGGCAACCGCTTGCCGGCCGCGTCCAGCCACAGCGGAGACGGGCCCGGAATGATCCGGATGCCGTGGCGCGGCCAGATCGGGTCGTAGTTGGTGATGCCCTCGGTGTAATGCCACATGCGGTCGGGATTGATCACCCGCGCGCCGGCGTTTTCCGAAATCGCGATCATCCTGCCGTCGACATGCGCCGGCACACCACTGAGCAGTTGCCCGGGGACGCGGCCCATCCGCTCCGGCCAGTTCTTGCGCACCAGATCGTGGTTACCGCCAATACCACCGCTGGCGACGATCACGGCTGAAGCTCGGAATTCGAATTGCCCCAAAGCTTTTCGTGACGACTTCACACCGCGCGGTTCGGCCGCGGACGCCAGCACGGTCCCCCGGATTCCCGTCACCGCGCCGTCCTCGACGATCAGTTCGTCGACCTGGTGACGGTGCGCGAAACGCACAGACGAGCGGTCGCGGAGCTGACGCGCGAAGATCTCGACCAACGCGGGACCGGTACCCCACGTGATGTGAAAACGCGGTACCGAGTTGCCATGCCCTTGTGCGTCTTAGCCGCCCCGCTCGGCCCAGCCCACCAGCGGAAAGAGCTTCAGGCCCCGGGCACGCAGCCAACTGCGTTTCTCACCGGCCGCAAAGTCGACGTAGGCGTGCGCCCATTGCCGTGGCCAATAGTCCTCGGCAAGGTCGAAAGCCGCGGTCCCCAGCCAGTCCTGCAAGGCGAGTTCGTGGCTGTCGCGGATAGCCAGCCGGCGCTGCTCGGGGCTGTCGACAAAGAACAGACCGCCGAACGACCAGAACGCCTGCCCACCCAGATTGGCGCTGTTTTCTTGGTCGACGATCAGCACCCGCAACCCGCGGTCGACTAATTCGCAGGCGGCCACCAGACCGGCCAGTCCAGCTCCGACCACAATGGCGTCAGCGGTGAACCCAGCCGCCGACACAGCCGAAGAATCGCTCGTGCCGCTACAGGGTAGACAGCCGCTGAACCGCCCCCCGATCAGGCAGCGTCGAGAATCGCCTTATCGGAAAGCCAGCGATACAACGTCGGCGTGCACCCGTGCATCGACGCCAGATCGACGGCATCCAGCACCGCCTGCATCGGCCCTGCCTTGCGCAGCTGACGGGCGGCAACCGCGACCCGGACGACGCCGCCGCGGCGGGCGATCCGCTCGGCCGACAGCACCACCATCCGGCACCACCACGGCTCCGTCAGGAAGCCTTCTCCGATGCCCAGCACCCGGGCGCGCACTGTCGTGTGCCGCGCCAGATCGGTGACGCCGTGAAGATCAGCGAGCAACCGGAAACCATTGCGCGGCAATGCCTTGACAACACCCGGTGACACCACCCAGCCCGGCGCCGCGAACAGCCGCGTGCGCAGCCCGACGTGCTCGAGCACCCGGTCGGCGGCCATCAGCCGCAGGTTAGCCTCGTGTGCGCGCAGCATCGCGAATTCGCCACGCCGCTTCTTGGTGGCCGCGTCGTCATAGCCGTGCAGCACAATTGCGGCGCCGCGAGCACGCCGGTCGGCCATCCATTCGACAGTGCGCGGGTCGCGGTCAAGCCGGTAGTCACTACCGAGCCGAGGAGCCACCAGCAACGACACCGGCACCGAGCGGGCATCCATCTGAGCGCAGAACGCGTCGACATCGGCCAGGGTGCGATCACTTATCCCCGAGACCGAGACGATCAGTTTTCCAGACACACCCGCAGTTTGCCGATTCGAGGTGTCGGGACGGTGAAGGACACGCAGACGGCAGGCATCTATCGGCTGCGTAAATACGCAGGCCAGACGGTGCGCGGGGCTCGATGACGGGCCCGCTCGACGCGCGTCGCCAGGACACGTGTACCGACGCGGCTCCGGGTAATCGATTCGATATGCTAAGCAACGTCATGGAGAAGGCCCCTTCCGCCGCCGCCGACACCCCGCTGCCCACCGTCCCAACCGGGCAGATGGGCGCCGGTCGACATGCCTTTCCCGACAAGCTCGACCCCCCGCTGTTGCGGATCTCCGGCGTCTGCATCCTCGCCACGGTGATGGCGATCCTGGATATCACCGTCGTCAGCGTCGCGCAGCGCACGTTCATCGCAGAGTTCGGATCCACGCAGGCCGTCGTCGCATGGACGATGACCGGCTACACGCTCGCGTTGTCAACCGTGATCCCGCTAACGGGCTGGGCGGCCGACCGGTTTGGCACCAAACGGCTCTTCATCGGCTCGGTGCTGGCGTTCACGATGGGCTCGCTGCTGTGCGGCGCGGCATCAAATATTCTGCAGCTCATCATATTTCGAGTGGTGCAGGGCATCGGTGGCGGCATGCTGTTGCCGCTTGGATTCATGATCTTGACCCGCGCAGCGGGCCCCGCACGGCTCGGCCGCCTGATGTCGATATTGAGCATCCCCATGCTGCTCGCCCCGATAGCCGGGCCGATTCTGGGCGGCTGGCTGATCGACACCGCCAGCTGGAGGTGGATCTTCCTGATCAACCTGCCGTTCGGGCTCGCCACGGCCGTCCTCGCGGCAATCGTGTTCCCGAAAGACCACCCCGCGCGGTCGGAAACCTTCGACGTCATCGGCGGGCTGTTGCTCTCACCCGGCCTGGCGACGTTCCTGTTCGCGGTGTCGTCCATCCCCGGCCGCGGGACCGTGGCCGATCGTCACGTGCTGATACCGGCGACCATCGGCCTGGCGTTGATCGCCGCGTTCGTCGTGCACGCCTTGCGCCGCGCGGATCACCCGCTGATCGATCTGCGGCTGTTCCGCAACCCCGTGCTCACCCAGGCCAACGTGACGATGCTGGTGTTCGCCGTCGCGTTTTTCGGCGCCGGCCTGCTGCTGCCGAGCTACTTCCAGCAGGTGCTGCACCAGACGCCGATGCAAGCCGGCGTGCACATGATCCCGCAGGGACTCGGTGCCATGCTGACCATGCGGCTGACCGGGCCGTTGGTCGACAGACGGGGGCCGGGCAAGGTCGTGCTGGTCGGCATCGCGCTGATCACCCTCGGCCTGGGCATGTTCGCCTTCGGTGTGGCCGAGCAGGCCGCGTACCAACCCACACTGTTGACCGGGCTGGCGATCATGGGCCTGGGCATGGGTTGCACCATGATGCCGCTTTCCGTCGCGTCGGTGCAGGCATTGAGCCCGAACCAGATTGCCCGGGGTACGACGCTGGTTAGCGTCAGCCACCAGATGGGCGGCTCGATGGGAACCGCGCTGATGTCGATGATCCTGACCAATCAGTTCAATCGAAGCGAAAACATCTCCGCGGCAAACAAACTCGCGGCGCTACAACAGCGGGCCGCCACCACGGGGGTGCCGGTTGACCAGTCCGCAATACCCCGGCAGTCGCTGGCCCCCGGCTTCTCGGGCAACCTGGTGCATGACCTTTCGCACGCCTATGCAACGGTATTCGTGCTCGCGGTGGCATTGGTGGCGTTGACCATCATCCCGGCGGCATTCCTGCCGAAGCAGCCGGCCAGCCAAACAGCCCCCGAATAGCGCGATTACCCGTCGAACAATATCGTCGCGATCCGCGGTGACGGTGTCCATCGGATCCGCCTCCCGCACTTGAGCGTTGACCGCGTCGTTGAGCCACAGCGTCGAAAACCCATGCACCAGCGACCATGCCGCCAGCCGCGCGCCCGCGGGGTCGGCGCGCGCTTTGGGATCCTGCAGCGCGGCCACCCCGCGCGACAATTCGGCTCCGGCAGCGGTCTCGGCGGCGGCCAGGCCGGTGTCCGAGACGTCGAGCAGTGACTTGTTGAACATCACCTGGTAGTGGCCGGGATGCTCGATGGCAAACCGCACGTAGGCCAGCGCCGCGTCGGTGAAGTCGCCCCGGGCGGCGATCAGTGCGGTGGCCAGCAGCTCAAATCCCTGCATGGCCAGCGCGGTGAACAGACCCCGCCGATCGGTGAAATGGTGGGCCGGCGCGGCATGTGACACGCCCGCGCCGCGCGCCAACTCGCGTAGTGAGACCCCGTCGGCGCCACGCTCGGCCACCAGGCGCGCGGCTTCGGCGAGAATCACGGCCCTCAGGTCGCCGTGGTGATACGTCGGACGGTCCATGCGGCCAGCATACCGGCACAAACTTGACATTGACTAGATCCGGGCCTAGCCTTCGTGGCTAGGATCTTGTCACTGTCTAGATGGAAGGGGTTGAGATGGCTCCGTTGATCGCCCTGGTTGTGGGGAGCGTCGTCGCCCGGATCGTCGGGTGGCTGGGCTGGGTTGGTACGGGCTACCTGGACAGCTGGACCGCGGCGATCGCCGTCGGCCTGGCGGCAATGTTCTTGCTGACCGGGGTGGCACACTTCGCGCCACCGTTGCGGCGCGACCTGATCGCGATCGTGCCGCCCCGGCTGCCCGCGCCCGGTCTGCTGGTGACGATCACCGGAGTGTTGGAGTTGCTCGGCGCAGCGGGTCTGCTGCTTCCCGCCACGCGGATGGCGGCGGCCGGGTGCCTGCTGTTGCTCATGCTGGCCATGTTCCCGGCCAATATCTATGCCGCCCGGATGCCCGATCCGCCCAAGTCGATGACCACGCGGCTATCGCTGCGCTCCGCCACCGAGGTCGTCTTTCTGGCCGCCGCGGTCGTGGTCTTCGCTGGCAGCTAGCAGCCACGCGTACTGGAACGCGGTCTCTTCCCAGGCCCGGTAACGCCCGCTGACACCGCCATGACCCGCCGCCATCTGTGTCTTCAGCAGCACCTGATTTTCGTCGGTCTTGTTGTGCCGCAACGCCGCAACCCATTTGGCCGGTTCCACGTAGAAAACCCTGGTGTCGTGCAGGGACGTCATGGCCAGGATCGCGGGATACTGCTTGGCCGCAACGTTCTCGTAGGGCGAGTACGACTTCATGTACGAGTAAACATCGCTGTCACTCAACGGGTCTCCCCATTCGTCCCACTCGGTGACGGTCAGCGGCAACGAGGGATCCAGGATCGTGGTCAACGGATCGACGAACGGCACCTGCGCGAGGATTCCCGCGAATAGCTCGGGGGCCATGTTGGCCACCGCACCCATAAGCAGACCGCCGGCGCTGCCACCCAACGCCACCAGTTGGCGCGGCCGGGTCAGCCCGGACTCCACCAGATGCCTTCCCACCGCGATGAAGTCGGTGAAGGTGTTCTTCTTCTCCAAGAGCTTGCCGTGGTCGTACCACGGCCGGCCCATCTCGCCGCCACCGCGGACATGCGCGACGACGAAGACCATGCCGCGATCCAGTAGCGACAGCCGTGCGATGGAAAAGCCGGGATCGACGCACGCTTCGTAGGCGCCGTACCCGTAAAGCAATGCTGGGGAAGGGAATTCGATCCCTTCGCGGTGCACGATCGAGACCGGTACGCGGGCTCCGTCGGCCGCATCGACCCACTCGCGCCGCTCGACGTAGTCCTCATGCCGGTAGCCGCCGAGCACGGGTTGCTCCCGTAGCAGGGTGCGCTCACCGGTGGCCAGGTCGATGTCGTAAACCCGCAGTGGGGTGAGGAAAGATGTGGTGCTGATCCGCAGCTTGGGTGACTTCCAGTTCGGATTGGAACTCAGGCCGGCCGACATCAGCTCCGAGTCGAATGAAATCTCCTCGGGCTCACCGTAGCCGCCGTCGGAGTCGAACGGCCACAGCTGGATGCGCGGCAACGCTCCTCCGCGGTAGCTGACCACCAGGAGGTCAGCGAAGGCATCCATGCTGTCGAGTCGGACGTCGTCGCGGTGTGCGATCAGAGTGCGCTGATTCGCCGGATCACTAACCGGGGCCTCCACCAGGGTGAAATTCACCGCGCCGTCGTTGTGCAGGATCAAGAACCTGTCCGGTCCCCCGGCTAGGGCACTGGGCGCGTGCTCCACCGCATACTCGACACCGTCACGTCGCGGCAGCACCACGGTGAACTGCGCGTTCGGATCTCCGGAGTCCGCGTACCGCCATTCGGAGGTGATCGACGACCCCGCGCTGATAAAGATGTATGCCTCACTTCGGGCCAGCCCAACCCCGAGCCAATACCGTTCGTCGGCCTCGTGATACACCTGCTCCGCCGGTTCGCCGGAGCCAAGCCGGTACCGCCACACCGTATCGGGACGCCGGGCCGCGTCCATGGTCTTGTAATACACCGTGCGGTTGTCGGCAGCCCACGTCACTCCCGCTGCGACGTCCGCGATCTCGTCGGGGTATAGCTCCGAAGTGCGTAAGTCCTTGAACCGCAGCGTATATTGCTCGTCACCGACGACGTCGACGGAATACGCGAGCAGATTGCCGTCCAGGCTGACCAGCGAGGCGCCCAACGAGAAGAAGTCGTGGCCCTCGGCCTCCGCATTTGAATCCAGCAACACCTGTTCACCCGGTATTTCGGTGGCCTCGTCGAGCTCCGGCGGGGTCCAGTCAGCGGGATCGACCACCGGGCAACGGCATTGGACGCGGTACTGCTTTCCCTCGAAGGTCCGGGCGTAATACCACCAATCGCCCCGTCGCACCGGCACCGACAGGTCGGTTTCCTTGGTGCGTGCCTTGATCTCGTCGAAAATCTGCTGCCGCAACGGCTCTTGGTTGGCGGTCGTCTGATCGACGTATTCGTTCTCCGCCTCGAGGTAGGCGATGACTTCGGGGTTTTCCTTGTCGCGCAACCATTCGTACGGGTCGATGAAAACGTCACCGTGGTGTTCGCGGCGGGTCTCCACTCGCTTGGCCGCGGGCGGCAAGGGGGGCGTGCTCATGCGCCCGGGCCGATCCAGTCGGCGAAGCTCAAACCCGAAATCCGTTCGTAAGCATTGATGTAACGATCTCGTGTTGCCTCGACGATGTCATCCGGGAGCGGCGGCGGAGGTTGCGAGCCGTAGCGGTCCCAGCCGGACGCGGGGCTGGTGAGCCAGTTGCGGACGAACTGCTTGTCGAAGCTGTTCTGGACTACGCCGGCGCGGTACTCGTCGGCCGGCCAATACCGCGAGGAGTCCGGTGTGAAGATCTCGTCGGCCAGCACCACGTTGCCGTCGCCGTCGATACCGAACTCGAACTTGGTGTCGGCGATGATGATGCCTCTCGTCAGCGCGTGATCGGCGGCCTGCACGTAGATCCGTAGGGTGCGGTCGCGCAACTGGTTGGCGCGCACCCCGCCCACCATCTCGATCACCCGCGCAAACGAGATGTTCTCGTCGTGGTCCCCGAGGGCGGCCTTCGTGGCGGGGGTGAACAGCGGCTCGGCGAACTTGCTGGCCTCGACCAGACCCGGTGGCAAGGCGATGCCGCAGACCTTCCCATTTGACTGGTAGTCCAGTAATCCCGAGCCAGTCAGGTAACCGCGAGCCACACATTCCACCGGAAGCATCTCCAGCCGGCGCGCCACCAGCGCCCGCCCCAGCACCTCATCGGGAATGCGCGGGTCATCCGGCGGCCCGGCCAAGTGGTTCGGGGCTCCAATAAGCTCCGAGACGAGGCCGAAGAAGAACACGCTCATCGCGGTCAGGATGCGGCCCTTGTCTCTGATGGCGCTGTCGAGTATGTAGTCGAACGCCGAGATCCGATCGGACGCGACCAGTAGCAGGTGCTCATCGTCGACGCGGTACAGCTCGCGGACCTTGCCGCTGGCCAGATGTTGGTAGTCGGACAACGCGGGGCGCATCGCGTCAGCCTATCGGCCACCTAAAACGGGGCACCGGGCCGGGAGCTGTGCTGGTATCGATGGTATGACATTGCGGTTCTTGCCCTATTCGACCAGACCCGTCCGGCTGCTCGCCCAGCTGTTCAGCGATTTTGCCGTCGTCGCATGGACGGCGGTCTGGGTTCTCGTCGGCCTGGCCGTCTATGACGCCATCGACACGATCGCCGCGGCCGGGCGGCAGGTCGAAGGCGGCGCGAACGGGGTCGCGGGCAGCCTGGCGTCGGCGGGCCACGGCGCCTCGCGCATCCCGATGGTGGGCGATGCGGTCGCCAAACCCCTCAACGAGGCCAGCCAGGCCGCCCTCGACATCGCCGGTGCGGGGCACAACCTGGACACCACGGCGAGCTGGCTCGCGGTGTTGCTTGCCATGGCGGTGGTCGCGGTGCCGATCCTGTTGGCGGTCGCCCCGTGGCTGTTCCTGCGGATCCGGTTCTTCCGGCGTAAATGGGTAGTGACCGGGCTTGCCGCCACGCCGGCGGGTCAACAGCTGCTGGCGCTGCGCGCATTGGCGAACCGGCCCCCGCGCAAATTGGCGGCAGTCAGCGTGGATCCCGTTGGCGCCTGGCGCCGCGAAGATCCCGTCACGATCCACGCCCTGGCCTCCCTCGAACTGCGGTCCGCCGGAATAACTCTTCGCGCGAGCCAGCCGGCCTAGCGGGTGGTGCCTGCAGTGTCCAGCCAAGCTGTTCGGGCGTTGTCCGCGATGCTCGCAGTACTGCTGTTGACGGTTGCCGGTGTTGCTGCCGCGGGCACAACCAGGGCTGAGCCGATTGCCGGCGGGCTCGGCGAAAGGGCGTGGGCTGGGATACCTTTCGTCGATTGGATCGGTTGCCATACCTCAGCGCGGACGCGCGAGACCGTGCAGGTATCGAGCTTCGATCGCAGCGGAGGCGATTTCGACATCTCCACCGGAAACCAGAACGGCAGCGGCGGATGTCTGGCATCCGGTGGCGCCGGGTGTGTCATTGCGGAGGATCGCGGCGCCGGCGAGGTTGATTCGATCTGGTTCACCCGCGACAGCGGCAACGTGACCCGGATCGGGATGATCCGCATCGATCTGGACGGGCGGACCGTGGTCGACGCACCATTGCAGTCGTTGGTCGATGGCGGGTTGGGTGCGCCATTCGTGTGGCCCCTGGTGGCCAACGCTGCCCAATCGCCTGCGGGGGTTTACATCAAGGTGCCGATGCCGTACCGACAGTCGATGCGGATCAGCGTCGCATCAAATCTGCAGTATTACCACGTTGACTATCGCCAGTTTTCGAACGCCGAAGGCGTGACAGACGTTCTCGCCCTCCGATCCCGCGCTTGATGTGATCAACACCCTGCGCGCCGCGGGCACCGTCGACCCCAAACCGCCGGCACCCACCGCGGCACATAACCATCGAGCCGTCGAGCTTGCCGCCGGCGCCGGGGCGACGATCGCGGAATCGACCGGGCCGGGCACCATTTCGTCGTTGCGCCTGCGGCTACCCAACCCGGCGGACCAACTCCTGACCGGGTTGCGGCTGCGGATCGAGTTCGACGACCGGACCATGGTCGACTCGCCACTTGGCGAATTCTTCGGCGCCGGACTGGGCAGCACGCGAGGTGCGATCGCTGATGTTCGCCACCACCCCACACCCGGCGGGTCGTTGTCGTTATCGATTGGTGGCCAATGCCTTTCGCACGCACCGCCCGGGTCAGCCTGGTCAACACGACCGGCAGAGCCAGTCGCGGGGATCGACACCGACGTCGTGACCGCATCCGATCCCCAGTGGGCGCCCGCGCTGGCCAGCGGCCGCGCCGGCTACTTCACCGCGTACTCGCATGCCGGGCCAACGACCCTCGGTCAGGACTGGTTGTTCGCCGACGAACAGGGCCACGGCAAATTCGTCGGCGTCAGCCACACCATCAGGGGTTCTCGGACCAAAACGGGATTCAGCGATGGTGCCCCTTACTTTCTCGAAGGAGCCGAGCGCGTGTACACAGACGGTTCCGCGTCGCCACAGTGGTACGGCACCGGCACCGAGGACTTCTACGAGGGCGGCTGGTACTTCAACAACGGCACCCAGTTCAGCGACCCGCTCACCGGCCAACCCGATCAACGGACCGCGGCCGGCGGATGTGCAGATTACTGTGTCGCGGTCTATCGCCTCATGCTCGCCGACGCCATCGGCTACCACTCGGCGATCCGCTTCGGCATTGAGCACGGCAAGCGCAACATGGTCCAACCCGACTACAGCTCAACAGCATTCCTCTATACCCAGCCGGACGAGACCATCGCGATCCAGCGACGAAGTCGACCCCACCGATCCGGTAAGTCGAATCATGCATATCTACACCGATTCCGACGCCGCGGAGCAATTGCTGATCAGCACATACGAGGGGAGTCGACGACGCCCGCACCATCGCTGGCTCAGTCCGCACCACTCAAGCCCGATCACATTCGACGCCCAAATCCGCCCGGACAATCACGGCGTCCTGCTGCGCCGCACCTCGGATCAAGCAACCGGCTATCAATCCGCGGGCGTTGCCATCGACGGTGTTGTTGCCGGCGACTGGTTACAGCCGCGCAGCAACACCTTTCACCGTTGGCTCGATGACACCTACCTCGTGCCCGAAGTCCTCACCGCAGGCAAAACTCGCATCACCATCACACTCACACCCACCCCCAGCGCCCCACCCTGGACTGCCAGCCGCTACCGCGTCGAAACGCTGACGGGGCCGTAGGCCCGTCTGAGTGAGTCGGCGGCTTGGCTTGCCGCCGGCCCCGGGCTTATCGTGTGGTGGACCATGGGAGCCGAGGAGGTTGATGTGGGCGAGTCGCCGTTCGGGCCCACTGCGACAAAGGCTGGCGGGATCAGTCGGCGCACCATAATCACAATCGCACTCACCGGGGGCGCCGTTGCAGTGGTCGCCGTGATCGCCGCGGCGATCGGCATTCACGTCCTTGGCAAACACCGACCAGCTGAGTCATCCCCGGCATCAACGGAGCAGTCCCATGCCCAGGCCGTGCGTGTGACGTCGAGCAAGCTGATCACCAAAGCGGGGACCAGCGAGCCGAAGGCGGTGGTCTCGTTCTACGAGGATTTCCTGTGTCCGGCGTGCGGTAATTTCGAGGGGACCTTCAATCCGACAGTGTCCAACCTCATCGACACAGGCGCCATCGCGGCCGACTACTCCTTCGTGGCCATTCTCGACAGCCCGCGAAACAAGGACTACTCCTCACGAGCGGGCGCCGCGGCCTATTGCGTCGCCGATGAGTCCATCGATGCGTTTCGTCGGTTCCATACCGTGTTGTTCAGCAACGGTATTCAGCCCGCTGAATCCGGCCCGACCTTCCCCGACAATGCGCGGTTGATCGAACTCGCCCGGGAAGCCGGCGCCGCGGGCAACGTCCCGGCCTGCGTCAACAGCGGGAAGTACGTCGCGAAGGTCAAAGGGATGTCTGCGGCCATAAACGTGCAAGCCACCCCGACGATCCGGATCAACGGCCAAAACTACGAGCCTTCAACACCGGACGCGCTGGTCGCCGATATCAAACAAATCGTGGGCGATGTGCCGGGCGTCGCGGCACTATGACCTTGCCGTCTGCAGACCAACAAGGCCCGTAGGGCCTTGAAGCGGCAGGGCTGCTCGGCGCGAACCTCCACTACCGACCAGCCCACGGCGATAGCCGCATGAGCGCCTATCGAGGCAGCCGGTCAGCACGAGGAACCCCCGCAGCTCACTGCGGGTAGGACGTCAAGATCAGGCACAACCGCCAAGGTAATCCCGGCTGCGATCCTTAAGGCCACCTCGGTATCAGCGGTGGCGGTGCGTGAGCTCGCCGAGGCTTCTCGCCGTGTCGACAACCCCGCGCTTCTAGGGGACTTGCCTGACGTCAACGTCGACGTTGCTGAGCTGGTCGATGACATCGACGCCGAGCGCGCCGGTCGATGATTGTGGTTAACGCCTCCGCGGCACTGGCAGCGCTGCTCAACAATGGGCAGGCACGACACTTCGTGGGCACCGAGCGGCTACACACCCCGCATCTCATTGATTCGGAAATCGCAAGTGGCCTGCGCAGGCAGGTCCAGAGAAATCAGCTGACCGCGGCCGACGGATGGAATGTCCTACGAACATGGCGCCGCCTGGCCGTGACTCGCTATCCCGTATACGGCCTCTTCGAACGCATGTGGGAAATCCGCGAGAACTTCTCGGCATGCGACGCCACCTATGTCGCCCTGGCGGAAAGTCTCGACTGCGCGCTAGTCACAGCCGACGCACGGCTGGGCCGCACTGGCCAAGCCCAATGCACGATCACCGTGGTTCCCAGATAGCCCCGTCTGAGGCTCGAAAGTCCAATAAGCACAACGCGGTCGACGGCGATCGCAAATTTGCCACAACCGGCTGATGCGTCGGCGGCTGGCAGCCCCCGCACACTAGCCGTGATCACCGACGACCCGCACCCCCATGCGCAGCAGCCCGGCAACAACCACAATCAGCCACGCCGCCAACGCATCCCAGAAGAAGACCAGCGAAACGGTGATCAGCGACCGCCGATCGAGCTCGACCGCCATGGCGTAGGTGGCCGCCGAGTACATGCCCAGCGGGAACACAAACGCCCACCACACACCGGCGAAGCGCAGCACGTCGGGCCCCTGGCCGATCCGGCGCAGGCCAAAGTAGATCAGCGGCGGTATCCACAGCGTGGCCGCCAGCCAGGTGACGACGGTGACCGCGCGCACCGGCCCGGCCAGCCACGCGGGCGCCAGGCCGTGGATGTTGTCGCCGGCCAGCGTCGCAATTGCTAGGCCGCCCATCAGGATCCAGGTATCGGGCTCGGTATCCGGAGCGGTCCTGCCACTCGTTACCCGCGCGCCACAGGACAAGCCATGTCATCAGGCCGTAGATGCACAGCGCGCCCACCCAAACCGGTACGGCCACCGCGAGCAGCCAGTGCTCGGGGGCGTGGCGGGCCACCTTGATGGCCACGATCGCCAGGCCGGAGGTACCGACGCTGGCCAGTTCCCAAGCGCCGTGAGCACGGTCGCGCAGCGCCGCCCACCGATACGCCGACATGTTGCGCGCTG
The DNA here is from genome assembly GCA_963748885.1 of uncultured Actinomycetota bacterium. Taxonomy (GTDB): domain Bacteria; phylum Actinomycetota; class Actinomycetes; order Mycobacteriales; family Mycobacteriaceae; genus Mycobacterium. The sequence continues at coordinate 13,994 of CAVVLC010000043.1, forward strand.
TGAGCACGACCAGCACCACCCAGGACGCCATCGCCGCCGCGCCGAGCACCCACGTCAGCACGGGATGAGCGGCCAGCCGGCTGTCCAGCACCGCGCACGCGGCGACAAACGTGAACAGCCGCAACGTGACATCGGGATCCTTGAGATCCCACCGCTGGACCGCTCGCGTCAGGGCCACGAGGGCTACCAGGGCGACCAGAACCACGAGGCCTACCGACGCGAGAACGCCCAGGGTTTCGCTGATCACGGTGTAGCGGTGCATGCCCCCGGCGATCGACAACGACTCCGGTCGCCATCACCGCGGCGAACACATCGGGTGAGGGCTCGACGTCGGCGAGCCGTATTGTCACTAGGGCTCAAGCAATTCGACGACCAGGTGGCGAATGCCGGTATGCCGGTTACTGCGGGTCCATTCGACGGGCTCGCACAACCCGCACGCCGCCGAAGCGCGACAGCATTTCCTCGTAGAGCACCCGCAGTTCCAGCCGGGCCAGATTGGCGCCCAGGCAATAATGCACGCCCTGGCCGAAGCCCAAGTGCGGATTGGGTTTCCGGGTGATGTCGAACTCGTCGGCGCGGTCGAACACGCTGGCGTCCCGGTTGGCCGAGCCCTCCCAGATCTGCACCTTCTGCCCCGCCTCGATGCGACTGCCCGCCGAGCGTGACGTCGCGGGTGGCGGTACGCCGCTTGGACGGCGACGGCGACGTCCACCGCACGATCTCTTCGATCGCGATGGGCAGCATGTCCAGATCGTCACGCAGCGCCCGCAATTGCTCGGGATGCTCGGCCAGCGCCAACAGCCCACCCGCGACCCCGTTGCGCGTCGTCTCCGCGCCGGCGCTGAACAGCAGGCTGAAGAACAGGTACAGCTCGAGGTCGGACATGTCGGACTCGTGGTCGTTCGCGACTACCGACAGCATGTCGTCGGTGGGGTCGGCGCGCTTCGACGCGATCAGCTCCTGGCCGTAGGCGTACATCCGCGGCCTGCGCGGCCTCTTCGACCGACAACTGCGAAAGGGACGCCTTGCGCGAGCCGCCGAAGTCGAACTGCGGCTCGATGGCCTCGAACAGCCAATGTCGTTCGGATTCCGGCACTCCCAGCAGGATGCAGATCATCTGCATCGGCAGTTCGGCGGCGACGTCGACCAGGAAGTCGAACGGTTCGCCCGGCACCACCGCATCCAGCAGCCGGCGCGCCCGGGCCCGCAGGTCGTCTTCGACCCGCCCGATCATCCGCGGGGTCAGACCCGGAACTGACGAGTCGGCGAATCTGCGAATGCCGCGGGTCGTCCATCATGTTGAGTACCTGGCCGGCGATGGCCAGGTCCTGCAACAGCGTGCCGCCGAACGGGCGCTCACCGCCGGTGACCGACGAGTACGTCACCGGATCACTCAGCACCGCAAGGGTTTCCGCGTGCGTGGCGACGGACCAGAAGCCCTCGCCGTCGGGGGTGTTGTCGGTCGGCTCGTGCCAGTACACCGGCGCCTCTCGCCGATGGATGGCGAACAGATCGTGCGGAAATCCGCCGGCGAAGTTGTCGAGATCGGTGAAGTCGATTCCCGAAAGCGCGCCCGCCAGGGTCACAGGATCGCGCCCGGGGTGTACTTGGCCGCCTCCGGGTAGCGGCCCACCAGCTCGTCCACCTCTGCGGCCACCACGTCGACCTGGTCGCCGGCCGCGCCGATGAAAGCCTGCTTGTCGGCCAGCGCGGCGTCCAGCGCGGCGCGGTCCAGCGGCAGCCGCGTCATCGGCCGCCAGCCGGTCCAGCAGGTCGGGCTCGGCGCCGCGTTCGCGCATGGCCAGCGCCGTCGCCACCGCGTGTTCCTTGATCACCTCGTGCGCGGTCTCCCGGCCCACGCCGGCGCGCACCGCCGCCATCAGGATCTGGGTGGTGGCCAGGAACGGCAGGTAGCGGTCCAGTTCGCGCTGGATCACCGCCGGGTAGGCGCCGAACTCGTCGAGCACCGTCAGGAACGTCTCGATCTGCCCGTCGATGGCGAAGAAGCGTCCGGCAGCGCCACCCGGCGCACCACCGAGCAGAAGACGTCGCCCTCGTTCCACTGCGCGCCAGCCAGTTCGGCGGCCATCGAGGCGTAGCCGCGCAGCACCACCTGCAGGCCGTTGACCCGCTCACAACTGCGGGTGTTCATCTTGTGCGGCATCGCCGACGAGCCGACCTGCCCCGGCGCGAAACCCTCGGTGACCAGTTCGTGCCCGGCCATCAGCCGGATGGTGTGCGCCAGCGACGACGGCCCGGCACCGAGCTGCACCAGCGCGGAGATCACGTCGTGGTCCAGCGAACGCGGGTACACCTGCCCGACGCTGGTGAAAACGGTTGCGAAGCCTAGGAATTCGGCGACGCGTCGCTCCAGTCTCGGCCAGCTTGGCGGCGTCGCCGTCGAGCAGGTCGAGCATGTCCTGCGCGGTGCCCATCGGGCCCTTGATGCCGCGCAGCGGGTAGCGGTCGATCAGCTCCCGCAGCCGGGTCAGCGCGATCAGCGTCTCCTGCGCCGCCGAGGCGAACCGCTTGCCCAACGTGGTGGCCTGCGCCGCGACGTTGTGGCTGCGTCCGGCCATCACCAGGTCGCGGTAAGCGACCGCCCGCTCGGCCAGCCGCGCCACCACCGCCACCCCGTGCGCGAAAACCAATTCCAGCGAGCGCCGGATCTGCAGCTGCTCGACGTTCTCGGTGAGGTCGCGGCTGGTCATGCCCTTGTGCACGTGCTCGTGACCGGCCAGCGCGTTGAATTCCTCGATGCGGGCCTTGACGTCGTGGCGCATCACCCGTTCGCGGGCGGCGATCGACGCCAGGTCGACCTCGTCGAGCACCCGCTCGTAGTCGGCGACCGCTTCGTCGGGCACGGGCACACCCAGCTCGGCCTGTGCCCGCAGCACGGCCAGCCACAGCCGCCGCTCCGCAACGACCTTGGCCTCCGGCGACCAGATCGCGACCATCTCGGCGCTGGCATAGCGGTCGGCCAGCACATTCGGAATGCTCACAGGACACACAGCTTACGGTGCAGCATATGGTCGGAGCCTCGCGGTCGACGTCGCCGAACGTAACGCCACGGCAAAATCTCTGCCCGGAGATCGCTGTGCTGTTACGCCCGCGGCCGGATTCCATACCCTTAGGCGATGTACTTCGCCGGCGTGGACCTCGCCTGGGGCGGGCGCAACCCAACCGGTGTCGCGGTCCTCGACTCGCAGGGCCGCTTGGTCCACGTATCGGCGCTGCCCGCGACGACGCCGACGTGCTGGCCGCGATGCAGCCCTACGTCCAGGGCGATTGCCTCGTCGGCTTCGACGCACCGCTGGTGGTGACCAACCCGACCGGCCAGCGGCCGGCCGAGGCCGCGCTCAACCGCGACTTCCGCCGGTTCGAGGCCGGCGCGCACCCGGCTAACACGGGTAAGCCCGAGTTCGCCGACGATGCCGCGCGCGGCGCGGCTGGCCCGAGCGCTGGGCCTGGACATGGACCGTCCCGGTCGACCGCGGCCGGCGCGCCATCGAGGTCTATCCGCACGCGGCGACGGTGGCGCTGTTCCGGCTGCCGCGCACGCTGAAGTACAAGGCCAAGCCCGGCCGCGAGCCTCGACCAGCTCAAATCGGAGCTGCTGCTGCTGATGGACGGCCTCGAGGGGCTGGCTCGCAGCCGTGGTGCCGTTACCGGTGCCGGTGGTGCAGCCGGTCCCGACTGGGCCGAGCTGCGCCGGCAGGTACGTGACCGCGCAGCGCAAGAGCGAGCTGCGCCGCGCCGAGGATCCGATCGACGCCGTGGTCTGCGCCTATGTGGCGCTGTACGCCCAGCGCTGCCCGGCGGGCGTGACGATTTACGGGGACTTCGCCACCGGGTACATCGTGACGCCGGCGCTGCCGACGGATCTGACTCCAGATCCGATCTCAGATCCGCACGGGACGCGCGATCGACCGGCGCCAGCACGTCGATGAGGTCGATCAGCGTGCACCGTCGCCGCTGTGCGCGGATCGCGTCCCTCGACCAGGGCGGAGACCACCGAGCCGTCGACCGCGCAGATCAGCGTGCACACCAGTTCGATCGCACGGTGCGACCCGATCTCTCGACGCGCCTCGGCCACCGCCTCGGCGCGCTGCCGCAGGCTGCGGCGCATGGTTTCGCGCAGCGCGGGCAGGCGGGTACAGGCGATGTGGCGCTCGTAGCGCGAGATCAACTGCTCGGCGAGTCCCGGGCCGGACACGTCGCCCACCAGCAGGTCGACCAGCACCTCGGCGGTGGTCTCGGGCCCGCGCCGCCGCCTGGACAGGGCGTCGACCCGGGCGCGCAGCTGCGCTACCTCGATCATCCCGATGTGTTCGACCGCCCGGGCGATCAAATCGTCGAGCGACGAGAAGTAGTACGTGGTTGACGCCAGTGGCAGGCCGGCGCGGCGAGCGACCGCCCGGTGTCGCACCGCTTCGAACCCGCCCTCGCTCGAGCAGCTCGGCGGCAGCGCTCACGAGCGCATACCGCCGACGTTCTCCCTTTGGAGTAACTGCTGCAGTCACGCCTAGCATGGTGCCAGTCAAAGTGGTACTGCGATGGCAATTTCGGATAAACGGCGCCGATGGCATGATGGCCCGCATGCCCGACTTGACTCGCCGCGCGATGCTGCGTCTTGGTGCCGGCGCCGCAGTTGGTGCGGCCGGCGTATATGCGCTCGACCTGCTGCTTCAGCCCGACCCGTCGCAGGCCATGCCGATGTCGACGATCGGCACCCAGGTCCCGTTGGCGCCGGCCCACCACCGCTCGAACCCGCTCCCTCGGGCGCAGCCGGCACCGACGATGGTGACCGGCTCGTTCGTGTCGGCGGCGCGGGGCGGGGTATCGACCAACTGGGCGATCGCGCGCCCGCCGGGCCAGACCAAGCCGCTGCGGCCGGTGATCGCGCTGCACGGCAAGGGCAGCGACGCGGCCACCGTGATGGCCGGCGGCGTCGAGCAGGGTCTGGCCCAGGCCGTCAACGCCGGGTTGCCGCCGTTCGCGGTGGTCGCCGTCGACGGGGGCGGCGGCTACTGGCACAAGAGGGCTTCCGGCGAGGACAGCGGCGCCATGGTGCTCGACGAGCTGATCCCGATGCTGGCCGGCCAGAGGTCTGGACACCTCGCGGGTGGCGTTCCTGGGCTGGTCGATGGGCGGCTACGGTGCGTTGCTGCTCGGCGGCCGGCTCGGGATCGGCACGTACCGCCGCGATCTGCGCGGTGAGCCCGGCGCTGTGGCTGTCTTCCGGGGCGGCCGCGCCCGGCGCGTTCGACGGGCCCGACGACTTCGCCGGCCAATTCGGTGTTCGGCATGCCCGCGCTGGCGTCGATCCCGATCCGGGTGGACTGCGGCGACAGCGACCCGTTCTACGACGCGACCAAACAGTTCATCGCTCAACTGCCCAATCCGCCCGCGGGCGGATTCTCGCCCGGCGGGCACAACCCCGGGTTCTGGAGCTCGCAGTTGCCGGCCGAGCTCGACCTGGATGGCGCCGTTGCTGACGGCCTGAGCCGAGCGCGACGATCACGGAGATCCCGATGGTGACCGCACCTTTCGGTTGGAACTTTCCCTACGCCTGGTCGCGCAAGCCAATCCTGGCGGCAAACGTCGTGTGCACGTCGCAACCGCTGGCCGCCCAGGCGGGCCTGCGGATGCTCGCCGAGGGCGGGACCGCCGTCGACGCCGCGATCGCCACCGCCATCACCCTCACACTGGTGGAGCCGGTGTCCAACGGGATCGGCTCGGACGCCTTCGCCATCGTCTGGGACGGCCGGCAACTGCACGGGCTTGAACGCATCTGGCCGCTCGCCTGCGGCATGGGCACCAGAGTACTTCGGCGGCAACGGCGTTCCGGCGCTCGGCTGGAATTCGGTTACGGTGCCGGGAGCGGTGTCGGCATGGGTCGAGCTGCACTGCCAAGTTCGGCAAACTGCCGTTCGACAGGCTCTTCGAACCAGCGATCTCCTACGGCCGCAACGGCTTTCTGGTGTCGCCGACGGTCGCGCAGCAATGGGCGGCGCAGGTCGCCGCTGTTCGAAGCCCAACCCGGGTTCGCCGAGGCGTTCCTGCCCGGCGGCCGGGCGCCGAAACCCGGCGAGCTGTTCAGGTTTCCCGACCATGCGGCCACGCTGGAGCAGATCGCCGCAACCGGCGGCGAAGCGTTCTACCGCGGAGAACTGGCGTCCAAGCTCGAGGGGCACTCGGCGGCCAACGGCGGTGCAATGCGTGCCAGCGACCTCGCCGCCCATCGCGCCGACTGGGTTGGCACCATCGGCGGAACCTACCGCGGCTACACCATCCACGAGATACCGCCCAACGGCCAGGGCATCGTGGCCCTGATCGCCCTCGGAATCCTGGAACAGTTCGACATGTCCTCGCTACCAGTCGATTCCGCCGAAAGCGTGCATCTGCAGATCGAGGCGCTGAAGTTGGCCTTCGCCGACGCGCAGGCCTATGTCGCCGACATCGACCACATGCGGATGCGTCCGGAACGCCTGCTGGACAGGGAGTACCTGAAGCAACGAGCAACGTTGATCGACCGGAAGCGGGCAAAGCCGGCATCCGCCGGCACACCGAACGGCGGCACCGTCTATCTGACCGCCGCCGATGCGTCGGGGGTGATGGTGTCGATGATCCAGTCGAACTACATGGGCTTCGGCTCTGGCGTGGTGGTGCCGGGAACCGGCATCTCATTGCAGAACCGCGGCGCGGATTTCGCTGCCGCTCAAGGACATCCGAATCAGGTAGGGCCGAGCAAACGCCCTTACCACACGATCATTCCCGGCTTTGTGACCAAAGACGGGGCACCGGTGATGAGCTTCGGCGTGATGGGCGGCACGATGCAGCCGCAGGGTCACGTACAGGTGCTGGCGCGCATCGCCGACCACGACCAAAATCCGCAGACGGCCTGCGACGGCCCCCGATTCCGCTGGGTGGACGGTACTCAAGTCAGCTGCGAGCAGGGCTTCCCGCCGGCAACGCGTCGACGAGCTGCGCCACCGCGGTCACGACCTTACCGCGGTCGACGACTACAACCAGTTCGGCAGCTGCCAGGCGATCTGGCGGCTCGATGGCGGCTATGTAGCGGCGAGCGATCCGCGCCGCGATGGGCAAGCCGCAGCGTTTTAGATTTTGCGGCCACGTTTTGCGATTTGGTCTGTATTAAAGTCCGGAAGCATGAACGCACCCTCGCCTGGACCCGGTTGGTGGCTGGCAGCAGACGGCAACTGGCATCCGCAGAAGTGGGAAACCAAATTCATCTACTGCACTCACGAGTCTCTGCAAGGTCTGGTAGACGACGTGCACCCACTGATGGCTTCCCACGGACAAGAGGGGTGGGAGACCGTCGGCTCCTCGATTGAGCGTACTGCGACCGGCAGCACGCCGACGGGTACCGGCTGGAAGCCAATCAATACCTGGCATTTCCTGTACAGCATGGTCGTCACGCTCAAGCGGCCCCTGCCCCCCGGCGAGGACCAAGCCTAAACGCGGATCTCGCCCGCCGCCGCCGAGCGACCGATGTCGCGTCGGAAATGACTGCCGGGCAACCGAATTGAGCGCAGAATTTGATATGCGTGCTCGCGCGCCGCGGACAGGTCGGCACCGGTGCCCACCACCGACAGCACCCGACCGCCCGACGAGACGATCGCGCCGTCGTCGCGGCGGGCGGTTCCGGCGTGCAGCACCCCCTCGGCTTCCGAGCCGACGACGACGTCACCGACCCGCGGGCGTCCCGGATAGTTCTCGGCGGCCAGCACCACCGTCACCGCTGCACCATCGCGCCAGCGCAACTCACCGAAGTCGGCCAACTTCCCCGAACCGGCCGCGTAAAGCAGCTGCCCCAGTGGTGACTTCAGCAGGGCCAGCACGGCTTGCGTCTCGGGATCACCGAAGCGGCAATTGAATTCGACCACCGCGGGACCGCTCGCGGTGATGGCAAGACCGACGTACAGTAATCCGCGGAACGGGCTCTCCCGCCGAACCAGCTCGGCCGCAACGGGTTCGACGATCCGGGTGACCACCTCCCGGTAAACTTCGTCGGGCAGCCACGGCAGCGGCGCATAGGCACCCATGCCGCCGGTGTTGGGCCCGGTGTCGCCCTCGCCCACCCGCTTGAAGTCCTGGGCCGGCAATAGCGGCACCACCGTTTCCCCGTCGACGACGCAGAACAGCGATACCTCGGGCCCGTCGAGATAGGACTCGAGGAGCACCGGGTGCCCGGCCTCGAGCAGGCCGGCGGCATGGGCACGCGCGACGTCGCGATCCGCCGTCACCACCACGCCCTTGCCCGCCGCCAGCAGGTCATCTTTGACCACCCAGGCCGGATCGCCGGCGGGCGGCCCGAACCGGTCCAGCCCTTCATCCAAATGTGCCGGGCTGTCAATGATTTCACTACTGGCGGTCCGCACACCCACCGCAGCCATGACCTCTTTGGCAAACGCCTTGGAGCCTTCGATACGGGCCGCATCCTTGCCGGGCCCGAAGCAGACGATGCCGGCGGCGCGGACGGCGTCGGCCACCCCAAGCACCAGTGGCACCTCGGGACCGATAACCACCAGGTCGGCCCGGACCTCACGAGCCAGCGCGACGACGTCCTCGCCGGAGGTGATGTCGACGCCGTGCTGCTCGGCGATCCGGCCGGTCCCTGCGTTGCCCGGAGCGACTGATTAGCCCCGTGACCTGCGGGTCGCTGCGAAGCGCCAGCAGCAGGGCATGTTCACGGGCACCGGAACCGATCACCAGGACGCGCACGACACGTCAGACTAGCGGAGGCGGTCAGACAATGCGTTCCAGCAGGCTTTTGAGCTCCTTCTGCTGCGCGACCGTGAGGCGTTCGAGCCGCTTGTCGAACTCGTCCGAAAGCAGGGCAAGACCGTCCGCGGCGACTTGACGCCCCGCCGGGGTGAGCAGAAGTCGATGACGCCGCAGATCGGCGGGGTCGATCTCGCGGCGGACGAATTCGGCCGCCTCGAGGCGTTTCAGGTTCGCCCAGGGCTTTGCCTACGCGGCGCTGGCCGCCGCGACCCTGGCCGCAGGTGACGTGGAGGCGTCGGCCAGCGCCGCCGAGAAGGCTTGGAAACTGATGAAGGTCCAGCCCGAGCTGGCGATAGTCAACGTCATCCCTCTTGCCCAGGTTGCGCTGGCACGTGGCGAACTGGCGGTGGCGCGGCGCTGGGCCGACGATGCCGTCTCGGTGGCCATCGGGCGCGCATCTGATGATGGCGCTGGTGACGCGTGCGCGGGTTGCGCTCGCGCAGAATGATCCGAGACCAGGCCGAGCGGGACGCCCACGACGCGCTGACGCTCGTGGCAGCCAACCTCAAGGGCCGTATCTGGATCATTCCCGACGTGCTCGAGTGCCTTGGCCATACTTGCGGTCGGCGCCGGCGCCTACCGGGAAGCCGCCCGGCTCTTCGGGGCCGCGCAGGCGTTTCGCGACCGCTTCGGCTCCGTGCGCTTCACGATCTACGACGAGGACCATGAAGCTTCGGTGGCCGCGCTGCGTGAGGCCATGGGCGACAACGCATTCGAGGAAGCCTGGGCCGCAGGCGCGGCCCTTTCCGCCGACGCAGCCATCGCCTATGCGCAACGTGGCCGCGGTGAACGCAAACGACCAGCCACCGGCTGGGCGTCACTGACACCCGCGGAAATCAACGTGGTGAGACTCGTCAGCGAAGGGCTGCCGAACAAAGACGTTGCCGCGCGCCTCTTCGTATCCACGCGCACCGTGCAAGCGCACCTGAGCAACGTCTACAACAAGCTGGGGCTGCGCTCGAGAGTCCAACTCGCACAAGAGGCAATGCGCCACGCCTGACTTCAGTCGGCAGTCTTACCTGCGTTCATCTTCAACGCGGCATCGACGTTGGCCTTCTTGTCTTCTCCGGCGCCCTTGGCCGCGGCCTTCTTGCGCTTTGCCACGACGGCGCCGATCGCGCCATTGAGCGCCGAACCCAACGGGAAGCCGAGATAGTGGGTGAGAAAGACAGCCATCTCCTTCAGCTCGGTCTCGGTGAGTTCCCCGTTGAGCAGCGCGGCGTTGATCTGGATTTCGGCCAGGTCGCGGTTCCCGACCGCCGTCACCGCCGTCAGCGTCATGATGCGCTTGTCGCGCATCGACAACCCCGGCCGGCTCCAGATAGTGCCGAACAGGTGATCGACGGTCAGGTCGAAGTACGCGTCGCCCTCGATGTTGGGCATCTCCCAGCCATAGACCTCGTTCATCTTCTCGAGGCCCTTGCGGCGTAGCTCGTCCATGTTCACTCCTCCGTCGATGCCGTGTGCGGCACGCCGAGGCCCTCGGCCAGCCGTTCGAGCGCGACCTCCGCCAAGCGGCAGCTCTACCGATACCGCCTCGCCCAGTGCCAGCGCCAGGCCCAGATCCTTCTCGCCAAGTATGCGCGCGTGTAGGAACGGCTGATACAGGAAGCTGTCCGGGTGGAATAGGTTTCGTGTCATCGCGGAACATGATCGAGCCGGCGCCACCCGTGATGGCGTCGGAGTGACGCACCACCTGCCCGAGATCTTGCAGGTTTAGGCCACACTTCTCGGCCAACTTCGACGCCTCACATGCCGCCGCGAAGGAAATATTGTGAAGCATGTTGCGGGCCAGCTTCATCCGCGTTCCGGCACCCGGTTGACCCGCGTGGACCACCAACGACGCCCACCGCGAGAACGGCTCCTTGACCAGTGCGAATGCCTCGTCGGTGGCACCCACCATGACGGCCAGCTCGCCCTTCTTGGCAGCCCGGCCACTACCGCTGACAGGCGCATCGACGATGTGAATGCCTTGTGGCTCAAGCTCTTGGGCCAACTCGACAGCGGTGGTGTCGCTGATCGTGGAGTGAATCGCGATCACTGTGCCGGGCTTGACGTTCGGGGCCAGCGCGCCGACCACGTCGCGCACCTGTCGGTCATCGAGGACGGTGACGCTGACGATGTCGGCCTCGGCGACGCCGGCGACGCTGTCCGCCAACTGCGCCCCGTCCTCGGCGAACGGAGCCATCGCCTCGGCGCGAATGTCGAATACGATCAGACCGCCCGGCCAGTCGACCAACCGCTTGGCCATCGGTGCGCCCTGCTTGCCGAGGCCAATATAACCCAGCTTGACTTGCTTTTCGGACACGCGTTACTCCTCTATGACCGGATTATCTGGCCGCCGTCGACATTGAAGATCTGCCCCGTGATCCAGGCGGCCTGGTCGCTCAACAGGAACAGGCACATTCCCACCAGATCCTCGGGCGTCCCCATCCTGCTCAGCGGGATGGTTTGCACCATGTTCTTGACGAGATCGCCCGGGGTGACGGTTCCGGTGGCCTCGGTGTCGATCGGCCCGGGCGCGATCGCGTTGATCCGGATCTTCATTCCGCCCAGCTCACGGGAAAGCTGCTGAGTCAGACCATTAATGCCGACCTTCGCCAATCCGTAGAAGTTGGAGTACAGCCACGCCGCGGTCGACGACTGGTTGACGATTGCGCCGCCACCGCGCTTGGCCATCTTCTTGTACACCGCGCGGGTGCATACCAGCGCGCCGTCGTGGTTGACGCTCATGAATTTCTTGTAGTAGTCCAACGGCACGGTCAACAGCAGGTCGAGCTTCATACCGCCGTAAATTGCGGCGTTGTTGACCAGGTAGTCGATGCCACCGAATTCAGCGATGGCCCGGTCTGCCATGGCCTTGGCCGAGCCCTCGTCCGAAACGTCAACGGGCACAGCGATCGCCGCCCCACCGTCGGCGACGATCTGCTTGGCTACCCCCCCGGCACCATCGAGATTGATATCGGCGACCACCACCGACGCGCCCTCGCCGGCCAGGGCCTGGGCGTACGCTTGCCCGATGCCCTGGGCGGCCCCGGTGACGATGGCTACCTTGTTTTCGAACCGTCCCACCCTGTGCTCCTCTAACTTCCTGCCTAATTTGCCGCTGTGGCAATGAGTTTGGCCTCCAAGTACTCCTCGAAGCCGAGGAGCCCCATCTCCCGGCCGTTGCCGGATTGCTTGTAACCGCCGAACGGCGCGTCGGCGGAGTACCAGACGCCGCCGTTGACGTTGACGGTGCCCACCCGCAACCGCGAGGCGAAGTTCGCGGCTCGCTGCGGGTCGGCGCTGAATACACTGCCCGACAACCCATACGGCGAGTCGTTGGCGATCCGGAGTGCGTCGTCGTCACCGTCATGGGCGATGACGGTGAGCACCGGCCCGAAGATTTCCTCGCGGGCGGGCCGGGCGTCGTTGCCCAGGCCCGCGATCACGGTGGGCTCGATGAAGAATCCGGCGTCCAGGCCCGCCGGCCGCCCCCCGCCGCACGCGAACGTCCCGCCTTCGGCGATCGCCAGGTCGAGGTAGCTTTGCACCCGATCCCGTTGCCGCGCCGAAATCAGTGGCCCGCAAACGGTTCCCGGCTTGTTGGGATCGCCGGGCTTGATCGACCCCATGGTGCCCGCGGCGATGGCGACCGCTTCGTCGTACTTGGCCCGCGGCACGACCAGCCGGGTCGTGATCGCGCACCCCTGACCGGCGTGCATCGATGCCGTGAATGCCGAGACCGAGCACGCCCCATTCAGATCGGCGTCGTCGAGCACGACGAACGCCGACTTGCCGCCCAGCTCCAAGAACACCTTCTTGATGGTGGCGGCGGCGTCGGTCATCACGCTGCGGCCGGTGGCCGTCGAGCCGGTGAACGAAACCATGTCCACCCGAGGGTCCTTGGCCAACAGGGCCCCCAGGCCGTGGTCGCTCGAGGTGACGATGTTGACCACGCCCGGCGGAAAGTCGGTCTGCTCGGCGATGATTTCGCCGAGCACCGCCGCACACCAGGGCGTGTCGGGAGCGGGCTTCAACACCACGGTGTTGCCGGCCGCCAGCGCGGGACCCAGCTTGGCCAGGTTGATCTGGTGCGGGAAATTCCAGGGGGTGATGGCGCCGACGACGCCGACGGCCTCGCGCGCGATGGTGCGCCGGGTGGGAATTCCCATCGGCGACGCCTCGCCTAGATCCCGATTCCACGGGTACGACTCGGCGGTGTCGGCCGCGAAGCTCAGGTCACCGACCGGGCCTTCGAGCTGCGCGCCGGTGGTGAGCATCCGCGGCGCCCCCACCTCCGAAATGGTCAGCTCCCGCAACTCTTCGACGTGCTCACGCATCGCGTCGCGCAGCTGCCGCACACACCGGACCCGCAGCTCGGTATTGCGGGACCAGTCGGTCCCGTCGAACGCGCGCCGCGCGGCGTCGATGGCGCGGCTCATGTCGTCGGCATCGGCGTCCGCGGCGACTCCCAGCACTTCCTCGGTAGCCGGATTGATCGTCGGAAACGTGCCCGCACTGCCGGGACACGGCTTGCCGTCGATGAACAGCGCGCTAACCCCGTCGGCCAACAGGGATTTTCCGGCCATCACTTGCTCCAATCGGGTGGACACTTGTCCGATATAGCCCCCTCGAACCATAGCCGCCGAGCCGTTCACGACGCAAGGGCGGATCTCCGCAGAGTCCCAACGTAACCATCAAATGCCCTGTCAAGCCACATGTTTATCGAACGGGCTTGCTTCCCGCCGCATCCATCCGATAGATTGGACAGGTGTCCAGCGATGCACTGGTTACCACCACATCCCACGCACCCCATGGGGGCCAGGCGCCGCGCAACCGCCGCCAGGAGGAGACCTTCCGCAGGGTGCTTTCCGCCGGCATGGAAACCCTGCGGGAAAAGTCGTACGCGGACTTGACGGTGCGCGCGGTGGCGGCGCGCGCCAAGGTGGCCCCGGCCACCGCTTACACCTATTTCTCGTCGAAGAACCACCTGATCGCCGAGGTCTACCTGGACCTGGTCCGACAGGTCCCCTACTTCACCGACGTCAACGACCCCATGCCCACCCGGGTGGACAACGCGTTGCGCCACCTGGCCCTGGTGGTCGCCGACGAACCCGAGGTCGGCGCGGCCTGCACGACGGCGTTGCTCGGCGGCGGCGCGGACCCCTCGGTAACCGCCGCGCGGGAGCGGATCGGCGCGGAGATCCATCGCCGCATCGCATCGGCAATCGGGCCGGGCGCCAAACCCGGCACCGTGTCGGCACTCGAGATGGCCTTCTTCGGCGCGTTGGTGCAGGCCGGCAGCGGCGAGTTCACCTACCGCGAGATCGCCGACCGGCTAACCGACGTGGTCCGACTCGTCCTGATCGGCGCCGGCGAGATAGGCGTGGGAGAGGTAGGCCCCGGCGAATGACCGTACATGTTGGTGACCACGACCTGGTCCTCGATCCGTACGACTACAACTTCCACGAGGATCCGTACCCGTACTATCGGCGGCTGCGCGACGAAGCGCCGCTGTACCACAACGAGGAACTCGACTTCTGGGCGTTGTCGCGGCATGGCGACGTACACCAGGGATTCCGCAACAGCACCACGTTGTCCAACCGCAACGGCGTCTCACTGGACCCGGCGTCACGCGGACCCCACGCCGCCAAGACCATGTCGTTTCTGGCAATGGACGATCCGGGCCACTTGCGTCTGCGTACTCTGGTGTCAAAGGGGTTCACGCCCAGACGGATTCGGGAACTCGAGCCGCGCATCACCGAGATCGCCCATCGGCATCTCGACACCATGCTGGAGAAGGCAACCGGCGGAACGGTCGACTATATCGACGAGTTCGCCGGCAAGTTGCCCATGGACGTCATCTCCGAGCTGATGGGGGTCCCCGAACCGGATCGGGTCCGGGTGCGCGCCTGGGCGGACGGCGTCATGCACCGCGACGAGGGCGTCACAGACGTGCCGGCCTCGGCGGTCAAGGCGTCGATCAACCTGATGGTCTACTACCAAGAGATGATCGCCGAGCGCCGCAAGAAGCTGACCGATGATCTGACCTCGGCGCTGCTCGAAGCCGAGATCGACGGCGACCGGCTCACAGACGAGGAAGTCCTCGGCTTCATGTTCCTGATGGTGATCGCGGGCAACGAGACGACGACCAAACTCCTTGCCAACGCCGCCTTTTGGGGTCACAAGAACCCGGACCAACTGACCCCGGTCTATGCCGACGTGTCCAGGGTGCCGCTGTGGGTCGAGGAAACCCTGCGCTATGACACGTCCAGCCAGATCCTGGCCCGCACCGTGTCCGGAGAGCTCAACCTGTACGACACCACGATCCCCGAGGGCGACATCCTGCTGCTGTTGCCGGGTTCGGCACACCGTGACGAGCGGGTGTTCGACAGCCCGGACGACTACCTGATCGGGCGCGAAATCGGGCCCAAGCTATTGAGTTTCGGCAGCGGTGCGCACTTCTGCCTAGGGGCGCACCTGGCCCGGATGGAAGCCCGGGTGGCGCTCACCGAGCTCGTCAAGCGAATCCGCGGCTATCAAGTCGACGAGGCCAACTCGGTGCGCGTGCACTCCAGTAGCGTCCGCGGGTTCGCGCACCTACCGATGACCCTGGAGGTTTTCTAGATGCCCCGCTTCGAACCACATCCGGCCCGGCGACCCGCGATCGTCGCCGGTGCGTCGTCGGGCATTGGCGCGGCCACCGCGCTCGAACTCGCCGCCCATGGATTTCCGGTGGCACTGGGCGCTCGCCGCGTCGACAAGTGCGAAGAGATAGCCGAAAAGATCCGCGCCGACGGCGGTGAGGCAGTCGCGTTGCCGCTGGACGTCACCGACCCCGAGTCGGTCAAAGGATTCGTCCACCAGAGCACCGAGCAGCTGGGCAACATCGAGGTTTTGGTCACCGGTGCGGGCGACACCTACTTCGGGAAGCTGCATGAAATCGACACCGAGACTTTCGAATCCCAGGTCCAGATCCATTTGATCGGGGCAAACCGGTTGGCCACCGCGGTACTCCCGGGCATGATCGAGCGTCAGCGCGGTGACCTGATCTTCGTCGGATCCGACGTCGCGCTTCGCCAGCGTCCACACATGGGCGCCTACGGAGCCGCCAAGGCCGCGCTGGTGGCGATGGTCACCAATCTGCAGATGGAGCTCGAGGGCACCGGTGTGCGCGCTGCGATCGTGCACCCCGGCCCGACCAAGACCGGGATGGGCTGGAGCCTGCCCATCGAGTCGATCGGTCCCGCGCTGGAGGATTGGGCCAAGTGGGGTCAGGCGCGCCACAACTACTTCCTGCGGGCATCCGATCTCGCCCGGGCGATCACCTTCGTCGCGGAGACCCCCCGGGGCGGCTTCGTGGTGAACATGGAGCTCCAGCCGGAGGCGCCGCTGGCCGCCATAAAGGACCGCCAGCAACTGAAAGTCGATGAAAAGGCGTTGGATTCATGACTTCGCGGAACGACGATGCGGCGCGAGGTACGAGCGCCGATGAGGGGTGAGCAAATGACAACAGCTATCGTGCCGCGGGTTTCCGGCGGCGAGGAAGAATACGGACATCTCGAGGAATTTCGCACCGATCCGATCGGCCTGATGCGGCGAACCCGCGACGAGTGCGGGGACGTGGGTCGGTTCCAGCTGGCGGACAAGCACGTCATCTTTCTGTCCGGCGCGAAGGCCAACGAGTTCTTTTTCCGTTCCGCCGACGAGGATCTCGACCAGGCTGAGGCGTATCCCTTTATGACGCCGATCTTCGGCAAAGGTGTGGTGTTCGACGCCAGCCCCGAGCGGCGCAAGGAGATGCTGCACAACTCGGCGCTGCGTGGCGAGCACATGAAGGGCCACGCCACGACGATCGAGCACGAAGTGCGCCGGATGATCGAGAACTGGGGCGACGAAGGTCAGATCGACCTGCTGGATTTCTTTGCCGAGTTGACCATCTACACCTCGACGTCATGCCTCATCGGCACCAAGTTCCGCAACCAGCTCGACTCGCGCTTCGCGCATCTCTACCACGAACTCGAGCGCGGCACGGACCCGCTGTGTTACGTCGATCCCTATCTGCCGATCGAGAGCTTCCGCAAGCGCGACGAGGCCCGAAAAGGGTTGGTGGCCTTGGTGCAAGAGATCATGCACCAGCGGGTCGCCAATCCGCCGTCGGACAAGCGCGACCGCGACATGCTCGACGTGCTGGTGTCGATCAAGGACGAGGAGGGCAACCCGCGGTTCTCCGCCGACGAGGTCACCGGCATGTTCATCTCGCTGATGTTCGCCGGTCACCACACCAGTTCGGGCACGTCGGCGTGGACGCTGATCGAACTGATCCGCCACGCGGACGTCTACGCAGACGTGATCGCCGAGCTCGAAGAGCTGTACGCCGACGGGCAGTCTGTGAGTTTCCATGCGCTGCGCCAGATTCCGCGGCTGGAGAACGTGCTGAAGGAGTCGCTGCGGCTGCACCCGCCGCTGATCATTCTGATGCGGGTGGCCAAGGGCGACTTCGAGGTCGAGGGCTACCCGATTCACGAGGGCGAACTCGTAGCGGCCTCCCCGGCCATATCCAACCGGATCGCCGAGGATTTCCCGGATCCGGACGAATTCGTCCCGCAGCGGTACGAGGAGCCGCGTCAGGAGGACCTGGTCAACCGGTGGACCTGGATTCCGTTCGGGGCCGGCCGGCATCGTTGTGTGGGTGCGGCCTTCGCCACCATGCAGATCAAGGCGATCTTCTCGGTGTTGCTGCGCGAGTACGAGTTTGAGATGGCCCAGCCGTCCGAGAGCTACCGCAACGACCATTCCAAGATGGTGGTGCAGTTGGCAAAGCCCGCCAAGGTGCGCTATCGACGCAGAGAAAGGGGCTGACGATGGGGTACCGGATCGAAGCCGACCTGGATCTGTGCCAGGGACACGCGATGTGCGAACTGGAGGCACCCGACTACTTCCGGGTGCCCAGGCGCGGCAAGGTCGAAATTCTCGACACCGAGCCGCCCGACGAGGCCCGCGGGGAGATCAAGCAGGCCGTGATCGCCTGCCCTACCCAGGCACTGTCCATCCGAGAAACAGGAGATTAGCAATGGCGCAATTCGCGCGCGCGGAACTCGACGAGTGGGTGCGGTCCTGGCTTCAGGCCAACAAGGACTGCGAAAAGTCGGGCGACTGGACGCCGCTGGCGAACTTCTACGCACCCGAGGCCACCTACGGGTGGAACATCGGGCCCAAAGAAGACGTGATGTGCGTCGGGATCGACGAGATCCGCGACATCGCGCTCGGCCTGGAGATGGAGGGCCTGGAGAATTGGCAGTACCCGTACCAGAAGGTGATCGTCGACGACCGGCAGGGTGAGATCGTCGGCTTCTGGAAGCAGATCGTTGTCGACGGGGGCGGCGGCCAGCAGGAGATCTACGGGATCGGCGGCAGCTGGTTCCGGCTCAACGCGGACAAACTCATCGAGTGGCAGCGGGATTTCTTCGACTTCGGGCACGTCTCAGCGCTGTATATGCGGCTGATGAAGCAAGGGAGGCTGTCGGCGGGCATGCAGAAGCGCATCGAACGCGGGCTGGCGGGCGAAAAGCTGCCCGGGTATTACCCGCTCGGTCAGACACCCGTTCCGATCTGGTGAGCAGGGCGGACCGGCCAGCTCAGGCAGCCAACCAAGCACTTGTTTTGTTATACGCGCTATGCTTACGCGACAGGGGTGCCCTGTGGCACTCGTCACTTCCACTGCCAGGCATCATGGGTCAGGCAGTTGCAGGTATTGCAAAAAATTTCAATGGTGAAATGAGGGTCGGTCCAACGTGAAGACAAAAGGCGCACTGCTCTGGGAGTTCAACCAGCCCTGGTCCATCGAAGAGATCGAGATCGGCGACCCGGTCAAGGACGAGGTCAAGATCCAGATGGAAGCGGCGGGCATGTGCCACTCCGACCACCATCTGGTCACCGGCGGCATCCCGATGGCGGGCTTCCCGGTGCTCGGCGGACACGAGGGCGCGGGCATTGTCACCGAGGTCGGCCCCGGCGTGGAAGACATCGCCCCCGGCGACCATGTGGTGTTGTCCTTCATCCCGTCCTGCGGCAACTGCCCGACTTGTCAGGCGGGCATGCGCAACCTGTGTGACTTGGGGGCCGGGTTGCTGGGCGGCGCGGCGGTGTCCGACGGCACCTTCCGGATCCAGGCCCGCGGGCAGAACGTCTTCCCGATGACGCTGCTGGGGACCTTCTCGCCGTACATGGTGGTGCACCGCAGCTCCGTGGTGAAGATCGACCCGGAGATTCCTTTCGAGGTGGCCGCGCTGGTCGGCTGCGGGGTGACGACGGGCTACGGCTCGGCGGTCCGCACCGCTGACATCCGGCCGGGCCAGGACGTGGCCATCGTCGGCGTCGGCGGCGTCGGCATGGCAGCGCTTCAGGGCGCGGTGACCGCCGGTGCGCGCTACATCTTCGCGATCGACCCGGTCGAGTGGAAGCGCGATCAGGCCCTGAAGTTCGGCGCCACCCATGTCTACCCCGACATCAACGCCGCGCTGATGGGCATCATGGAGGTCACCTACGGCCTGATGGCGCACAAGGTGATCATCACCGTCGGCGAGTTGCAGGGCGCCGACATCGACAGCTACCTGAACATCACGCAGAAGGGCGGCACGTGTGTGGTGACTGCCATCGGCAGCCTGCTGGACACCAATGTCACCCTGAACCTCGCCATGCTGACCCTGATGCAGAAGAACTTGCAGGGCACCATCTTCGGCGGCGGCAACCCCCAGTACGACATTCCGCAGCTGCTCTCGATGTACAAGGTCGGCAAGCTGAACCTCGACGATATGGTCACCACCCAGTACCGACTGGAGCAGCTCAATGAGGGCTACCAGGACATGCTGAACGGCAAGAACATTCGCGGCGTCATCCGGTACACCGACGCCGATCGGTAGTCCAGGCGAATTATGACCCAAACCGCCCAATCCCCCGCCCTGACGGCGTCGCAATCCTCGTGGCGGTGCGTGCAAGCCGGCGACCGGGAGGGCTGGCTGGCACTGATGACTGACGATGTCGTCGTCGAGGACCCGATCGGCAAGTCCGTCACCAACCCCGACGGCACGGGCCTGCGCGGCAAGGAGGCCGTCGGCGCATTTTTTGACAACAACATCGCGCGCGGCCAGACGAACATCACTTGCGAGGAGACTTTCCCGTCCAGCTCGCCGGCTGAGATTGCTCATATCCTGTTGATAAGCAGCAAGTTTCAGGGCGGGTTCACCAGCAAGGTTCGTGGGGCGTTCACCTACCGCGTCAACGACGAGGGGCTGATCACCAACATGCGCGGGTACTGGAACCTCGACGTGATGGAGTTCGGCGAGGAGGAGTGAGTCCCGACCCTCAGCCGATGCGGCCGAGCCCGGTGATGTTGCCCTGCATGATTTTTTGATCCATCAGGATGATGGTCGGGGTTTCTATGGGGTCGCTGAGGATGGTCGCCGATTTCGGTTGCTGCAGAAGGAGTTTCCCCGTGCCGGAGTCAACGATGCCGTAGGCGAAGACGTCGAGCGGTGTGGTGTTATCAAGCCCTATCCGGGTGATGGTGTAGATGAGGCCGTCCGCGATGGAAAGGTGCGGTAACGCCGCGCTACGAACCGTGTTCTCCCACACCGTGTGACAGCCCGGGTTGTCCACGTCCACCCTGGTCATCCCGCCGACGAACGGCGCCGTGGCCGGAACTGCCGGGCCGGCATTCGGCGGCACCGCCGGGTAAGGGTAGCCGTAGGTGCTGGCAACAAACACCGAGTTCCCAACGCCGATCGGCGCGTTCTCGCTACCCGGTCCACCCTCGGTCAACACCGTCTGCTGGCATATCAATGTGCCGGTGCCGGATTGGTAGACGAGCGCATGCACCTGAGGGCTGGCGTTGTCGACAATGGTCAGGTAATCGGCACCGGTGGTGGGGCCGAAGTAGACGGGGGTGGAACCGGTGCCCCAGCTCAGTTGTCCGGGCTTGCGCGCGGTGCCGCGGTCATAGGCTTGGCGCCAAAGGATCTGCGGGTTGCCGGCGCCGTCGAGGTTCAGCTCGTAGAGGGCGAACGTGGTGGCGACCGCGACGCGACCGCTCGGCGCCGACGAGATGCTGTTGGCCACCTCTTCGCCGGCAGGCAGCTGCAGGCTGACAACGGCGCCACCCACCTTGGCCACCCCCACCACGCCGTTGCCGGTGGCGAACCAGACGTTGCCCGAATAGTCGGGGACGATGCCCACCGACCCGTCGCCGGCCGGGATCACGCTGGACACGTCCGTCGACTCGGTGACGCTCAGCTTCCAACGGCCCAGCAGCCCGTCCCTGGAGTGCGCGATGCGCAGCAGGTGATTGGTCCCGTCGATCATCACCACCTGGTTGTTGTTGTCCAGGTAGGCGTAGACACCGCCCAGCAGAGTGCCAGTGGCGACTTTCAGGCTGGCCAGCGGGACGACGTGCGGAAGGACACCGCCGGGATCGATCAGGTAGACGGTCGGAACCCGGTTGATGTCGTTGGTGCAGAGCGCCAAGACCAGACCGTCGGTGCCCTGCATGATCGTCGGACAGGCGGCCAGCAGCGGGTAGGCGAAGATCGCGGCCAGATGGACACCCGGCCCCGGAAGCGGTCCCGCATCGGATGATTCGGAGTCATTGTGCAAGGACGAGAGGCCCAGCGGCGTCATAAACGGGTTGGGCGTTGCCAACGGCCCGAACGCGTCGGCCGCATGCGCGGTGGCCGGGTTGACCGCGGGAAGCAGGGCCGGGAGGAAGGCCACGACGCAAGCCGTGAGCAGTGCCGCACGAAACCGCACGCGGGGCTCCTCCCGAGAATTGGGTCACAGAGGATTGTCGCGATCAGGCACGGAGACTCGGCAACGCTTTGTTAACGATTTCGCTTCGCCGCCGAGGTGGCGACAGAAAGGACACAACCCGGGCGGCGATTTCGGCGTACCTATGCTTTAGGGCATGGCATCGATCTTCAGCAAGATCATCAACCGTGAACTGCCCGGCCGATTCGTCTACGAGGACGACGACGTCGTCGCGTTCCTAACGATTGAACCCATGACCCAGGGCCACACTCTGGTGGTGCCGCGCGCCGAGATCGATCAATGGCAGGACGTGGATGCCCCCGCATTTGCCCGCGTTATGGCGGTGAGCCAGCTGATCGGAAAGGCCGTGTGCAAGGCGTTCCACGCGGAGCGGGCCGGGGTGATCATCGCCGGGCTGGAGGTACCGCACCTGCATGTGCACGTGTTTCCCGCCCGCAGCCTGAGCGACTTCGGGTTTGCCAACGTCGACCGCAATCCGTCAGCGGAATCGCTGGATCAGGCGCAGGCCAGGATCAAGGCGGCGCTGGCTCAGCTGGCGTGAGCCGGCTCTTGAACCGGCTCGGGTGCGGGCACATCGCTGATTCGCGGCAGCATGACGCGGAAGCAGCAGCCGTCTCCCGGCGCGGTTGTCACCGTGACAACACCGCCGTGCGCATGCACCAGGGAGTCGACGATCGATAGCCCGAGCCCGGTACCGCCGCTGGCGCGCGCGCGTGACGAGTCGGTGCGGTAGAACCGCTCGAACACCCGCGATGCGTCCTCCTGGCTCATGCCGGGGCCTTTGTCCGCCACTTCGAGCACCGCGTCGTCGCCATCGGTGCCTACCCGCACGGTGATTTCGGCGCCTTCCGGGGTGTGCTGTAGCGCATTCGCAACGAGGTTGCTGAGCACCTGGCGGATCCGGGGCTCATCGCCGAGGACCTCCGGGGTGCCGGGACCGTCCAGAACTTCCATGGTGATCGGGCGGTTGGGGGCGATGGCCTGCCCGTCGTGCACGGCGTCGCTGGCCAGCGCCAGCAAATCCAGTCGGTGGTATTCGAGCGGCCGCTGCACGTCGAGGCGGGCCAGCAACAACAAATCGTCGACCAGCAGGCCCATCCGGCTCGCCTCGCTTTCGATGCGCGACAGCAGCATGGCCACGTCGCGGGCGGCGCCCTGCCGGTACAACTCGGCGAAGCCGCGGATGGTGGTCAGCGGGGTGCGCAGTTCGTGGCTGGCGTCGGTGATGAACCGTCGCATCCGATCCTCCGAACCGCGGGCCGTATCGGCCGAAGACTCCGAGGATGCCAGCGCTTGCTGGATTTGCGCGAGCATTCCGTTGAGCGCCAACGAAAGTCGGCCCACCTCGGTTCGGGGATCACGTTCCGGAACCCGGCGATCCAGCTGGCCGGAGGCGATCGCCGCGGCGGTTTGTTCGACTTCGGACAGTGGTTGCAGGCTGCGGTGCACCACCGCATAGCCGGCGATGCCCACCACCACCAGCACCGCCACCCCGATGCCGAACTGCAGCCAGACCAGGGACCGAACCGTGTGCTGGACGTCGGACAGATCGATCGCGACGGTGGTCAGGCCGTGCGGCCCGCGCACCGACACGGCGCGCCATTGAATGTCGGAGCCGTTGACCGACGGCAGCGTCGTCGGGTTCGGGCCGACGTCGTTGTTGGGCGGCAGTGCCGGTTCGGCGTTGCGGTCGTTGATGGCCGTGAACGGCGTGCCGTCGGTGCCGATGCCGCGCACGTAGAACTTCGACGGCGGCCGGCCGGGTCCGGGCCCTCGTAGGGCGGGGCCGACTGCTTTCGCGGGGCCTGTGCCCAGCTGCGCGACGCCTCCAGCAGAGTCGAGTCGATGCGGCTGATCAGGCTGTGCCGCAGGATCGACGTGACCGCGACGCCCGAAGTCGCCAGACCCGCAGGCCACCAGGACCAGGGTGGCGGCGACCAGGCCTACCCGCAGCGGCAATCCGCGCCGATGTTGTGCGTGCCATACCCGAACCCATCGCTACCTTAGCGCGGCTCCCGCAGCACGTAGCCCACTCCGCGCAGGGTGTGCAGCAGCCGCTTCTCACCGGTGTCGATCTTGCGGCGCAGGTAGGACACGTAGGACTCGACGACGTTGACGTCGCCGCCGAAGTCGTAACGCCAGACGTGGTCGAGGATCTTCGGCTTGCTCAGCACCGTGCCCGCGTTGATCACGAAGTAGCGCAGCAGGGTGAACTCGGTGGGCGACAGCGACACCGGCTCGCCGGCCTTCCACACCTCGTGGGTCTCCTCGTCGAGTTCGATGTCGGCAAACGACAGGCGGGCGTTGCGGGGTTCCGCGCCGCCCTTGCCGGCGCGCCGCAGGATGACCCGCAGCCGGGCGACGACCTCCTCGAGGCTGAACGGCTTTGTCACATAGTCGTCGCCGCCAAGGGTCAGCCCCGCGATCTTGTCCTGCAGGGAGTCCCGGGCCGTCAGGAACAGCGCCGGGGCGTCGATGCCGTCGGCACGCAGCCGGCGCAGCACCCCGAAGCCATCCATACCGGGCATCATCACGTCGAGGATCACCGCATCCGGCCTGGCCTCGCGCGCCTGGTCCAGTGCCGCCGCT
Organism: uncultured Actinomycetota bacterium; assembly: GCA_963748885.1. Lineage (GTDB taxonomy): Bacteria > Actinomycetota > Actinomycetes > Mycobacteriales > Mycobacteriaceae > Mycobacterium. Next base: position 38,201 of record CAVVLC010000043.1, read on the forward strand.
CCGTTGGTCGCGGTCTGCACCTCAAAGCCCTGGAACTTCAGGCTCACCGAGAGCAGCTCGACAATGTTGACCTCGTCGTCGACGACGAGGACGCGAGCTTCCGGTGTGGTTTCACTTTGGGTTCCCGTTGTCATCAGGCATTTCCTCGCATTTGGTTGAATACTAGCTTGACGATCATTGTGTAGTTCCTGAGAGCCAGTTGCCAATAGCCTGAACATCTTCTGACAAGAATCAGCTCATCGGCTTGCGCAGCTTCCGGGATTTTGACGGCGCGTCATGAATAGACTCGCTCCCATGGACCTCAGCAAGGGCATCGTTTCTCTGGCGACCGCGCCGCTTCGCATCGGGCTTGCTGCCACCGAGACGAGCTTGAACCTCGTCAACACCGGCCTCACGTTGGCGAAACAGGCGCTGGGCAACGGCGGTGGCGGCGGCAGCCCGAACGCGTTTTCCAACATGTTCGGCATCGATGACGCGCTGGCCCGCGCCAATCGGCTGGCCAGGATGCTCGACGACGATGCGCCGCTGGGACGCGCGATCTCCGCTGACGGGCCACTGGACCGCTTGCTGCGACCGGGCGGGCTGGTCGACTTGGTGACTGCGCCCGGCGGTTTCCTCGACCGCCTGACCGAGGAGGGCGGCGGGCTGCAGCGGGCGTTGCAGCCCGGCGGGCTGGCCGATCGGCTGCTCGGCGAGGACGGGATGGTCGAGCGGCTGCTGGCCGAAGACGGGGTGGCCGAGCGGCTGCTCTCCGAAGGCGGTCTGATCGACCAAATAACGTCGAAGGACGGACCACTCGAACAGCTCACCGAGCTCGCCGACACGTTGGGTCGGCTGGCGCCCGGGATGGAGGCGCTCGAGCCCGCGATCGCCACCCTGCAGGACGCCGTCACAGCGCTCACCCTGGTGGTCAACCCGCTGAGCAGCATCGCCGAACGCATTCCGCTGCCGGGGCGCCGTCCACGCCGCTCGTCGTCGCGGACGGTGCCCTCACAACGCGTCTTCGACAGCGACGATTGAGCGGTTACTGAGCGGTTAGGCTTGCACCCGGGTTTTACCCGGCCTCCTTAGCTCAGTGGTAGAGCACTCGCCTTGTAAGCGAGCGGTCGTCAGTTCAATCCTGACAGGAGGCTCCGACGCCGCCGCACCGTTTGCGCTGGTAAATGCCGGTTTCTGACGTTGCTAAATCGAGCGTAGAGCCGCTTTTGCCCACATTTTGCCTGGCGGTGCCGGTCGACAAGTGCCAACCCCGTTGCCTAGGGGTGCTTGTCCCGGCGGCGCCAAGGGTGGGCCAGCCCCGGTCCTGGCCTCGTGATGCAGAGGCTGGGGCCGATCCACGCTGCGACCCTAAAGGCGACGAGGTGCAGTAAGGCGGTTACCCGAAGTGCAGTAGTCGGCTACTCTACGCCGCGCCGCGGTGCCGCCATATCGTCGGCCATGCCTGTTCTGACGGGTGGGGACCGCCGGGACTGGTAGACAACCAGGGGCTTGAAGGTAGGTGGACGCATATGTCGTACGTGATCGCGGCGCCGGAGATGATGATCTCGGCGGCAACGGATTTGGCAACCATCGGCTCGAACCTCAGCGCGGCCCACACGGCGGCGGCCGCCTGGACCGTAGCGGTGCTGCCGGCGGCCGCCGATGAGGTGTCGGCCGGTATCGCCCACCTGTTCTCGGCGCACGCCCAGGAGTATCAGGCGCTGTCCGGGCGGGCGGCGGCGTTTCAGGAGCAGTTTCTGCAGCACTTGACCGCGAGTGCGGGCTCGTTGGCCCACGCCGAGGCCGCCAACACCGCATTGTTGCGACCCTCGGCTGCGAGTGCGGGCTCGATTGGCGGCGCTATCGGCGCCGCCGGGGACCAGTTGGTCAACTTGTTTAACGCCGCCGTGGGCCAGTTAAGCACTTTGTTGACCGGCTTTCAGAATATGTTAACAAACTTGTTGGGTACGCTGTCGATTTATGTAGTGGCAGTCGGCGTTGCTGCATTTTTCTTGATATATGTTCCACTGGCTATAATTGTGTTGAATATACCCGGCTTCTTTCGTCAGCTGTTGGGTCTTCCCAGTGTCTGCGCCTAGCATCAGGGCGCGCGCCTAGCTCCCAAACCGGGCACATTTTGGGCACATCTCAGCAAAAGCCGAGGCAATCTCAGCTAATTGAATGAAATGATATCCGGCAGCTCGCGGCCGTCGACCTCGCAACCAGGATCGGTTCAACAGTTCAATCCTGACAGGGGGCTCCGCGTACGGAGGGCATGGCGCTGGTGGTAAGTCGGCTTGCCGACGTCGGCGGGCTGACCCGCCAGCATGCCTTGGATGCAATTTTGTCGCACTTGGTTCGAGTCGATTGGCCACCGCGTCCAGATCGTCATCGAACAGGTCGACGTACAGTTCGACGGCGCCGAACAGCCATGGGTCTTTGGACGCGGGCTGCGCCAGATGTTCACTGACCGCCGCGGACCAGAGCGGAACGTATGTAAACGTTGGTTCGGCCTAATGGCCCTGGCCATCGTCGGCCAAATAGGTGACTTCGTACCACCGCCGCGGCGGTTGGACGCCCGTCTCGTACCCCTCGGTCGCGGTTGCCTTCTCCAACCGAACGTCCGTTAGATGCGCATTACGCATGCGGATATAGTCTTCGAGCTGCGCATCGCGGGCACCCCCAGTCAGTGCTAGGTCGGCGAGTGCCCTGCCCTCGTATCTCGTCCAACTCACGCCCTACATCTTGCTCTGGCGAAAGCGCGCCGAACCACGGCTGCCCCGGTGCCCGGGCAGGGCCGGTCGGCGCTGCGACCCTTAGGCGAGTAAGTGCGGCAATCGGTCACTCAAAGTGCAGTACTCGGTTACCTAATACCGCGCCGCAGCGCCGCCCGACAAGAGACATACCTGTTCTGACAGTGGAGGACGGCCGGGACTGGTGACAATCAAGGGCTTGCTGAAAGGTGCACGGCCATGCCGCATGTGATCGCGACGCCGGAGATGATCGCCTCGGGCGGCGACGGATCTGGGCATCCGGCTTCGACGCTACGGTGAGGCCCACGCGGCGGCGGCCGCCAGGACCGTCGCGGTGCTGCCCGCGGCCGCCGACGAGGTGTCGGCCGGTCATCGCCCACCTGTTTCGACGCACGCCCCAGCAGTAACAGGCGCTGGCCGGGCGGGCGGCGGCGTTTCAGGAGCAGTTTGTGCAGACTTGACTGCCAGTGCGGCCTCGTTTGCCCAGGCCGAGGCCGCCAACACCGCGTTGTTGCGGCCGTCGGCTGCGCGTGCGGGCTCGATTGGAGCGGCTATCGACGCCTTCCGGCAGCAATTGGGCACCAGCATGGCCGACGTCCATATCGCCAACAAGGCCTTGGCTCTGGCGCAAGGCACGGAGCGCGCGTCTCAATCGTGTTCTCCCGCGGACTATCTCCGTCGCCCAGATGCAATCCGACAACGTGATTCTGGCCGGCAGCGCCACCTCGAACCCTGGGTCGCCAGTTCAACACCGCGCTGAACTTCCGGTTCCAAGCGGCGGCCTCGTCCGCAACCTCGCGCCCACCGCGGGGGAGCAGTCCACCTACTCCATCAACCAGATGCCGGAGGGGGTCGCGCAAGGCTACTCCATCGCGGCATTCCTGCCCAGACGGGGGCGGAGGTCGGTACTGATTGCCGCCGGCACCGAGGCCCAAGGCGCTCGCTCGCGGCCGCCGACTTCCTCGACTTCGGAGGTACAGTGCAGAGCCTTCCGCTCCCGGCTGCCGCGGAAATCCTCGACCACCTTCCCGCTCTTTGAAGTTCTCCTCCGGACCAACAAATGGTCCGGCGGCTTTGAAGTGGTGGCGTACCGACTCGTCTCCTAAATAGTGAAAAGGTCGATCATTTCCGCGGTCGATTTGGCGAGACTAGCCCCGG
>CAVVLC010000044.1:0-6659 GCA_963748885.1 uncultured Actinomycetota bacterium
AGATATTCGATCCAGTTAGCCCGCATACTTCGGGACGGTCCGTCAATGCCGACGGACCACAACGTCGGGCAAAGGAGAACAGGTGAAGCGTGGACTTGCGGTCGCGGGAGCCAGCGCGGCAGTTTTGGTCGTGGGTCTTTCGGGGTGTTCGAGCGACAAGCCGAGTTCGGGTGGCGGCACGCCCTCGGGCACCACGTCCGCTTCCGCCGGCGCGGGCGGCCCGACGAAGGTCATCATCGACGGCAAGGACCAGAACGTCGGCGGCATGACCTCGTGCACGGATATGGGTGGCACCATCAGCATCATCGTCGGTGGCGCATCGACCGGTATCGCGGCGGTGCTCACCACTGCCAACCCGCCCGACGTGAAGTCCGTCGGGCTCGGCAGCGTCAACGGAGTGGTGCTCGCGTATGCGGCGGGCACCGGGCAGGGCAATGCCTCGGCGACCAAGAATGGCAAGAGCTACACGATCAAGGGGACGGCCACCGGGATCGACGCGTCCAACCCGCTGACGCCAGTGAGCAAGTCGTTCGAAATCGACGCTACCTGCGCTTGAGCCGGGCAGAACTGACCGGATGACCTAGGAGTTGCCAGCGGGCGGTTGCCACCCATTGAGTGGCAACCGCACCGTGAACTCGGTATGACCGGGTTTGCTGTTCACCGCGATGGTGCCGCCGTGCGCCTTGACGACCGCGGATACGATCGCCAGACCCAGACCGGTGCTGCCGCCTTTGCGCGAGCGCGAGGTGTCGCCGCGGGCAAATCGCTCGAACACTTCCGACTGCAGTGCGGGCGGAATGCCGGGGCCGTTGTCGATCACTTGCAGCACGCTATGGGCCGGTTCGGCGGTCAGCCGGGCTGTGACCATGGTGCCGGGGCCGGTGTGGATGCGGGCGTTGGCCAGCAGGTTGGTCACCACCTGGTGTAGCCGCGCCGCGTCACCGGGCACAACCACCGGTTCTTCGGGCAGGTCGAGCTCCCACTGGTGATCCGGTCCGGCGACGTGGGCGTCGCTGACCGCATCGACGGCCAGCCGCGACAGGTCCACCGGTTCGCGCTCCAACGGCTGGGCGGAGTCCAGGCGGGCCAGCAGCAACAGGTCCTCGACGAGGCGCGTTATTCGCGCGGTCTCGGACGCCACCCGGCTCATCGCGTGCGCCACCGCCTCGCGGTCGTCGCCCATGCGTTGGGTGAGTTCGGTGTAGCCGCGGATCGCGGCCAGCGGGGTGCGCAACTCGTGGCTGGCGTCGGCGACGAACTGACGCACCCGGGTCTCGCTGGCCTGTCGCGCCGACAGGGCCGCCGCGATGTGGTCGAGCATCTGGTTCAGTGCCGATCCGAGTTGGCCCACTTCGGTGTGCGGGTTTGCATCGGACTCGGGCACCCGCACCGGCAGTTCGACCTCGCCTTTAGACAACGGCAGATCGGCGACCCGGCTCGCCGTTTGCGCGACACGACGCAGCGGCGCCAGCGCCCGTCTGATGATGATCATGCCGGCGGTCGTCGCGGCGGCCAGCGCGATCACGGTGACGATGCCCAAGATGATCAGCATCCGCAACATCGTGGCGTCGACGTTCGACATCGACAGGCCGGTCACGATGATGTCGCCCCCGCTGCGGCTGGTTGCGGCGACGACGCGATACCGGCCGAGCCCGTCGAGGTCCACGGTGACGGATTTCCGGCCGCCGGCGATCCGCTCCAGCTGGGCCTGGGCGGCTGGAGTCAACGCGGCGCGGGCCCCGCTGCTGGTCAGGTAGCCGGCGTCAACGATCGTCCCCTTGCTGACCACCGCGGCCACCATGCCGGCCGGCTGACCGGGGGCGTCAAGAAATCTCGGACCGGGGCCCGGCCGCGGATAGTAGGAGTGCTCATGTCGCCACCCCGGACGTTTCGGTTCCGGGTACATCAACGCCGACCGGTAGGACGTCCCGGCCAGCTGCCCGTCGAGCTGCGTCAGCAGGTGGTGGCGCAGCGCCAACTCCGTCGCCGTGGTGATCCCCACACATACGACGGCAAGCACGATGACCTGCCCGACCAGCAGTCGGAGCCGAAGCGACCAGGCCCGCCGCGCCTTAGCGAGCGGGCTTGAGGACATACCCCGCGCCGCGCAGCGTGTGGATCATGGGTTCGCGACCGCTGTCGATCTTCTTGCGCAGGTAGGAAATGTAGAGCTCGACGATGTTGGACCGGCCGCCGAAGTCGTAGCTCCATACCCGGTCCAGGATCTGCGCCTTGCTCAGCACCCGCTTGGCATTGCGCATCATGAACCGCAGCAGCTCGAACTCGGTGGACGTCAACGAGATCGGTTCGCCGGCGCGCGTCACCTCGTGACTGTCCTCGTCCAGCACCAGGTCGCCGACCACCAGCTGCGCGCCGCTGTCCATCGTCGTCACCCCGGTGCGCCGCAACAGCGCACGCAACCGCAGCACTACCTCTTCGATGCTGAACGGCTTGGTTACGTAGTCGTCGCCGCCTGCCGTCAGCCCCGCGATGCGGTCTTCCACGGCATCCTTGGCGGTCAGCAGCAGCACCGGAAGCTGCGGATTCTCTTCGCGCAATTTGTGCAGTACGTCCAGCCCACTCATGTCGGGCAGCATCACGTCCAGCACAACCACGTCGGGCCGGTGGGCGCGCGCCGACGCGATCGCGGCCGATCCATCGCCTGCGGTGGTGATGTTCCAGCCCTCGTACCGCAAGGCCATCGACACCATCTCGGCGAGGACCGGCTTCATCATCTACTACTAATACGGTGATCGGGTTGCCATCTGCTCTGCACATGACAACCCGCTCAACCGTCGTTCGGGACTGGGTCACGAGTTCTAGTATCCGCGCCTCGCTGAGGCCACGCTATGCCGTTCCTATGCGTCTACTGTGAACGGCCCCGTGTGGTGCCCGTGTGGTGCTCAGTACCAGTGCCGCCTGCCGTATACCGGGCGGCCCATCGAGCCCATGGCCCACATGATCGCGCCGATCACGAGCAATACAATTCCGAGCACCCACAACAAATGGATGCCGAACACATATCCAAGAATGAGCAGGACTACGCCTACGAGAATCATGACAACTTCCTTTGGTCAGGCCGAAGCTTACTGCTTGGGCTGTGGGACATTGACGTTGACGTCGGGGCAATTCACTGCGGGGTTCATTTTGTAGTTCAAGGGCCCCGCGACCACTGTCATTGCGACCGTTGACGCTTGTGCGCAGTTCGTGGGCCCATTTTCGAAGTAGTGTCGCTGGTAAGCGGCGAAGACTCCAATGAGTAACCACACCACGGCAACGGCGCCGAGAATTCCGCTGGCGCGCATCGTAACCTCCATTACGTTCGAGAATTTAACGCTAGCCCTAGCGATACCCGTTAGACGTGTGTCTAAACATCCTCGGCGTGAATGCGGCAGGGTCTAACGCGCGGCGCTACGGATGGTCGGCGAGCCATGCCGCGGCTCGCCTCTTGGACGCCCGGGACAGCCACGCGTCGGAGAATCAACTCGGCCAACTCCGTGGTGCTGATTTCCGGCAGGCGGCCGGCTCGGACCAGCACCGAAGGATGCCCGTCGAAATGGTTGGTGGTGAAGAACGGTGAGACTGCGATCCTGGATCAGCGCCAGCTTGTCGCTCTGCGACTCCACCCAGAGCATGATGACGTCGGCGTAGCACTCGCCGGTGTCTGGATCGGCGGCGTCGGGCTGAGGAGTCCGGAAGAACACGAACGACTTCCCGCCCACTCGATATATAGAGTTGCCCTTCGGTCCTTCCAGGCGCGTCACGTTGGGCATCTTCGCGGCGATCCGGTGCACGTCGTCAACCCGCGCGGGTCGATCAGCCATAGCCGCGACGATACCTAGGGTGAGCGCCGTAGCGGCAGGTATGGTTGATCGCCATTGCGGGTAACAGACACTGGACACAGCGCTTGCGCAGAAAGAGCTGCCTTGACCGACACCTTGTTCGCCGATGTCTCCGAATATCAAGTACCCGTGAACGACTCGTATCCGTACCAGGTTCTTTCGATTCGCGTTTCCGACGGCACGTACCAAGACCACAACTTTGCCGCTAACTACGCGTGGATGCGATCCGCTTTGGACAGCGGTCGCATGACGTTCGGGATCGTGTACACCTATGTTCGGCCGAATTGGTCGGCCAACGCCGCAACGGTGCGCTCAATGATCGACGCGGCGGGTGGCCTGCACCCGCGGGCCTCGTTGATGCTCGACGTCGAATCGGGCGGCAACCCGCCCGGCGACGGGTCGAGCTGGATCAACTCTCTGTATTGGAACCTGGCCGACTATGCGGGCTCCGCCGCCCGAATCATCGGTTACGCCAATAGCTTCGACTTCGACAACATGTGGCGGACGCGCCCCGCCGGGCTGCGCGTGGTCGCCGCCGGTTACGGATCCAATCCGAACCTGCCCGGGCAGGTCGCGCACCAGTACACCGACGGCAACGGTTACAGTCCCAATCTGCCGCAGGGTGCCCCACCGTTCGGCAATTGCGACATGAACTCCGCCGACGGGCTCACACCGCAAGAATTTGCCGCCGCGTGTGGCATCACAACGAACGGAGGGTGGCTGATGGCGCTTACCGATGACGAGCAATCCGAACTGTTATCCAAGGTCCGCGACATCTGGGACCAGCTGCGCGGGCCCGACGGCGCCGGCTGGCCGCAACTCGGGCAGAACAGCCAGGGCCAGAATCTCACGCCCGTCGACGCGATCGCCGCGATCAAAACTGATGTGGAAAGTCAGCAGCCGCCGAAGTAGCGCCTTGAGTCGTTATAGCCGGCCGACCCGTTAGTTCAGACCGCGAAGCCGGCGAGGTCGAGCCCGCGTTCAGCCTGGACGCGCGTTGAGTTTGACCAGCAACGCGGTGAGCCGGTGCTGTTCGCTGACGGTGAGCCTGTCGATCATCGGCGCCATGAGCTCACCGATGTCGGCGATGATCCGCGGCGCGAGGCTGTGGGCCTCCGCGGTGAGGCTGACCCGCACCGAGCGGCCGTCGGCGGGATCGGTGTTCTTTTGCACCAGTCCGCGCTGGGCCGCGCGGTCGATGAGCCCGCTGACCGTCGAGCGCTCCAGGCCCAGGTAGCTGGCCAGTTCGGCCATCGTCGGCTCCCTGTCACGCAATATCCCCAGCACCCGTAGCTGAGTCAGCGACAGATCCTGCTCGGCGGCCACCCGGCTCAGCGCCGCCGTGACCGCGAATGACGCCTGAACCAGGCCGTCCCTCAGCTCATCGATCGCACCCATGGGCGCAACCATACCTTGCATTAGTTCGTATTACGATCTATTTGTAGTTCGTAATACCATCTATTTCTGCCCACGCGTTGGCTAAGGAGAATCCGATGCACGCAGCCGTCGTCACCGCCTTTGGCGAGCCACCGGCCTACCGAGAGTTCCCCACCCCAACGGCGCGGAAGCCCGATGAGATGCTGGTCGATGTCATTGCCGCGGGCCTACATCCGCGGGTGCGATCGCAGGCCGACGGCTCCCACTACACCAGTTCCGCTGAGCTGCCGCTGATTCCGGGCATCGACGGAGTGGGGCGCACACCAGACGGCACGCTTCGCTACTTCGTCTTGCCCGACACCACCATAGGCGCGATGGCCCAGCGGACCGTCATCGACCAACGCCGCAGCGTCGCACTGCCGGACGACGTCGACCCCATCCAGGTGGCGGCCGCCATGAATCCCGTGATGTCCTCGTGGATCGCGCTTCGCCGGCGCATCCAATTCGAGCCCGGCCAAACGGTTCTGGTTCTCGGGGCCACCGGGAGCTCCGGGCGCATGGCGGTGCAGGTCGCCAAATACCTTGGCGCCAGCCGGGTCGTCGGTGCGGGGCGCGATCCGCAGCGGCTGTCAGCCCTCACCGAACTCGGGGCCGACGCCGTCGTTCAACTCGGTGACACGGCAGGTGCGGCAGATGAGTTGGGCCAGGTGGCGGGTGCCGTCGACGTCGTCGTCGACTACGTATGGGGTCCGCCCACCGCGGACGCGATGGCCGCCATTGTCACCGCCCGGCGTGACCGCGGTAAACCCTTGACCTGGATCGAGATCGGCTCTGTCGCCGGTGGTTTCGCCGCGATCCCGTCCGCGGCACTGCGGGCCGCCCGCCTGCAGATCGTCGGCAGCGGACAGGGCTCCGTGCCGACCCGCGACATCCTGGCCGAGCTACCCGCCATCACCGCGGAAATCGCCCGCGGCGCTTTCCATGTCGATGCCCGCGCGGTCCAGCTCGCCGACGTCGAAGCCGCGTGGAGCGACACCAGTTCCACGCAAAGGATCGTCGTCACGCCCTGACCAGTGCACCTCCGCAACTGCGGGATCAGGCCGGGTGAGCATGGTCACTCGGCCTGCCCGCCCGTGCTTATATCAGTGCCAGTGGTCGTGGTCGCGAGGTTCGCCGTCACGCCAGTGGTCGTCGTGGCAGCGGCCCCCCTCCCAGTTGAACCCCCAGCCCGGGTCCCAAAACTGACCGGGGCACCAGTGATAGTCCGGCAAGGGTGCCGGTTGGGCGTCGGCGACCGCAGCCGCCCCCAAACCAGCGAGCCCCAACCCGGCGCTCATTATGACTGTAGATGCTGTGGTGAGCAGGATTTTTTTCACGCCCTCCGTTGTACCCCCGCCATTTTGGGACGAAACTCGTTCCTACGTAACAGATTCACAACGC
>CAVVLC010000045.1:0-154843 GCA_963748885.1 uncultured Actinomycetota bacterium
GTAGGTGCCCTTCGTCACGCGCATGCGAAAGGTGATCGTCGGGCTCGCGAAGGCCAGGACCTCCCAGCTCATGACGCGGATGAAGCGCGGCTCCGCTCGACGTCCACGCCCTTGCGCGCGTTCTTGTAGAGGGGCACCCCGTCGATCTTGATCGCCGAGTACATCGGGGGCATCTGGTACTGGTCGCCGAGGAAGCCGGCCACCGCCGTCTTGATCTGCGCCTCGGTGAATTCCGGCACCGGGCGCGTCTCCATCACCTGGCCCTCCGCACATCACACGCTGGCCGTCACCGCGACGCTGGTGGTCGGGAACGGCCCGGACGCGGTTGGCGCGATCGGTGCACCCACATGGTTTACGTTGCCCGAACGCGGGCAGCAACACCCTGTCGTTGATCGATGGTATCGACCCACGTGGTGTTGTCGATGAACGTCGGAACCGCCCCGGACGGGGTCACGGTGATCCCACGAGACGAATCTACGTGGCGAACGCGACGAGCAACACGGTATCGGTCGTCGACGGGGTCACGAACACCGTCGCCTCGACCTACGCCGTCCAGAGCGATCCGGTTGGCGTGGCCACACTGACAGCGTCGAAATCACCACCATCGACGGACAAGAAACGATCGCTTACGACGGCGGCCCGCAATGGCCGTGGGCCATCTTGAAAAATTGCTCGGCCACAGCTACCTGACATCCACCCTTACCAACTAGAACTACGAAGCGAACTCCAAACAGATCCTCTGAGCAGCAGCTTGCAGCTGCCGGTGAAAGACGTGGCGCGACTCCGGCGCGGGATCGTAACTTAACCTCGCGATCCATGAGAAATTCATACATTCAGGTCAAGTATTTATATTTCCCGACATTAATGCTTCGGGAATTCAGAGTAACTTCAAATTTAACGGAGCCAAATAATATGAATTATATGTGCCTCCAGACTCAAACACTCTGCATCTAGAATTCAAATAAAATCAACTTGAATTTTGGCAATAAACAAAGATCAGCTCGATTTGCTGAACTTCCGAAGCGGTGATTCGGTCCACCCTTTTGTTTCTATTGTCCCATCACAACTGAACGCGTTGCCATGTTCAAAGTCGTCAGCCAGCCCACTGAGAGGGAAACCCGTGTCGTTCGTAACTGCATATCCAGACAAGCTGGCGGCGCAGCCAGCCAGCTCCAAACGATCGGAGCCGCGTTCAGCGCTGGTAACGCGACCGCAGCGGCCCCCACCACCGGCGTCGTTCCGGCGGCCGCCGACGAGGTGTCTGCGCTTACCGCAGCGCAGTTCGCTGTCCATGCGCAGCGCTACCAGACGCTCAGTGCTCAGGCGACAGCGATCCATCAGTCTGCTTGTCGCGACCCTGGCCTCAGGTGCGGATTCATATGCCACCACGGAAGCCGCCAACGCGGCGGCGGCCGCGCTGAGCGCCTCAGAGAAAAAAGAAGGGGATAGCGATCGTGGACTACGGGCTGCTGCCACCGGAAATCAACTCGGCGAAGCATGTACACCGGCCCGGGGGCGGTCGTTGGTGGCTGCCGCTGCGGGCTGGGGCGAGCTCGCCGCTGAACTGCAAGCTCGACCGCGGCCGGGTTTCAGTCGGTGATTTCCGCGCTGACCAGCGGTCCGTGGCTGGGGCCGGCGTCGGCGTCGCTGGTGGCGGCCGTGACCCCGTACGTCGCGTGGCTGGAAAGCAGTGCGGCAGAGTCCGCGCATGCGGCAGCCAGTCGGGCGCGGCTGCAGCTTCCGCGCACGAGACGGCCTTCCGCTGCCGTCCCTCCTCCGTTGATCGCGGCTAACCGTTCACTTTTGGCGGCATTGGTCGCGACGAATTGCTTCGGGCAAAAAGCCCCGGCGATCGCGACAACTGAGGGCGGAGTACTTCGAATTCTGGGCTCAGGACGCGCGGCGATGTTTGGCTATGCGAGTTCACTCGTTCGCGGCGTCACAATTGGCGGACTGCGAGGCGCCGGCCGAAGTGGCCGATCCCCGGCGCGTTGGCCGGCAGGCCACCGCCGTTTCTCACGCCCCAGGAACGTCGTCCGTCAAGACCGCTGTGGACAGGTTCCTGACGCAATTGGACCCTGTGTCATGAGCCGTTGGCCAGTGGGTCTCGTCATTCACTGGCACGAAGATCGACGGTAGTTCGAGGTACACGCCGATGGACGAATTGGTGGCGCTGTACGGCAAGTACTTCTCGCCATACATGTCAAGCGCGGCGGCGATGATTCAGTCGACGCAGTCCTTCGGGCAGGTAAGCAACGGAATTGGTGGCAATGACCACTTCGCGAAGGGTCTGGCTTCCGCGGCACAAGGCGATCGAAGGCGCGGCGCAGGCGGCGGGCTCAGCCGCAACCAGTGCCCTCCCGAACCTCGGTGGTGCGGCGGCGGGTCTGGGGAATGCGGTCAAGATCGGGGCGTTGTCGGCGCCATCAAGCTGGGCTCCGGTGAACGCGATAACCAACCCGGGGGTGGCGGCCTTAAACGCCACCGTTGTCCCTGCCGCGGCAGAAGGAGTGAATGGCCTGCCGATGGCCCCGTTTGGGCAATTCGGCGGAAGCCGTTACGGGCGTCTTCTGCCGACCTACGGTTTCAAGCCGGCCGTGATGGCTCGACACCATCCGCCGGCTGTCGCGCCACCTCGCTAACGCGTTAGCGAGGTGCACCTTTTTCGCACCCTTTCGCACCCTTTCGCGCCCTGTGCGCCACGCGACCCGGCTTAGCGGCGCGAGGTGGATCGGCCTCGGGAAGTTGGACCCCGTCCACGGCGATGCGTGTCGGTCGACCAGAGATAACCGCAATCCGAGCACTGCAGGTGCACCACCGTCCCTTTGTTGCTCAGCAGGTACTGCCAGTGCGTATCGCAGTTTCGGCTGCCGCGGCAATCGCCACATCTAGCGCGGTGATCACAGCACGGGCAGGGCAGCCATGCGCGGCGGCCGCGGTCGGCGGTCGGATCAATCGGGAACACGATCAGTCGCCCGTTCAGGCAGGACGCCGACGCGGACCAGCTCGTCGTAAACCCGCTGCTGCTCCTCGTCAAGGTCCGAGTACAGCATGTCGTAAGCCTTCTGTTCCTCGGCGAGCACGGCGACGGGGTCCCAGTCGTGGCCTATTGCTTCGAGCACCGCGCTGCGTCGACGCGCCTCGTCGAGGGTCAGGTCATAGGCAAAGTCAAGGTCGGCCATCGCGCTCCCAGCCATTGGATACAGAAACGATGGGTAAGGATGACCTAATTAGCGCTGGTCAGGCTATGGCGTACGTCACTTTTACGGCTTGAAGTTCGTCACATTTGGCCGCGTGCAGCGTGGACACTACAAAGCGTCAGGCAATTCACGCTCGGCAATTACGGGCTCCGCTGCGCGGCGCGGGCTAAGTCTGCTGCGGCCGAACGCAATTGGTCTGCTGAATCCAGCCGCCGGAAAACCGACCCGGGTGTAGGCCACCCCACGCGGGGTGTGCACCCGCAGATCGAGGCCGTAGCGGTCGATGTCGGTGCATACCGCTGTATCGGCGTCGGGATAGCCGCCGAATGCGCGAGCCATCGCCGCCAGGGCGTCGGCGTGGTCGGCGTTGAGGTGTGCGATGGCCCCGGCCGAAGCCGGTGCCACCGGATCCGGCGCCGCCGCGGTGTATTGCTCGGCGGTAGCCGAATCCATCCGCCCGTACCCACCCACCCAACGGACCCGTTGGACCTGCAGCACCCACAGCGTGAAGTCGCTGAAGTCGAGGTAGAACCGGGCAGCGGGCACAGCATCCAGATATGCCGCGCGGGCCGCGTCGTGCTCAGTCGCAGCAGGCCGGCGTAACCGCGCCCGCCAACGTGATTCGACTTCCCGCCAGCGGATCGGGATCGGTGCTTGCCGCTGCGATCGACAAGCTCGCTCGCGGGTCGCCTGCGAGGTTGCGGCCGTGCTCGGCCAGATTCGATACGCACAGCACGGGCGACCCGCCCAGCAGGCCGTAGGCGACGAGCGACGCCCACGGGTCACCATCGGCGGTCAGGGTGGCCAGCATCGCGGCGTTGGAGGCGGCAGCGATGGTGCGCGCCTGCTCGGCCGCAGACGGACGAGCGGAGTTACTCGGCTGCCGCAATGGCGGCGGTGGGGAGGATGCAGGCATGGGCGAGCTGCGGCTGCTACCGGACCGTGCTCACAGCGTCGGCACCAGTCCGCCGTCGCAGCGCAGCGCTGCTCCTGTCACGTAACATGCCCGCGCGCTGCACAAGAAAGCGGCGACGGCGCCGAACTCGTCGGGCTCTCCATAGCGGCCTGCGGGAATCTCACCGATTGAGGATTGCTCGACGTCGGCGAGTCGGGATGCCAAACCGAGCCGCCGCCGCTTCATTGACCTGGCGCGCGCGAGGCGTTGCGATTCGGCCGGGCAGCAAAGAGTTGACCGTAATGCCCTGCGCAGCAACCTCACTCGCGAGAGTCTTCAGATAACCTGCCAGCGCGGCGCGGCCAAGGTTGGACAGCGCAAGGTTCGCAATCGGCGCCACGACACTGGATGAGCTGATGCTCAAAATGCGCCCCCAGCGCTGCGCTTGCATGGCAGGCAGCACCGACCGCACCAGTTGCACTTGGGGTTTCACCAACGCGGCCACCGCCGAATCGACCGCTGCATCCTCAACGTCTGCGGCAGTGCCGGGCGCCGGGCCGGGCCCATTGAGCACGAGGATGTCAATCTTGCCGACACGTTTAGTCGATTCGCCGAACAATCGCGCTGCACCATCGGCGGCCACCAGGTCGCAACCGATACCGACCGCGTTCGGGAGCGCAGCCGCGACTTCCTCGGCACGCTCGCTCGAGCGGCTGGTCACCACGACTCTCGCGCCGTCCTCACACAGTGCCCGGGCGGTCGCCAGGCCCAGCCCTGACGTAGAGGCGCAGACGAGAGCGGTGCGCTGCGCAAGTCCGAGATCCATATCACCACCATGTTCAGTAGGGCCTCGCCCAGGCGTTGGCAGGTGACCCGTCGTGCCAGCTTAACGGGGCATGCGCGCATGTTTATGCGACCAGTCACAAACACCCCGGAAGTGGGCCGCTGCTCGATACGCCAAGAAGAATTCAAAACGCGAACCGCCGATTCAAACACTCGTCTCCAGGGGCGCGGCCCCGTATTGTCGCCTGGTCACCTCATTTCCCGAGATGGCTGAACTGGCCGATAGGCTAGGCCTAATTGCGCGGGGGGCCGTTGGTGAGCAGGTTTGTCCAGGTAATGCTTAACAACGCGGTCACCAGTCGCCGGGGCCTGGTGACCGGTGAGCCCGGTGCACCGTTTCGGTGTAGCTGGAGTGAGGTTAATCAGCGAGCTCAGCGCGTGGCAGGTGGTTTAGCCATGTTGGGGGTCGGCCCGGGTGATCGGGTGGGCGTGCTGGCCGGGGCCCCGGTGGAGATCGCGCCGGCCGCGCAGGCGCTGTGGCTGCGGGGCGCGTGTTTGACGATGCTGCACCAGCCGACGCCACGCACCGATTTGCAGGTGTGGGCGCACGACACGTTGGCGGTCATCGCAATGATCGAGGCGAAGGCGGTGATCGTCTCGGATCCGTTCATGCCGGTGGTAGCGGTGCTGGCCGAGCACGGCGTCACGGTGGTGACGATCCCCGAGCTGCTCAGCGCCGCGCCGATCGATCCGGTGGACAGCGCGGAGGACGATCTGGCGCTGCTGCAGCTGACGTCGGGCTCGACGGGGTCTCCGAAAGCGGTGGCAATCACCCACGCCAATGTGATTGCCAACGGCGAGGCGATGTTTGTCGGCGCCGAGTACGACCTGGACACCGACGTGATCGTGAGCTGGTTGCCGTTGTTTCACGACATGGGCATGACAGGGTTTTTGACGGTGCCAATGTTGTTCGGCGCCGAGTTGGTCAAGATCACGCCGATGGATTTTTTGGGCGATATCTTGTTGTGGGCCAGGTTGATTGATAAGTACCGGGGCACGATGACCGCGGCGCCCAACTTTGCTTACACGTTGTTGGCGAAGCGGTTGCGCCGGCACGCCCGTCCCGGTGACTTCGATTTGTCGTCGTTGCGGTGGGCGCTGTCGGGTTCAGAGCAGGTCGAACCGGCGGACGTCGAGGACTTCTGTGCTGCCGGAGCGCCGTTCGGGTTGCGCTCCGAGGCGATCCTGCCCGCCTTCGGGATGGCCGAAACGACGGTGGCAGTGTCGTTTTCGGAATGTGGCGGCGGGCTGGTGGTCGATGAGGTGGACGCCGACATGCTGTGTGTGCTGCGCCGGGCGGTGCCCGCCACTGCGGGTAACACCCGTCGGCTGGCCTCACTAGGGTCCGCTGCTAAATGGCGTGCAGGCCCGCATCGTCGACGACGACGGCGTCGTTCTGCCGACCCGGGGTGTGGGGCTCGTCGAGGTACGCGGGGATGCCGTGACGTCGGGTTATGTCACGGTGGGCGGTTTCGTGGCCACCCAGGATGAGCAGGGCTGGTTCAGCACCGGAGACCTGGGATATCTGACCGAACACGGCCACGTCGTAGTCTGCGGTCGGGCCAAGGACGTGATCATCATGGCCGGGCGAAGTATCTACCCCACCGATGTGGAACGCGCCGCCGGGCGCGTGGCCGGTGTGCGCCCAGGGTGTGTGGCGGCCGTGCGACTCGACGCCGGCCACTCCCGGGAGTCGTTTGCCGTGGCCGTGGAATCAAACAGCGTCGACGACCCCGCACAGGTGCGGAGGATCAAGCATGAGGTGGCCCACGAGGTTGTCACCGAAGTTGCCGCACGGCCGCGCAATGTGGTGGTACTGGCTCCGGGGGTGATCCCCAAAACACCGTCGGGAAAATTGCGCCGCGCCTATGCGTTGTCACTAGTCACCTGACCTGCGCCACTAGTGCGGCCGAAATGCCGCTGGTGGCGTAGTGTCAGGCGCGAGCCGGTTCCTTGTCAGCGGTGGTCAGCGCTATCGGTGCGGAAGACACCCCCGGGCAATGCAAGTCCTCCGTCGTCCCACGCCCGTGGGGCGGTCGATGTCGACCGTGAAGGGACAACCCCGTGCATCGAGCAGCCCAGCCCGTGACCAACCCGCCGAGCATCCCACCCCAGTGACACCTTCGATGATCCATCCGATCGCGGTCCGGCGCCGGACCGATCCTGTACGGCTCTGCGTGGCCCGCACGCTAGGCCACGACATCGACGGCGCCTGGTGGCCACGCGCAGACCGCATCACCAACGAATTGCCCGACCTGGTCGGGGTGCTGACTCCCCTGCTCGGAGACATCACCTCGATCAACGTCAACTGGCCGCCACTACAACGGCCCCCCGACTTCAACTGGCCGGGATGGGAACGCAAACCGCAGCACGTGATGACCGTCAACGGCGACAACGCTCGTGCCAACCTTCTGGTCATCCCGTACGCGACCCACAGCATGCTGGCTATGATGGTGCTGCGCCGCGCCGCCAACCTGCCTGTCGACCCCGCGGACCGCGAAAAACCCGCCTTCCTGACTGCCGGTTCGATTCTGCTCGCCGCCGAACAACAAAGCGCCGCGACCAAGACCGCCAGCCTCACCCCGGACTAACTCAACGCCGCCGCGGTTGCTGCTGCAGGTTGATGACCTGGCGTAGGTCGTCGATGCAGGTCTGGACGACGTTGGCGAGGATCAAATCAGTGGTGCTGCAAGCCGCTGAGTCTGCGTCCACGACGCACCGGCCGGCGGCGATAACGTGTCCGGTCGCCGTGTCGGGATCCCGCTCGGCGGAGGTCAGTCCCGCCGCAAGGTCGCCGATCGCGACTTGCACGGTTTGCGAGTCCCACTCACCGTCCCCGCACGCGGGCGTTGCGGTGCGCGCGAGGTGCAGCACCGAACCGGCCAGCAGGGCAAGATGCGCTGACTGTTGATCCGCGGATCGGACGACGCTGCGTGCCGTCCACCGCCGCGGCGCGATCCGCACCAGATGCCGAGCGCTGATGCGAGCTTCGGCGAGTTCGCCCAGTTGTTCGCTCACGCGATCGACGGCCGAGGGCGGCCAGCCTGGCATGACAGCCGTGTGACCGCCGAGCGTGTCCGCAATTTTGGTGAGGATCTCACTCAGGGCACCCAAAACGCCGATACGGGCCTTGCGGAGCAAGGTAAGCGGGTTGGCCGGGAACAGCAACAGACTGAACACCATGGCCAGACCGCCACCGATCAGAGCTTCCTGGAGACGTTGAAAAAGGTGATCCCCGCTTGACAACGCCATGACCAGGATCACCGAACTTGCGGACTGGTTGCGAATGTCAAACCGTCTCCGATGAGCCCGCGCCCGAGCAACACCGCGACGCAGAGTGTGACGAACACCGCCACGCCGATGCCGAACCACCCGGTGCCGAGCAGTGCCTGTACGGCGGCGCCCAGGAGGATCCCCAACGCGACACCGCTAACGTTCTGTACCGCACGTTGCGCATGAAACAGGTTGCTCGCCGACAGGCAGACCGCAGCCGTGACGGGCGCGAAGAACGGGTCCCAATGGCCGAGCAAGTCATGGGCGATGTACCAAGCCAAGCCTGCGGCGGCCGATGCCTGGACGATCGCCCACAACACATCACGCAGACGTTGAACAGCCTCGTGGCCGCTGTCTATCGACCTGGTAAGCAGCGAAGCACTCATCACGCTTACTTACCTCAGGAATCATGGTCCTCGCCAGCAGCGCGCCGACGGGCCTCGCGGCCCGGCTACGACCGAGTCAGCGCGGCGGCGAAACACCAATCGAAATGACGCTGAGCCTGCACCCCTCCGGACCCGCGCGCCACCCGTGGTCGACTCCCGTAACCACCACGCCGTCACCGACGGCAATCGGGTGCGCGCCGTCATCCAGAATCAGTTCGACTGATCCCGAAAGCACAACGTCGAAATCGACAGTGTCCGTGTGGTGCATGGAAAACTCCAGGCCCGGGGCGTAATCGATTACCTTCCAATCCATTGCGCCGGCGGCGACACCCAAGTCAAAGGTGTCCGCGGCTCGTCCACCGCCAACCGAAATCGACGGGAGGGACGGCGTCGCATACATCACTGAGTAGAGGACGCCCTCGAGGCCGGGAGCGCCTTGCAGCGTCACCTGGTCATCCCCTGCGGCGCAGGAGCGCCCGGCCGCGTCGACGCCAGTGACCAGGAAGCGCCCTGCCGACTCCTCGGACATGTACAGAACAGTAGACGGCGTTCACGCGGCGTCGTGAAAGATCAGGCCAAGGGTGTAGCGCCGCCCAGAGCGGACCGTGGAGACCCCGTGGCGCACGGGGGCAACCGACCATCCGCGGGTCGAGCGGACGGGCCGGTCTCGGGTGGTGAAGATGTAGCCGTGTCCGCGCGGCAGCGTGGTGGCCGTGCCGCGCGACTGGGCTCGGGGCCGCTGCTCGACGAGCAGGAATTCGCCGCCGGTGTGCGACACACCCGGTTCGCTGAGATTGATGGCGACCTGCAGCGGGAAGACGAGGTTGCCGTAGAGGTCTCGGTGCAGGGCGTTCCAGTCGCCTGGCCCGTATTTGAGCAGCAGCGCGGTGGGTTTAGTTTGGCCGGCGCGATGGCACACGTCCAGCCATTCGTCGAGGTTGTCGGGCCACGGGGCGTCACGGCCGAGCTTGGCCCACCAGTCGCGGGCGATCGGTAGTAGCCGCGGGTAGAGGGCTTGTTTCAGCGCTTCGATCGGCTCCGGGTAGGGCTGGTTGAAGTAGCGGTACTCGCCTTGCCCGTAGCGGTGTTGGCCCATGTCGATGGTGCGGCGAAACAGGCCGTCGTCGGCGTAGAGATCGATGACCGCCGCGCACTCGGCCGGGGTTATCAGCTCGGGCAGCAGCGCACCTCCGACTTCGTCGATCTCGGCGGCGACCGCGTCCCAGTCGGCCGCCTCGACACGCTGACGGCATACCGAAGCACCCGGAGCCCTCGAAGACATCAGAACAGCCTGCCCGACGCCGCAGGTGCCGGCTCTTCGAGGTCCAGCAGGAATCGTTTGCGCTTCAGACCGCCCGCGTACCCGGTGAGGGCGCCGTCCTTCCCGACGACCCGGTGACACGGCACGACGATGCTCAGCGGATTGCGCCCGACGGCTTGACCGACCTCGTATGCGGTTGTGCCGTTGGCTAATTCGGCCGCCAGTTCGCCGTAGGTTTTGGTCTGGCCATAGGCGATGCCGGCCAGCAGTTCCCAGATCCGACGCCGCCGTGAGTCGCCGCCCACGGCGACCGGAAGATCGAATTGTGTCCGGTCACCGGCCAGGTATTCGCGCAGCTGCTCCGGAGGCCCGCCTGAACAGACCGTCAGTAGCGGGCTCGACGTACTGGCCCGTGGCCTCTGCGGTGGGCGGGTGCCAATGATGCCGGAAATACACACCCGTCAGGTTGTCACCGCCGGCGACTAGCGTCAGCTCACCGAGAGGACTGTCGATTACCGTGTGGCGATTTTGCATCTGTGATCCTCCTTTCTGGGTAGACGACGGGAGGCCCGGAAACGTGAGATCTCACATCTCGCAACGCGGCGACGTCTTCATACTGACCGTCGCGTTCACGGAGGGTGACCGTCGCGTTTACGGAGGATCCAGGTGAAGACCGCCCAGCGCGTCAAACAGCCGTTCGAGGCTGTTGTGGCGCAGCACGGCGCCACGGTGTTGCGTGTCGTCCGCGCGGTGGTCGGCCACGCTGACGCCGATGACGCCTGGTCGGACACGTTCCTGGCGGCGTTGAAGGCCTACCCGCAGCTGCCGCCCGAGGCGAATATCGAGGCCTGGCTGGTGACGATCGCGCACCGCAAGGCCATCGACATCACCCGCGCGGCGGCACGGCGTGCCGTCCCGGTCGCCGACGCCCCCGACTCCCCCGCACCCGAGCGCGCCGACGGCCTCGATCTCGATGATCTGGACCTGGAGGCCGCCGTGGGCGCGCTGCCAACCAAACAACGCCAGGCCGTCGCCTACCACTACCTCGCGGGCCTCCCCTATGCCGAGATCGCGCTGATCCTCGACGGCAGCACCGCCGCCGCCCGGCGCGCAGCGGCCGACGGCATCGCCACACTCCGGCGCACCTATCCACGTATCGACACCCCTAAGGAATCAACATGACCACGCGTGACTTCGTGGACCACTTCCCCGTCGACCCGGATGATCTTCGGCGCCTGCACGCCCGCCTGGAACGCGAGGCCCAAGTCGGCGATCTGCTCGACATTGCCTACCGCACAATCGATTCCGCTATCGGGCCGCTGCTGCTGGCGGCCACTCCACAGGGACTGGTGCGGGTAGCATTTGCCAGCGAAGACCATGGACTCGTGCTGCAGAACCTGGCCGAGCAAATCAGCCCGCGGATGCTGGAAGCGCCGGCGCGGCTGGATCCGGTCGCCAAGCAGCTCGACGAATACTTCACCGGCCACCGCCGTACATTCGACCTTGCGCTGGATTGGTCGCTGTCGCAAGGCTTTCGCCGCAGGGTACTGGGACACCTCGCCACCGACATCCCCTACGGCAAGTACGCCAGCTATGCCCAATTGGCGCGAATGTCCGGCTCACCCAGGGCGATGCGCGCGGTCGGCACCGCGTGCGCGACAAATCCGATCCCGATCGTCGTGCCGTGCCACCGGGTCATCCGATCCGGCGGCACTCTGGGCTCGTATCGCGGTGGCACCGTCGCCAAGCGCGCCCTGCTCGAGCTGGAGCGGCCGCGGTGATGACGCCACGGCCGGCGCGCAACCGGGTCACACCGCTGGGCGAGATCATCGCCGTGCAAGGCCGCGGCGCGTGGATGGGCAACCGCGGCCGCCTGCACGAGGGCGGGGCGGTCGTGCCGCCCATAGCATTGTGCGCAACCATCAGCACAAGGCCTGGATCACCTGTGTCCTGTCGTTCAGGGGCAGGCGCGTGCCGCAATGGGAGCCCAACCGCGCCGTCTACCGTGGACATCCTGCGCGCCGGTTGCGCCGTGCAGATCGATGATTCGGCGAGGTGAGTTGGCGGTATGTTGCAGACGATCGCGGTGCGCGGCTACCGTTCGCTGCGCGAGGTCGTCCTGCCGCTGCGCCGGTTGTCCATCGTCACCGGCGCCAATGGGACAGGCAAGTCGTCGGTCTATCGCGCGCTGCGCCTGCTGGCCGATTGCGGGCGTGGCGAGGTGATCGGGTCACTGGCCCGCGAGGGCGGGTTGGAGTCGGTACTGTGGGCCGGTCCCGAGCAGCTGGGTGGCGCCCGCCGGACCGGCAAGGCGCAGGGCACCGCACGTACCAGACCGGTGTCCCTCGAACTCGGCTTCGCTGCTGATGATTTCGGCTATCTCGTCGATCTCGGGCTGCCGCAGATGGCCGGTCATAATTCAGCTTTCGCGCGCGATCCCGAGATCAAGCGGGAGGCGTTGTTCGTCGGCCCGGTGCTACGGACCGGCACCACGCTGGTGCGCCGGACCCGTGATTTCGCCGAAGTCGGCGCCGACTCGGGCCGCGGATTCGACGAACTGTGCCGGTCTTTGCCGTCGTACCGCAGTGTGCTCGCCGAATATGCTCACCCGCAAGCACTTCCGGAACTCGCGGCCGTGCGTGAGCGGCTACGGGGCTGGCGGTTCTACGACGGCTTTCGCGTTGATGCCGCGGCGCCCGCACGGCAACCGCAGGTGGGCACCCGCACTCCGGTGCTCTCCGACGACGGCAGGGACTTGGCCGCGGCCATTCAGACGATCGTTGAGGCAGGATTCGGCGACCTGAGTCGCATCGTCGCCGACGCGTTCGATGGTGCCACCGTCTCGGTCGACGTCAGCAATGGGCTGTTCGACCTTCGGTTGCACCAGCGCGGCATGCTGCGACCGTTGCGGTCGGCCGAATTATCTGACGGCACACTGCGATTCCTGCTGTGGGCCGCTGCGTTGTTGAGCCCGCAGCCGCCGTCGCTGATGGTGCTCAACGAACCGGAAACCTCGCTGCACCCGAGCCTGGTCGGTCCCCTGGCGTCGCTGATCCGTGTAGCGGCCGCACATACGCAGGTCGTGGTGGTCACCCATTCCCGTTCACTGCTCGAATTCCTCAGCGACGGAGCCGATGAGGCGCCGGAGATCGAGCTGTACAAGGACTTCGGCGAGACGCGCATCACCGGCCAGAGCCTGCTGACCACACCGCCGTGGGACTGGGGCAAACGCTAGCTCAGATATTGGGCCGCCGACTGTGCATGGGACGACATCACGCCGCCGTGTCGCGTCGCCAGTTTCACAGTCGCGCAGCTTGGAAGGCGTCAACCACCGCGAGGTCGTATGTTCCGGCGTCGGTTCCGATTCCGCCCGCGACTTGTGCCGCGGTGGCGCATCCAAGGCGAGCCGCGTTCCGAAGGTCGCGGCCCAGCGCGCGGGCGAGTATGAATCCGGCTGAAAACGCGTCACCGCAACCGGTCGTGTCGACCACGTCTATGGCGAACGCGGGCACTTCGATGGTTTGGTCTTTGGAAACGATCAGGGCGCCTTTGCTCCCCCGCGTCGCCGCCACGCAGGAAGGACCGGCGGCCAGCAGTGCCTGTGCGCCGCTCAAAAGGTCAGGGGCCCCGGTGAAACCCAGCACCTGTTCGTCGTTGGGCAACAGGTAGTCGGTGTGCGGCAGGGCCTCGGCGATCCACTGCAGCAACCCGGGATCCCCGGCGGCGAGAATGTCGACGGATGTGCTGAGCCCGTTGGCCTTTGCGCGCTGGAGCAGCTCGCCGGCCGCCGGGCCTCCGAAGAATTCGGGACCGCCCAGATGTAGGTGCCATGACCGAATCACCGCGTCGAGGTCGAGGTTTTCGAGGGTCAACGTGGCGTTAGCGCCGACGCAGTGCCAGGCCGGGCGGTCGCCGTTGGGGCGCACCGGAATAACCGATGCCGAGGTCTGGACCCCCGCCGTCCGAACCAGGCCACCGACATCGACTCCCTCCCGGCTGAGCATGGCCAGCAGGGTGTCGCCCATCGCGTCGGTTCCGATAGCGCCGAAGGTCCGCACTTTTGCGCCAAGCCGACTCAGCACGACGGCGGTGCCGCCCCCGGTGCCCGCCGGGGAGAACGTGATCGTCTCTACGAGCTGGCCCTCCGAGCCCTCGGGAATGGAGGTGATTCCAACGACATGGGTGTCGAGGACGTGCACACCCACGACAGCGATCTCGATTTCAGTCATGTGCGGAGCCGATTTCCCTCATCCCGGTCTCAACGGCACAAGAGGCGTACGAAGCCGACGGGAGCGGCGAAGCCCTTGAGCGCGACCGTCTCTTGGCGCTGGGGCACATTAGCCAGGATCTCCTGCACGGCGGGATCGTCGGCCACGGCGTGCGACACCACGATGTCGTCGCCGGCACTCTGACCCTGCAGGCGCGCGGCCATGTTCACCGTCGAGCCGAAGTAGTCGAGGCGGTCGTTCAACGTCACGACCACGCTGGGCCCGGCATGGACACCCACCTTCAACACAAGGTCGCGACCTGCCTGTGCCGATGAGCCGATCGCTTCCTGCATGGCGAGCGCCGCGCGCACCGCCTGCGCCGGATCAGTGAACGAGGCCATGACCGCATCGCCGATCGTCTTGACCACCGCGCCGTAATGATTGCGCACCACAGCGGCCAGCAGCGCGAAATGCTCGCCCACCAAGTTGTAGGCGGTGGCATCGCCG
Organism: uncultured Actinomycetota bacterium; assembly: GCA_963748885.1. GTDB lineage: Bacteria > Actinomycetota > Actinomycetes > Mycobacteriales > Mycobacteriaceae > Mycobacterium. The sequence continues at coordinate 14,574 of CAVVLC010000045.1, forward strand.
ACCCGTTCGTAGAGCTCCGTCGAGCCCCGCAGGTCGGTGAACAGGAGCGCGACCTGGCTGACACCCGCGTCGTCGCCCGGCCGCAGCGTCGCCTCGGCGAACAAATCGCGAAAAGCCCGTAGCGAGATCACTTCTGGTGCCGTCAGCAGCTCGCGCGCCCAAGCTCCCTCCTCGATCAATGCTGTCACCTCAAAGCCGGCGTCGTTGACGAACGTCACGCTTTCCGGGGCGTTGCCGCTATCGGCGACGCTCAGCGCCTCCACGCCCGACGCCGTAATGCGAAGGCCGGGAAACGCCCCGGACTCGTAGTCGACATCGACGGTCCCGCCCGGATGGAGCGTGGGCAGGCGGTAAGGGCCCGGGGGCAGATCGACGGCGACGGTGCGCCGCTCGCCCGCATCCAAATGCAATTGCACGACGACATGCTGCGTTTCCATTGGGCCCGACAGGCAGAAGCGGCCGTCCGGCAACGGCCGCACGGTGGTCGCCGGCGCAAACGACAGCTCGACGTTGCGCTCGAAGTCGCGGTCGTAATCGATGTTGCACGACGAACAGTGCGCGCCGTGCCGTAGCTCCGAGAGCGCGGGCACGCTGACCTTGGGTCCGCGGCAGTTGGTGCACAGCAGATCCCACTTCATGCTGAGCAGTCCCGCCTTCACGCCGGCGAGGCAGGCCTCGGTCGCGATACGCTCGGACACACCGGGATCGCGCGCCAGCACGTTGGGCCGAAGATGGGTGAGATCGGACGCCATCCCTTGCAGCACAACGTCGGCGAGCCGCGCGCCGAGCCCGTTGCCGTAAGGACTGCGGTCGATTTCGTGCGCCAGCGTTGCGGCCCGCTCGCGCGCGCCATGGGGCAACTCGGGCGCCGGCAAAACGAACGGCGGCAGCAGGCTCTGGCCCGCATGGTCGCCCTGAGCAAACGCAACGGCCTCAAAGATGCGCGCGCGCAACGTCTCCCCCGCCTGGGTCGCGAGACGCGTGCCGAACAGGCGGGCGACCCGCGTCCGCGGCTCCCATTCGAGTGCGTACGTGACGCGTGAGCCTCCTTTCCCGTTCGGTTCGATATCGGCCACCGGACCGAACCGGCGGAACGGGCCCTTGGTGAATAGGCGCGATTGGCTGAAGTGCCGATCCAGGATCCACTCGTACGGCTTTTCCTCAAACTCCAGCGTGAAGCCCCCAGCCTTGCCCTGCCCGCGGCGCACGACCGTACCGTTGGGCTGCGGCGTCTCCTCGAGGGTGTACGGCGACAGGCCCATCGCCTCGTTGAACCGGTTGGTATCAGCCAGCACCGGCCAGAGCTGATCCGGCGGCAGGTCAAATGTCCAGGTCCAAGTACGACGCATCGCCTGGAACTCTAGACCGAACGCCGGCCGCCTCAGCTACCTTTCGGCGATCGGGCGCACTCCGTTCGGACGAGCAGGCCGGTGGGCGCGGCGGCCTGCGGCGGGAGCGCGAGCGGCGCGTCACCGAAAGAGATCCGACCGAGCACGTGCGGTCCGGTGAGCAGGGGCACCTGATACCAGGCGAGGAAGCCGATCAGCGCCATCAGGTAGGCCTCCTTGGCCTGCGCGGGCAGGCCGTGCTGATCGCTGACGGTGAGCGGCAGGCGGCGCCCGAGCGCGGCGAGCAACACCGGGTTGCGGACACCGCCTCCGGACGCGACGACCTCGGCGGGCGCGTACGGCTCGAGAGCATCGGCGACGGTGATCGCGGTCAGCTCCGTCAACGTCGCGAGCAGGTCCTCGGGGGCGAGGTCCGGCACGCCGCCGAGGCCGTCGATGCCGTCCAGGTTGAAGTGCTCGCGGCCGGTCGACTTCGGCGGCGCGAGCGCGTAGTAGGGATCGGCGAGCAGACGTTCCAGGAGCGCGGCGTCCGGCGCACCGCGGGCCGCCAGCCGACCGTCTTGGTCACTCGGCCGGCCGGTGGTGCGCCGCGCCGCCTCGTCGAGCAGGCAGTTGGCCGGGCCCGTGTCGAATGCGATCGGGGGACGGCCGCGGCGAACGATCGTCACGTTCGCGATCCCGCCGAGGTTGAGCGCCGCGCGCGTGGGCTCGCCCCGCAGCCACAGGTCGTCGAGGATCCCGGCGAGCGGGGCACCGTGGCCGCCGGCGGCGATGTCGCGCGCGCGGACGTCGGAGATGACCGGCAAGCCGGTCGCGCGGACGATCCACGCGGGCTGCCCGAGCTGCAGCGTCCCCTTCGCCTCACCGTCCCGCACCCAGTGGTGGACCGTCTGTCCGTGGCTGACGACGAGGTCGGCCGGCAACAGCTCAGCGGCGAGCTCCCCGGACGCCTGGCCGATTAGCTGGTCGAGCTCGCACAGCTCCCCCGCCGTCGTCGGGCCCAGCGCGGCGTGCAGCCGCGCGCGCACCTCGTCCGGCCACGGCCGCTCGATATGACGCAGCGGCGACAACACAACCACACCTCCGTCCCACTCGAGCTCCGCCACCGCCGCGTCGAGTCCGTCCATCGACGTGCCCGACATCAGCCCGATCACCCTCATGTCGAACCGAGCGCGTCGCGCACGCGTCCCCGGGCCCTGTCGAGCCGGGTGGCGGCCTCGGCCGCGTCGACGCCCGCGCAGCAGCGCGACGATCGCGGTCTTGGCGTGACCGCCCGCGGCGGCGAGCGCGGCGGTCGCGGCCGCCTCGTCGACGCCGGCCGCGTCGCGGACGATCCGCACCGCGCGGCGGCGCACCTTTGCGTTGGTCACGCGCACGTCAACCATCCGCGGACCGTAGGCCTTGCCGAGCGCGATCATCACGCTCGTCGACAGCGCGTTGAGCGCGACCTTCTGGGCCGTCCCGGCGGTCAGCCGCGTGGAGCCGGCGAGCACCTCGGGTCCGGTGAGCAGCTCGATCACGCACGTCGGCAGACGCCTCGCTGTCCGGATTGTTGACGATCGCGACGGTCAGCGCGCCGACCGCGCGCGCGTGCTGCAAGCGCCCCGAGCACGTACGGCGTGCGGCCCGACGCCGTGATCCCGACGAGCGCGTCGGCGGCGGTCAGGTCGGCGAGATCGGCGGGGTCGAACGCGTCCTCCGCGCCCTCGATCGCCTCGGTCAGCGCCGCCGGGCCGCCGGCGATCACGCCGCGCACGAGGTCGGTGCCGAACGTCGGCCCGCACTCGGCCGCGTCAAGCACGCCGAGCCGCCCGGGCGTCCCGGCGCCCGCATAGATCAGGCGGCCGCCGCGCTCAAGCCGCGCGGCGATCGCCTCGGCCGCGGCCGCGATGCGCGGGACCGCCGCGACCAGCGCGCCGTGCGCCTCGCCCTCGGCGGCGACGAGCAGCGCGACGACCTCGCCGATCGGCCAGCGTATCGAGGTCGTCCAGGCCTGGCCGGACGGCCTCGGTGGCGAGCGCGTCGAGCCCGTGCGGGACAAGGGCATTGGCCGCCGCCTGCACGCGGATCACGTGCGGCTCGTGGATCTTCCCCAGCCGCAGCGCGCCGTCGAGTGCGTCGCCGGCGGCCGGGACGAGGTCGAGCCGCTCGCGCAGCGCCTCGACCCCTGCCAGACCCCCGCCAGGCCGCCGACCATCGCCACCGGGCCATCCCCGACCGCGCGGGCGGTCGCGGCGAGTGCCTCGGCGGCGGCGCTGACGATCGCCAGCGCCGCGGCGTCGTCCTCGCGCGGCCAGGACGTCGGGCGCGAACGACGCGAGCGCGGCGGCACCGGTGAGCTGCGCGGGCCAGGTCTGCGGGGCGCCGAAGCGGGCGCGGGCGGCGTCGAGCAGCGCGGTGGACGGGCCGCGGCCGTCGTGGGCGCGCAGTGCCGCGCGCAGCCCGGCGGCGCCGATCCACGCGCCGCCGCCCTCGTCGCCCAGCCACGGGCCCCAGCCGTCGGCGGTGCGCAGCGCGCCGTCCGCGCCGATCGCGAGCGCCACGACGCCGGTGCCCACGATCAGCACGACACCCGGCTTCCCGTCCAGCGCGCCCGCGTGCGCGATCACGGCGTCGCTGGTCACCGCGACGCGCTCCGCCCGCAGCGAGGCCAGCAGCGCATCAGCCCAGCGCGCGGGCCGCGTCCGGCGCCGCCAGTGCCCCGGCGGCGCCCACGATCACCTCCGATCGACCGGGCCGAGCTCGCCGCGCGACGGCCAGGATCGCCGCCTCCGCGGCCCGCACGCCGCCGGGCGTCGCGAGCCCCGGCGCGCCCGCCCCCTCGGCCCTGCGGCCGCCGACTGCGGCCCGGCAGGACGTTTTGCCGAGGTCGACGGCGAGGATCATCGGACCCATGCTTTCATGAGGGCGGTCGCGGCTATGGGCATTTGAGTGCAAAGTTTGCATTTCGTGCAACTATGAATGGCATGGCGAATCACATCGGTCTTCGCGAGCGCCGCCGCCGGCAGACCAGCGCGGACATCCGCGGCGCCGCCGTGCGCCTGGCGCAAGAGCGCGGGTTCGACAAGGTCACCATCGACGAGATCTGCGCCGAAGCCGGAATTTCGACGCGCACCTTCTTCAACTACTTCCCCAACAAAGAGTCCGCGATCGCCTACGGCCCGTCGGACATCCCGCCCGAGCTGGTCGACGGAGTTCGTCGCGGCCGGGCCCGCCCCGTATTCGGTGGTGCTGGCGGAACTGATCACCTTGGCGGCGCACCATCTGCGTGACATGCCCCCGGAACGCGAGCAGGCCGCCTGCATGCTGGAACTGGCCAAGACGACCCCCGCGGTGTTGGCGGCGTTCCTCGCCGACTTGGAGCGGTTCCAGAACCATTTGACCGACATCGTCGCCCGCCGCCAGGGGATGCGGCCCGACGACGAGATACCCGCGTTGATCTCCGCGTTGGCCTTGACGGCCGTGCGCTCGGGCATCGAACGCTGGGCCAGCAGCGAGCCGGAGGATGCCGACGACACGCCGATGCCCTACGTCGAGCGCGCTGCTGCACTGGTCAACAGCATCTTCACAAAGTGACTTGACCCACGCTGCATAAAGTTGCATAATCTGCAAAATATGCACATCATGTACTATGCGCTGGCGGGGTGCTGACCGGCGCCGGGGGCGGCGGTCGCGTACGTGAAGCCGAAGACCGGAAATCGGTTGCGCGCAGGGCACTCGTGCAAGACCGCGCCGACCCTTGCCGAACGACTCGGTGAGAAGGGATCACCCAGGTGCAGATATCGAAGATTGTGCGCAACGCGTGGCTGCCGCTGTTGATCGTGGCGGTCGTGGTGGTCGGCGGCTTCACCGTGGTGCGGGTCAAGTCGTTCTTCGGCGCCAACGATACCGGCGTCATGACCAGCCCGCGGCTGGACGATTCCAAGCCGTTCAAGCCCAAGGTCGTCAAATACGAGATCTTCGGCTCGGCCGGCCACGCCAACGTCAACTACTTGGATCTCAGTGCCGACCCGAAGCGGCTCGACGACGCGCCGCTGCCGTGGACGCTGGTCCTCAGCACGACCGCCCCCTCGGTCTTCCCGAACCTCTCGGCGCAAAGCGACGGTGACTACCTCGGCTGCCGCATCACCATCGATGACGAAGTCAAGGACGAGAAGATAACCAACGGCGTGCACGCCCTGACCTTCTGCTTGGTGAAATCCGCATGAGCACGACCTTTAAGACGCCCCGACGCCCGACACCGACGTCGATCCCCGCCGCTCGAGACACGAGGTGCGGCCAGGGATCCCGCGCTTCATCCGCAAGTTCGCCGTGCCGATCATCCTCGGCTGGATCGCGCTCATCGCAGTGCTCAGCATCGCTCGTCCCGCAGCTGGACGAAGTCGGGAAGATGCGCTCGGTGTCGATGGCCCCCGACGACGCGCAGTCGGTGATCGCGACCAAGCGCATGGGCGAGGTGTTCAACGAGTACAAGTCCAACAGCTCGGTGATGATCGTTCTCGAGGGTCAAAAAGCCGCTGGGCGCCGATGCGCACGCCTTCTACGACCAGATCGTCAAAAAGCTCGACGCCGACACCAAACACGTTGAGCACGTTCAGGACATGTGGAGCGACCCACTGACCGGGGCCGGCGCGCAGAGCAACGACGGCAGGGCCGCCTATGTCCAGGTCTATCTCGCCGGCAACCAGGGCGAAGCCCTGGCCAACGAGTCGGTCGAGGCCGTGCAAGACATCGTCAAAAGCATGCCGTCACCAGACGGGGTAAAGGCCTACGTCACGGGGCCCGCGGCGCTGACAGCCGATCAGCACATGGCCGGCGACCGCAGCCTCAAAGTGATCACGGCCGCCACGTTCACGGTGATCATCGCAATGCTGCTGTTGGTCTACCGATCGATCGTCACGGTGCTGCTGACGCTGTTAATGGTCGTGTTGGAGCTGTCGGCCGCCCGCGGAATGGTCGCCTTCCTGGGCTATTACAAGGTCATCTTGCTGTCAACCTTCGCCACCAACCTGCTGGTTACGTTGGCGATCGCGGCAGCCACCGACTATGCGATCTTTTTGATAGGCCGATACCAGGAAGCCCGGTCTAGGGGCGACTCCCGAGAAGACGCCTACTACGACATGTATGGTGGCACCGCGCATGTGGTGCTCGGCTCGGGCTTGACCATCGCCGGCGCGACGTTTTGCCTGCACTTCACCAACCTGCCCTATTTCCAGACGCTGGGTATCCCGCTGGCCATCGGCATGGTGGTCGTGGTGGCGGCGGCACTGACGCTGGGCCCCGCGGTGATCTCGGTGGCAACGCGTTTCGGCAAGACGCTCGAACCCCGTCGGACGCAACGTATTCGCGGGTGGCGCAAGATCGGCGCGCTGGTGGTGAGATGGCCCGCCCCCATCCTCGTCGCGACGATCGGGATCGCACTCGTCGGCTTGCTGACCCTGCCCGGATACCGCACCAACTACAACGACCGCAACTATCTGCCCACCGATTTGCCCGCGAATGAGGGTTACGCCGCCGCGGATCGACACTTCTCGCAAGCGCGGATGAATCCCGAGGTGCTCATGATCGAAAGCGATCACGATCTGCGCAACTCCGCGGACTTCCTGGTCATCGACAAGATCGCCAAGACAATCTTCCGCGTGCCCGGAATCGGTCGCGTGCAAGCCATCACCCGGCCCGACGGCAAGCCGATTGAGCACACCTCGATCCCCTTCCAGATCAGCATGCAGGGCGTCAGCCAGCAGATGAATCAGAAGTACCAAGAGGACCAGATGGCCGACATGCTGCACCAGGCCGACATGATGCAGACGACCATCGACAGCATGGTGACGATGCAGAGCATCACCGGCCAGATGGCCAACGATATGCACGCGATGGTCAAGAAGATGCACGACATGACTCTCGATGTCGCCGAATTGCGCGACCACATGGCGGATTTCGAGGACATGTGGCGGCCCATCCGCAGCTACTTGTACTGGGAAAAACACTGCTACGACATCCCGATATGTTTCTCAATTCGGTCCGTCTTCGATGCCCTCGACGGCGTCGACTTGATGACCGACGACATCCAGAGCCTGCTGCCCATCATGGATCACCTCGACACATTGATGCCTCAGATGGTGGCGCTGATGCCGTCGATGATCGAAAACATGAAGGCCATGAAAACCACCATGCTGACGCATGTATTCGACCCAAAAGGGGCTGCAGGATCAGCAGAACGAGGCGCAGCGAAACTCCAACGCCATGGGTAAGGCGTTCGACGCATCCAAGAACGACGACTCGTTCTACCTACCGCCGGAGACCTTCAACAACGCCGAATTCAAGCGCGGCATGAAGAACTTCATCTCCCCCGACGGCCACGCCGTGCGCTTCATCATCAGCCACGACGGCGATCCGATGTCGCAGGAAGGCATTTCGCATATCGATGCGATCAAGAAGGCCGCCTACGAAGCGCTCAAGGGCACCCCGCTGGAGGGCTCGAAGATCTATCTCGCGGGCACCGCGTCGATCTACAAAGACCTCAGCGACGGCAACACCTACGACCTGTTGATCGCCGGAATCGCGTCACTGTGCCTGATTTTCATCATCATGCTGATCATCACCCGAGGTGTGGTGGCGTCGGCCGTCATCGTGGGCACCGTCTTGCTTTCGCTGGGTGCGTCTTTCGGGCTTTCGGTGCTGATCTGGCAGCACCTCATCGGCATCGAACTGCACTGGATGGTGCTCGCGATGTCGGTCATCATCCTGCTCGCCGTCGGCGCCGACTACAACCTGCTGCTGGTGTCGCGGTTCAAGGAGGAGATCCACGCCGGCTTGAACACCGGCATCATCCGGTCGATGGGTGGCACCGGGTCGGTCGTCACGTCGGCGGGGCTGGTCTTCGCCTTCACGATGATGACGATGGCGGTCAGCGACCTGACCGTCATCGGCCAGGTCGGCACCACCATCGGCCTCGGCTTGCTCTTCGACACGCTGATCGTTCGGTCGCTGATGACGCCGTCCATCGCCGCGCTGCTGGGCAAGTGGTTCTGGTGGCCGCAACGCGTCCGGCAGCGGCCGAAGCCCTCGCCCTGGCCTACGCCGGCCAAGAAGGTCGACCAAGTGGACGCGGCCTTGACGACGGTTTGACCCGGTCAGTCAGCGTCCAGTTGAGGCAGGCATCAGCCCACGCTTCAGCCCACGATGTCGAAGATCGCCGCGGCCGATGTGACCGCGTTGTCCGCGTTTCCCTCGTCGTGCAGCAGCATGCGGACCCCGACGAGGCCGGGTCCGCCGACGTAGGCGCTGCCCTCCACGCGGAACGGGCCCACCTTGCCGCGGGACATGAACATCACGTGCCAGCTGACTACCTGCACCGTCCTGGTCCCCGCGACCTCCGCGGCGAGATCGATGGCCGCGGTCTCCAGGACAACGTGCTGGGGTCCGATGTGCAAAGCCGCATCAGGCGAAGCGAGTTCGACGCTGAGCGCAGGCAGCACCCACTGACCGTCGTCGCGCTTGCTTGCACCGAACGCCGCCCACAACGGTGGTAGGTCAGGAGAATCCTCAACGACCAACTCGGTGCCCGAAACATCCATCTTTCCAAGGCCTTCCGGCGGGGTCCCGATGATGGCGCCCTGCCCCTCGTTGAAGGCGATCACCCGGTCTGGGTTGTCGGCGTCGACGATCTTGCACCGCCCGTAGCCCATTGTCCGACCCTGGTGCACGATGCCGGACCCGACGATCTCGATTCTGCTGACGTCGTAGCCGGGGTCGATGATCTGGACCGAGGCGATGACCGGGTTGGGCACCGCGATCATGTCGGTCTGACACCCCTCAGGCGACGAGATCGCCAGCGGCGCAACCATAAGTCCACCGGCCTCGTTGCGCATATCGCGGCGGATGGTGACGGTGTTGTCGTCTTCGCCGATGTTCATCGACGAGTGTTTACGGCCGATGTAGCGGTAGCTGAGCAGGCCGGTCCAACGCCGGAACAGCTCGTCCCGGTACGCATCGGTGTCGTGGGCCAGCTCGCGGATATCGCGCGGTTGATCGCTCACTTTCGGCTACCTTTCTCCCGACATCGAGTGGCGCTTCAGGACAATCTGTTTCGCCGCACCTGGTTGAACGGCACACCCCGATCGGCGGCGTGTTCACGCGGAAAGTTCAAGACCCGCTCGCCAATCACGTTGCGGGCCATCTCGGTAGTGCCGCCCCCGATGCTGGCGATCTGACGACCCAGGTAGCGGATGCCGATCTTGAGGAGTTCCTCGCTGTCGACGACGACGGCAGCGGCGCCTGAGATCGCGTGCGCGGTATCGGTTTCAACATCATGAGCCTCGGCCATGGACAGCCTGATGATCGATCCGGCGGCAGGCGGCAGTGATCCGTCGGCCACCGCGTGGTAGACGTGCTCGCTGAGTTGGCGCTGGACCGCTCGGTGGACCAGAGCCCGCCCGACCGCCTCCCGGACGCGTTCGCTCTCGCCCTGGTCGATGCTGTCGACCAGCGACACCAGATCGACCGAAACATCCTCAGCGTCAGCGATTCCCGGACCGCTGGTGTACTCCGAGCCATCGCCCATGGTGCGACGCTCGTGGTATAGCTGTCGCGACGCGACGTCCCAACCCTTTCCGGGCTCCCCTACGACGGCGTCGTCACCGACGTCGACGTCGTCGAGGAATTCTTCGCAGAACTCAACCGAACCGTTGACCTGCCGGATGCGGTTTATCGTGATTCCGGGATGGCGCAGCGGCACCAGGAACATCGAGAGCCCATTGTGTTTCGGTTCGTCCCAGTGGGTCCGGGCCAGGCACAGACCGTAGTCGGCGGCGAAGGCCCACGTGCTCCACGTCTTGGCGCCGTTGATGATCCACCGCCCATCGCGGCGGTCGGCGCGGGTGATGACGCCCGCGAGGTCCGAGCCGCCGCTGGGTTCGGACAGCAGCTGTACAAGTACCTCGTCGCCGCGCAGTGCCGCACGGATATGGGTGCGTTTCTGCTCCTCGCTGCCCATGTCGAGGATCGTCGCGCAGCAGATGGCGAAGGACGGGACGTTGAGGATCAACGGCGTCTCATACGGAAGGGACTCGGCGTCGAACGCCTTCTTGTACTCGTAGCCCAGCCCAAGCCCGCCATACTCCCGCGGAAAGCAGATTCCGGCAAACCCCCCGTCCCACAGGGCTTTTTGCAGTTCGCGGGCTCGCGACCAGGTCGCCTCCGCATCGCGCGAGACAATTGCTGGTTTGTTCGGATCGAGCCGCGGCAGGTTCTCGGCCAACCAGGTTCCCGCCCGGCTCCGAAACTCCTCGACGGACTCAGCGGTCACCGGCGGCGCCTTCCGTCACAAGAGCGCTGTGCGATCGCCCAGCAGTGCTGTAAGACAGTACACCACGGGGCATCGGCCGGGCGCTTGCGCCCGCGCCGCCTAGTAGGACTTGTTCAGCTTCACCGCGGCGCGAATGAGTGCCTTCAACGCCTTTTCGTCAATCCTGTCGCCCTCGTGGATATCGATGGCGCGTCGGGTATTGGCATCGAGGCTGGCGTTGAAGAGGCCGCTGGGGTCGTCCAACCACGCGCCTCTGGCGAAGGTCATCTTGACGGCATGTTTGTATGTCTCACCCGTGCAGATCATTCCGTCGTGATACCAAACCGGGACGCCTCTCCACTTCCACTGCTCAACCACGTCGGGATCCGCCTGTTTGATCAGTTTTCTGATGCGAGCCAGCGTCTGGCCACGCCAATCACTGAGTTCCTCGATTGTTTCGTCGATCAGCGCGGAGGGAGATTCCGCGAATCTGCTATTCGACCTGGTCATGATGGTTGTGCTTTCTTGATATTGCTCGGTCGTTCGTGCTGGAGTACCCGCCGGCCGTCTCTCCAACCATCTCACCCGGCGTCGTCCAGCGAAACCGTGCCGGCACGTCGTTTGCGGGAAGATCCGCGTCCGCGTCGACGAGCTCGGCCGACGGTCACCAACCGCGCCACCCCTCTCTCGATTCCCGCGGCCAACGCATCGATATCGGGCGCGGTGTCGTAGTCGGCGGTAATGCCGAAGACGAAGGCGTCGGCGTAGCTGACCATCGCGATCCCGGTGCGCAGCTGAAGAGCAATCGGAGATCGGCAGGATTTCCAGCACCCGGCGGCCCATCAGTGTCTGTGGACGTCGAGGACCGGGAACGTTCGTCGCCAAGGCGACCACGCCGCGTTGGGCAGCCGCATTATCAAGCGAATCGACCACGCCGAAAACGCGAACGGGACGCTTTTCAGCGCCGAAAACAGCGCGCTGCCCGCATCGCGTTGACCGCTGGCGTTAGCCCGGTTGAGTCGACGGTGCACCAGCCGCAACTGCTGTACCGGGTCCGGCTCATCGACCGGCAGCAACGGCAGCATCGCCGAAACCTGATTGTCGGTGACATTGAATTGGTTGGCAGCGCGGACCGCTACCGGAACCAGCGTGCGCAGCGAGTTGCGGCCGGGTTCTTCACCCCGGTCGAGCAGTATCCGGCGATAACTGTCGGTGATCGCCGCCAGCGCCACGTCGTTGGGCGTGACGTCAAATGTGCGCGAAACCTCCTGCAGGTCAGCCATCCGGACCCGGGCCACGCTGAAGCGTCGCATCGGCGTGACGGGTCCGTTCAGCGAGGATTCCGGTGCCGGGCGGAGCAGGCTGGCGGTCAGTTCGGCTGCACCCACCGCGACGTGTTCGGCCGCAGCCACCGCGGCGAACGCGCCGCGCCCGATCCCGCTCACCCAGCTCAACGGGTTCAAATTCAGCTTCGGCCGACCAAGCCCCTGCTGCGCAGGCCTCTTGGCGCCGTGAATGTCGCTGGCGAACGTCTCGCCGCCACCACCACCGTCGTCGCTGAACTTCGCCAACATCTGCGTGGTCGCAATGCCGTCGGCGATGCAGTGGTGAAGCTTGGTCAGCAGGGCCCACCGGTTTCCGCCGAGACCTTCGATGATCCAGCACTCCCACAACGGGCGCTCGCGGTCTAGTCGCCGCTCCATCAGGGTCGCGATTATCTGGAACAGTTCGGCGTCGCCGCCGGGATGCGGCAACGCCACGCGGTGGAGGTGCCGCGATATGTCATAGTTCGGGTCATCGACCCATTCGGGCGGTCGCAGGTCGAGCGGATGAGTCCGCAGTATCTGTCGGCACCGCGGAATCGTCTGCACCCGGCCGGCGAAGGCCACTACGAACTCGTCGTAACTCGGGGCCGGCCCCTCCATGATCGACACTCCGCCCACCGCCAAGCTCACGTGTGGATCGGAGTCTTCGACCTCCAGAAAGCCCGCGTCCAGAACGCTCAATTGCTCCATTCGGCCGCTGTCCCTCGCGCCGGACGCGCCACGATCACCGGTGTATGGACCGCGTGCACGACCGCGTTGCTGACCGAACCGAGCAGCATCCCGGCCACGCCGCCGCGGCCGTGACTACCCACCACGACAAGCTGAGCCGATTCCGACTCTTCGACCAGCGCCCGGCCCGGGTGATCCTGAGCGATGACTCTGTTGACCTTGACATCGGGGTAACGCTCTTGCCAGCCCGCCAGATATTCGGCCAGATTCCGCTCCGCTTCCGACTGCCAATCCACCCCGGTGAACTGGTACACCGCAACGTCGCTCCATGCGTGCAATGCCGTCAGCTCGACCCCGCGGCGCGACGCTTCGTCGAATGCGATAGCCAGCGCGAGCTCCGACGCCGGCGAGCAATCGATTCCCACCAGTACGGAAGCCTTGTTGGATTGTGGCGCGAACGAGGCCTCGGCACGAATGACCGCGACCGGGCACCTCGCGCCCCGCACCACAGCCGAACTGACCGAACCCAGGAACACCCGGCCCACCGCGCCGCGGCCGTTGCTGCCTACGACGACCATCTCTGCCTCTGCGGAGAGCTCGACGAGCGTCGGCACCGGGGGCGAGGCCTTCATTTCGGTTGTTATTGCGATCTTCTGGCCTGCCTGCACGGCGTCTTCGGCGATCTTGACCGCCTGCTCGAGCGCCCGCCGGCCGTCGTCCTCCTGCCATACCGCAACTCCGGTCGCCAGCGGCACCTGCGGATACGTCGGCACGAATGCGTTGAGCATGTGAACCAGGGTCAGCGGAACATTTCGCATGGCCGCGTCGCGCGCCGCCCAAAAGACGGCTGCGTTGGATGCGGCGGATCCGTCGACTCCGACGACGATGCCATAACGCTTTACGAATGTGGTCATTTCGATCTCCCTCGGTGTCCCTGCACGGAGAAACGCTATTGACCGAACGGCCGCTAATCATGAGGCTTTAGTCCCTAACCCGAAGGACATCAGGCCTAGATTGGATCGCCTGCGGTTGACCGGACTCCCGCTTCCGCAGCACATGGCAGCTGACCGGTTTCGCGAAAATCGGCGGTCGAATGGCCTCGACGCAGCCACACTGCCTGGCCGCCAAGCACTTTGCGGTACCCCCAAGGGTCACCGCGAACCTCGGCGATCGTTCGTTTACCCCGCGACCAGGTACGTCCCGTGGCCTTCGCTGACCAAGTTGCCCTTGAACTTCAGCACCTCAATGACCAGGCCATCATCTTGGTTGCGGTAACTGATCGCGATGGTGTCGATGCCCTGGTAGACACCCTCAACGACGAACCGGAGGTCGGGAATGCGCTGCAATGCCGCCGCCCAGTAATGCCGGAGAGCAGACTTCCCACGAACCACGCCAGCGGTTTCGGGCAGCAGCTTGGCGGCCACCGGCGAGGTGAACACCACGTCGTCGTCGAAGTGCCGGAGAACCGCGTCTACGTCATGGGCGTTCCACGCCTGCACCCACTGCTGACTAAAACGAATCGCATCGATGTCCACAGCGCACTATAACGAACGCCATGCCGCCGTTTGAACCCCACATGTAGGCCATTGGACGACGTTTCGTCGAATCACCGGCCGGCCAGCGGGGCGGTCCAGCGAACCCGGGTACCGTCATCGGGTGGCCTGCTGATCTCGCAGCTGCCACCAACTTGCTCGGCGCGGTAAGCCATGTTGGCCAGGCCGCTGCGACGCGAATTGTCAACGGGCATAACACAACCGTTGTCGATGATGTCGAGCTGACATGTCGGTGACGCTGACCTCAACGTTCAGCCGTGAGGCGCCGGAGTGGCGTATGACATTGCTGATGGCCTCGGTCGCGACCGCTTCGGCGTGCTCGGCGAGCTCGTCGCCAACGGCTGTCATCGGCCGCCGTCAGCTGCTGTCACGCCTGCCCAGGATTGCGGGGACGACCGGAAAATGAACGTGAAAACCGCAAGCTGCGAATATAAACGGTTCTAGGCTTGGTTGCGCCGGCTCGGCAATGGCGGGTTCGCCGAATCAGCGGATTCACAGCGGTGTCGGTATCACAGAGTGAACCACTGGTCGTGAAGGGACGTTGCCGATGACTGGCTTGCTTGCCCAACCGCAATTGCTGGCGGGCGCCGCCGCAGAGGTAGCGGAAATCCGTTCGAAGATCGGCGAGGCCAGCGCGGCTGCGGCAGGACCGACAACCGCTCTGACGCAAGCGGCCGCCGACGAGGTATCAGCGGCCTGCGCAAAGCTGTTCGGCTCGTATGCCGAGGCGTATCAGGCCGTCGTCAGCCAAGCGTCGGCATGCCATCAGCAATTCGCTCACGCGTTGGCCGCCGCGGGGATTTCCTACGCGCAGGCGGAGACCGCGAACGTGGCCGCGATCTCTGGGGCGCTGAGAGAGATCTCCTCGCCCGTCGAGTCGCTGCTGGGCGCAGCTGCGACTAGCAGCACTGCCACCAGCACCATCGCTCGCGCCGCAGCAGCGAGCCAGATTGCGCTGATTATGGGCGGCAGCGGCCTGCCGATACCTTCTGACAACCCAACCTATGTGGGGAACGTTTTCAATCGCTTTATCGCCCCCTATTTCTCCGGTTACAGCCCGCAAGAATTGTTCACGCCCGAGGGGTTATATCCGCTATACGGTATCAAGTCCTTGACTCTCGACCAGTCGGTTTCCCAGGGCCTTAACATGCTGAATAACACCCTCGTGGGAACGGCCGATGGACAACATGGGCTACTCGTCCCGCCCTTCCCTTCCTTAAATAAAGTTGTCGTTTTGGGCTACTCGCAGAGTGCCGTAATTGCTTCGCTGGAAATGCAGAAGCTCGCGCTGCTGCCTGCCACTAGCCAGCCGCCGGCAGATCAGCTCGGCTTCGTGCTGCTGGGTGATCTCATGAATCCCAATGGCGGCCTGCTCGCTCGCTTTCCGGGCTTCACGTCGGATCACCCGCTGCAAATCCCGAGTTTGGGCATCACGTTCTACGGCGCGACCCCCGATAGCACGATCTACCCGACCAGCATCTACGCGATCGAATACGACGGGTTCACCGACTTCCCTAGGTACCCGATCAATTTCCTGTCGGACCTCAACGCCTTCGTGGGCATCGAGACGATACACAACAGCATCCCGAATCTCGATCCGAATGCACTTCCCGCTGGCGAACAACTGGTCTTGCTCCAGGGGTCGACGAGCAATCCCGCCCCCGGTGGCATCGCAGCAACGAACACCAACTACTACATGATTACTCACCCGGATCTGCCGCTCCTGGCGCCGGTGCGTGCAATTCCGCTGATCGGAAAGCCGATAGCCGATCTGCTCCAACCGGATTTGACGGTGATCGCCAACTTGGGCTACGGGGACCCAAGCGTCGGGTATTCCACCGCGCCGGCAAATGTGCAAAC
Source organism: uncultured Actinomycetota bacterium (assembly GCA_963748885.1). Classification (GTDB taxonomy): domain Bacteria; phylum Actinomycetota; class Actinomycetes; order Mycobacteriales; family Mycobacteriaceae; genus Mycobacterium. Next base: position 30,616 of record CAVVLC010000045.1, read on the forward strand.
CACATTCGGGCTTTTCCCGCACGCGAGCCAGGCCGTGATCGCCCAGGATCTGATCACCGGAGCCCAGCAGGGAGCCACCGCCTTCGTGAACGACATCGGTGCTGGAGCCTCGGCCATGTCACTGTCCAGTCTGTCGCACACGCTGACATCGATGGCGGGGACGGGCCAAGCGGCCGGGAACACGCTGCTGTCGACGCTGGCCACGGGCAATTCCATCGACAACCTTATCTATACCCTGCAGACCGCGACCACCAACATCGGCAACGCCATTTCGGACGTGAGCGCGACGGCTACCTCACTCATCCAGCCGACACTCGACATAGCAAATAGCGTGGTGACGACTTTGCCGATCTATGACATCGACCTGTTTCTGAGTGGGATCGGGCAATCGTTCGGCGGCGACCCTCTTGGGGGATTGGAATATTCGCTCATCGCTCCGGTGGCTGCCGATACGGCATTGCTCACCCTCGCAGCCGGTTTCGAACTCGCAGTCGTCTTCAATGGTGTCAAAGCGATCGCCGGCGACATCTCCGGCCTGGTCTAACGTTTCACCCTAAACCCGCACGCTAAATGCGAAAACGATGCCCGATGGGCACGTGCAGTATTTAAAAACCATTGTGGTGCAGCGTCTTTAAGATTCACCCCACGGCGTGCATTCGAAAACACCGCGCTACGTGGACTTGTCGTGCTGCTCCGGCTTGTGTGCTGACGCGGCGGTCTGGCCACGTGCGGCCAACGCGCCCGCGACCGATGTGCAGGCGATCGTCAGCAACGCTCCTAACATCAACGCCGATGCTTCGCCCGCGACGAGCAGATGTTCTTCGGTACCGATGGTGGCGGCGGCCACCGGCACGCCGAGCTGCGCGGCCGACAGCGCTGCAAGCGCCAGCGGCTGGCCGAGCAGCCTTCCCGCGCAATGCGCCAGCACAGCACCCAACCCCAGCCCCACGCCCAGCAGAATGAGTTTCGGGTGCGCACCCAGCTCGCGCACCTGCAGCGAGGCGCCCAACCAGACGAAGAACAGCGGACCGAAGAACCCATCGGTGATACCGAATAGCTGACGCGCCAACCGTCGCGGTTCGCCGACCAGGGCGATCACCAACCCCAACGCGAATCCCGCGAGCATGATCGATACATGGGTGCTGGTGGCCAGCGCCCCCAACGCAAACAGCACGAGCAGATTGCCCCGCAACTCCAGCGCGAACCGCCGCTCCTTGGAGTACGCGTGCAGGCGCTCACGCCAGCCCCTGCGTTCGAACGCACGCAGCAGCACAAAGAACACCACCGCGCAGCCCGCGATCGCCAATGCGCCCAGTGCTGCCATCGGCGCCCGTTGGACGTCAATCACCAACGGCAGCAAAACGATACACGCGGCGTCCGCAACGGCGATCTGCACGGTTACGGAGAGCACCGGCGGTCCCTTCAGCCCTAGCGAATCGATCACCGGCAATGCCAGCGCCGCCGACGATGAGGCCATCAGCACCCCATAGAGCGCCGCGTGGCCGGTGCGGAACTGCGCCGCCAACCCGACGCCGACGACCGCCGCGACCGCACCGACCAGAAGCGCCCGCGCCAGGGCCCGCGGCAGCGCCGAACGCAATCCGCGGCCCCGAACCGGAACATGGGTGCCCACGACGAACATCACCAACGCAAAGCCGATGTTCGCCAACAGTTGCAACGTTGGGTTGGCGCCATCGATGACGCCGAAACCGGACTTGCCGATGACCAGTCCCGCGGTCAGCTCACCGATGATTACCGGAATCCGCACGCGCGGCACCGACGCCAGCAGTGGGCCGGCGAGAGCCACGGCGGTCACCAACGCCAAGGTGTGGAAGCCGAACCCGTGCACGTCAACGCTGCTTGCAGACCAGATTCCCGGTTATCACCAATTCATCTTGCATTCGCCCGCCGGTCGATCGAGTATGCCCCGCCGCTGGCGTTGCGAATTTTGTCGGGTTGGCGGCGGGCGCCGGCTGCTAACTTTGCGGAATGCCCCAGACGCGCCGGCAAGGTGAGCAGGTCCCGCGGAGGCCCAACGCCGCCCGCGCCCGCTCAGCGCAGCTCTTGGAAGTCAGTGCATGAACCCTGCCGCAACGCGTTTCGACGTCGCGCGGTTCCGCGACTGGCTGACCGAAGTGACCGGCGAAGCCGCCGAGGTGACGGTGACGCCGCTCCGCGGGGGCGGCAGCTGCGAGATGTTCCGGGTCGACCGGCTCGGGCGGGCCTGGGTGGTACGCCGCGCACCGGTAGCCGTGGTCTCGGACACCGCCCATCAAGTCATCCGTGAGGCGCGGATCTTGGAAACGCTGGGCGTCGCCGGACTGCCCGTGCCCAGCGTGCTGGCAAGTAGTGGCGACCCGGCCATCCTCGGCGCGCCATTCTTCGTCATGTCCTACATCGAAGGCGGCGTCATCCGCCGCGACGGCCTACCCGAAGCGCTGCGCCCAGACCCCGCCTCGCACGGCCTGATCGGCGAGCAACTGATCGACACCCTGGTGGCGCTGCACGCGATCGACTGGACCGATACGGCACTAGCGGAACTGTCCCACCCGCAGGGGTTTCTGCCACGCCAGGTCGACCGGTGGCTGAACCAACTGGCGGGATACCGAGAACGCGACCTGGACGGCGTTGACGAGCTCGCGATCTGGCTGCGCCACAACCTGCCTACCGACGGCGATCTCACCGTGATGCACGGGGACTACAAGCTGGACAACGTCATCTGGGCGCCGGCACCGCCACCCCGGGTGGCCTGCGTGGTCGACTTCGAGATGACGACGGTGGGCGATCCGCTGATCGACCTGGCCTGGGCCATGATCTTCTGGCCGGAAGCAGGCAACCCAATTGCCTTTGCCTCCCCCGATTCCCCGCACGGCATCGATCGTGATCATTGCCAGACACCGCATGAATTGACCGACCGCTACACCGCGGCCACCGGCCGAGACCTGTCACGATTCGACTGGTATCAGGCTTTCAGCGCGTGGAAGCTGGCCATCGTGCTGGAGGCCTCCTATGCCAAATATCTGCGCGGCGAGTCCCGCAATCCTGTCCATCAGTTCTTCGGGCCCGTGATCGACGAACTACTTTGCCGCGCAGAGAGGTTCGCGCAATGACCGATCGGCTGTTCGATCTGCGGGACCGGGTGGTCCTCGTCACGGGTGGCAGCCGCGGACTTGGCGCCGCGATGAGCGTCGGCCTCGCCGAGCGCGGTGCTCGCGTCGTCATCGCGAGTCGCAAACTGGACTCGTGCGAGGCACTCGCCGCCGCCATCACCGAATCAAGTGGGCAGGCATATCCGTTGGCGTGCCATGTCGGCGAGTGGGAATCGCTCGCCGGAGTGGTCGATGCCGCCGCGGCCCGCTGGGGTCGCCTGGACGGACTGGTTAACAACGCCGGGATGAGCCCGCTCGCCCCGTCGCTGCTGGAAACCTCGGAGGTGCTGTTCGACAAGGTGATTGGCGTGAATTTGAAGGGTCCTACCCGCCTGACGGCGCTGGCAGCCACCGTGATGGCCACCACCGGTGGTGGGTCGGTCATCAACATCAGTTCGCTGGCGTCGGTCAAACCAACACCCGTTGCCACCGTGTATGCGGCGGCCAAAGCTGGCCTGAACGCATTAACCACCGCCGCCGCAATCGAGTACGCCAGCGCTGGTGTGCGGGTAAACGGGATCATCTGCGGCACCTTCGACACCGACGCCGCATCAGGATTCGTACGCAATCCAGACCTACTGCCCGACGTCGTGCGCCGCATCGCGCTCGGACGCGTTGGCCGGCCGGAGGAGATCGTTGGAGCAGCGGTCTACTTGCTCTCCCAAGCCTCGAGTTACACCACCGGATCACTGATGACCATCGACGGCGGCGTTTCCGGATGATTTGCGTGCCTTAGCCTCCCGCGTGTTGAGCGCTGTCCCGGCGGATGCCTTCGATCAGGTAGTCGATGTGCGTCGCAAAGAGCTCGTCCACTTCCTCCGCCGTGACGCCCGCCGGATCGCCGCCGGCCAGCCGAGCCCGCCGGCGCGTCGGCTTGCTCGCGGGCGGATGATCCATCGCGACAAAACCCACGGTCGCCCAGGTCAGCAGCCGGCAGGCACGTACCGACATGTCGTTCGACAGTCCGTCGCGGCGCATGCATTTCAACAGCGGGCGTGCGGCTTTGAGATATGCGGGACGCTTCACCTGCAGGAAAAGCCTGCAATCCGCGGCGGCGGTCAGTTGTGCGCGAAGATGGCCGGTCCACCGGCGCGCGTAGTCCGGCCAGGCTTCGTCGCGTTCCAGGGCGGGCGCGAGATGGTCGAGCAAGTGCTCGGCCACCGCGTCGACAAGCGCTTCCTTGTTGCCGATCCTCGAGTAGACCGGCGGCGGGGTGACGCCGAGCCGAGTTGCAACACTCCTCATGCTGATCGCGTCCAGCCCGCCTTCACGCATGATGCCTATGGCGGCGGCGACGATCTGGTCCACATCGAGTTCCAGTTCGGCAGCCACGTCTATCCTCTTGGCGAAGTCAGGTGATGGTCAGCGCGATCTTGCCGACGTGTTGACCGGCCCGCATCACACCCAGGGCCTCGTCGAGCTTTTCCCAGTCGAAGACATGGCTGATGTGCGGCCTGATTCCCGCCTTGGCTATCACGTCGCACAGTTCGCGATGCGCGCGCACGCTGCCGACGGTGATCCCGATAACGCGCAGGTTGTTGAGCATCACCTCGGCAACCGGCGATGGGCGCCACGTCAAATCCGCTGAGCACGCCGATGACCGCGACCTGCCCCCCATCCGCGTCGAGTGCAGTGACTGCGCCAGGGTCTCCGGACCGCCGACGTCGACGATCAGGTCGGCGCCTCGTCCGCCGGTCAGTCGCTTGCACCTCTGTCGACCAGTCCGGGGTCGTCGGTAATTGATCAGATGCGTTGCGCCCAAATCCGATCCGAACTTGAACTTGGCGTCGGACGAAGACGTCAGAATGACCGTGGCGCCCGGCTTCGGGCGAATTGCACGGCGAACAGCGATACCCCGCCGGTGCCCTGCGTGACGACCACGTCGCCTGCCCGATGTTCCATCTTCCAGCCGCTCCAGGCTGTTACACCGGCACAGGGGAGCGTGGCGGCTTCGATAGCAGGTGTCGGGGGAGCTGACCAGCCCGGTGGCGCGGACGAAGCGGTACTGCTGCAGCCAGCCGTCGCAGCTGTCGCCGGGCAACTCCCGCTTGTTCCGGCGTCGGGCGGCCCGTCGAGCCAGCCGGGGTGAAACGCCCCGATGACCCTGTCGCCCGACTGCGGCCGATCTTGCGGCCCTCGGAGCTGGCCGACCGCCACGATCTCGCCGGCGCCATCAGCACATCGGTACGCGCGGCCACGGCCCGGAGAGCAGGCCCATCAGATTGAGCTGTCGTGGTAATTCATGCTTGATGCGTAGACCCTGACCAAGACCTCCCCGGGGCCGGGCTCTTCGACCGGCCTTTCGATGGTTTCCACGGGTGCGCCTGGTCCGGGCATGATGATGGCCCGTGACGGTCCGGAATGATCATGCGACGCCTGCCTCTTCGCGTAGCGCCTGCCACTTCCGCTCTGCTGCGGCCCGCCGCGACGGCAGGTGCTCGGTTGGCCATCCCTCGACCGGCCGGTAGTTCTTGAGAAGATGGCGGGCCAGCACCGACTTGTGCAGCTCGTCCGGCCCGTCGCCGATCGGCCCGAACCGGGTCATCCGATACCAGCCCTCGACGGGCAGGTCCCCCGAATAGCCCAGCGCGCCGCAGACCTGGATGGTGCGGTCGAGCACTGCCAGCACCACCTTGGACACGTGCGCCTTGATCATGCCCAGTTCGGCGCGGATCGCGCTGGCGCCAAAACGGTCCATTTTCCAGGCGGTCTGGAAGGTCAGCAGCCTGGCCGCCTGAATCTCGGTGTGGGACAGGGCGATATAGTCCTGCACCATCTGATGCTCACCCAGCAGCCGGCCATGCGACCGGCGTGACACCGCACGCTCGCCCATGATGTCGAGGGCGCGCTGCGCCTGGCCGAGCCAGCGCATCGAGTGGTGGATGCGCCCGCCGCCGAGTCGTTGCTGCGCAAGAAGAAAGCCGCCCCCGCGTGCACCGATCAGATGATCGGCCGGAACGCGGCAGTCGGTGAACACGACCTCGGCGTGGTTGCCGCGCCGCCCGAACTCGGGGTCGGGGTGCGCCATCGTCGGGATATCGCGAACGATCTGCAGGCCCGGCGTACCCGCCGGGACCACAAAGACCGAAGCGTGCCGGTGCGGCCGACCGGCGGGATCCGTCTCGGCAATCACCAGGATGATGTCGGCGCATGAGGCATTGGTAGTAAACCATTTGTGGCCGTTGATAACCCAGTCGTCACCGTCGGGTACCGCGGTGGTGTCGATGACGGTCGGGTCGGCGCCGGCCAGGAACGGTTCGGTCAGTGCGAAGGCACTCGATATCTCCCCGCGGAGGTTGGGGTACAGCCAGCGCTGCTTCTGCGCCTCGGTTGCGCCGTGCGCGAGTAGCTCCATGTTGCCGCTGTCGGGCGCCTGCAACACCGAACAACTCCATCGACACCATGCAGCGGCCGATGATCTCCGACATCAGGGCGAGCTTGAGCTGGCCGAGCCCTTCACCACCCAGGCTTGGGTCGAGGAACAGCCCCCATAGCCCCTGCGCCTTCACCTTGGCCTGCAGATGACGCTTCACCTGATTCCACTCCGCCGGTCGGGATTTCGGCGAGGATGGGTTCGAGCGGAATGACTTCCGAATCGATGAAATTGCGCATCCACGAGAGCTTTTCAGCGAAATCGGGGTCCGTCTCGAAGTCCCAGGCCATCGGTTACCTTCCCGGTCGGTCGGATGAAATGACGCCTAATCACACCGAGATTACAGTGTAATCATAACGCGATCGGTTTCCCCAATACCCGTAGCTGGCGCTAGCTGGAAGGTGGCCAGTTGGTGCAGACAGTGCTGGCGGCCGGGTGGACCCCGCTCCCCGCAGGTGGGGCTTCACCTTCCTGGGTTATGTGAAATAAACTTGACGGTTAGATGAACTACAGATAGCAGTTCAATGAATTGCAGTTATGCGGTTCGACTCGCCCCGTTGATTTGATGGGAGCCGCAGATGTCGACTTTCCTGAGCGCAGCACCCGAGGTTTTGGCCGCGGCGTCGGCGGATTTGAGTGGGATCGGGGAGGCGGTCAGGGGGGCTAGCGCGTCGGCGGCGCCGTGGACCACGGGGATTGTGGCGGCGGGCGCTGATGAGGTGTCGGGGGCGATTGCGCGGTTGTTTGGCGGCTATGGGCAGGCCTATCAGGCGGTGGGCGTTCAGGCGGCGGTGTTTCAGGGGCAGTTTGTCCGGGCGTTGAGCACGGCTGCGGTCTCGTACTCCGCCGCTGAGGCGGTGAACGGATCGTCGCTGCAGGCCCTGGAGCACACCCTGTTGGGTGCGGTGAATGCGCCCATCGCGGAGTTGACCGGGCGTCCGCTGATCGGCAACGGCGCCAACGGGGCGCCGGGGACCGGGGCCGATGGAGGGCCCGGGGGGTGGTTGATCGGTGATGGCGGGGCTGGCGGGTCCGGGCTGGCCGGGGCGGTCGGCGGGGCCGGTGGGGCCGCAGGGCTGATCGGGACTGGTGGGGCTGGTGGGGCTAGTGGGGTTGGTGGTGCCGGCGGGGCCGGTGGTCTGGGCGGGCGCGGGGGGCTCTTGTTAGGCCCTGGCGGGGCGGGTGGGGCAGGTGGGTTCTCGCCGTTGGGGACCGGTGGGGCCGGTGGGGCCGGCGGGGCCGGCGGGCTGCTGGGCGTCGGAGGGGTCGGCGGAGCCGGCGGGTTCGCGTCGGCCGGGACCGGTGGGGTCGGCGGGGCCGGCGGGGCCGGCGGGCTGCTGGGTGGGCTGGTCGGCGCCGGCGGTGGCACCGGCGGGGTCGGCGGGTTCGGGGACGCCGGGGGTGTGGGAGGGGCCGGTGGGGCCGGCGGCTCGCTGGTCGGTGCCGGCGGCGGCGGGGGCACCGGCGGATTGGGCGCGGCCGGGGGCGGCGGTGCCGGCGGGGCCGGCGGAGCGGCCGGGCTGTTGGGTTACGGCGGGGTCGGTGGCACCGGGGGCACCAGCTATTCCGGGAACGGCGGGCCCGGCGGGATGGGCGGCACAGCCGGCTGGCTGGGCGCCGGCGGGGCGGGCGGGGCCGGCGGCAACACCTTTGGCAGCGGCACCGGCGGCCACGGCGGGGCCGGCGGCGACGCCGGACTGATCGGTTTCGGCGGGAGCGGTGGGGCCGGCGGGTTCGCGTCGTTGGGGGCCGGCGGGGACGGCGGAGCCGGCGGGGCCGGCGGCCAGCTCGTCGGTGACGGCGGGACTGGCGGCGCCGGCGCACAAAGCGCCGCGGTGGTGGCCGGCGGGGTCGGCGGGGCCGGCGGCAAGGCGGTGCTGTTGGGCATCGGCGGCAACGGCGGGATCGGCGGGGCCGGTACGCCGGCGGGCAGCGACGGCGCCAGCGGCGCCAATGGGCAGTTGTTGCCGTCGGCGGTGCTGAACGTGATCAACGAGCCCAGCCTGGCCCTCACCGGTCGAGTGCTGATCGGCAACGGCGCCGCCGGTGCCGCGGGCAGTGGGGCCAGCGGGGGCGCTGGCGGGTGGTTGCTGGGCGACGGCGGGGCCGGCGGGTCCGGCGCGAGCGGCGTGCCCGGCGGGGCCGGCGGGGCCGCCGGGCTGTTGGGCAGCGGCGGGGCCGGCGGGGCCGGCGGGCTGGGGGCGTCGGGCCCGGGCACGGCCGGCGGCATGGGCGGCCGTGGCGGGTGGCTGTTCGGTAATGGCGGTCCCGGCGGAGCCGGCGGGGTCGGCGCGGCCACCGGACCTGGCGGGGACGGTGGGGGCGGCGGGGCTGGCGGGCCCGGCGGGTTGTTGGGTTCGGGCGGGGTCGGCGGGACCGGTGGGTTAACCGGTCAGATGAGCAGTACTCTGCGACCCGGCGCCGGCGGGGCCGGCGGGGCAGGTGGGCCGCTCAGCGGGCTGCTCGGCGCCGGCGGCGGCACCGGCGGGGTCGGCGGATCGTCCGAAGACTCCGGCGGCGGGGCCGGCGGGGCCGGCGGGGCCGGCGGCTCCCTGGTGGGCGCCGGCGGGGACGGGGGGGACGGCGGGGGCAGTTTGTCCGGCGCCGGCGGGGCCGGCGGGGCCGGCGGGGCCGGCGGTCTGCTCGCCGGCGCCGGCGGGCCCGGTGGGGCCGGCGGATCGACTCTGCAACCCGGCTCTGGTAGCGCTGGTGGGGGCCACGGCGGGGCCGGTGGCACCGCGGGCTGGCTCGGCTCCGGGGGTGCCGGCGGTGCTGGCGGCGCTGCCGGAACAAGCCCGGGGTCAGTGCCAGGCGGCCAGGGCGGGCTCGGCGGCAACGCGAGCATGGTCGGGACCGGCGGGGCCGGTGGGCCCGGCGGGTTCGCCGCAACGGGCATCGGCGGGGCGGGCGGCGCCGGTGGGGGTGGCGGGTCGCAGTTGGGTAATGGCGGTCCCGGCGGGGCCGGCGCGGATGCCGCCTCCGGCTATAGCGGCGGAAGCGGCGGGGCTGGCGGCAATGCCACCCTGATCGGCACCGGCGGCAACGGCGGCAACGCCGGCAACGCCACGACCGTCGCGCTGCTGGGCGGCGCCGGTAGCGTGGGAGCCGGCGGGCCGCTGCTTGGCGTCAACGGCATCCCCGGATTGCCGATGAGTCAGAACTTGCTGGTCAACCCCGGCTTCGAAACGGCCGACCCGTCCGGCTCGGGCTACAGCGGAGTGACCATACCGGGCTGGACAGAGACCGGCACCCCGACCGTGATCTCCTACGGCACCCTGCGCAATTATCCGGTGCCACTCTCGAATCCGCTCCCGGATCTGCCGAAAGCACTGGGCTTTCCCCAGCAAGCGCCCTCGGGCGCCGGCAACAATTTCGCCGGCGGCGGACCCGTGGCCACCTCCACCATCAGCCAAACCGTCAACCTCACCACCGCCGCCACCAAAATCGATACCGGCACAACGCCGTACACGCTCAGTGGACTGCTCGGCGGCTACCTCGTCGACCCGTCGGCGGCCTCAGTGCAGGTCACCTTCCTCAGCACCGGTGGGGCCGTTTTGGGCACCGGCTCGATCGGGCCGGTCACGGCGCTGGATCGCCTGGGAGTCACCGGGTTCCAGCAACAAACCGTCTCCGGGACGATCCCGGCGGGCACCAGATCCGCGGTGGTCACCGCGACCTTCACAGACCGCAACCCGATCCTCGGCAACTACAACGACGCCTTCGCCGACAACCTGTCGTTCACCGTCGGCGATCCCACCCTCACCGCGGCCACGCTAACCCCACCGACTTCGCATGTCGGCCAACTCGATCACGTGTTCGTGATCTACATGGAGAACAAGAGCCTCGGCGACATCCTCGGCAGCGCCAACGCGCCCTACATCGACAGCCTGATCACCACCTACGGATCCGCGGACAACTACTACGCGCTGAGCCATCCCAGCGACCCCAACTACTTCCGGATCATGGGCGGATCGGACTTCGGCATCGACTACAACGCCGCCGGGAACGTCATCAACGCACCCAGCCTCATGCAAGAAATGGATCAGGCGGGCATATCGTGGGCCGGCTACGGGCAGGGCATGCCCGCCCCGGGCACCATCGTGTCGTCGGGTGACTACGCTGTCGACCAATTACCCTTCGCCCAGTTCAGCTACGTCTACAACAACACCCCCGCCTACCTGGCGACACACCTGCTCCCGCAGACGCAGTTGTCCACCGATCTGCAGAACCCGGGCACCTTCCCGAAATTCGCGTGGGTCCAGCCCGATGAGGCCAACAACATGGAAGGCCCTATCGATTCTCCTTCTGGCATTGCCAAGTTCGTTGCCAGCAATCTCACGAATCACCAGTACAACGTCTCGGCCGGTGACCAGTACCTCCAGCAAACGGTGTCGACCATTGAAAGCTCGGCAACGTGGACTGACCCGACGCAGAAGGATGCGATCATCATCACCTGGGACGAGGACAACAACAATCTGTCACTGGGCTTGGGAAACCAAGGCAACAACATTCCGATGATCGTCATCCCGAACCAGGGCGCCGTGACGCTCGGGGGGATGCAATCCGGTCAATTCGTCACCAACTCCTACTACAACCAGTACAGTCTGATGGCCACTATCGAACACTCCCTGGGCCTGGCCCCGCTCACCGACAACGACATATACGCCCAACCGATGAACGACTTCTGGACCTAATGGCCGACCCCGGCGACCGCGGCCGGACGCCGAACTCCTGATTACCCGTCGTCGGTGCCGCGGACGTCGGGCAGCGGTTTCCACTCCTGCGACACCGACACGGTCCACCGCGGCGCGCGGCGCTGCAGGAATGCGTGGACACCTTCGCGCGCGTCGGGCCCGCCCATCACCCGGCGGTGCAGCTCGGTTTCCAGTTCGGCGACCTGGCGCGGGGTGTAGCCCTTGATCAGGGTGTCCCAGAGCAACCGCTTGCTCAGCGCCGCCGACATGGGCGCGACGTTGACGGCGATATCGCGCGCCACCACCATCGCGTGGTCGAGCACCTGGGAGCGAGGCAGCGTCCGGGTGGCGATCCCCATGGCCACGGCCTCGGCTCCGTCGAAGGTGCGCCCGGTCACCAGGATGTCGGCCGCCACGGCTGCGCTCGTCAGGTGGGGCAGCGTCCAGTGCGACATGCAGTCCGGTATGACGCCCCGGCGCACCTGTGCGACAGCGTATTTGGCGTCATCGGCCATGATTCTGATGTCGGCCTGCAGGACGATTGTCAACCCGATCCCGATGGCGTGCCCGTTGACCGCCGCGATCACCGGCGTGCGCAGCGCGAACGCGGCCGGATTAGTCGGCGTGGCCGTAAATTCACCGGTTGGAGCGTCGAAAGGGCTTGCATCGGTGGAGAAGTCCGCACCGACGCAAAAGTCGTCGCCAGCCCCGGTGAGCACAATAGCGCGCACCGCGTCGTCGTCGTCGCACTGCCGGTAGGCGCGACTGAGCCGGGCGCCCATGTCGGCGGTGTAGGCATTGCGCCGCTCGGGCCGGTTGAGCGTCAACGCCGCCACGCCGTCGGCGATCGCGACAGTGAGGTCAGTCATCCGACTCGAGTTTAGGTCCTTGCGCGCCGCCAACGGGGTCAGGCGTTATCGTTTCGCCACGGCGATTTGCCGGCGCGCTTGTCAAGGAGTACCGATGAGAACCATCGAGGCGGACTACCTCGTGGTGGGTGCGGGAGCCATGGGAATGGCTTTCACCGACACGCTTATCACCGACTCCGAGGCCACCGTGGTCCTCGTCGACCGCGCCCATCAGCCGGGTGGACATTGGACCACCGCCTACCCGTTCGTGCGGCTACATCAGCCGTCGGCTTACTACGGTATCAATTCAAGGGCGTTGGGCAACAACAGCATTGACCTAGTCGGTTGGAACCAAGGATTGAACGAACTCGCCCCCGTCGGCGAGATATGCGCCTACTTCGACGCCGTCATGCAGCAGCAATTTCTGCCCACTGGGCGGGTTGAGTACTTCCCGATGAGCGAGTACCTCGGCGACGCACGGTTCCGGACGCTGGCAGGCGCCGATTACGCCGTTACCGTGAAGCGGCGGATCGTCGACGCCAGCTACCTGCGCGCAATCGTGCCGTCAATGCGACCCCCGCCGTGCACCGTCGCACCGGGCATCGACTGCGTCGCCCCAAACGAACTGCCGAAGTTCACCACACAGGACCGCTACGTGATCGTCGGCGCCGGCAAAACCGGCATGGACGTCTGCCTATGGCTGCTCCGGCAGGGCGTCAGCCCCGAAAATCTGACCTGGATCATGCCCCGCGATTCCTGGCTGATCGATCGGGCAACACTGCAGCCCGGGCCGACATTCATCAAGCAGTTCCGGGCCGGCTTCAAGCCGAACCTTGCAGGCAATCGGTGCGGCCACGTCCGCCGACGACCTGTTCGACCGGTTGGAGACCGCCGGAACCCTGCTGCGCCTCGACCCCTCGGTACGCCCGGCCATGTATCGGTGCGCAACCGTGTCGCATCCCGAGCTCGAACAATTGCGGCTTATCGGCGACGTCGTCAGGAAGGGCCACGTCCAGCACATCGATCCCACCACGATCGCGCTCGATGACGGATCGATTCCCTCCTTCCCCACGGCCCTCTACATCGACTGCACGGCCGACGGGGCGCCGCAACGCCCCGGCGTGCCCGTGTTCGACGGCGACCGCATCACCCTGCAGGCGGTGCGCGGATGCCAACAGGTGTTCAGTGCCGCGTTGATCGCCCACGTCGAGTGCAAGTACGACACCGACGAGGCGAAAAACGAACTCTGCACACCGATCCCCCACCCGGACTCCGACCTGGACTGGCTGCGGCTGACCCATGGCGACCTGCGTAATCAACAGCGCTGGCTGGAGGATCCCGACCTGACGGACTGGCTCGCCTCGGCGCGGCTGAACGTTCTCGCCGACCTGCTGCCGCCGCTGTCCCACAAGCCGCGGGTGCGTGAGCGGGTGGTGTCGATATTCCAAAAACAGCTGAACACCGCCGGCGGACAACTTGAGGCGCTGCTCGACGCCGCATCCGTCGGCGCGGCAGGGTAAAGGAGCGAACGTGCCCCAAGAGCCCGATGCACCAAAGGTTGACGAGCCACTCGTCGGACTACCCGACTCCGGCTACGTCTACCAAACAGGCTGGCGGTTGGCCTCGGCCGACATCGACGAGCGCAGGAGGCTGCGCCTCGACGGTGTGGCGCGCTACATCCAAGACGTTGGCGCCGAGCATCTCGCCGACGCCGAGCTGGCTGAGGCCCATCCGCACTGGATCGTCTTGCGCACGGTCATCGACGTCCTCGAACCGATCGAACTCCCCAACGACATCACCTTCCGCCGCTGGTGTGCCGCGCTTTCGACCAGGTGGTGCAGCATGCGAGTTCAGCTCGAGGGTTCGGCCGGCGGACGCATTGAAACCGAAGGCTTCTGGATCTGCATCAACAAGGACACCCTGACGCCCGCGCGCCTGACCGACGACTGCATCGCACGTTTCGGCGGCACCACCGACAACCATCGGCTCAAGTGGCGCCCGTGGCTCAGCGAGCCGATCACCAATGGCAACGCGACGCCATTTCCGCTGCGCCGCACCGATATTGACCCCTTCGAACACGTCAATAACACCGTCTACTGGCACGGCGTGCACGAAATACTCGGCCAAGTGCCCACTTTCGGGGGAGTGCCCTACCGCGCCGTCCTGGAATACCGCAGCCCGATCAAGCTCGGTGAATCGGTGACCATCAATTCCGACCAGCATGGCGACACCGTGCGCATGCAATTCGTGGTCTCCGATGAGGTGCGCGCGGCCGCCCTGCTGCGCAAGATCTAACGGGGCTTCGCCCCAGCCCGACGAGGCGTGTCTTCGGCTGCCGGTGAGTTTTGGGGGCTCCGGTCGGTTGGAGACCGTGACCGGCGGACCGGTCCGGTGTATGAACCACATGTGTGGCTAGTGGTGTGTCCGGTAAATAATTGGTCATAATTTGGTATGATCCGTGGTATGAGGCGACCCGTTCCGGCTCTGCTTGTGTCCGCAGGGCAGCGTGAGGTTCTTGAGTCTGTGTCGCGATCGCAGTCCGCGCCGCATCGCGAAGTGGTCCGGGCGCGGGCGTTGTTGATGGCGGCCGACGGCTTGGCGAACACGGCTATCGCGCACACGTTGTCGGTGTCGCCGGCGTCGGTCAGCGGGTGGCGTGCCCGGTTCGCCGAGGAGGGTCTGGTCAAGTTCGGGCAGGTCCGCGAGGGCCGAGGCCGCAAGAAGACGATCCCGCAGGACAAGATCGACCAGATCGTGGATCTGACCCTGAACTACCGTCCGCAGGGCGAGACCCATTGGAGCTGCCGGACCATGGCTGCGGCTACCGGGGTGTCGAAATCGACTGTGCAGCAGGTGTGGTCGGCGCGGGGCCTCAAACCGCACCGAGTTGAGACGTTCAAGCTGTCCAACGATCCGAAGTTTGAGCAGAAGCTGGTCGATGTGGTCGGGCTTTATTTGAATCCCCCCGAGAAGGCGATCGTGTTGTGCGCGGATGAGAAGTCTTCGGTGCAGGCGCTTGACCGCACCCAGGCATCGCTGCCGATGGTCAAGGGGCGCGGTGAGACGATGACCCACGACTACAAGCGAAACGGCACCACCACCCTGTTCGCCGCGCTCAACGTCTTGACCGGCATGATCATCAGCCAGTGCATGCCTCGGCACCGCCATCAAGAATGGTTGAAATTCCTCAAGACCATCGACCGGCAGGTGCCCAAAGACCTCCAGATCCACCTGATCCTGGACAATTACGCCACCCACAAGCACCAGGATGTCCGCAAGTGGCTGGACAAACACCCCCGGTTTCACCTGCACTTCACCCCGACATCGTCGTCATGGCTCAACCTTGTCGAACGCTGGTTCCGGGAACTGACCGACAAAGCGTTGCGGCGCGGGGTCTTCCAGTCCGTGCCCGACCTCGTCGCCGCCATCCAGGAATACATCGACGCCCACAACAGCGACCCAAAGCCCTACGTGTGGACCGCCACCGCCGAATCCATCCTCGCCAAGGTCGCGCGCGGTCGGATTGCTCTCGAAAACGTCAACTAATTACAGGACATACCACTAGTTGGCCTGCTGGCCGCCCGTCCGATCGGAGCCCATCATGACCGTAGCGCGATCTGTCGGTGATGTCCTCACCGAGCATGTGCAGTTCGAGATCGAGTGCATCGACCGGATGTATTGCAACGTCTATGTCCCGCACCTGCAGTTCGCGGCGGGGCTGATCGGTTACATCCAGCGGCAGTTGGGGTTGCCGATCGCCTCGACCGCACCGCTAGCCAAGATCACCGACGCGTTCAGTGCGGCGGTGCACCGTTTCGCCAAGGTCAACCGGGTGCCCTGGGTCGACTTCGCCAAGGGGCAACGCAAAGACGATGTGCTCCATGAACAGCTCGAACACTTCACCGCCGACGAGGGTGTGGTGTTCATCGGGCGGGCACAGGAGAAAACCGCCCTGTTCCGCACCGAGAAACGCCACGACGCCAACGGTGACTCGTATCCGTGGATCGTCAAGACCACCGGGCTGGTTAACCAGTTCTACTTCTACTGCCTCGACGCCGACTTCGGCCCGTTCTTCCTGAAGTTCTGTTCGTACTTCCCCTACAACGCCAAGCTGTGCCTCAACGGCAACGAGCGGGCCAAACGGCTGGCAGCCAAAGCGGGGATCGGGTTCACCGCCCTGGACAATGGGTTCGCCACCGTCGACGACGTGGCGGCGGTGCAGGCGATCTGCGACAGCCTCGGGCCCGCACAGATCGACGGGTTGCTGCGTAAGTGGCTGGCCATTCTGCCGCACCCGTTCACTGCCGCCGATCGGGCCGCCGGCTACCGCTACGAGCTGTCGGTTCTGCAGGCCGAGTTCTCGCTGACCCAGATGCTCGACAAACCGGTTTCGGGTCGGGTGTTCTTCGAGCAGGTCATCCGCGACAACCTCGACATCGGCCGCCCCGATCAGGTGAGTCTGATCTTCGACCGGCAGCTGCGGCGGCGTGGACCCCGCCGAACACCGGCACGGTTCCGGACCCGGGTGATCACCTCCGGGGTCACTCCGAGCCTGCATGTCGACTACAAGCACACCACGATCAAGCAGTACCACAAGGAAGGAAAAGCCCTACGGACCGAGACCACCATCAACGACACCCGCGATTTCGCGATCGGGAAACGACTGACCAATCTGCCCGCGCTGCGGGAGATCGGCTACACAGCCAACCGGCGCCTGCTGCGCGTCCAACAACTCAGCCACGACCCGATCACCGGAACCGACACCCTGGCCGCGATCACCGCCACCCTCACCACCGCCACCGGCACCCGCATCCCCGGGCTGCGGTTCGCCGAGCAACGCACCCACGCACTGCTCTCCGCACTGCTCGTGTTCCGCTGCCACCCGAACGGCTTCACCAACAAAGACCTGCGCATATACACCGCCGAGCTGCGCGGACTGACCCCCGCCACCGTCACTGCCGGGCAGATGACCTACGACCTGCGCCGACTGAAAACCCGGAATCTGATCACCCGGATCGAGGGCACCCACCGCTACCTCGTCACCGAGCATGGCCTGGACACCGCGAAGTTCCTCACCTGCGTCCAGGACCGCGTATTGCGCTGCGGCCTAGCCGAACTCGCCACAACAACGCCCACCCCAAGCCGTCTGCGATCCGCCGCCATCGCATACCGCACCGCGGTCGACAACCTCACCACGGCAGCATAATTCGCGCAACGAAACACCAACCGCCACAACCCCGCCCGAACACAAGCGAACCCGACCCACACACCGCAAACTTGATTTAAAAATCCAGCTTCGCCGGATCTAGCCCTCTAGTGTCGCGAGTCAGCGGTCGATCCACTGCATCTGCGCTTCGGCGTGGTGGCCGCCGACGGGTGGAGTGAGATCATCGAGCCTGGCCAGCTGCTCGGGTGTGAGTTCGACGGTATCCGCGCCGACGTTTTCCTCGAGCCGCGCGACGCGCTTGGTTCCCGGAATAGGGACGATGTCGGGCCCCTTCGCCAGCAGCCACGCCAATGCGACCTGAGCCGGCGTGGCGCCGATGTCGTTGCTGATGTCACGCAGCTCATCGGCGCTACGCAGGTTGTGCTGGAAGTTCTCGTCGAAGAATCGGGGGTTGGTCTTGCGGTAGTCGCTGTCGGGCAGCCCCGCGGTGGACCGGATCGCGCCGGTGAGGAAGCCACGGCCCAGCGGCGAATAGGCGACGAACCCGATTCCCAGCTCGCGCAGCAGCGGCAGCACCGCGTCTTCCTGGTCGCGAGTCCATAGCGAGTATTCGGATTGCACGGCAGTGATGGGGTGCACGGCATGGGCGCGCCGGATGGTGTTGACACCGACTTCGGAAAGGCCGATGTGTCGGATCTTCCCGGCCGCGACCAGCTCGGCCAGCGCCCCGACAGTGTCTTCGATCGGGGTGCCGCGATCGAGGCGGTGCTGGTAGTACAGGTCGATGTGGTCGGTCGTAGCCGTTGCAGGGAACCGTCCAGGGCGGCGCTGATGCTGGCGGGACTGCTGTCGAGGCCATTGCGTCCGCTGTGGGAAATCAGGCCGAACTTGGTCGCCAGCACCACCTCGTCTCGTCGGCCGCGCAGCGCGCGGGCAACGAGTTCCTCGTTGATGTACGGGCCGTAGACCTCGGCGGTGTCGATCAGTGTGACGCCCAGATCGAGGGCGCGATGAATGGTGCGGATGGATTCGGCGTCGTCGATACCCCGCTTCGGCGTAGGCCACCGACATGCCCATCGCGCCCAGACCGAGCCGGCCGACCTCCAGGTCGGCGAGTTGCGCGTGCTTCACCATGTGTCTCCTGTTCTGCGTACGGTTCGACGAGACCTCGCCGCGACTTCCCCACGAGTACCCTCGCGCGAGTGCACGGCGTCGAGCTTCCCGCGATCTGATGGACCACGCAAACACCGCGACACCGGCCCGCAATCTGGCGGTGGATTTCTATCGCGTGTCGGGTGTGATCCTCATCGTGTTGGGGCATTGGCTGGCCGGAGCCGTGACCTACCACGGCGGGCACTTCGGTAGGGAGAACCCACTCGTCGACCAGCCCTGGACGCAGTGGCTGACCTGGCCCTTCCAGGCGGTCCCCACCTTCTTCTTGGTAGCCGGCTATGCCAGCGCGGTGTCCTGGACGCATCGGAATCCTATTGATGGCGCGGCGCGCCAGGTTTGGGTTCGTCACCGGCTGGCCCGGGTATTGGGACCGACGGCGGTGTACATGGCGCTGGTGTCAGTGATCGTGGTCGCTCTCGACATCCATGGGGCCTACGGCTCCGTGCTGGAATACGCGGGTTGGGCGGTCGCGATGCACCTGTGGTTTCTCGCCGTATACCTGATCGTGGTGTCGCTGACGCCGATTGCGATTGCCGCACAACGCCGTTTGGGGCTCTGGGTGCTGGTGCTGCTGGCGGTCGGTGCCGCGGCGGTGGACGCCGCCTCGGTCGGCGCTCACCTCCCCTACCTCGGCTGGCTGAACTACCTGCTGTGCTGGGGAGCGCTGTACCAGCTCGGAATCGCTTGGCACGCGGGGCTATTGGCCGGTTACAGATCCGCGCTGGTCGCCGCCGGCTCGGCGGTGACGCTGGCATTCCTAATCGGGCTGGGCCCGTATCCGATCAGCATGATCGGCGTTCCGGGCCAAACCGTTGACAACACGACGCCGCCCTCCATCGCGCTGTTGGCGTTCGGATGCGCGCAGGCCGGATTGGTGATGGCACTCGCACCCGCGCTCAATCGCGCGTTGCGCTTCGGCCCAATCCGCCGCGTGCTGTCCATGGCCAACAGCAATGTGATGGCCCTGTACCTGTGGCACATGATTCCCGTCGTGATCGTGGCGGTCGTCGGCTATCCGAACGGATGGTTGCCGCAACCGACCGAGGGCACGGCGGATTGGTGGCTGGCCCGGCTGCAATGGGTGGTCATCCTGGGCCTGGTGACGGCGGTCGAGATGTTGGTGTTGTGGTGGCGGCGAGGCTTTTTCGGCGCCCCACTACCGACGGTAGGGATACCGGTCACCGAGCGGTGCACTGAACCGGTCATGCTGGCAGGTGCCGTGCTGGCGACGTACGGCCTGGCGTATGTCGCCGCGCAAGGCTTCGCGCCGGACGGGCATTTTCCGTGGCTGACCGGGCTGGTTTTCACAGTCGGGTTGGCCCTGGTGGCATTGCGCCCCAACAAGGGTCAGCCGACGGACGGTGAATGCCGTCCGCCGGCCTCGAGGTCGGGCAGCGGGCGTTGACAGATTTCGCGGGCCTCGTCGGCGCTGAGGCCGAACAGGCGCAACACGTTTTCGGTCACCATGTCGGCGGCCGTCGCGACGTCGCGAGCGGGTTCTTCCCGCAGCAGCGTGGCCAGGCCTAGCAACATGCCGCCCGCCATGACCAGGGCAAGCCGCGGGTCGTCGATTTTGAATCGCCCAGCGTCGGCGGCCGCCCTGATGTCGCGCAGGGCACGCGGGGCCAAGCCGCGGTCCGACCACAGCAGCGCCGGCCCACTGGCCAGCAAGATCTCGCTCTCTTGTGGACGTTGCCGGAAGAGCCGGCCGGTCAACCGGAAGCTGGTGGCGAACGTTTCGGCGGGGTCATCGAGCGACGCGGTGAGGCCGTCCAGCAGCGCTCCGTGAGCATCCAGCACATCGGCGACCGCGGCCTCGAACAGCTGCTCCTTGCTGTCGAAGTGGTTGTAGAACGAACCCATCCCGACGTCGGCGGTCTGCGTGATCTCCAGTACCGGCACGTTGACCTTGCCTTCGGCGATCAGTCGTTGTGCCGCCTTGACGAGCGCGGACCTGGTGCGCTGTTTGCGCTGCTCGAGGCGATTCGGCGACTCTGACCGGTCGGGCATCGCGCCCAGCGGGCCTTCACTCAACGTCGTCACGTTAGCAGTATGCATCACTTTTGAGCATTTCGTCAGAAAGCTTGACTGAGCGTCCACTTCTATGTGACGATTTCGTCAGTTACTTCTGGAGATGGCGGTGGATCAGATCATGAACGCACACGGCGACGTGCACAGGGACCAGCACAAGGACCTGCACAGCGAGCAGGGAGCGTTGCCCGGCGAACACTCGGGGCGCTCCCGGAATCCCGTGATCAAGGTCGTCGACATCGCATGGCTGGAGTTCGAGAAGCCGGACCTGACCCGTGCTGAGGCGTTCGCGCGGGCCTTTGGCTTTCAGACGGCACAGCATGGCCCGGACGAGCTTCAGTTGCGCGGAACCGACGCGGGGGGACCCTGTGTGATCGTGCGCCGCGGGCAGCGGACGCGATTCACCGGCATGGCGTTCCGGGCCTGCGACGAGGTCGACGTGCTGCGGCTGGCCGACAAAGCCGGCACTAGCGCGCGACCGCTGCCGGAGGTCATCGGTGGCCTGTCCGTCGATCTTGTCGACCCCAGCGGGATTCCGGTGCGAGTGGTCGCCGGAATGCACGAACTACCGGAGTTACCCGGGCCAGCGGCCCCACGTTTTCAATTTCGGGCGAGACACGCAGCGCACCAACACCCCCCAGCGTCCCCCGCGCGTGCCCGCGCGGGTCCAGCGCCTCGGCCACCTCGTGCTGCAGTCCACCAAATACCGCGAAGCGCTGAACTGGTACCTGGACAACCTGGGGATGATCGTCAGCGACTTCCTGTTCTTTCCCGGCCAGCGCGGACGAGGGCCGACTATGAGCTTCATCCGCTGCGATCGAGGATCCACTCCCGCCGACCACCACACGCTGGCGATGGCGCTGGGCCCGGCCAACCGTTACATCCACTCGGCGTATCAGGTCAGCGATCTCGACGCCCTGGCCGCCGGCGGCGAATACCTCAGGGAGCGCGGCTATTTCCGGTCCTGGGGCATCGGCAGGCACATCCAGGGCAGCCAGCTGTTCGACTATTGGCGCGATCCGGACGGCTTCCTGGTCGAGCACTTCGCCGACGGCGACATGTTCGACAACACCGTCGAACCCGGGTGGGCGCCCTTCGCCGCGTCCGGACTTGCCCAATGGGGGCCGCCGGTGACCAAAGACTTCCTCGGAACCGACCCGAAATCGGCCCGCCACGAACTTGTTTCGATAATCAGCGCGCTTCGCGCACGCAACGAATTCGATATCAACCGCCTCATCGGCCTACTGAAAGTGACCACCTCATGACCGTTTCCGTTCTGCGCACCGCCGACGCGTGGTGGGTCAAGACACCCGCCGGGGCCGTACGGATCGTCACCTCGGCGACCACCACCGCCGCGCTTCTTGCGGACCGGGCGTCGATCGAGGCCGCCGTTAAGGACGGGGCCAACGCCGACGCCGCCGCCGTCGCCGTCGACAGCCTGGTTCTGGTCTCGCCGGTGACCAGGCCGTGCCGGGTGGTGGCTCAGATGACCAACTACGAGTCGCACGTCAAGGACGCCGGCATGGACCCGGCAACGATCCCATTGACCTTCTTCCGCAAGGCATCCGGATCGATCAACGGTCCGTTCGACGACATCGTCAAACCCCAACACGTCAAATTGCTGGACTACGAGGTAGAGATCGGGCTGGTGATCGGGCGCGCAATCCCGGTCGGCACCAGCATTTCCGACGCGAACCTCGCCGAGTTCATCGCAGGTTTGGTGATCACCAACGACGTGTCGGCTCGCGACGTCCAACTGCCCAAGACGCAGTTCTACGAGGCCAAGTCCTACCCGACGTTCACCCCGGTCGGGCCCGAGCTGGTGCTGCTGGACGCCGCCGAGCTCAATCGGTTCGGCGACCTGCGGCTGCGCCTGAACGTGAACGGCACCGAGCGGCAGAACGCGCTCGTGGAGGGCGACATGCTGTACCGGCCACTGCAGGCGCTGCAGTTGCTCAGCCAATTTCAAGAGCTCGCCGCCGGGGACCTGATCCTGACCGGCACCCCGGTCGGCACCGCCCTGAGTGCTCCGCCCAAGCCGGTGCAGATGATCAGCAACCTGATGCCGCCGACCGTCAAATGGAAGGCGTTCTTCAAGAGTCAGGCCAAGAACCCGAACTACCTGCGGCACGGGGACGTCGTGGAGGCGTCGGTGGCCACTGACGACGGGGCCATCGACCTCGGAACCCAACGCGCCGCAGTCCGATACGCGTGAGCCACAGCGTCCTCGGGACCACTCGACACGTGCCCGTGGTGATCGTCGGCGCCGGCCCGACGGGCATCACCGCCGCCACGTTTTTGGCGCAATACGGTGTCGAATGCCTCGTCCTGGAACGCTGGCCCGGCGTGTATCCGCAGCCCCGGGCCGTGCATCTGGACGACGAAATCTACCGTGTCCTCGCCCGCCTCGGCATCGCCGATGAGTTCTCCGCGATTTCGCGGCCCACACTGGGATTGCGGTTGCTCGACAATCGATTTAACATGCTCGCGGAGTTCAACCGCGACCCCTCCCGCAGCCCACACGGGTTCCCGCAAGCCAACATGTTCGACCAGCCGGAGTTGGAGGCCGTGCTGCGGGCAAACCTGAAGCGTTACGCATGCGCCGAAGTGCGCGGCAACGCCGAGGTCACCGAAATCACCGAAACCGAGCAGGGCGTGCGCGTCAGCTTCACCGACCGCTGCGACGGCACGGTTCACCTGGTCGACGCCGACTACCTGCTGGGCTGCGACGGCGCCAACAGCACGGTCCGCGTCCAGATCGGGTCAGCCATGCGGGATTTGAACTTCGAGCAACGCTGGTTGGTCGTCGATGTGGCCACCGATTCCGACCTGCACCAATGGGACGGCGTGCACCAGGTGTGCGATCCGGGTCGCGCGGGAACCTACATGCGCATCGCACCGGCCCGCTATCGGTGGGAGTTCCAGTTGCTGGACGGCGAAAGCGCCAGCGACTTCGGCACTCTGACCGCGTTGCGACCACTGATCGCGCCCTGGACCGCCAGCGTTCCGGATGGCGAGCTGACGCTGCTGCGTCTCACCGAGTACACGTTCCGCGCCCGCATCGCCGACCGGTGGCGCCGCGGCAACATCTTCATCCTGGGCGACGCGGCGCACCTGACTCCCCCGTTCATCGGTCAAGGCATGGGAGCCGGAGTGCGGGATGCGGCCAATCTCGCCTGGAAGATCGCCGGGGTCCTGGACGGCGCCCTGGGGGCAGACGCTCTCGACAGCTACGAGCAAGAGCGAAAACCGCACACCCGGGCCATGATCCGGCTGGCGCTCACCGTCGGCAGATCGATGACCGGTGGCGGCCGCCTGGGCACCCTGGTGCGCCGCGTCGTGCTGCCCAGGCTGCGGCTGATCCCCGGTCTGCGCGACAAGGTCGTCGACTCCACCACACCGGCATTGCACGCTTCGGCGCTGGTGCGAAAACCTCGCGGATCCCGTCGGCCCGGGCGCTCGCGCCAGCTCGCCGGCACGCTGTGCCCGAATCCGCGACTTGCCGATGGTCGACGTCTCGACGCGGTGCTCGGTACGGGCTTCGCCGTAATTACCAGTAGCCCCTTGGATGTTGAAGCCGAGGCCTTGCTGCGACAGCGCGGGGCCCTGAAAGCCCAAGTGCTGGTCGCCCGGCGGGGCACCGAACTCGAGAAGTGGCTACGTCAAGGCCGGGCCACCGCCGCGATCGTGCGTCCCGACCGGACAGTCATGCTCGCCGGGCGCGACCCCGCTGACTTGTGCGCCTGGACAGCCACCGTCCTGAACCTCCGCTGAACCGTAGCTTCAGCCGGACGCTCCCGACGGCCGGGCGACGATCACCGGCATCCGGACCCCGTGCACGACCGCATTGCTGACCGAGCCGAGCAGTGCGCCGGTGAAACCTCCTCGGCCGTGGCTACCCACGACGACAAGCTGAGCGGATTCTGACTTTTCGATGAGTTGTGGCGCCGGCCGATCGCAAACGACGACCCGGTTCAGCGTCACGTCGGGATAGCGTTCTTGCCAACCAGCCAGGCGCTCGGCCAGGCCGCGCTCCGCATCCGACACCAGGGCCGACAAGTCCAACCCCGGAAGCTCGAATAACGTGACATCACTCCATGCGTGCAGTGCCATCAGGTCGACGCCGCGACGAGACGCTTCGTCGAACGCGATGGCCGTCGCGAGCTCTGAGGCCGGCGAGCCGTCGATTCCCACCAGGACGGGAGCGTGCCGCGGGTCGGGCATCAACGGATCCTCGTCGCGGATGACCGCGACCGGGCAATTAGCATGCCGCACCACGCTCGAACTGACCGAGCCGAGCAAACCCCGGGCCAGCAGTCCGTGCCCGGACGAGCCCACCACGACCATCTCCGCCTCGTCGGAAATCTTGATCATGGTCACCGCCGGGCTCGAAAATATCAGCTCGCCCTTGATATCGACCTTCCGGTCCGTCGGCATCGCGTCTTCGGCGACCTTGACCGAGTGTGCGACGACGTTGCGGCCCCTATCCTCCAGCCGTACCGCAAACGAATCCCGGTACGGCATCGGAGGCCAGGTCGCGGTGGGAGTGGTCACCGCATGGACCACGGTCAGTGGAACGTTCCTCATCGCCGCCGCGCGGGCCGCCCAACACACGGCCGCATTCGATGCGGGCGAGCCATCGACCGCGACGACGATGCCGAGACGCTTTACAGGTGCTGACATTTCGTCCTCCCTTCCTCCCAGACCACGTTATTGCCCGGTACGGCCATCGGTCGTGAGGCTTTAGTCCCCGACCACATGGGCGGACGACCTTCGCGGAAATGACGAGCACGCCGCCACCGAAACTCGGCAGCGGCGTGCTCCTTCGGAAATGACGAACGGCGCGTCGCGATCACGCACCCGGCGCTGGTCGGTGTGCTGGCATACCCGCCACCAACGGGGTGTCGGCCCCGATGGACCCCAGTGTGGCGGCGCCACCCGGCGTACCCAGCGGGGTATCCCGTCCCGGCAGGATGGTCCGGAAAAAGGCGGCATTGTCCTGCAGGTGCAGTTGCTCGTCGTCGGGCAGATCACCTTCCCAGTAAATCGCCCCGACTCGGCAAATCGACTGGCATGCACCGCAATCCACACACTCATCGGGGTTGATATACATGGTTCGGGCGCCTTCGTAGATGCAGTCGACTGGGCACTCCTGAACGCACGACTTGTCCAGCACGTCGACGCAGGCGCTACTGATCACATAGGTCACGGAGGTCAAGTTACCGAGCAGGCGTGGGCGATCGCGTCGGCCGAAAGGCACCTACCGAGAGGACCAAAGGCCTCTTTGCTCGAACGCCGACGTCAGTGCAGCGGCGCCGACCACCGCAATCGTGTGCCGCCGGCTGCGGTGTTCTCGATGACGAACTGGCCGCCGGATTCCTCGGCACGCCGGCGGAGGTTGCCCAGGCCGCTCTCGGTGATTTCGCCGGCGATGCCCACACCGTTGTCGACGACCTCGATGCGCAGGTCGTCTCCGACGCTGACTTTGATGGCCAGGCTCGTCGCCTTGGCGTGCCGGACGGCATTACTGACGGCTTCGCGCACAACGGCTTCCGCGTGATTGGCGAGCCCCGAGTCGACAACCGACAACGGGCCCGTGTACTGGACCGTCGTGTGCAGCTCGGGACTCGAGAACTGCTCGATCGCCTCGTCCAGCCGTTGCCGCACCCGGCCAGCGCCCGAGGACGCACCGTGCAGGTCGAAAATCGCGGTGCGGATCTCCTGGATGGTTTCCTGGAGGTCGTCGATACAGCCCGTGAGCCGTTGTTGGACCTCGGCCGAACGGGCCCGGGGAATCGTTCCCTGCAGGGCGAGCCCGACCGCGAAGAGCCGTTGGATGACATGGTCGTGGAGGTCACGAGCGATCCGGTCCCGGTCGGTCAGCACGTCGAGCTCCCGCATCCGCCGCTGGGTGGTGGCAAGCTGCCACGCGAGCGCGGCCTGGTCGGCGAACGCCGCCATCATGTCGAGCTGTTGCTCGGTGAAGGGCTGCGCCTCGGCGCCGCGTAGCGCCACCACGACACCGGCAACGTTGCCCGTCAGACGCAGCGGCAGCACCAACGCGGGGCCGGGCGCCCCGAGGCTGACGATCCCCAGATCGAGATGGTCGAGGCGGCGGGGCGTGCGGTCCCGGAAAACCTCCCCGATGACAGTGGCGGTGACCGGTACGGCGCCCGTCTTGGCCGATGCCGAGACCGCTCCGGCCACCTCCAATATCACCAGGTCGTCGACCTCGGAGGAGAGACATTCGCTGTCGCCCGGAACGGCGACCAGCGTGGCCGCCGCATCCATCAGGGTGAGGGCTTCGTCCGCGATCAGCCGGAACACCGTCGCGGGTTCGGCTCCCGCCAGCATTTGCGTTCCGATGTCGCGCGTTGCCTCGATCCAGGCTTCTCGTGCCCGCGACTGCTCGAAGAGGCGTGCGTTGTCGACGGCGATCCCGGCGGCGGCGGCCAGGGCCTCTACCAATACCTCGTCGTCGTCGCTGAATGGCAGGCCATTCGACTTCTCGCTGAGGTAGAGGTTGCCGAACACCTCGTCGCGGATGCGCAGCGGAACTCCGAGGAAGGTCCGCATCGGCGGGTGGTTGGGCGGAAATCCAATCGACGCCGGGTGCTGCGAGATGTCGTCCAGCCGAATCGGCTTCGGGTCATCGATCAGCACTCCGAGAACTCCCTGGCCCCCGGGCAATGGGCCAATGAGCTCGCGTGTCTGGCCATCGATACCCTCGTAGACGAATTCGACCAGCTCGTGGTCGTGCCCGCGCACCCCGAGGGCGCCGTAGCGGGCGTCCACCAACTCGATGGCGGTATGCACGATGGCGCGCAGGGTCGCATCGAGCTTGAGCCCCGACGTGATCACCAAGATGGCCTCGATAAGGCCGTCCAGCCGGTCCCGGCCCTCGACAATCTGCTCGATCCGGTCCTGGACCTCCAAGAGCAGCTCCCGCAACCGCAGCCCAGACAGCGTCTCGCGCATCGGCGATGCGCCGGGGACCACGTTCGCTCCGCAAGCTTCGGTCACATCAATATGTTGGCACCGCCGCCGCGGGCCAGCCACCGGCCCTCAGACCTCACTGCTCAGGGTCCAAGGACCCTTGTGTTCGCCGGCGAGCGATCAGCCGTCCTGCCCCGCGACCGGTGTCAAGACCCCGGCTGCGTCACGAAATCAATGAGTTCTTCGACTCGGCCGATCAGCGCCGGTTCCAGATCATTCCAATCGCGCACCCGCGAACGGATGCGCCGCCAAGCGCTGGCGATGTCCGCCTGATCGCCGTGCGGCCAACCGAGTGCCTCACACACGCCGTGCTTCCACTCCATCTGCCGGGGCACTTTTGGCCAAGCCGCCAGGCCGAGCCGCTGCGGCTTCACGGCCTGCCAAATGTCGATGTAGGGGTGGCCGACCACCAACGTGTCCGGGCCGCCCGGTCCCCGCAATACGGCGTCGGCGATGCGCGCCTCTTTCGAACGCGCGACCAGGTGGTCAACGAGAACGCCGAGTCGGCGTCCCGGTCCGGGCCCAAATTCGGCCACGATTTCCACCAGGTCGTCGACACCGCCGAGGTGCTCGACCACGACGCCCTCGATTCGCAAGTCGTCGCCCCAGACCTGGGCGATGAGTTCGGCGTCGTGGCGGCCCTCGACATAGATCCGGCTGGAGCGGGCGACGCGCGCTCGGGAGCCCCGCACCGCCACCGAACCGGACGCCGTTCGGGCCGCAGCGGCGGGCGCCGCACGGCGCGGCTCCGTGAGGATCACCGGCCGGCCCTCGAGCAGATACCCGGGGCCCAGCGGAAAGCCTCGGGTACGGCCGTGCCGGTCTTCCAGATCGATGCGGCCGTATTCGACGCGAACCACCGCGCCGACGTAGCCGGTTTGCGCGTCCTCGACGACCATCCCGAGCTCCACCGGGTGTTCAGTCGAGCGCGGCTTGCGCCGACCTCCGGCAAGCACATCGGTTCCATAACGATCCGGCACGCGGCAATGTTAGTGAGCCACGCGGGCAATCACCGCCAAGACGCACCGCCGCGGCAGGCGCCGCAACAAAATCGCAACTATTCGAGTCGTCTTAACCAGTTCACGAGGTCGGCGCTGATAGCGTTGTTTCTCGTTGTGTGAAGAACCGCTGATGCTCAGCGCGTCGCGGTTAGCGAGGTGGAGTTATGGGCGCAGTTGGTCGGGTGTCGAGGATGCTCGCTTATTTGCGGGCGAGCTATCCCACCGGCATGCCGGCGACCGGTTACCTTCCGCTGGCGGCGCTGCTGCGCCGACGCGTATCCTGCGACGAGATCACTACCATCGCAGGCGAACTCATTGCGCGCCGACACGGCCCGATCAGTGCCACCGATGTCGGGGTTGCGATCACCCGGGTCACCAACGAAATGCCTTCACCGACGGACATCGAGCGCGTCCAACGTCGACTTCAAGCGATGGGATGCCCGCGCAATCACTATCGCCGTTCCTGACGCCCGTTCCGACGCCCTGCGCAAACCGTCAATTTACTTGTGGCGCACGGAAAACAGTTTCAGCCAGCATGCGCCGGCACCACGCCTCGTAGGCATCCACACTCCAGCCGTCGCGGTGCGTGATCCGCAGGAAAGTTTCGACGCCGGTGATCACCACGGTCGTCTCGACGACTTCGTCGAAGGGGACGTCGACACGAAGCCACCCGCGCTCGCTGGCATACCTCGAGCACTCGCCTGGTGTTCCGGTTGATGCTCGCGATGAAGTCGGCAAGGTACCGGTCCAACTCGGGATCGACACTGGCACCGCCGAAGAGCGCCAGGGCAAGTTGCGCGGTCCGCTCGTGTACATCCACCGCGGCCGCGACAATCAGGTCCTGCGCGGCCTCGCCGGTCTTCGATGGCGACGCAGATCGCGGCCGAGCTCCAGATTGAGAATGTTCTCTTCGCCGGCCACGCCGAACCCGGCATATTCGGTCGGCGGCGATCAAAAGCGCCGCCTTGGGCCCCTGCCCCTGAACGGTTTCGGCGGATACGCCTGCCGCCTCGGCAATTTTGGCCAGGGTGGTGCGCGCGTAACCGTCCGCCGCGAACAGTTCCGCCGCGGCCTCGACCACCCGCGACCGGGTCGTCTCCGCCTGTTGCTGACGCAGCTCCGATCGGTATGCGCGCGGCATCTTTGCCGATATTGACTTGGGTGACATAGTGATGAATACTACACGATCGTAGTTCAAGCTGACCCACGGGAGGTGCCGTGTCGTCCATCATCATCGCCAGCATCCCCGCGCATGGTCATTTGACGCCGTTGCTGACGGTCGCCGAAGACTTCGTCAAGCGCGGCGATGACGTGCGATTCATCACCGGTTCGCGCTTCGCCGACAAGGTAACTGCGACGGGCGCGACGTTTGTGCCGCTGCCCGCCGAGGCCGACTTCGACGACCGGGATTTCTTGCAGGGATTCCCCGAGCGCGCAAAGTTGAAGGGCGTCAAGGCGATATCCTTCGACATCGAACATGTCTTTGCCCGGCCGGCCAAGCCGCAATACGACGCGCTCATCGCCGCCCTCAAGGCCCAACCCGCGGACGCCGTGCTCGTCGAGCCCCTCTTCTTGGGCGCCGTCTTTCTGCTCGAGCACCCGCGTTCGGCGCGCCCAGCGGTCGTCATGTGCGGGGTCGTGCCGCTGCCCATCGAGAGCCGCGACACCGCGCCCTTCGGCCTGGGATTGGCGCCGGCTCGGTTCCTGAACCGGCAACGGAACGCCGCGTTGGCTGCCGTGCAGGTCATATATTGCGGCGGCCCTACCGGATCCTCAACGACCTGCATGTACAGGTGCACGGCACCGACATGCCAGGCACGATTTTCGACTGGGGTCGCCGAGCCGACGCAATCGTGCAGTTCAGCGTTTCCTCCTTCGAATATCCCCTGACCGACGCGCCCACGACACTGCACTTCGCCGGGCCGCTGTCCGCCGCGGGGTCCCGGGACTCCGCTACCGCAATGGTGGTCCGATCTCGACGGAACCCGGCCCGTCATCCACGTCACTCAGGGCACGGTCGCCAACACCGACTATGAGCAAGTCATCGCGCCCACCCTGCGCGCGCTCGCCCACGAAGACGTTCTGGTCGTGGTCGCGACGGGCCGCCGCCCCCTCGACACGCTGCCCCCGCTGCCGGCCAACGCCCGCGCCGCGACGTACTTGCCGTATGACGAATTGCTGCCGCGCACAGCCGTTTACGTGACCAACGGCGGGTACGGCGGCGTCCAGTACGCGTTGCGCTACGGCGTGCCGATCGTCGCCACCGGCGGCAAGGAGGACAAGCCCGAGGTCGGTGCGCGCGTCGCCTGGTCCGGCGTCGGGCGCCGTCTACGGACCGAACGCCCGACACCGCGAGCGCTGCGCCGCGACATTCTCGCCGTGCTGGGTCAGCCGCGCTACCGCGAAGCGGCCCGGCGTATCGCCGCCGACATGGCCGCGGCCCCGGGCTTCGCCGGGTTGGCTGACGTCGTCGATCGGTTGATCGCCGGATGCCCCCAGCTAGCGGTCGGCTGAACACGTCAAGAAATGCTCATGAAATCCGGCGGCCGTCGACGCCGAAGAAATGCAGGTGCCCGGGTTCGGGATGCAGCCGCACCCGGCTCCCCTTTTCCGGCGGGTAGCGGCCGTCGATGCGCGCGACAACGGGTTGATCGATTACCTTGTCGGAACCAGTGATTCGGCCATACAGGTAGGCGTCGGCGCCGAGCTCTTCGACCACGTCGACCTCCATCTCGACGCCGCGGTCGCCGAGCTCGAAATGTTCGGGGCGGACGCCGACGACGATCTCATTTGCCGCCACCGGCGATCTCACGCGGCACCGTGATCGGCCAATCCCCCAGCGATACCGAGCGAATCGACGATCGGCAGCGGTAAACAGGTTCATCGCCGGAGATCCGATGAATCCCGCCACAAACACATTGTCGGGATTGCGGTACAGCTCACGAGGCGCGGCGAACTGTTGCAGCACACCGTCGCTCAGCACCGCGACCCGGTCGCCCATGGTCATCGCCTCGACCTGGTCGTGGGTGACGTAAACCGTGGTGGTGCCGAGCTGGCGCTGCAGCGCCGCGATCTGGTTGCGGGTCTGCACGCCGCAGTTTGGCGTCGAGGTTGGACAGCGGCTCGTCCATCAGGAACACCTGCGGGCGGCGCACGATCGCGCGCCCCATCGCCACCCGCTGCCGTTGGCCGCCGGAGAGATCTTTGGGCTTGCGGTCCAGATACGGTTGCAGGTCGAGCAATTTCGCCGCGGCCAGCACCCGGTCACGGATCTCGGCCTTGGGGATATTGGCGATCTTCAGTGCGAAGCCCATGTTCTGCGCCACCGACATATGCGGGTAGAGGGCGTAGTTCTGGAAGACCATCGCGATGTCGCGATCTTTGGGATCGACGTCGGTGACGTCGCGGTCGCCGATCCGGATGCGACCGGAATCCAGGGTCTCCAATCCGGCCACCATCCGCAGCGAGGTCGTCTTGCCGCATCCGGACGGGCCGACCAGAACGACGAACTCACCGTCGTCGACCATCAGGTCGAGGCGATCCAGCGCGGGCCGGTCGGTGCCCGGGTAACTGCCGCGTCGCCTGCTCGAAAGTGACCGAAGCCACGGTTACCCGCCCAACCCGGTGACTGCGATGCCGCGGATAAAGGAACGCTGCGCGATCGCGTAGATGATGACCAGCGGCAGCATGATCAGCATCGACGTCGCCATGATCACCGGCCAGCGGGCGACGTACTCGCCGCGCATCCGGACCAGGCCCAGCGTCAGCGTGGCCAGGCTGTTGCGTTGGATCATCAGCAGCGGCCACAGGAAGTCGTTCCACACGTTGACCCAGGTGAGCACCGCGAGCACCATCACCGCGGGCCTGGCGTTGGGCAGCAGGATTCGCCAGTAGATCTGCCACGGCGAACAGCCGTCGAGGATGGCGGCTTCCTCGAGATCGTCAGGCAGCGTGCGGAAGAACTGCCGCATCAGATAGGTGCCGAACGCGCTGCCGAACAGACCCGGCACGATCATCGCCCACGGCGTGTCGACCCACCCAAGCGTCCGCATCAGGATGAACTGCGGGATGACGGTCACCGTCAGCGGCACCATCAACGTGCCCAGGTACAGGACGAACAACGTGTCGCGCCCGCGGAATTGCAGTCGCGCAAAGGCATATCCGGCCAGCGAGCAGAAGAACACCTGCCCCGCCGTGACGCATCCGGCGTACAGCACGGTGTTGAAGAACATCCGCCAGAACGGCATCAGCGCGAAGACTTCGGCGTAGTTCGACCACCGCGGGTGGGCGGGCAACAGCGTTGGCTCGGTGATCTCGCCTTCGTTCTTCAACGAGCCCGACACCGCCCAGAGGATCGGGAACAGCGCGCACCAGGCGATCGCCGATCAGCGCCGCGTACACGGCAACGACACGAAAGGCGTTGCGCTTGAGCACGCCGCTCAGCTAAGCCCACCGGAAGCCTCCCAAGTGCGTCGTCGCGCGAGCCGCAATTGCAGCACGGTCACCACCAGCAAGATGGCGAACATCACCCACGCCAGCGCCGACGCATAACCGAATTCCAGGAACGAGAACGCGTGCTGAAAGAGCATGATGCCCAGAACATAGGTCGCGGACTCCGGCCCGCCGTTGGGGCCGTTGAGCACGTAGACCAGGTCAAACGCCTGGAACGCGTGGATGATCGAGATGACCACCACGAACGAAATCGCCCCGCGGATCAACGGCACCGTGATCGACACAAACTGCCGTATCTCGCCGGCTCCGTCGATTTTGGCCGCCTCGTAGACCGTCTCGGGAACTCCTTGCATCGCGGCCAGCAGGACGACCGTGGCGAACGGCACGCTCCTCCACACACTGACCACGCACAGCGAGACCATGGCCCATCTCGGGTCGACCAGCCACGGGATCGGGCCGATACCGACCCAGCCGAGCATGATGTTGAGCAGCCCGTTGTCGGTGTTGAAGACGAATTGCCACACGACCGCCATCACCACCGATGAGATCGCCAGCGGCAGAAAGACGATGGTTCGAAAGATGCCGATGCCCTTGACTTTCCGGTTCAGCACGCGCGGCGACGACAAGGCTGATCAGCACCGTCGGCAGCACGGTTCCGACGGTGAAGATCACGGTGTTGCGCAGCGCGATCAGAAACAGCGGATCGGAGGTGAACAGCTCTCCGAAGTTCTTCAGACCCACGAACTTCGGCGAGCGTGAACATATCCCACCGCTGAAAGCTCATGTAAAGCGAGAACCCGAGCGGAAACAGCATGAAGACGTCGACCGCGGCCAGGTTCGGTGCGACGAACAGCCGCCCGGCCCACGCGCGCCGGCGCCGAACGGGCTGCCGGGAGCGGGCCTGGTACGCGGCGGGTGTGTCGGTCGATGTCATGGGCTGCGCAGCACCTCGTCGACGGCGCGGGACAGGCCGGTCAGCGATGTCGCCGGCCGGGATCCTCGCAGCACCGGCCCAATGTTGCGGTCGATCAGGGCGGCGATCTTTTCCCATTCCGGGGTGATGGGCAGGCCTTCCGAATTGGCCGGGCCGCCGGTCAGCACCGCGAGGTTGCCGATCCTGCGGTGGGCTTTGGCGAAGCCTTGCGAAGTGATCGCGGACCGCAGCACCGGGACGAACAGGCTGGATTCACTGATCAACGCCTGCCCGACGGGGCCGGTCGCGAACTTCACGAATTCCCAGGCCTGCTCCTTGCGTCGACTGCTCGCCGCGATGGCGAGTCCGGTGGCGCCAATGTTGGAGCGGGCGCCTTGTCCGCGCGGCAGCGACGGCCCCACCGGCAACGCCGTGACGTCGAAATCCAGATCGTCGGCCAGGATGAATGTCTGGTATCGCCAGTGACCGCCCAGCGCGATCGCCGCCTTGCCCGCCGCGAACAGATCGGGTGTGGACATCGACTGCACTTCCGACGCGTTGGGCGCCACCTTGTGCTTGTTGGCCAGGTCGGCGTAGAACTGCACCGCCTCGATGAATGCTTCGTCGTCGAAATTCAGGTGGGTCGGGTTCATCCGCGGGGTGGACCACGGCACGCCGTTGTTCATCGCGAACAATCCGGCGGAGTAGTACGAGAACCAGGTGTTGACGAAGCCCCATTGCGCGACCCGGCCCGACCGGTTCCTCTTGGTGAGAGCGGTCGCGGTGTCGAGGAAGTCGGAGAAACTCCACGGCCGCTCCCACGTGGTGGGCGGCGGCTGTACGCCCGCCGCGGCGAACAGCTGCCTGTTGTAGAACAAGTAGTTCCCGGACCACTGCTCGGGAAAGGCGTACTGCCCCCCGTTGAACGTGAAGGTGTCATAAAGCGGCCCGATGCTGTCCGACTTGAGCTCGGCGGCGAACGCAGCGTCGCGCGCGAGGAAGGTGTTGAGGTCCAGCAACACCCCCCGGTCGGCGAGTTCCGCGTAGGTCAGTTCCCAGGTCATCAGCACATCCGGGCACTTGCCGCCGGCGCAAAACGTCGATAGCTGCTGCATCACCCCGGGCCCGGATAGCACCGGCCGAATGTTGATGTCGGGATGACGGCGCCGGAACTCGTCGACGACGCGCAGCCGGGCGGCGGCCTCGTCCGGATTGGCCGCGAAGAAAAAGGTCAGCGCGTCGTTATCGTCATCGGAGGTGCAGCCGGCGGCCCACGGTGTCAACGACGCCGCGGTCAGCGCACCGGCGCTCCGCAGCAGGCTCCGCCGTCCGAACGGCTTATCGAGCATCATGCTCCCCTTGGCCCGTTGCCGGGATCCCCGCCAGCTTTGTTTGGTGTCCTTGGTACCCGATTGGTCTGAGGCATTCCTGAGATGGGGGGTGCGGAAGCGTGAGAACGGCCCGGCTCGCGAGTGTTTTTGCGGCGGCCGGGGGTTTCGGTCGCTGGCCCCGAATGGGCATGCGTTCAGCCTAAGACCCCACGCACCCCAGACCGACAGACGCCGAAACGCTACCTGAGTCAGTCCAGCACCGAGACCTGATGGTGTTGCGCCAACGCTGGAGTTGGTAGACGCCAGCTCAACGCCACCATCGCCCCCGGCTCCGCCGGTCCCCCGTCACCGCCGTTACCGAATCCGATGGCCTGGCCTCCGGCACCCGCCGCGCCTCCGGTCCCGCCGTTGTCGCCTCGCTGAGCGACGAGCCGATGCCCGCCACATCTGCCGCCGCTGCCGCCAGCATGTCCGGCGCTGCGATCACGGCAGACATCGTTGACCTCCGACCCGAGTCATCGATCCATCAGCGAAAAGTAGACGCGTTAGAACGGATGTCAGCTCGGAAAATACCGGATCCCGGTGATCTCGTTGCCCCGCCAGGCCACATCGGCGAACAGGATGCCGCGCCCGTGACCCGAAGCCAGCGAGACCGTCACCGTGGATCCAGCACCGATCACCTTGGACCAGCTGGCCCCGTTGAGTTGCTCGACGAGTTCGGCCAGGTCCAGCACGTCCTCGTCGCCCAAAGTTATTGAGGCAGTGGATGACAGCGTCCGCATCGCGGCTGGCTTGTCTCCTCGGACGATTGCGTGCAGGAACGTCTCCACCAGCTTCTTGTGTCTCGCACCTACTCGGCGAAAGCCGGTCATGAAGCCCGCAGCACCGCGCAAACCCTGGTTCCCTAACAATCCGCGGGACATTTTCAGCGCGGGGGCTACCGCCTTCGATCCGTTTCGGAGGAACAGAGACACCATCGCCGACAATTCCCAATAGGCCCGCAGCCGGGCAACCTTCCACTCGCCGTTGACTTCTCGCAGGTCATAGCGCAGGAAGGCAGGAACGAACATCGTCACGCCAGGACCCATCGCTACCTCGAGTTCAAGGTCGCGCAGGACGACGGACCTGAAGACGATATCGAGATCGCGATGAAATTTGATGTCACGGGGACCGATGAACGTGTCGTAGAAACGGTAAATCTGGTCGTACCCCACGTGTGGCTGCGAGCCCACCGGATCTTCAACCCGGGCGTCAGCGGCAAAGACGTCCACCCAGCCGTCGCGGTCGTGCACGGTAAACGCCTGCGGGGATCGCTCCACCGCGGCCAGTAGGTCTTCTCGTTTCGGCATCACCATCACGAGCCTCCGACCAATTCGATTCCGGCGGTGCGCATTTCCGCCAGGGCGGCCGCGGCCGAATCCGCCGATACGGCCGCGGTCAGGTCCAGTAGCACTCGGGTGGCCAAGCCGGCCCGGGCCGCGTCCTCGGCGGTTCGCCGCACGCAGTGGTCGGTGGCGATGCCGACCACGTCGACCTCGTCGACTCCCCGCTCCCGCAACCAATCCAGCAGCGGTGTCCCATTCTCGTCGACGCCCTCGAAACCGCTGTAGGCCGCGCTGTGGGCACCCTTGCGGAAGACCGCCTCGATCGGGCTGGTATCCAGGTCGGGGTGGAACTCCGCACCGGGGCTTCCCACGATGCAATGGGGCGGCCAGGACGACGAAAAATCGGGCTGGTCGGAGAAATGACCACCCGGGTCGATGTGGAAATCCTTGGTCGCCACAATGTGCTGATACCCGGACCCGCCGGCCACGTGGTCGTTGATCGCGGGGGCCAGGGCGGCACCGCCGGTGACCGCCAACGGGCCACCCTCGCAGAAGTCTTTTTGCAAGTCGACGACGATCAACGCGCGCACGCGATCCACCCTATCGTCGCGGGGCAAGCGCCGTCCCCGGCAATGAGAGCGATGTCCGGGCGGTTTGCCTGCCGATAAGCCGGGTAACCCACGGCCATGGTGATCCGCAAAATAGCGCGCCCCTTGTTGTCGGCCGTATTCGTCGGCCAGGGAGTCGACTCGCTGCTCAACCCCAACTCGGCGGCGGAAGCCGCGGCGCCCGCCGTGGACGGTCTGCGGGCAATGCCGGATCCGGTGGGTAGCAATATTCCGTCCGACGCAGAGACGTTCGCAAAAATCAACGCGGCCGTTCAGATCGGGGCCGGCATCCTGTTCGCCACCGGCAAAATGCCGCGCCTCGCAGCGGGCGCCCTGGCGCTCACCGTGCTTCCGGCCAACCTGGGAGCGCACATGTTCTGGAACGAATCCGACCCGCAGCGAAAGACGGAGAAGCGGCAGGATTTCCTCACCGACCTGGGCCTGCTGGGCGGTTTGATGATCGCCGCCGTCGATACCGAGGGCAAGCCGTCCCTGGGATGGCGCGGCCGCCGGGCGGCAGAGCGGATCTCCGATGCGGTATCCGGGGCGCTACCGGGCTCTGACGGCGCGGTGCTGGACGCGGACCTCGGGGACCTCGGGGAGAAGATCGCGCACCGTTTGCAGGCCGGCGCCGAACGTGGCCGCGAACTGGCCAGCACGGCCGCCGAGAAGGGCGCCCCGTACGCCGAAGCCGCACTCGAACGCGGCCGTGAACTGGCCAGCACGGCCGCGGAGAAGGGCGCTCCGTACGCCGAAGCCGCACTGGGACGCGGGCGCGAACTGGCCGGCACCGCCCGGGTGCGCGGAGCCGAGCTCGCCGAATCCGCTCGCCAGCACGGCAGCCAGCTCGCCGACACCGCGCTCGAGCGTGTCGGAGAACGCACTAACGGTGGTCGTCGCAAGCGCCGCCGGTAACCGCACGGTGCCGCGCCCGCCTTTTGATACCCCGACTTTTGATGCTGGGCCAGAAATACAGCGCCCAATGAAACCGCGACCATCGCGACCGCGGCGAGTTGGACGCCGGCTACCCAGCGACGACGGCGGGCACCTTTTTACGGTGGCGGCCAGTCGTGCGCATTTAGTTCAGTGTTGCACCCATCGGTGCGCGGCGTTTCTTAAGCGGCGGCCATTCAGCGGGACAGCAGGATCATCGGTGCGGCTGTGCGGCCTTTCAGCGGCGGCGGAATGCCAAATCTA
This sequence comes from uncultured Actinomycetota bacterium, assembly GCA_963748885.1. Classification (GTDB taxonomy): domain Bacteria; phylum Actinomycetota; class Actinomycetes; order Mycobacteriales; family Mycobacteriaceae; genus Mycobacterium. The sequence goes on from CAVVLC010000045.1 coordinate 68,874, forward strand.
GTGTTGAAGCCTGTTCAGCTTGTCATCAATCTCAAGTGCGTTAGCGGCCATTCTGTAGCCCTCTATGACACCCGCGAGCCGTGCAGGTGAGCCATCGAAGCAAGCCCAATCAAAAACGGCCTGACATACGTGGTCGGCAAGACTGCGCAAAATCCCATCGCGGGGAGGATCGTCGATAACCCGGATTGCAGCGCTGCAAAGGGTTCCCTTATCGACTTTATCGCCCTGTAGCGCCCGGTGGGCCAGAGTCAAAAGGTCCCGGGTATGCCCGCCCTCGAAATCCATTTTTCTCCCCTGTGCATCGTAACGAGGGTTCCATGGCCGCCGTACACAGGCTGGAACACCAAACAAAAAGCCATGCATAAAGCCCGAAAGCGATAAGCCCGCCTGGTCCTTAACATAGCCGGAAAGCGTGTACGATTTGGCCGCATTCTGGTCACAGAGATATGTCGGGTGACCAGTGCAGCATGCCACCAGCCCGACGGCCCGATTCTCAGCGCAGCCGATCAGCCGTCGTTATGTCTCCGCGGTGGCGCACCATTACTGATACCATAATCATGGTAATGTTGTGGTATGCGAACTACCATTGACAAGGCTGGACGCTTGGTGATCCCAAAGGCGCTGCGCGAGCAGTCGGGCATTGCCGCGGGTGAGGTGGAGATCTCGGTCGATGGGGCCGCGATTCGGATTGAGAGCGTGGCAGCCGACGAGCTCGTCGAAGCGGACGGCCTTCTCTTGCTGCCCAGCGGCGGGCCGGAGCTTGACGACGACGCGGTCAGGGAGTTGCGGCTTGGCGACCAGCGCTGAACACGTGCTTGTTGACACCAGCGCGGCACTTGCACTGGCGCAGCGCGAGAATCCATTTCACCGTGCGGCAAGAGCTAGGCTTCTGGCGTGCCGTCGGGGGATGTCCGGGCATGCGGCGGTGGAGCTGCTGTCGGTCCTCACGCGATTGCCGCCGCCGCAGCGCCTCAGTCCGGCTGCGGCACTCCGTCTAGACCTAAATAAGCGAGTCGGCGCGGGGTTGGGCCCGGAATTGTTTTGCGATGCCGTTTTGGTTCGGCGGTGGGCGATTTTCTTGGGGGCCGACGGCTGTCATCGGGTGTGTGAGCGGGCGTGGATGGCTGGATTGCCGGTGCTGCGTGGGGTGTTCGGGAGTTTGGGCATGCGGGGACGACGCGGGGGCGGCCGGTTCGGGCGCGGAGGGCGATCGTCGAGCGTGGGTGCGGCAGGGTCCGCAAGCGCGTGGCGGGTGCCGGTGTCAACCGAAGCGGGTGCGTTCAATAGTGTTGTGGGCGCTGAAGAATCGGTCCAGGGCGGGGTGGTAGCCGATGATCCGGACGGTGATGCTGCGGGCGCGGTGGATGATCATGGCGGGGATCACGATGACCTGGGTGTAGAACCGGCGGAACTCCATGGCAATCCAGTCGCGCCGGTCTTCCTTGCGGTGCAGCATCATCGCGAACCAGGACTTGATGTTCCACGCCAGGGCAGCGATGACCATGTAGGCCCAGTTGGACACCAGGTCATAGAGCGGCACCCGCAGCGCGTTGACGCCGTTTTTGAGCTGCTCGATGACGTTTTCCTGGTCGCAGCGGTCGTTGGCGCAGGCCACGACCTGGGCGGGGGTCAGGTCGGTGCGGGTGGTGATGTAGAAGAAGTAGCGGATCTCCTCGACGAGGGCCGCCTCGCCGCGGCTCTTGCTGATGTTCTTGCGCAGCGCGATCACTCGGTAGGGTCGGCGACATTTGCCGGGCTGGTAGCTGAACTCGGCCACGTGCTCGCAGTTGAGTTCGAGGTTGACATAGCCGCGTTCGGCGACGATGCGCCGCTTGTGATTGGGTTCGCGCTGGCGCCGCTGCCCAGACCGCGGCGGGGCGGCGGCGGGCCGCTGCAAGGGGGTCCAGCAGGCCTCGTCCAACGCTTCGGCGCGCGAGCGCAGCGCGGTGTTGCAGTCCATGCCGAACACGAAATCGACCCGCTGGGCCCATTGGTCGAAGTGCGCGGTCAACGAGAAGTCGGTGTCCCCGCGCAAGCACACCCGCGCGGCGTGCGGGGCGACCAGCTCAATCGCCTTGTCGATCCACTGCGCCGCGCCGGCGTGGCTGGGCGCGTTGCCGGGCCGGTTGACCACGAACAGCACTTCCTTGGTGTTGGCCAGCGACACGATCAGCGGCGCATACCCCCAGATGCCCTTGTAGGACATGTCCATCCCGGCCTTGTGCTCGCCGCAGGTCGGTGCGATGGTCCCGTCGACGTCGAGATAAGTGACCGGCCCGAGCAGGTCGCGAGCGCGGCCCGCCCACAACTGCGGGCGCACCGCGTTGATCGCCTCCATCAACGTCGCCACGTCGGCCTCGCTGAATCGGCGGCAGAAATCACCGGCCGTGGTCGGATCCGGGATCAACTCCGCACCCAGGGCATTCATGTAGGCGCTGTCGTGGCGCAGCCGCTCGAGGTCTTCCAGCCGGGTACCGCCGCAGGCCACGTTGTAGGCCAGGTTCAACACGTGGTCGGACTCGTGATAGGGCAGGTGCACCTTCAACAGTTGTAGGTCCTCGTCGATCCGCTTGACCAGGCCCAACCGGGTGACCAGCCGATGCACTGCGGCGATCCCGCCGAAGCTGGTGGCATCAATGTTGGCGCCGACCTCGTAGCGCACCGCCCCCGAGTTCAGCATCGGCCTGGGCTGCGCTGCCCAGCGTCCAGCCCGCACGTGCCGCGCTGCCACCCTGCGCCGTCGGCGTGTGATGTTTCGCCGACTCTGTTCATGGGTTATCTTCTTCACCACAAAGGCCTTTCCCGCTGGGCTGCGTTGAGCGCGCAAACCCAGCCAGGGTAAGGCCTTTGACCTATCCTCCCCAGCCGACACGCTTACTGAGGGTCTAGAGGTGAGGAATTTTCCGGATTCTCGCTTCTTGTCGGCAACTGACACACGGGACCTACTGCGGGAGCTTGTCGAAGCGGGCTTGGCCGGTGGCGCGTTCTACGACGGTCTCGTCGGAGCCGCTGCGCGCGCGCATAAGTTGCCGCTCATCACATGCGACAGGCGCGCCGAGCCGACGTATCGGGTGCTCGGCGTCACCTACGAACTGCTGTCGTCGACTAAAAAGTAGCCAACACGAGTCAACGGCTCATCATCGCCCGGAAGTTTAACGACTTTCGCGCCGGGCATGTGCGCACCGAGGTAGCGGCTGCGGCGTGCCCGATGTCTGCCGTCCGACATACGACGAGTGTCGGCACGCGGATCGCCGGCAAGAGGTGGCGCACGGCGATCTTGCTCACCATTTGTCGCAGCGCGACAACGGATGTGCATTACTGGTTTGATCCCGCCCGCTGAAGGAAGGTGTCGACGATGATTTGGACGTCCTGGTCGACATCGACACTGACGCCATGCTCGTCGGAGCCAAGCGGTTCGAGCGCGTCGAATTGCGACCGCAGCAGCGCGGCCGGCATGAAATGGCCGGACCTGGCGGCCAACCGGCGGCCGATCAGTTCCGGTGAACCGTCGAGGTGCAAGAACTCAATGCGCGGGCAGTGCGCGCGCAGCCGGTCCCGGTATGCGCGTTTGAGCGCCGAACAACTCGCCACACCGCCGTCGCGGTGACCGGCCAGCCACTCCCCGACCCTGTCCAGCCAGGGGTAGCGATCGTCGTCGTTGAGCGGTTGGCCGGCGCTCATCTTGGCGATGTTGGCCGCCGGATGCAGGGTGTCGGCGTCGAGGAACGGCACCCGCAACCGTTGCGCGAGTGCGGCACCCACCGTCGACTTGCCCGCTCCGGACACCCCCATCACCACGACGGGTGATTGCGTCGTGGGGGCCGGGCTCGCGCCGACGGCTATGGCAGGTTGCGGTTCCATTCCATCCAGCCGACGCCGCTGCGGCCGTCCGCGGTGCTGACCGTGACCCAGGCCCGCGGAAACTGGCTCACCCGTCCATCGGCGGCGGTCAGCCGAACCGGTGCGTGTCCCGCTACATCGACGTTCGCGGTGACCCCTGCAGGATCCAGGTTCAATGTCGCATCCAGCGGTAACCCATTGGCGCCGAAAGCTTCCCGGGTGTCCACTGTGTCCAGCTCGGTGACGTTGCCCTCGCGGTCTTGAACGTAGCCGACGCTGAAGCCTCCGAACGCCGGGAATCCGTATGTTCACGCCGTGCAGGTGGGTCCCGTCATCGAGGTGCAGCGCGCTCCACACCCAGTCCATGCTCCACCAGTCGCGCACCCCCCAGGAGTGGTCGCGCTGCCCGGGAACCGCGTCGAGCCGGTAAGTGTGGTCGTCGATGGTGACGGTGCCCGAGACGGTGCACGGGATCTCGTAGCGCGTCGTCATCCGGTACTTGTACGGGGTGCCGTCGGTGGTCCACACCAGATTCATCGTCATCTCGACCGGAGTTCCCGGCTCGCCGCGTAGCAAGGCCGACGGGTCCGGGTAAGCCTGACCCCGCGCCCGCACGTCGACGCGATAGGTCTGCAGCGGCTCGCTGGCGGAGTGACCGATCTCGAAGTCGTCGGTGCGCAACGCCCACGGGTCTGCGGGCAGCGGGACTTCGACAATCGACGACGGCGACGGTCGGCAGGTCCGGCCCGCACAGCAGCGCGTGGATCCACGCCGCGCCCTGGTTGGCTATCAGGCCGAGCCGGAACCAGCCGCCGAATCCCTGTGCCGGGTCGACGAAGTCGGCATACCAGCTCTCGCTCCACAGCGGTTCGGCGCCGTTGCGGTGTGCGCTTGTTCGTCCTCCTCCGACGGCCGCAGCGGCTCCGGCGTCGCCGCGGATCGGGCAATGTCGCCAATGCGTCGGTGTCGAGCACGTGATCGCAGTGCCGCTGCAGCATCGTCATGAACATCCGGTCGCCTCGCTCGGTGCGCTCCACCAGCATTGACGAGACGATCGCCATCATCACGCCGAAGAAGCTCTGCCGGCGCACACCTTCGCGGACATCGTCGAGGGTGATCGGCGCCCGCGGACCCAGCGCGTCGTGGTAGGCGCGCAGCAGCGCGTCGTAGTGCGCGCGACGATCCTGTGTCCGCAGGGCGCAGCCGAGGAAGTAGGCCAGGTCGGTCATCGCCGGGCCCCAAGATAACGGTCTGCCAGTCGACCACCGTCAACGGCCGATCGGCGCCGGCGGTGCCGAACAACATGTTGTCCAGCCGATAGTCACCATGCACCAAGCCCTGAATGCGGCCTGCTCGGCCTCGCTGGGCCAGGTAGCCGTCGAACGCGGCCACCAGGCGCTCGCATACCTAGCGGTGCTTCGGTGCGATCTGGTCGCCGTAGCGCTCGACGAACCCGGCGTAGAGCGCGGCGATCATGGCCTGGTTCAGCGGCGACTCGCGATTGAGCCACGGCGCTTCGGCCAGCGCCGCGTCGCCCAGCAGCGGGCCGTGCAGCCGACCCAGCTCGACGACCGCGAGTCGCGGCCTGTTCGGTTGTGGCACCGGCGATTTCGTCGCCGACCACGGCCGGCCCGGCATCGCCGAGCAGCAGATCGAACACACCCGTCTCGGTGTCGATCGCGGCGTGGTAGCACGGCGCGATCGGCCCGCCGAGCCCTGGCGCGATGTCGTGGTAGAAGCGGACCTCGCGCTCGTAGAGGCCCAGCGCCAGCCCGGTCTGCCGGCTCGTCGGATCGGTGGCCGCGACCTTCAGCACCACCGACTCCGGGCCCGCCGGTCGCCCCGGGTCGGCGTAGCTCAGCTGGACGCGATAGCACTCGCTCATCTGGCCGGTGCCGATGCGCTCGACGGCGAAATCGGCGACGGTTCCGGCGCCCAGGTCTCGCGGTCAGCCACGCGGCGGTCAGGTCGGCTGGGTCGTTCGAGACGGTCGGTGTCTTGCTCAGGTGTCAGGGCCCATGGGGATCAGCGTGCCAGGGAGAAGCCGTCCCACGCCATCCTGCGGTGCGGGTGCGGATCGAACTCGACGCGGCACTTGCGGTCGAAAACCATCACAGCGCGGTCGGACTCGGTGTAGGCGGGCCAGTCGTCGCCGGGCACCCCGGTACGGCTGAATGACCGCCAGCGTCGCTGCACCTCGTTGCTGACCCGCAGCGCCGGGACGCCGGTCGGCGCCGCGGTCAGCAGCGCGCCGAACCGGGTGCGATAGATGTCGAAGACGGCGAGCAGCTCGGTGGCGTGGGTGGCCCCAAAGCCCGACCAGCGCAGCGTCCGCGGCGCGTAGTCGTAGCGGTACAGGTAGGTGGGCGCGTGCCCGCTATGGGCCTCGGCGATCTGCCAGGCCGCCGAACTGAACGCGAAGTCGCCGCCGAGCTGGATGCATGCCGACGGGGCCGGGTAATCCGGATAGGCGGCGGTAATGCGTTCGCGCGCAGCCGGTTCCGCGTCGGCCAGCAGCTCCTCGACCATCGCCTCGTTGGTCGGCAGCATGCCCAGGAAGCGGGTGAACAGCCGGCCCTCTTCGGCGTTGGTCCCCACGATGAGCGGCACTCGGTGCGCCTGGCCGCACCGCATCGCCGTCGACCGGGTCGACGGGCAGGTAGTCGTCGCCGAAGACCGGGCCAATCGGGAACGCGCCCAGCCTCTTCTGCATGCCCTGGTCGATCAGGCGGTGCTGTGTCTGCACCAGTTGCGCCGCGGACGCCTGCATCAGCGCTTCGGCGGCGTCCTGGGTGCGCGCGCCGAGCAGGTCGGCGAATCGCGTCGCGAACTCGGCGGCAACGTCTTTCGAGCGCACCAGGCCCGCTGGCCGGGCTTTCCGAGATCGCCCGGGCGAACAGGCCTTCGGCGGCGGGCACCGCCAGCAGCGTGGCGGTCATGCACGCGCCGGCGCTTTCGCCGAAGATGGTGACATTGCCTGGGTCACCGCCGAATTCGGCGATGTTGTCCTGCACCCACGCAATGCCAGCACCAGATCGCGCAGGTACAGATTGCTGTCGAAACTGATGCTCCGGCGTCGACAGCGACGACAGGTCCAGACACCCCAGCGCGCCCAGCCGATAGTTGACCGATACGTACACGCAGCCGCGCCGGGCCAGCGCGGCGCCGTCGTACAGCGGGGTTGCCGAGCTGCCCAGGATGTAGCCGCCGCCGTGGATGAACACCATGACCGGCAGCGGTTCCCCGCTGGCGACTTCGGGTGTGACCACGTTGAGAGTGAGGCAGTCCTCGCTCATCGGCTGGTACCTGCCGACGCCGAGCATGGTGTAGCGACGCTGCTGCGGCGCACAGTTGGTGAAGCCGTGGCAGTGCCGCACGCCCGACCAGGGCTGGGCGGGCTGCGGCGCCCGGAATCGCAGCGGGCCCAGCGGGCGGCCGAGCATACGGGATGGATCGCCAGCGGTTCACGCCGTCGCGGGTGAAGCCTTCGACGGTGCCGGTGGCGGTGTGCGCGCGGACGGTGCGCTCATGCATAACCCGACGGTAGCCGACACGACGGCACACGGCGCGCCAGCAGCGCTGAAATCCGGTGGTGACGGATAGCCTGGCACAATGCGGATCGCCGCGCTGATCGCAGTACCGTTGCTGGTGGCCGGATGCTCCCACGCCGGCAGCGGCGACACCGAGCAAACGTCAACCCAGCACCGGGTCGTCCCGTCGGACACCTCGCTCGACGCCGCCTTCCCCATCGGTGAGCAAACCTCCGGCACCGCCGTCAGCGGCTTCAGCGCCGGCCGCCGGGGCGCCGATCGCGGACCGTCATCGCCTGGATCGAGGCCGGTCACAGCCGGCCGATCCGGCCCGCTATCACGACGCGGCACGCGACGGCGTCACCACCCAGCTGGGCAACGACATCGCCTTCACCGCCAATGGCGCGCCGGCGGCCGACCGGTGCTGCACGACGGATGCCAAGCACACCGGCAGCGCCCTGGCGTGCCTGGTCAAGCTGACCAATCCGCCACCCCGGCCCGAGACGGCCTACGGCGAATGGAAGGGCGGCTGGGTCGACTTCGACGGCACAACCTGCAGGTCGGGGAGACTCGCGGCGATCCGGGCCCGTTCGTCACCGGCAACGGCGCCGAGTTGGCCAATGGGGACTCGTTGTCTTTCGACGACTATCGCTGCCGCGCCGACCAAGCCGGGCTGTTTTGCGTGAACTACGCCCACCAGTCGGCGGTCCGGTTCAGCGCCGCGGGCATCGAACCGTTCGGTTGCCTGCGGTCGGTGCCAGCCGCCCGACGGCGTCGGCGCCGCATTCAGCTGCTGAGGCGCTGAGGCACGCGCTGTGCTGACGGTCGGGGCTGGGGACCCATGTGGTAGCTACGTGGTACCGGCGCGCGAGGACCAGCGCCGCCGGCCAGGACCGCCCCGGATGAGCTAAACCGCTTCCGCGCAGGGGATTTCAGTGACCCCGATCAAAGCGGAATTCTGAGCAGCTTGCGGATGTCTTCGCTCAGCCATCTCGTCAGCGCGGCAGTGTGGGTGCGCGGAAAAAAATGCCCTCCGGGCAGGTTCACCACCTCGAACGACTTGCTCGTCACCTCTCCCCAGAGGGTCAGCTCGGACTGCTCGAACGTGTCGTCGTCCACGCCACCCAGCGCCGTGATCGGGCACGGGAGCGGCGTTTCTGGGCGATATACATAGTCCTCACAGGCCGCCATGTTGGCGCGCACGATCGGCAGCATGAGTTCCATGAGGTCGGCGTTGTCCAAAACTTCTTGGGGGGTACCGCCCGTATCGAATGAGGCGATCCCGAACCTCGTCGTCGGTCAGCGCCAAAATATCCTCACCAGGCCCTTCGTGTTCCGGGCTGACCGGCGCGAAGGGCGGCCAAGGCGTAGACCTTTACCGGAGTGGCGCCCCGCCCCGCCGCAGCTCGCGGGCCAACTCGAAGGCGACCAGCGCGCCCATGCTGTGGCCGAACAGCGCGAACGGCTCCTCGAGGTCGGCCAGGATTTCTCCGGACGAACCGCGCGATCTGAACGACATCGGCGAGCGGGGCCTGCCCGGAAACTGACGGCCATGACCCGGGTACTCGATCGGCACCACCTTCACGTAGGGCGGCAGCCGGCGAGCCATCGCCGGACACCGTCGCGCCCTCCGCCCGCGAACGGGAAGCAAAACAAGCGAAGCAGCGGAGACTCGATACTAAAAGATTCCTCCTCTGCTCTTCGCACCAAACCTATTCGCCCGCTACGTCCAGCACGCGGATCTCCCCTGTTCCGCCATCGACCTCGACGAGCGATCCGGGCGGCAGGCGGTGAGTCGCGTCCTGGACATCTACCACACAGCGGAACCCGAACTCGCGGGCCACTACGGCTGCGTGAGACATCGGGCCGCCAAGCTCGGTCACCACGGCCGCCGCGTAGCAGAAGGCAGCGGTGTACCCGACGTCGGTGACCTCGGCGACCAGAATCTCGCCGGCTTGCAGGTCATCTACGGTCTCGGGCCGCACGATCCGCACCCTGCCGCGGACCCGGCCCCCGCAGACGCCGGCGCCGCGCAGGGTGTCGCCGGTGGCCAGCGCCGTCGACGACGTGGTCGAGGGTTCCCAGGTCCCGCTGAACACGGTCGGCGGAACAACGCCGGCCAGCCGGCGTTGTTCGGCACGCCGCTGGGCCACCAGCTTCGCAGCATCTTCCGGGAGTGCATCGAGCTCGTCGACCAGCAGATAGAACACGTCGTCGGCGGTCTCGAAGACTCCGGCGTCGGCCAACCTGCGCCCGTACTCACGCAGCAGGCCGCGCAACACCCAGATAGCCCGAACCATTCTGTCGCGGCGGACTTCGCGATCGCGTAGCTGGCGTCCGGCCAGCAGGGCTATGGGCTTGGCCCGCAACGGAATTACCGGGGGTCGCGGCTCGGGTGTGGGGGGCGCGCTCATGGTCTTGGAAACCATCCGGACCAGCAACTCCGGATCGTCGGCGTAGCTGGTCGACATCATCTCGACCTCCGCGGGACCACGGTGTCCGATCAGCGCCAATTCGGCCAGCACGGCGGAATGAAATTCCGGGGCCTGTAGGGCCAGCGCGTCGAGGCGTCTGCCGGGTTCGGTCAGCAGGCGAATCACTGTCGGGTCACGCCGCGCCGCGACCACCAGCCGGTGCATGGCTTCCACCGATCGTGCGCTGACCAACTCCGGGCCGGCCGGTGGCGCGGTGGCGCGCCCACACAGGCCTCGTAGCAACACGTTGAACGCCGCGCAGAGCATGAATGACCCCGAGGCCAGTAGCCAGCCGTGCACGACATGATCGCGTGCCAACAAGATCAGGCTGAGTAACCGGCGATCGTCGAGTTGGGCGAGGTCGCCGCTGGTCAGACGCTCCAAAGTGCGCGACGACGTCGGCCCCGGCGACCGCGCGCCCCACCGCGGCCGCGTCCCGGATGTCACCGGCGAAAAAATCGGCTGTGCTCGGCCAGCTTTCGGGCCGATGGCGGGCGATCCCGGCGACGTCGTGGCCCTGGCTGAGCAATCTGGCGACGAGGCCGCGGCCGAGCACGCCGCCGGCCCCGGTGACCGCGATCCTCATTGCGCCCGCTCGCTGAAGGCGGCGTCGAAGTCCGCCACGCCGTCCACGAAACCGCCGGTACGTGCGTACGACTTGTGGCGCGCGTCGGGATCCGGATCCAATAACCCGGCTAGGTCCCAGCCGCGGTCGCCCGGAAACTCTGACATCACGTTGCGGCCGTCGGCGACCATTTGCCAAAGGGCCTCAGGGGTGTCGACCCCACCCGGAAAGCGGCACGACATACCCACGATGACGATCGGCTCATTCGAGCGTTCCAGCAGCGCTCGGTTGGTGCGCTTCAGGCGCTCAACCTGGACCAACGCTTTGCGCGGCGCATCGGTCGCATGCTGAAGTTGATCACCCATTAGTAACCTCGCCTACCCTCGCCCAACATTGGTCGTCGCTGACCGCCGGATGCGCTCTCGCCGTCACGGAAGTTGCTGCACGAAACGATGCTGGCAACTTTTCGACCAGTGTCGTGCTGCTCTGCGACCCAAGAATGTCGCTGGGTGAGTATCGCTAACTCCGGCAGCATTTCAAAAACGTCCGACACTCCCAGCCGCCCAAAGCGGGACAGCCGCCAACTGCGGAACCGCTTTTCTGGCCACCGGTGGAGCTGGGTACGACCGTACCCAGCCAACCTTTTTAGACGACTAAAAGACGAATGGCGCGGCAGCCGACGTGGTCAGACACCTACTCGGCGCCAGCCGTCGGCGGCCCTGGCCGCGCGGATCAGCAACTCGCACAGGTCACGCAGTTCGGTTGCCGCCGCGCCTTCGTCGAGCGCCGTAGCGACGTCCTCCGCCGCACATCGCACCTGGTAGACGCGATCCGAGAGATCGGCGGCGTCGTCGGCCGACAGCACGACCGCATCAGCCGGCAGAGCCAGTGATGCGCCAGCCGCACCCCGGTTGATCGAGGCCCGTTGCTCGTATGCCCGCTGCCGGCAAGACTGCCGACAGTACTGGCGGCGACGGCCTATCGCAGAGTCAGAAACGTCTCGACCACACCACCGGCAGGGCTGAGGGTGGGCACGTCGCGTCACGGTTGCCGAGTTTAGTCCGTTGGGGCCCGCCTACCCGGTATCATTGATGGTCGCGTCGCGTGCGTTGCGTGCCGGCCCGGGAACTCCTCCGGGAACTCCATCGAGCGTGGCAACGTTTGCTATGCGAAGAGAATCGCATCGTAGGAATTCAAGAGCTCAACTCCGAGCCCCAGAGCTCAGAGCCCCGGAGCTCATAGGACCCAAAGGAGTAGCGCCGATGGCTGATCGAGTATTGAGAGGCAGTCGCCTCGGGGCCGTGAGCTACGAGACCGACCGCAATCATGACCTCGCGCCACGTCAGATCGCGCGGTACCGCACCGACAACGGCGAAGAGTTCGAGGTTCCCTTCGCCGACGATGCCGAAATTCCCGGCACCTGGCTGTGTCGCAACGGCATGGAAGGCACCCTGATCGAGGGCGATCTGCCCGAGCCCAAGAAGGTCAAGCCACCACGTACGCACTGGGACATGCTGTTGGAGCGCCGCAGCGTCGAAGAACTTGAAGAGTTGCTCAAGGAGCGTCTCGAGCTGATCAGGTCGCGCCGCCGCGGCTGACGGGGCCCGTTAGGTAAAGCCTCCTGCTCACGTCGCGCGAGCGCGGGACATTCGACCCTGGTACCCCCATTGGGCGACCTTGACCAGCGCCTCGCGAATGTTCGATCCACTCATTTTGGACACGCCGATTTCGCGCTCGGTGAATGTGATCGGCACCTCGACGACGACGAACCCGTTGCTGATGGTGCGCCAGGTCAGATCGATCTGGAAGCAATAGCCCTTGGAGTCGACGGCGTCCAGGTCGATCGCCTCGAGCACTTCGCGTCGGTAGGCGCGGTAGCCGGCGGTGATGTCGTGGATGCCGATACCCAGCGCCAACCGCGCATAGGTGTTGGCGGTCCAGGACAGTGCCCAGCGCCGCCACGGCCAGTTTCGCACCGTGCCCCCGTCGACGTAGCGCGAACCGATGGCCAGGTCGGCTCCGGCGTCGACAGCATCCAGCAGGCGGTCCAGCTGTTCGGGCGCGTGGCTGCCGTCGGCGTCCATCTCCACAAGCACCGAGTATCCCCGGCTCAAACCCCACGCGAAGCCTTCCAGGTATGCGGCGCCCAGCCCGTTCTTGGCGGTGCGGTGCATCACGTGCGTGCGGCCGGGATCGGCGGCTGCCAGCTCGTCGGCTAGCTGGCCGGTGCCGTCCGGGCTGCCGTCGTCCACGACCAGCACATGCACGTCGGAGCAGTGCGGCCCGCACGCGCCCATGGATCAGCGGCAGGTTTTCCCGCTCGTTGAACGTGGGGATGATCACCAGGGCACGCTGGCTGGGCGTGGTCATGTGGCTCCTCTGTGTCGCCCGAAATATCGCGGAGGTCGTTGGCCGCCCCGGTGGAGCGGAGTGTAGTCACCGCCCTGGTCGTCGGGCGCAGCGTCTGCGTCCTCGGATGAGCCCTCGGATTTTTCCCGGGTCGGCGAACCCGGGCCCTTGGATCCGCTCGGACGCGGGGACCATCTATTGTGCCGTATCGCGACGAGAATGACCGCTCCAGCGGCCCCGACCAGCACCCATTGCAGAATCGGACCCCAGCGGGTGGCCGGGGTCAGCCGCGTCTTCAGCCGCACCTGGTTGTCCAGGTAGGCGGGCTCGAAGAAGCCGGTGCGGGCTAGCTCGCCGCCATCCGGCGCGATCACCGCACTGATCCCGGTGGTGCCGGCAACCACCACGTATCGGTCGTGCTCGACGGCCCGGACCTTGGCGAAGGCGAGCTGTTGCTCACTCATCGTCTGGTTGAAGGTGGCGTTGTTGCTCGGCACGGCCAGCAGCTGGGCGCCGTTGAGGACCGACTTTTCGCGGCTCGCGGTCGAAGATGACTTCCCAGCAGGTGGCCACGCCGAGCGGTACCCCCGCGATGTGCACGACGTCGCTGTTTTTGCGGGGCACGAAGTGGCCGGCGCGGTCGGCGTATCCGGAGAGATGCCGGAACAGCCCCGGCATGGGCAGGTACTCGCCGAACGGCTGGACGATTTCCTTGTCGTGACGGTCGGCCGGGCCGGTGACGGGATTCCAGACGATCACCGTGTTGGTGTATTCCGGGGATTCCTGCATGCGACCGGGAACGTCGAGCACGGTGCCGACCAGGATGGGCGCGCCGATCGCCTCGGCCGCCTCGGAGATCTCTTGCGCGGCGTCGGCGTTGACCAACGGATCGATATCCGAGGAGTTCTCCGGCCAGATCACGAACTGGGGCTGCCGCAGCGGTCCCGGCGCGCACATCCTCGGCCAGCCGCATCGTCTCGCGAACGTGGTTGTCCAGTACCGCTCGCCGCTGCGCATTGAAGTCGAGGCCAAGCCGGGGCACGTTGCCCTGCACGACGGCGACCGTGACGGCAGGTTCGCCGCCTGATCCCGCACCCGCGTGCCGCACACTCGGCCAGACCACGATGGCGGCCAGCAACACCAGGCAGACGCTGACGCCCGGTAGCAACACCGCCGGCGCCTGTGGCTCGGCTGGCATGTCGGGCGTCTTGCCGGCCGTCTTGGTCGATTCGCCCGAGCGACCTTTGCCACGGGCCTGTGCCGGGCCACCGGCTCGCCACCACTGCACGATTTCCAGCGCGATCGCGGTCAGGCAACATCCCACCAGCACGACCGACAATGAGAGCAGCGCGACTCCGCCGAGCTGGACCAGCGGCAGCAACGGGCCCGTCGGTCTGGCCGAAGGCCACCGACCCCCACGGGAATCCGCCGAACGGAAAGATCGACTTCAACCACTCCTGGGCCGCCCACACGCACGGCGAACCAGATCGGCCAGCCGGGCACCCGCCGCACCACCACGGCGAACAGGCCGAACAGCGCCGGGAAACAGCGCGGACATGGTCGCCAGCGCCACCCACGGCACGTCGCCCACCAGCAGGCTGATCCACGGCAGCAACGGCACGTAGAAGGCCAGGCCGAACAGGAAGCCGTAGCCCAGGCCGCCGCACGGTGTGGTGGCGGGGTGGGTCAGCACCCAAGCCAGCAGCGCGAAGGCGACGAATGCGGCCCACCACCAGTTCCGCGGCGGAAAGCTGGCGTACAGCAGCAGGCCGGCGACGCTGGTGGCCGTCAACCGCGCCAGCCGCGGCACCAGCCAAGCACCTACGCAGGCGCGCGCGCGACGGCCGCAGCTGCCGCCCCGCCAGTCTCGCGTCCGAAGGTGCCCAGCTGATGGGTCCATGGCGGACCTTGACGCAGGTGCGTGATCACTTCCTGGGGTTCGTGGGGTATTGATTGCCGCGACTCGGCGGCCTCTTCGGGCTCCTGATCTTCGACGTCGACCCCGGCCAGGTCCCCGTCAGATCGAGGTCGACCTCGGTGTGGCCTCGTTCTGGCATCGTCATCCAGAGATCAGCTTCGCGGCCTCATCACGCCCAGGCTCCGGGACGGTTTCCCCGCCTTGTCAGCCATGGATGACGACACCCCGATGCACGGTTTTGCGGCAACGCGGCAGGGCGTCGGTCGGCACCCAGGCGGGGCAACGCCGGCACCCGGGAACGCGGGTCGGTGGACCAGCGCTGGACGGCATCGCGCGGCGCCGCGACGTCGAGGGCATCGAGGTCCCCGGCGTGCCCACACGGCGTAGGACGCCGGCGCGCCGGGCACCAGCGTGCCGGTGTTGCCGTCGCGCACGCCGCCCGCCCGCCAGCCGCCGCGGGTTGCGGCGGCGAAGGCCGCCCGCGCCGACACGGCGCTGCCCGGGGTGTGGTGGTTGGCCGCCGCGCGCACGCTGACCCACGGATCGATGCCGGTCACCGGGGCTGTCGGAACCGAACGCGAGGGGCACGCCTTGGGATGCTAACAGCGCGAAGCGGGTTGAGTTCGCTGGCTCGATCGACACCGAGGCGACGGGCGTACATGCCGTTGCCGCCGCCCCACAGCGCGTCGAAGTTGGGCTGCACGCTGGCGATGACGCCCCACGCGCCCAGCTTTGCCGCCTGCTCCGCGGTCACCATCTCCAGGTGCTCCAGCCGGTGCCCGCAGCGCGCGACGGCGACGACCCCGAGGTCGGCCACGACGCGCTCGAAGGCGTCGACCACCGCCGAGACCGCGGCATCGCCGATGACGTGGAAACCGGCCGTCACCTCCGCCTCGGTGCAGGCCCGCACGTGCGCTTCGACGGCGTCGGGCGTCGAGGTAGCAGTTGCCGACGCGGTCCGGCGCGTCGCGCGTAGGGCTCGCGCAGCCACGCGGTGCGCGAACCGAGCGCCCCGTCGACGAACAGGTCGCCGGCCAGTCCGCGGGCCCCGGTCTGCTCCATAAGGGCACGGGCCTGTGCGGCGGTGGTCACGGCCTCACCCCAGTAGCCGATCACCTCGACGCCGTGATCGAAGGCGCGCAGCTGCAGCCAGTCGTCGAGCCCGCCGATCTCGGGCCCGGCGCATTCGTGCACCGCGACGATCGCCGGCTGCGGCCAGGCCGTCCAGCGCCGCGATCCGGGCCTCGGCCAGCTGATCGGCGGTGAGCAAGTCGCGGGCGGCGGCCCGGACCAGGTGGTGGGCGTCGTCGGTCAGCGGCTCCTCGGCGGAAACCCGGCCGCCGCCTGCCAGCTCCGGGACCAGGCGCCGCAGCCCCGTAGAGGCCACCGCCGAGTGCACGTCGACGCGCGCCAGGTAGGCGGGCCGGTCACCGAGCACCGCGTCCAGCTCGGCGGTGCTCGGCGGCGCGTTCTCCGGCCAGGCCGATTCGTCCCAGCCGTGCCCCCACACCGGCTGACCGGGGTGGGCGGCGGCGTAGTCGGCGACCATCTGGATGCAGTGCGCGCGCGAGGTGGCCGCGCGCAGATCGAGCCCGCTGAGCGTCAGCCCGGTCGCGCTCAGGTGGATGTGGCTGTCCACGAATCCCGGCGCGACGAAGGCGCCGTCCAGATCCTCGAGGTCGGCGTCCGGAAACTGGCTGCGCCCGACGTCGTCGCTACCCAGCCACGCCACGACATCGCCGCGCACCGCCATGGCGGTGGCGTCCGGGTGGGTCGGGCTGTGCACCCGGCCGTTGACCAGCAGCTTGGTGGGAATCTGCGACACAGGAGCAAAACTACGGGGATCGCCGGTCGGGCAGCGCCGCAGGCTCGATGTCTTGAACGTCAATGACCTCGCCGTCGATGTAGTCGCGTCCGTCCACTCTTGGTCCTGCGGCCTCATCGACGATCAGCGGCGCGCGGCCCTGGATGCCGCGCATCACGATCGCGGCAACTCTTGGTCCGGCCGCCGTCCGTATCGGTGGCACCAGCAACAACAGGCCGAGAGCCGAGGTGACCAGCCCGGGAACAAGAAGCAGCGCCGTGGCCAGGGTGAGCGACACGCCATCGCCCAGCACCCTGCGCGGTTCCTTCAGGCCGGACTGCAGCTGCAGGACTTGAGCACTGAGCCGGCGCCCGGAGATTGGGATCCATACCAGTACCCCGAGGACGAAGGTGGCCAGCAGCACGAGCATGGTCCAGCCCAGACCGATCGTCGACACCAGCGCGATGAACGCTGCGAACTCGACGACGGCGTAGATGAGCACCAGCCGCGAAATCATGTGATGCCAACGTCTGCCGGCCACGCCCGAGTTCCCTGGTGGTGCCCATGGAGGCTGCAGTTAGATGACGATATGACCACGATCGAGATCGACACCCCCGACGGACGGATCGATGCGCTGCTGGGGCTTCCCGCGGGTGAAGGTCCATGGCCGGGTGTGGTGGTAATCCACGACGCTGTGGGCTACCGGCCGGACAATGAAATGATTTCGCAGCGCATCGCGCGGGCGGGGTATGTGGCGCTCACCCCGAATCTGTATGCCCGAGGTGGCCGCGCGCGGTGCATCACCAGAGTCATGCGGGAGATGCTGACAAAGCGCGGCCGCGCACTTGACGACATTTTGGCCACCCGCGATCACTTGAAGTCGATGCCGGAATGCACCGGCCGCGTCGGCATCGCCGGCTTCTGCATGGGCGGCGGTTTCGCGCTCATCATGTCGCCCAAAGGTTTTGGCGCTTCCGCTCCCTTCTACGGCACGCCACTGCCCCGCAATCTGAGCGAGACGCTGGATGGGGCGTGCCCCATTGTGGCGAGCTTGGGCGGACGTGACCCGCTGGGCATCGGTGCGCCCGCCAAATTGCGGGAAGTGACCGCGGCCAAGCAGATCACCGCCGATATCAAGGTCTATCCCGGCGCCGGGCACAGCTTCGCGAACAAACTCCCCGGCCAGCCACTGCTTCGCGTCGCGGGCTTCAGCTACAACGAAGCCGCGGCGGAAGACGCGTGGAGCCGTGTCTTCGACTTCTTCGGCGAGCACCTGAGAGCGGGGGCATCGCCGTAGCGCTAGCCCGTTACCGCGCGCAGTGGCCGCGCGTCGGCACCGTGATCGCGCTGCTTGTCGGCGGTGCGCGGCCGCGGCGCGAGGCCGGCTGACCGGGACACTTTCCCGGCCAATTCAATCGCGGTCTGTGCAAGAGTGACTCGCCGCGCAACTAGCCGCTGAACGCGCGGACCGCGGGTGCGATCGGCCGGCGGGACTGGGCCAAAGGCCTTGCCGGTGCGGTCGGCAGCGCGGTGTTCGGGGTGGTCGTTCCCAACATGGTGATTCGAGACAGGAATAACCCGTACGCCTTCACAGCTGAGCAAATGGGCCCTTACGATGTCGGAGCGGCCAGCGGTAACAGGTGAGGAGACGGCGATGCGCGGCGATGCGGCGCCGATGCGGCGGGTTGGATGGATCCAGATTGGCGCCGGCTTCGCCGTTTTGGCGGGTCTGGTCGGCGCGAGCATCGCGCTGCTCAGCACTGATGATCGGCTTGGCACCCACGATCACTCGCCCACCCGCGAAGCCCTGCGGAGTGCGGCGACCCTCGTCCTTCCTGCGGGCCAGTTCAGTCCCGCCGAGCAACGGATCCTAGGGCTGCTGCCCGCCGGGTACACCGCGAGCGGCTGCACGCGGGCCACCAACCCGTTTCCAAATGCGGTCGCAAGCCTGGACTGCAGTCAGGCGACCTCGTCCGTTAGCCCGACCTATGCGCGCTTCACGATTTACGAAGACTTGGACGCGCTGACTGGCGATTTCCAGGCGACCGCCGACGACATGGCGGTGTCCCCCTGCCCCGGCGCAAAAAGCGACTCGGTAGCGGGGACCTGGTATTACAGCTCCGATCCCGGGCAGGTCGGCGGCAAGGTGGTTTGCGGCGCCATCGAAGACCGCCCCAATGTCGCCTGGACCCGCGATGCTCAGCTACTGCTGGCCACCGTCAACGGGGGACCCGACCTCGGCACCCTCTACCAGTGGTGGCAGCGCTACGGCAGCCTCTTGGACCAGAAACAGCATTAACCATCCCGGCGCGCCGAGGTGAGCTTCTGCGACACGACGGTCGCAAACGTATGGGTATCGCCCGGCCAGCGCGCGGATACATAGCTGCCGTCATCGACGACGAACGCCGGCCGCGGATCGGTGGCCGTGTCGCGCACCATTCCGGAGGCCTTGAGCCACCAGCGCGGCGACCCGCGAGCGACATCACAGAAATCAGCCGGATCTTTCAGCGCGCGCGTGACTTCCGATTGCACTGACATGTACCCGTCGGGCTCGCCGGGCTCCTCGGAATAGGTGCGATAGTAATCGGGGTCCCAGAACCGGGTGAGCCGGGTGACGCGCCAGGCGCTGCGCTCCAGCGCCCATGTCAACGCGGTTGTCCTGCGCCCGTGGAGCACCGAGCGTCCGGTGGCGGGATCAATGCTGCGGGCCGCGAGCAGTACGCCGTGGCAGATCGCGGCCACGATAACGTCGGCGGCAAAGGCGTTCACGACGAGCCGCTGCAGCACCTCGCTGTCGATAAAGCTGCGCATTCCGCGGGCGCGATGACCACCGGGCAACAACAGCGCGTCGATGCCGTCAAGTGTGGCCTGACTCCAGCTCAACGGATGCTGAAACTCGGCCGATTGCAGCATGTCCCGGTATGCGTTGCGACCATTCTTGTTCGCCCGCAGCGCCAGCCCGATGAACGGGATGGCGCCCAACACCGGCAGCGCCGACCAGACATCCAAACCCCGGCCGCTGACCATGATGTCGTCGGCGATCCCGGGATTGCCGCTTTCGGTGGCAAAGATCACCCGGTGACCGTTGCGGGTCAGGACGCTCCAGCTGACCGCGACCTCGGTCGGATCGAAATCACGATCCGGGATCGGGATCAGGACGGCGCTCACCGGGTCGCCACCGTTAGGCCGGGGCGACCCGGAGCTCGAGACCGACATTGTTTTCCATGCCGCCGCGCAGCTTGCTGAATAGGTTGAACACCTTGCCCACGATGCCGTAGCGCTTGCCGATAGCGTCGTAGACGGCGCCCGTTTCCGACTTGTCCAGCATGGCCGCGGTGCCCTCGACAGCCTCGCTCGTCGGGCGGCCGCGCATGGTGCAGGTGGCCATCGTGACGCGGGGGGTATTGCGGATCCGCTTGACCTTCCAGGAGTGCGCTTCGGTGATGACCAGCAGCCGATCACCCGCTCTTTGTCTACCGCGGCCCAGATCGCAGTGGGCTTGGGCCGGCCGTCCTTGGTGAAGGTGGTCAGCAGGATGTATTGCGCCTTGGCGAGGTCGGCGAATGTGGGTGTCACGGGCTCAACCTACCCCGCGAGCAGGCGCAGGTGCCCCCTGCTCGGCCAACTCCTCAGCCCTCCAGGTCGCCTTCGGTTTCCAGCAGTGCCTGGCGCAGGCCGTCGAGGGTTTCCTGCTCCGGCTGGGCCCACATGCCGCGCCCGGCCGCCTCCAGCAGCCGTTCGGCCATGCCGTGCAGCGCCCACGGGTTGGACTCGGCCATGAACTTCCGGTTCTCCGGGTCCAGCACGTAGCGCTCGGTGAGTTGTTCGTACATCCAGTCGGCCATGACCCCCGCGGTGGCGTCGTAGCCGAACAGGTAGTCGACGGTCGCGGCCATCTCGAATGCGCCCTTGTAGCCGTGCCGGCGCATCGCCGCCATCCAGCGCGGATTGACCACGCGGGCACGGAACACCCGGGTGGTCTCCTCCGACAGCGTGCGGGTGCGGATCGCGTCGGGTCGGGTGTTGTCGCCGATATAGGCGGCGGGCGCCTGGCCGGTCAGCGCCCGCACCGTGGCGACCATGCCGCCGTGGTACTGGAAGTAGTCGTCGGAGTCGGCGATGTCGTGTTCGCGGGTGTCGGTGTTCTTGGCGGCCACCGCGATCCGCCGGTACTGGCGGTTCATATCGTCGACGGCGGCACGGCCATCCAGGTCGCGGCCGTAGGCGAAGCCGCCCCAGGCGGTGTACACCTGCGCCAGGTCGGCGTCGTCGCGCCAGTTGCGGCTGTCGATCAGCTGCAGCAGCCCGGCGCCGTAGGTGCCCGGTTTGGAGCCGAAAATTCTTGTGGTGGCACGACGTTCGTCGCCGTGCTGGGCCAGGTCGGCCTGGGCGTGCGCCCGCACGTAGTTGTCCTCGGCGGCCTCGTCGAGGCCGGCGACCAACCGCACGGCGTCGTCGAGCATCGTCACCACGTGCGGGAAGGCGTCCCGGAAGAAGCCCGAGATCCGCACCGTCACGTCGATGCGCGGACGGCCCAGCTCGGCCAGCGGGATCGGCGTCAGGCCGACGACCCGCCGCGACGCGTCGTCCCAGACCGGCCGAACACCCAGCAGCGCAAGCACTTCGGCGATGTCGTCGCCGGCGGTGCGCATCGCCGAGGTGCCCCACACCGACAGCCCGACCGACTGCGGCCACCGCCCGTGGTCGGCGCGGTAGCGGTCCAGCAGCGAATCCGCCATCGCCACACCGGTTTCCCACGCCAGCCGCGACGGCACCGCCTTGGGGTCGACGGAGTAGAAGTTGCGCCCGGTGGGCAGCACGTTGACCAGGCCGCGCAGCGGCGACCCGGAGGGCCCGGCCGGGATGAACCGGCCGTCCAGGGCGCGCAGTATCTGGTCGATCTCGCGACGCCGTGCCGGCCAGCCGCGGCACCACCTCGGTGGCGGCGAACCGCAGCACCGCCGCGACGTCGGCGTTGTCGGTGAGCCCGTCGACGGCGGCTCGGGGTCCCAGCCGGTGGCCTGCAGCGCCGCCACCAGCTCCCGGGCCGCGGCCTCGGCCGCGTCGACGCGACGACCGTTCGTCGGTGCCGTCCTCGGCCAGCCCGAGCGCCTGGCGCAGGCCGGGCACGACGTGCTCGCCGCCGAACAGCTGACGGGCCCGCAGGATGGCCAGCACCAGGTCGAGTTCGGCTTCGCCCGTGGGCGCCTGGCCGAGGATGTGCAGGCCGTCGCGGATCTGGACGTCCTTGATCTCGCACAGCCAGCCGTCGACGTGCAGCAGCATGTCGTCGAACGCGTCCTCTTCGGGCCGCTCGGCCAGGCCCAGGTCGTGGTCCATCTTGGCGGCGCGCATCAGCGTCCAGATCTGCTGGCGGATGGCGGGCAGCTTGCCGGGTCCAGCGCGGCGATGTTGGCGTGCTCGTCGAGCAGCTGCTCCAGACGCGCGATGTCGCCGTAGGTTTCGGCGCGCGCCATCGGCGGGATCAGGTGGTCGACCAGTACCGCGTGCGCGCGCCGCTTGGCCTGGGTGCCCTCGCCCGGGTCGTTGACCAGGAACGGGTAGATCAGCGGCAGGTCGCCGAGCGCGGCGTCGGATCCGCAGGCCGCCGACATGCCGAGCGTCTTGCCCGGCAGCCACTCCAGGTTGCCGTGCTTGCCCAGGTGCACGACGGCGTGCGCGCCGAAACCGGAGGGGAAACCGGCATCGAGCCAGCGGTAGGCGGCCAGGTAGTGGTGGCTGGGCGGCAGGTCGGGGTCGTGGTAGATGGCGACCGGGTTCTCGCCGAACCCGCGCGGCGGCTGGACCATGAGCACGATGTTGCCGGATTGCATTGCGGCGATGACGATCTCGCCGTCGGGGTCGCGGTGCGGTCGACGAACAGCTCCCCCGGCGGCGGGCCCCAGTGCGTTGTCGACCGCGTCGGTGAGCTCGGCGGGCAGGGTGGCGAACCAGGCGCCGGTAGTCCTTGGCGGACACCCGAATCGGGTTGCCCGCCAACTGGCCTTCGGTGAGCCAGTCCGGGTCCTGTCCGCCGCGCTCGATCAGCGCGTGGATCAGCGCGTCACCGTCGTTGGCCTCGACGCCGGGCAGGTCGCCGATGTCGTAGCCGCGCTCGCGCATCGCCCGCAGCAGCGCGACCGCGCTGGCCGGGGTGTCCAGGCCGACCGCGTTGCCGATGCGGGCGTGCTTGGTCGGGATACGCCGAGAACACCAGCGCGACCCGCTTGTCGGCGGGGGCGATGTGCCGCAGCCGCGCGTGCCGGACGGCGAGGCCGGCGACCCGCGCGCACCGCTCCGGGTCGGCGACATAGGAGATCAGCCCGTCGTCGTCGATCTCCTTGAACGAGAACGGAACGGTGATGATGCGGCCGTCGAACTCGGGCACCGCGACCTGGGTGGCGACGTCCAGCGGGGACTAAGCCCGTCGTCGTTGTCGCGCCACTGGCTGCGCGAGCTGGTCAGGCACAGGCCCTGCAGGATCGGGATGTCCAGGGCCGCAAGGTGTGCGACGTTCCAGCTGTCGTCGTCGCCGCCGGCTGACGCCGTGGCGGGCTTGAGTCCGCCGGCGGCCAGCACGGTGACCACCATGCGCGTCGGCGGCGCCGAGCCGTTGCAGCAGCTCGGGTTCGGCGGTGCGCAGCGACGCGCAGTACACCGGCAGCGGCCGCGCCGCCGGCCTCCTCGATGGCCCGGCACAGCGCCTCGACGTAGGCGGTGTTGCCGGCCAGCTGCTGGGCGCGGTAGTACAGCACCGCGATCGTCGGGGCCGGCATTGCGCGGCGTCCGGCCGCTCCAGCACGCCCCAGGTCGGGGTCGCGACCGGCGGCGCGAACCCGAAGCCGGTCATCAGCACGGTGTCGGACAGGAAGGCGTGCAGCTGGCGCAGGTTGTCGACGCCGCCCTGGGCCAGGTAGATGTGCGTCTGCACCGCGATGCCGGCCGCGCACCGTGGACAGGCCGATCAGCTCGGCGTCGGGGGCCTGCTCGCCGCTGACCAGCACGGTCGGGACACCGCTGGCCGAGCACCGCGTCGATGCCGTCCTGCCAGGCGCGGTAGCCGCCGAGGATCCGCACCACCACGATCGTCGGCGTCGGCCAGCAGGTCGGGCAGTTCCGCCGTCGAGCAGCCGCGACGGGTTGGCCCACCGGTAGCTCGCGCCGCTGGCGCGGGCGCTGATCAGGTCGGTGTCGGACGTCGACAGCAGCAGAACGGTCGGCTCAGGCACCCACTATTCGTACCGCAGCGGGGCCGGGTAGTTGTCGTCGGCTAGGGGTCGAAACTGGCCAACGCGGCACTATCGGATCGCCAGGGACCCGACAGGTGCGACAAACCTACCGTCCGGTGATGTCGCCGAACGGCGTGTTAACCACCACCGCCGGCGCCAGCGCCGCCGTCGCCGGAGCCGTAGGGCGACCAGTCATAATCCGCCGGCGATTGGTACGGGGCTGGCGGCTGCGGCGCATCGGTGGATGGAGCCGCTGGTGGCTGCGCCGGGTGAACACCGTTTGGAGCCAGCGTATTCGAGGTGCCGTTGACAGCGGGCGTCGCGTTTGTCGGGAACGCTCACAACCGCCATGGGGATAGCGATAAGCACCCCCGCCATCGCCATTTCATGATGCTGCTGAAACCGGACGACTTTGTCCGAGTCATGGGACACTCCCTTCACGGGGTAGCAGACAGCTCACAATGTCGCTCACCTCACTTACCCGATCAATACGGAAACGCGCTCGTTACAAAGTATTTTCAGGTCTTAACAAGGTATTTACTGGTCAGGCGGCCGGGGCCGGCGGCCGAATTCCGCGCCTCGGGTTATCCAGCAGATTCCTGCACGCTGCGCGGGGCGTGGTGCGCGACGAGCAACGCCCCGACAGTACGCACGCTCGTCTCGGATATACCCAGTTTGAATAGCCTAGTCCCCCCCGCAAAGCCTTTCCTCATCTTGGCCTTTCAGGTTCGAGACGATGCCAAAGCGATTGCACAACAATACATCTCGGCCCGCAGCCAGGGTACGAATGGTTCGCATGGGTGGAAAGGCTCAGCGTACTGACGCCAAGTCGACAGCGCCAACTTGATGGCCTACGGTCAGTATGTAGCTACCCGCCGCCCACCCCCATGTAGGAACGCCGCCGCTGCCGGAGGTCAAGTGAGGGCCCTGTACCTGGCCGTACCGATGCTCGCCGTCACCGCCATGCTGGCCCCGGCGGTGGCTCACGCCGATGCCCTGGATGACTACGTCAACCGCAACGGTAAGACGGTGTGCGCGGCACTCGACAAGGTGCAGTCCGGGGGCGACATCTTCAGGCTTGCACTCACCGTCGCGCATGACGGTGGATTCAGCCTCAAGGAGGCTGCGAGCGTCATTGGACGTTCGGCCGCCGCCGCCTGCCCATGGAATGAATCAAAGCTGAATTCGACAGCAACCCCGGCGCCTTCGCCAGCTGGATAACCTGCGGGTCAGCGGACTGACTTCGTAACGCGTCGGCAGACTGTGCCTGTGTCGGCCGGCGTTTGGCGCGCATGATGCGCAGCAGAATACTCGGACGCAGCAGCCGAACTGGCGAATCGATCATGCCGGTGACTCGCAAGAATTGACCCACGACGATGGGGTCGGATTCGGTGGCAGTCATCACCCGTTCGAGGAACGCGTTGCTGATTCGCATCAGCATCGGTCGTGGTCCCACCACTTCCGGCAGGCTCAAGTCGGAGCCGACGGCGGTCTGCCAGGCCAACCGGATCTTCCTGGCGGAGGCACGGAAGAAGCGTCGAGGCAGGCCGCGATCCCCGCGCTTCAGACAATCACGCAGCACCATCGCCTCGATCGCCGCGACAGTCATGCCTTGCCCGTAGATGGGGTTGAAGCTGCAAACCGCGTCGCCGACCACAAGCAAACCATCGGGCGTCCGGCGCATCTTGTCGTAGCGCCGCCACCGATTGGATGGGACCCGATGGCGGACCACGTCGCCGAGCGGCTCGGCCCTTCGAATCGCTTCCAGCACATGCGCGGGAGCGAAATCGGCGGCGAACCTGAGCATGTCTGCGGGCCGGCTCGGCGGCTCGAGGCCCGCCAGGGCGCCCACACCGAACATCCAGGAGTCGTTCTCGTACTTGATAAATCCGAACATCTTCGGCCGCCCCGGCACAGGGGACACAGCAATCAGGTACTCCCGCACGGCGTCTGGTGCCACGCGCAGCAGTTGACAGGCGTAGGCGAGCTGGACGGTCAACTCGTCCTCCGCGGGGCGGCCATAGCCGAGTTCCTCAAGAAAGACGGGGGTGCGGGAACCCCGGCCGGTCGCGTCGACGACGAGATCTGCCTTCAGCGTCGTCCCACAGTCTCTGGCACGGTCCACCACCCTTGCCCCGATAACGCGGTCGCGATCCGGAGTCGCCATCAGGCCGACCACGTCGTGGCCTTCAAGGAACCTCACGTTTGCGATCGCCTTCACCCGTCGGCGCACGGTCCATTCGAGAACCGGCCGGCTCGGAAACAAGGACGGCGGCTGATTGGGTGCCCGGCCGACGCGAACCGTTTCATGCCCGGCAACCGAGAACCACAGCTTCGATAGGTCCCCGTCATCCCAGGTGGGCACGCCCGCGGCCTTGAGTTCGCCGACAAACCCCGGGAACAGTTCGTCTAGGATCTGCGGGCATCGCGCGAGGACGGCGTGGATCAGCCTCCCCTGCGGAACGCCACGCCGATTGGCCGGTTGGACAGGCAGAATGTCTCGTTCGACCACCGTCACCCGGTCGTAGTAGTCCGCCAGCACGCGGGCGGCCAACAGGCCGCCGATGCTGGCGCCGAGCACCACCGAATGGCCGCGGCGACTATCCATGGCCTACTCCCGACGTCGTTGGAAGGTGGACTCTCGGTAGTGTCCGATGCGTTCGGCCGGGCGCCTAGAGTAGGCGGCTACTCCATATTGCTCTCGGCCTGGCGCGGCCGCGCCGTACCGTGAACAGATGGCCAGGACGCGAGACACCGACGCCTGTCCGGGTGCGCTGCAGGTACATCAGGCCGCCGACGGCGCGTTGGTGCGGATCCGGCTGCCCGGCGGGCATGATCACCGCCGCCCAGCTGGCGACGCTGGCCGCCGCGTCCACCGGCTTGGGCTCGGGGACGCTGGAACTGACCGCCCGCGGCAACGTGCAGCTACGCGCGATCACCGACGGGGCGTCGGTTGCCGAGCTCGGTGACCGAGGCCGGGCTGTTGCCTTCGGCGACGCACGAGCGCGTCCGCAACATCGTCGCGTCGCCGCTGTCCGGCCGGGTCGGCGGCCGGACCGACGTGCGAGCGTGGGTTGGCGAGCTGGACGCGGCGATCTGCGCCGAGCCCACGCTCGCGGAGTTGGGAGGACGATTCTGGTTCAGTCTCGACGACGGCCGCGGCGACGTCTCCGGTCTGCGCGCCGACGTCGGGGTGCACGTTCGCCGACGGATGGCTGCGCGTTGCTGCTGGCGGGGCGAGACACCGGCGTCCGGCTGGCGGGCGGCGACGCGGTCAATGCACTGATCAGCGTCGGCGTTGCGGTTCGCCGAGATACGCGGAAATGCCTGGCGGGTAAGCGAATTGGCCGACCCGGCCGATATAGCCGAGTTGTGGCCCGGGGTCGAACTGGCCGGCCCGTTTCCGGCCGTCACCCGGCCGCCGGTGGGTTGGATCGAACAGGACGACGGCCGCATCACCCTGGGCGCCGCGGTGCCACTGGGGGTGCTGCCCGCAAGCGTCGCGGAATGCCTGGCCGCGATCGGGGCCGAGGTCGAGGCCCCGCTGGTGATCACGCCGTGGCGTTCGGTGCTGATATGCGATCTCGACGACGCCGTCGCCGACGCCGCACTTCGGGTACTGGCGCCCATGGGCTTGGTGTTCGACGAGAACTCCCCCTGGCTGACCATCAGCGCGTGCACCGGCAGCCCCGGCTGCGCGCATTCCGCCGCCGATGTGCGCGCAGCCGCGGCGCGTTCGCTGAGCACCGATTCTGCGGATTCCGCGGGGCATCGACACTTCGTCGGCTGCGAACGCGCATGCGGCAGCCCACCGGCCGGCGAGGTGCTGCTGGCCACCGGCGACGGATACCAGCTGTTCCACAAAACGTAGGGTGAGCGGGTGCTCGACTATATCCGCGACGCGGCCGAGATCTATCGCCAGTCGTTCGCGGCCATCCGCGCCGAAGCCGACCTGACGCGATTCCCCGCCGACATCGCAGCGGTGGTGGTGCGGCTGATCCACACCTGCGGACAGGTCGATGTCGCCGAGCACGTTGCCTACACCGACGACGTCGTCACCCGGACCCGCGCGGCGCTCAAGGCTGGCGCCCCGGTGTTGTGCGACTCGTCGATGGTGGCCGCCGGAATCACCACCGCGCGGCTACCTGCCGACAACCAGGTGGTGTCGTTGGTCGCCGATCCGCGCGCTGCCGACCTGGCCGCACGCCGGCGAACCACTCGCTCGGCGGCCGGCGTGGAATTGTGGGCCGATCGGCTGGCCGGCGCGGTGCTGGCGGTCGGCAACGCGCCCACCGCGCTGTTTCGGCTGCTCGAATTGATCGACGACGGGGCGACGGCGCCGGCCGCGGTGCTGGGTGGGCCGGTCGGATTCGTCGGCTCCGCGCAGTCGAAGCAGGAGCTCATCGACCGCCCGCGCGGGATGTCCTATCTGGTGGTGCGGGGCCGCCGCGGCGGCAGCGCGATGGCCGCCGCCGCCGTCAACGCGATCGCGACCGATCGAGAATGACGGCCCCGCCAAACCAGAGAGGCACGCTCTGGGGCGTCGGGCTGGGGCCCGGCGACCCGGAGTTGGTGACCGTCAAGGCCGCCCGGGTGATCGGCGAGGCCGACGTGGTGGCCTATCACAGCGCCCGGCACGGACGCAGCATCGCCCGCGGCATCGCCGAACCGTATCTGCGGCCCGGTCAGATCGAGGAGCACCTGGTCTATCCGGTGACCACCGAGAGTGACCGACCATCCCGGCGGCTACGCGGGTGCGATGGAGGACTTCTACGCCGACGCCACCCGAGCGGATCGCCGCGCACCTCGACGCCGGGCGCAACGTGGCGCTGCTCGCCGAGGGCGACCCGCTGTTCTACAGCTCCTACATGCATCTGCACACCCGGCTGACACAGCGGTTCAACGCGGTCATCGTGCCGGGTGTGACGTCGGTGAGCGCCGCCTCGGCGGCCATCGCGACACCGCTGGTGGCCGGCGACGAGGTGCTGTCGGTGCTGCCGGGAACGCTGCCGGTCGCCGAGCTGACCCGCCGGCTCGCCGACGCCGACGCTGCCGTGGTACTCAAGTTGGGCCGTTCGTATCACGCTGTGCGGGAGGCGCTTTCGGCGTCCGGGCAGCTCGACGACGCGTTCTACGTGGAGCGGGCCAGCACACCGGGACAACGCGTGCTGGCCGCCGCGGAAGTCGACGAGACCAGCGTTCCGTACTTCTCACTGGCCATGCTGCCGGGCGGGCGCCGGCGCTGACCGGCCGCCCGCAGTCGAGCCGCCGGAGGGCACGGTCGCGGTGGTGGGCCTGGGCCCCGGCGACGTGGACTGGATGACACCGCAGAGCCGGCGCGAGCTGGACGCCGCGACCGATCTCATCGGCTACCACGGTTACCTGGACCGTGTCCGGGTCCGTGACGGCCAGCGGCGTCATCCCAGCGACAACACCGACGAACCTGCGCGTGCCCGATTGGCCTGCGCGCTGGCCGAGCAGGGACACACGGTGGCGGTGGTGTCGTCGGGCGACCCGGGGGTGTTCGCGATGGCCACCGCTGTTCTGGAAGAGGCGAAACAGTGGCCGGGACGTGCAGATCCGGGTTATTCCGGCGATGACGGCCGCTCAGGCCGTCGCCAGCCGGGTCGGCGCTCCGCTGGGTCACGACTACGCGGTGATCTCGCTGTCCGACCGGCTCAAGCCATGGGAGGTGATCGCCGCGCGTCTTGAGGCCGCGGCCGCCGCCGATTTGGTGCTGGCCATCTACAACCCGGCGTCTAAGGCACGAACGTGGCAGGTGGGCGCGATGCGCGACCTGTTGCTGGCCCATCGCGAACCCGGCACGCCGGTGGTGATCGGACGCAACGTGGCCGGGCCCGACGAGGAAGTTCGCGTGGTAGCGGCTGGCCGATCTGAACCCCGCCGAAGTCGACATGCGCTGCCTGCTGATCGTCGGGTCCTCGCAAACGCAGTGGTACTCAGGCGATTCCGGCGACCGGGTGTTCACCCCTCGGCACTATCCGGGCTGAATGCACCGCGTCCGCCCGACGACGTTAATCTCCGTTCAGGGCCATCGCGACAAAATCGAGACGCCACAGCGACTCGAATAGCTTGCGGCCAAGGTTCGCCAGGTCGTCCACGCTGGCTCCGGGCGACCCGCCGGCCTGCGCCACGCGTTCGGCGATCTGGCGAATCGTACGACGGCCGTCGACGTTCTGCACAAATGGCAACTGAGCCGGATTTAGATCCATACCCCAATTCGGCCGAAAGATTTCGGCGCCGGACAGGCCACAACGCATGCGCATGACCGGTGCATAATCGAGGGAGTCTTCTGTTGAAAAATCGATTGTGTAGCGTTCTTTCGGTCGATCGGGATGGCATGCCATGAAAAAATGGCAGGTATTCGAAGCGCGGAGACGCTCCATCACGGACCAGATCGTTGCGTCAGGCATCGCGTTCACCGTCGAATGCAAGTCGCTTCCCGGTGTAAACCATTCGTGCGGATAATACGGCGCCTTGAGGAGCAATCCCTGAAATACTAATTCGGCCGCGGTGACCAAATTGATACAATCTTCGATCGTAAAGCTACGCTGACGCGCGTGCAGAAATGTGTTCACGACGGCGGCGTCGTTCATCTCCTGCAACTCCGGCATTACTGCGACGTAGCTTCGGACCGCGTGCTCTTGCGGCAGCACAGCAATCATGTCTTTGACCAGTTGCACCGATGCATCGTCCTGACCGAGGTCTACGTCACGAAAGACGGACTCCATAACGTCGACTCCAAGCCGACCGTACTTCGCGTAGACCATGCTGGCGATCACACCGTCCGGCCGCAGGCAACCGGCAAAAGCTTTCATTCCCGCCACCGGATCTGACAGGTGGTCTAAAACGGCGGTCGACAGGATAAGGTCAAAGTCGCGCCCCAGCGTTTGGAGCTTTTCGATTGGCAGCAGGCGCAACTCGAGGTTCCACAGCCCGTGCTTGTCTTTAAGATATTGATGATGGTCCAGTGCTGACTGGCTGATATCGATCGCTACAACTTTTGCCCCGGGGTTTGTGAAGGCAATCGCCGCGCCCTGGTTAGTGCCGCAACCCGCAACAAGAATATCAAGATCGGGTTTGTATTCCCGATCGGGCCATAAAGTGCGCTGAGCGTGGAACGGGTCGAACCAATCCCAATGGCTCGCGACCCATTCTGAGAGATCCAGGATAGGTTGGGGATATCTCCACCGCTGATACTGGCGAGAAACAGCGTCGGCAATCGAATCGTCGGTCACTCGCTGATCCTCAACTTCCACCGGCGGATTATGGGTTACGGCTGTGTCTGCCCGCAAGCGGTTGGGCCCCGGGCACACGCATCGCGAGAAAATCGAGGCGCCACAGCGACTGAAACAGCTTGCGGCCGAAGTTCTCGAGGTCGGCCCCGCGGGCCCCGGGCGACTCTCCACCTTGCGCCACGCGCTCGGCAATCTGCCGGATGGTACGGGCGCCGTCGACGTCTTGGACGAATCGCAACTGCGCCGAGTTCAGACCGTACCGGCCAGCAGGCTTGACGATGTCGTTGCCGACGAGACCGCACCGCAGACGCATCATCGGGACGTAGTCGAGGCAGCCGTCCGTCGAAAAGTCAACTGTGTAGCTTTCTTTCGGTCGATCGGGGCGACATGCCATGAAAAAATGACAAGCGCCGAAAGTGTGCAGGCGCTCCATCACGGACCACAACTTGCGCTCAGGTAATGCGTTGATGGCCCGATACGGCTTGCTCCCCGGCGTAAACCAATCGTGCAGGTAGTACGGCGAATTAACCAGCCATCCTTGAAATGTCAGGCCAGCCGAGGTGACCAGATCTATGCAATCATCGACCGAGTAACTGCGGTCGCGGCCGTGCAAAAATGTGTCCACCACCGCTCCGTCGTATTGCAATTCCGTGCCCTCCATTTGGAGATAGCTTTGGATGGGGTGGTCCGGCGCCAGCACCGAGACCGCATGCTTGACCATCTGGACTGATGCCTCATCCTGGCGCAGCCCCAAGTCACGAAAGACCGCTTGCAGCATTTCGACGCCAACCCGGCCATATTTGGCATAGAGCGTCAGACCTATGGCGCCATCGCGTCGCAGGCAGGCACCTAGAGCTTTCATGCCGGTCAACGGATCTGCCATGTGGTGCAAAACGCCGGTCGACACGATGAGATCGAAGTCGAGTCCCAGGGTTGGCAGCTCTTCGATCGGGAGCAGGTGCAGCTCCAGGTTCCACAGCCCGTGCTTGTCTTTGAGGTATTGCTGATGGTCCAGTGAGGGCTGGCTGATATCGACCCCCACTACCTTCGCGCCGCGGTTCCGATACGCGAAAACCGCCGCCTGGTTGGTTCCGCAACCCGCGATGAGAATGTCTTGGTCACGTTTGTATTCGCGGTCGGGGAACAGCATCTGGTGAAAACGCGAAGGATCGAACCAGTGCCAGATGCCCTCGGGCATCGCGTCGAGGTCCTGTATCGGTTGTGGGTATCTCCACCGCTCGTACTGGCGGGAGACAACATCTGCGAGCGGATCGTCGGTTACGCGTGGATCGTCAGCTGCCACCGGCGGATTATGGGTTACCGCCCGCGCTGACCGCAAGCGAGCCGGCGGTTATGCGAGGACATCGGCGACACACTTGGCCGGGGCGGCGACGAGCGCGTCGCTGGGTTCGGCGCCGTACCCGCCGGCGGCCCGATCGGACATGATCGCCACCACGCGCGGCACGCCGCTGGGCGACCACACGACCGCGACGTCGTTGGCCCGTCCATAGTCGCCCGATCCGGTCTTATCGATCACTTTCCAATCGGCGGGAAATCCGGCTCGGATCCGCTTGCCGCCGGTAGTGCTACCCGCCATCCAATCGGTGAGCTTGGCCCGCTGGTCGGGGGCCAAGGCATCGCCCAGCACCAGCCGCTGGTAGACACCGCCGATCGCACGAGGAGTTGTGGTGTCTCGCTCGTCCCCGGGCGCATCGCGATTCAGCTCGGGTTCTTCCTGGTCCAGACGGCTCACCGGGTCGCCCAGGCCGCGCAGGTAGGAGGTGAATGCCGCCGGGCCGCCGAGGTCGGCCAGCAGGAGATTGGCCGCGGTGCCGTCGCTGTAGCGGATCGCCGCATCGCACAACTGCCCGATGGTCATTCCGGTCTGGACGTGTTGTTCGGTGATCGGCGACGTCGACCGGATGTCGGCACTGGTGTAGGTGACCAGTGTGTCGAGATGAGACAAGGGATTCTTGTTCAGCACGGCAGCCACCAGCGGTGCCTTGAAGGTGGAGCAGAACGCGAATCGCTCATCGCCGCGGTATGCGATCGTCACGGTCGCATCACCGGCAAGTACGCACACCCCGAGCCGAGCCTGGTACTGGCGCTCCAGCTCGGCAAAGCGAGCGGCGATGTCGGGTCCCGCGGCCGCCGTCGTCGAAGCGGCATGACCGCCCTTGGGGCTGGTCGGGCTGGTCGCCTTCGAGGCGCAACCAACCAGCGGAACCAGCGTGGCGACCGCGAGCAACAGCTCCCGCCGCCCGAAGCCAGCCGGGTCAGGACTCGATGCACGCATTTCGCGGCAAAGCGTGTCATAGGTGCGCATTCGGCTGATCGCCGGTCGCTGACCTAACTCGGCTTCGGACGTATCACCCAGGTGTCAGTTGGGTAGGCGCATATCAACGCGTCACCGTCCGGTGACTGTGCGTACGCCCCACTTGCAGTACGGCTGTGAATCTCCTCCACGCACCCCTTGTCACCAATTTTTCGAACGCCAACCACCGGGAAACCAGCCGCTACCCAGACGTTAGGTTGTCCGTTTCCCCCGCAAATCAAAGCGGCACCGCCTGCATCACGTCCGAAGATGAACTTCCCCGCGGGGGTACCGCAGGGTTGTCCCACCGCCGCACCGTTAGTCATGTTGGGAACTTCATCTGCGCTAGCAAGTGGGGCGGCGCTGATTGCAGCCGCCATGATGGCTGCCGCGATGAATGGTGCTTTCATTGTCTGCACCCCTTCGGCCGATGCGCTTAGGTGGTGACGACGCTACTCTCTCACGCAGCTCCGGTGAGTACGGCGTTTAACGGGGCTTGAGCCGAAAGATGGGTATCTGACGCCCAATCGACGCGGTCTTGGCGCGATAGTCGCCATACCCGGCGAACACGTTTACGGCGAGCGCGAACAGGCGCTCGTATTCAACCGGATCGGTGACCTCGGCCGCGACAAAATCCTCGCCGCCGAACTGGCAGTCAGCGTGCGTCTTGAGATTGAAGTACCACTGCGGGTGTTTGGGCTCCCCGCGGTTGGACGCAATCAGAATCGGGTCGCGCCCATCGTGAAAATATGCCAACTGCACCTGTCGCGGCTGGTTCGACTTAGCACCGGTTGTGATGAGCGGCGCGTTGACGATCGCGCCGAAACCGCGCCCGTCGGTTAGCCGCGATACCCACGGGTCAAGGCGCGGCGACAAGTGACGCCCGAGGAACTGTCCCGCTCGGGTGCGCCCCAACCAGACGTTGGCCGTATAGGTCAGGCCATGCCTCTTGCTCGGATCGACGTACCGCAGCGGCATGGCGCGGACCCTACCTCCCGCTCACGGTGGACTGGCAAACTTCCGCGTAATGGCGACGTGAGCGATATTGCTGTCCGCGCGGTCGCCCGTGGCTACCCGTGGGGCCCATTCAGTCCATTCAGTCCGAACAGCAGCCCGCCGTCGCCGCCGGCGCCACCAGAGCCGTTGGTACCGCCGGTGCCGCCGTCGCCGCCGTTACCGATCAGCACGGCGTCGCCGCCATTGGCCCCGGTTCCCGCGGCCCTGTTGGCGCCATTGCCAATGAGCGGGCGCCCGGTCAGCGTCAGGAAGGGCGCATTGATCGCGTCGAGCAGGCTCTGCAGTGGCGAGGCAAAGGCGGCCTCAGCACTCGCATAGGAGCCCGCACCCGCGGCCAAGGCGTGCGCGAACTGGTCATGAAACGCCGCCGCCTGCGCACTGAGCGCCTGATACCCCTGGCCGTGCACGGAAAACACCGCCGCGATCCCCGCCGACACCTCATCGGCGCCCGCCGCCAGCACCGCCGTCGTCTGGGTTGCCGCAGCCGCGTTGGCTGCGCTGAGCGCCGATTCGATACCGGCCAAAATCCGATGCCGCCGCCGCCATCATCTCCGGCGCCGCGATCACGTACGACATCCCGCACCTCCAAGCCGACAAGGAAACCCAGCTGCGGCCAGCGATCAGTGACACACAGATCGTATGCCAGTTCACACAGGTCAAAGGCGAAATTTGCTCCCGATCGGGTGCCCAATTCCGGCAGCACCGAAACGGAGTTTGGCTTGGGCCCGCACTTAACTTCGCACCGTCTTTGCGCGCGGACCAGGCATGCGCAACGATGCAGGGATGCGGTGTGACGTTGCGCGCGAGGCGCTGTCGGCGCGGTTGGACGGCGAGCGTCCGCAGGTGCTCGCGCAGCAGGTCGATGCCCATCTGGAATCGTGCGGCCGTTGCCGTAACTGGCTGATCGGTGCGGCAGTGCAGACTCGCCGGCTGGCCTCGATTGAACCGGGGCAGGGACCGGACCTGGCCGACCAGATCATGGCAAGCCTCAGCATCGGGCCCACCACGCGATATCAGCGCTGGGTGCGCGTACTGCGGTCGCACTACGGCCGGTGGGGCCTCATTGCCGTCGGTGTGTTCCAGGTGGCGATCGCGGCGGCTCAAATCGCCGGAATCGATTTCGGCATGGTGTCCGCACACGCACGGGGCGATGTCCGGTGAACATTTGCTGCACGAGTCCACCGCGTGGTTGCTGGCGTTGGGCCTGGCCATGATCGCCGCCGGCTTCTGGCCCGTCGCGGCGATCGGTGTCGCGGCGATTGTCGGCGGGTATTCGGTGGCACTCGTGGGTTACGAGGTGGTTGACGTCTTTGAGGGCGAAGAGACCGCAGCACGCATCGCCAGTCACTTGCCCCTGCTGCTGGGCCTTGTGTTCGCGTTGCTGGTGGCACGCGAGCGGGTGGGGGCGCGCAGGCCGCGGGCTTCCGACGTCGCAGATGACGAGGCCCCCGCCGCGCCCGCGGCGTCTGGCGCCGGACGACGGCGCGGGCATCTCTGGCCAATCAACCGGTCGGTTCTTGGCCCAATCGCGCGATCTACGACAAGCGGTCGTAGAATGACCGAGCCCGCGGATTTAAGGTGGATGTCCATGACCGCGTCCAGCGACGACGAGGCCGTTACCGCACTTGCCCTGGCAGCTGCGCGACGGAAACGAGCCGGCGCTCGAGGCATTCATCAAAGCCACTCAGCAAGATGTCTGGCGGTTTGTCACCTATCTGTCCGACGCGGGCAACGCGGACGATCTGACTCAGGAGACCTTCCTGCGGGCAATCGGCGCCATCGAGCGGTTCTCCGGGCGCTCCAGCGCGCGCACCTGGCTGCTGGCGATCGCGCGTCGTGTGGTCGCCGATCACATCCGACACGCCCAATCGCGCCCCCGCAGCGCGCTGGGCGCCGATCCCGAGCTGCTGCGCGGCGGCCAACCCCACGCCCGCGGGTTCGAAGACCTGGTTGAAGTGAGCGACGATGATCGCCAACCTCGCCACCGAGCAACGGGAAGCCCTGTTGCTGACCCAGCTCCTCGGGCTGCCCTACGCCGACGCGGCAGCGGTCTGTGGCTGCCCGGTGGGCACCATCCGATCCCGCGTCGCCCGCGCCCGTGATGCGCTGTTGGCCGACGCGTGAACGCGACGACTTGACCGGTTAACCTTGGTTAACCCGATTGGCGCGCAACCCAATCCGCGGCTGCTGCCACAGTACCCACCACTGTCACCCCGGCCGGCAGCTGCGGGCGCGCCACCATCACCACCGGAATATCCAGCGCGGCAGCGGCATCCAGCTTCGCCCGGGTCATGTCGCCGCCGCTGTTCTTGGTGACCAGCGCGTCGATGCGGTGCTCCCGCAGCAGCGCGAATTCGTCGTCGTAGCGGTACGGCCCGCGGGACAACAGGACAGTCGGTGATGGCGCGGCAGCGACGGCGTCGTCCGGCGCGGTGACTGCGCGGATCAGGAACCAGGCGTCGCTGCCGGTGAAGGCCGCGGCGCCGGAGCGGCCGGTGGTCAGGAAGACTCGCGAATAGTCGTTGCTGTGCAACGGTTTCTGCGGCCTCGGTGTCGTCTGCGACCACGATGGCGTCGCCGGGGTCCCACGCCGGACGGGCCAGCACCAGATGGGGCATCCGTAATTCGTGCGCACGCTTGGGCGGCGTGTGCGGTAATGGTTGCGGCGAACGGGTGGGTGGCGTCGACGACGGCGTCGATGTGCTGTCCCGCAGCCAGTTCCGCAGCCCGTCGACGCCGCCGAACCCGCCGATGCGCACCGGGCCGACCGGCAGGGCGGGGTCGGGCACCCGGCCGGCCAGCGAGCTGATGACGTCGACGTCGCGGGTGCAAGCTGTTCGGCCAACGCACGCCCCTCGGCGGTGCCCCCGAGCAGCAGCACCCGTTCATCAGTGCGGCCGCCCCGGCTTCGGCGTGCCGCCGAATACAGGTAGCTGTCGGTGAAACCCTCGGCCGCCAGCACGTCGCCGACGATGATCACGGCGGTCTTGGTGATGTTCGCGTCGTGCATCTGTCCGGCGATATCGGCCAGCGTGCCGCGCAGCACCGTCTGCTGCGGCCAGCTCGCGAAAGCCACCACCGCAGCGGGTGTTTCGGGTCGGTAGCCGCCGGCCAGCAGCTGCGGGACGATGGTGTCGATCTGGGCGGCGGCCAGGTGCAGGACCAGGGTGGCGCCCGGGCTGGGCAAGGGTGGCCAGGTCTTCGCCCGGCGGGCATCGGTGTCGACAGGGTCGCCACCCGGGTCAACGTCACCGTCTGCGCCACTCCGGGCACGGTGAGCTCGCGGCTTGAGGGCCGCCGCGGCCGCGGCGAAAGCCGGTACGCCCGGGACGATTTCGTAGCCGATGCCCAGCGCGTCGAGCCGGCGGCACTGCTCGGCCAGCGCGCTGTAGAGCGATGGGTCACCGGAGTGCAGCCGCGCGACGTCGTGACCGGCGGCGTCGGCGTCGGCGAGTTCGGCGATGATCTGCTCGAGCGTCAGCGGGCCGGTGTCGACGATTCTCGCGCCGGGCGGGCAGTGCGCCAGCAGGTCTTTGGGCATGATCGAGCCCGCGTACAGGCAGACCTGGCAGCTTTCGAGGAGCCGTTGGCCACGGACGGTGATCAGGTCGGCGGCGCCGGGGCCCGCGCCGATGAAATACACCGTCATGGCTTGGTCACCGCCCACTGGGTGACCGGCATCTGCGGGCGCCAGCCGGTGAAGCCGCCGAGCGGCTCGCCGTGGTAGTGCTGGAAGCGCCGGAACTCGCCGCCGAGCTTCGAATATGCCTGTGCCAGCACGTGCTTCCGATTCCACGGTGACGGCGTTGGCGACCAGCCGCCCACCGGCGGCCAGGTTGTCGAGGCAGGCGTCGAGGAGTCCGGGCTGGGTGAGTCCGCCGCCGATGAAGATGGCTGACGGCGCGGCGGCGCCGTCGAATGCGTCGGGCGCTTCGCCGCGCACATCGACGCTGACGCCGTAGGCCGTGGCGTTCGACCCGATGAAGAGGCGGCGTCGCTCGTCGCGTTCGAATGCCACCGCGGCGCAGCTGGGCCAACTCCGGCACCATTCGACGGCGATGCTGCCCGAGCCGGCGCCGACGTCCCACAGCAGCTCCCCCGGCCGCGGCGCCAGCGCCGCCAGGGTCACCGCGCGGATGCCATGTTTGGTGATCTGTCCGTCGTTGACGAAGGCGTCATCGGGCATTGACGACGTCCGCTCGTCGGGCAGGTAGCGCACCGCGATCACGTTGAGATCGTCGACATTGACGGGCGGGGCGGTGGCGGTGGCCCACTGCCGCGCGGTGCCGTCGCTGCGGTGTTCGTTTGGGCCGCCGAGCTGTTCGAGCACGCTGAACTGAGAGTCTCCGCGTCCGTTTGCGTTGAGCAGCAACGCCAGTGCTTTGGGAGTGCTCCGGTCGCTGGACAAGCACGATCGCCTGGCCGCCGCGGCGTACCGCGGTGTGCGGCTGCGCGGTCACCAGGCTGATCACCTCGGTGTCGTGGACGTTCCAGCCCATCCGCGCACACGCGAGGGTCACTGACGACACGTGCGGCAATACGGTGACTTTGTCGGCGCCGTACAGCCGAATCAGGGTGCCGCCGATGCCGTGCAGCAGCGGGTCGCCGCTGGCCACCACGTGGATGTCAGCGTCTGTGGGCAGCTTTTGCAGTGCGGGCAGCATCGGCGACGGCCACTCGTTGCGGGCTGCCGTCACGCTGTCATCGAGCAGGTCGAGCTGTCTGCGCGATCCGTAAATTATTGTGGCCCTGCGCAATTCGGAGCGCGAGCGTTGCGATATTCCCGACCATGCCGTCGGCGCCGATGCCGACAACGATGATCATCGCGGCATCCTGCGCCACACGAATTGCGGCAGCAGCCGCATCACGAAGAACATCGGCCGCAGCGCCCACGGGATCCAGACGGTGCGTCGTCCTTTTGCCAACGCACGCGCGGTGGCGGCGGCCACCTGCTCCGGGGTGCTGGACAGCGGCGCCGGCGTCATGCCCTGCGTCATGCGCCCGATGACGAATCCGGGTCGCGCGATCAGCAGCCGCACCCCGGTGCCGTGCAGCGCGTCGGCCAGTCCGCTGGCGAATCCGTCCAGGCCGGCCTTGGCGGACCCGTAGACATAGTTGGCGCGACGCACCCGGACCCCGGCCACCGAGGAGAACACCACCAGCGATCCCCGCCCGGCTGCGCGCATGGCGGCTGCCAGGTGGGTGAGCAGGCTGACCTGAGCGACGTAGTCGGTGTGCACGATCTGCACCGCGTGTGCGGCGTCAGCCTCGGCCCGGGCCTGATCGCCGAGGATCCCGAAGGCCAGCACCGCTGTGCCGATGGGGCCGTGGTCGGCGACTATCGAGGCGACCAGCGGGCCGTGCGAGGCGACGTCGTCGGCGTCGAATTCGACGGTGTGCACGTGCCGCGGCGCCGGCTGCTCGGAGCGTCGTCAGCCTGCTCGCCGAGCGGTCGGCATTGCGTGCGGCCAGCACCACTGGTGGCCCCGGGGGCCAGCCGGCGCGCCAGTTCGATCCCGATCTCGCTGCGGCCGCCCAGATATGAGCACCGGTCCGGCGCCCGTGTCGTCCACGGCTGCGATTATGACCTGCGCTAGCGTGGGCGGTGATGGCCATATACCACTACCCGGCTCACCGACGACGCGCTGGCGTTTCTCACCGAACGCCATCTGGCCATGCTGACCACGCTGCGCTGCGACAATTCGCCGCACGTGGTGGCGGTGGGCTTCACTTTCGATCCCAAGACGCACATCGCGCGGGTGATCACCACCGGCGGCTCCCAGAAGGCGGTCAACGCCGACCGAGCGCGGTGTGGCGGTGCTCAGCCAGGTCGACGGCGCCCGCTGGCTGTCGCTGGAGGGCCGGGCCACCGTGAGCAGTGAGATCGACGCCGTCCGCGACGCCGAGCTGCGCTACGCCCAGCGCTACCGCACACCCGCGGCCCAATCCGCGACGGGTGGTCATCGAGGTTCAGGTGGAGCGGGTTTTGGGGTCTTCGGATCTGCTTGACCGGGGTGCGTAGCTTTCGCGTGCTAGGCAGTACCGCGCATAAGTCGCTGATTAACTGTCTTTCGGGCGTTCATATTCCGTCCCTGTCGTGTCGTCCCAGAACCTTCGAGGGACTTTCATCACTCGATCTTCTGGGGCCACGGCGTCCATCTTTTGCTGAAACTCATCGAATAGTCTTCGTGCGCGCGCCACTTCCGCATCCGTCGGCGGAGTAACGCCTGCCTCTTCCGGGGTCGAAAATACCTTTCCGGCAATTCTTTTGCTCATACTGGAACTCCCTCGCTGCCTGCTTGACTACTCAATCACCCGTTCGTTCAATCATTTCAATGATTGTCTTGCCTGTTAGCGGATCGACAATCCTGTCTAGAACATAGAATTTTGCGCCGGCTCGAAACAGAACTTCTTGCTCATCCGAGATCATCGAGAAGGACGAAATATCTCGGCCGGTGCTGGAAAGAATCCTAAACTCAACGTTCCCCTCAAACTCTGGCGAGCGAGCTACAGCAGGATCCGT
Source organism: uncultured Actinomycetota bacterium (assembly GCA_963748885.1). Classification (GTDB taxonomy): domain Bacteria; phylum Actinomycetota; class Actinomycetes; order Mycobacteriales; family Mycobacteriaceae; genus Mycobacterium. The sequence goes on from CAVVLC010000045.1 coordinate 109,696, forward strand.
TGTGGTGCTTAGGAAAGCGTCCTCTGTAATAACTTCGCCGGGTTGATAGTGCGCAAGTACCTCGGACGGTAGGTCTGTGCCGCGAAAAACTGGGCCATCATACGCAGGAAGCTTCTTCAATGCCGTACTTATCGCTTCAATGCGAGCAAGTTGAGATGTGTCCAATGCGTCGCTCCTCAACGCGAAGTTCAGATCCTCAGAGCCCAGCCCAGTGTAGTCGGCAAGAGCCAATCGATCATCCGAGGTCAAAGCGTCGGTAGCCGCCGCACGGTGGCCCTCGTGTGCGGGATCGTCATGGTCGGCGCCCGCGTCATGAGGCCCGCACGAAGTGCCGTCGTGAGGTGGGGGCTGTCCGTGTGGCGGGCCACCCGGTGGACCCCCGTAGTCGGGTCGTTGCGCGCCACCACCCCCGTGCGTCGCCGACAGTTCCGACGATCCACCACTCGAAGGCGTGAACTCGGGGACCGCGGCATGGGGCGTCGAGAGCGTTGCGGCAGGGGCTGAATGCGCTCCGACGGGTGCTGGTTCGTTGGGAGCTTTGCCGGCCGCCACCGGAACGCGAGCCGGCACATGTTGAGCCGGCTGCGGGTTGGTGGCTGGCACCCGGTCGCCGGGCACGGCTGGCGCTGACGCCGGATGCGATTCGGCTGTGGGAGCCGACACCGGTTCATGTGGACCGACCAGCGCACCATGCCGCCCAAGCGGAGGCGCGGCCGGCGGCTGGGTCACGGCTTTAAGCGGTGCCTCCCCTTCGATTGGGCGGTGCGTCGGCTCAACCGGCAACTGCGGCGGCTTCGACGGTGGCAAGGCCGCGGGGCGGCCACCCACCTGCGGATCAGGCTTAGACAGATCCCCACTAACACCTTCGAGATCTCTGGTCAGGCCACTGCCTGCCCTGCCAATATCCCCGACCGCAGCGCGAACATCCGCAAGATCTCTGAGAGCGGCCGTCGCTCCCCCGCCACGCCCCACCGTGCCAGCGACATCCGCAATTCCGCTGGCCTCCTCGGCGCCACGCGCAGCCGCCGCAGCACCTTCCGCCCCTACACCCGCTTCCCCGACTCCGGGAATGAATAGCGTCGCGACGTCGAAGAAGTTCTCCCCGAACCCCAACCCCGGCCGATCCGAACGCCAATCTTCCAGGTGCAGCAATCCCCTGAACATCTCTTCATCGGCTTTGGCGCTCTCGTGCGGGTTAACAATGAGATTGGCCAAACCCGTTTTGGTCATGCCGATCCAGGTGTCCGCGGCCCCATTGGGATCGATCAGAAACCAGCTCGGGTCCAAGTCATCCATGCCTTGCGCCGCGCCGACAGCGGCCTTGAACACGCCCTCTCCGAAGTTGACGAAGATGTCGAACCCAGTCGCGGCCGCGTTTCCGACCTGCTCACCCAAAAAATGGGTGAACTGGCCGCGAATGTACTTCTCCATGCCCTGCACCAAGCCATCGACGACCTGCATCCCCAGCTTGATCCCCTGCTCGGCGGCCCGGGCCTCGCGCCCCAAGTTGTGCAACACGGCGTTGATGTCGTGAGCGATCTTCTTAATCTCCTCAATCGCCCCGCCATCAAGGATCGACATCACGTCGTGGTTGTGCCAGATATCAAACAGCGACCCCAGCCGGTGCAACAGATCCCGGATCGCGTGTTGAGCGTCGGCCACCTCGTTGGCGAAATCGTCGAGGGCACCCGCCAGCTTGCCGCACTGCTCGGCAACTTTTGCCATGCAGGCACCGATCTGCGACAACACGGCATCGATCTGTTCGCCCTCGGCGATGTGCTGCGCATCCACTAGCGACTTCGACCCGTCCAGCGCGCCCTGCATCCCGGCAACCGCCGCGCCGAAGTTGCGCCATCGCCCGCCGGCCGCATGCAACGCCGCCACGTCGCCGTTGGGCCACAAATCGTCGACGAACGACTGCACCACCGCCCACAACAGCGGTGGGGGCTCCCCTGGACCCAACATGCCCGGCGGCCCAGGAGCCACCATCGCGACCGGATCATCCGGCGCCGATAACACGCTGCCGCCACCACCGAGCGTCGACGCCGCTTCGGCTTTCGAATAGTTCGCCGCACAGACCTGCATCTTGGCCCCGTTGTGCCGCAACGCATTGATCACCGCCGCAGCAGCCTTCAACAACGACTCCGCCGCAGACCGATACGCCACCCCGAACACCACGCCGGCCGCATCCAAACCACTGTCGACCCCAAAACCGGCCGTCGACACCACCAGCAACGCCCCCAGCGCATCGCCAGCGCCGACCACGGCGCTGCCCGCCGCGAACAACGCTTCCGGATCGACCGCCAGCGGAGCCACGCGCGGAATTCTGACCCACTCTGCCGGCCAACGGTATTCACCCCAGTCGGGGCGCGAACCTAACCAGAGTCAGCCACGACCGCAACTAAGGTGCCGAGACGCCGTGGCACTGAATTGACCGACAGTCATACCGTGACTAGCCTCACCAAAACATCGGCGCACCGTTGCGTTCCGGGCTGCGAAAGACCGCGTGCCGGGACGAGACCGCCTGTTGCCAAGGTGATTTCGGTAAGAAAGGATGACGATGTTCGTCGACCCAGAATTGCTGGATTCGGGAGTCAACGAGACGCACCGCGCCAGCGCACATGCAGAAGAGGGGGCCGAACACCTAGCGCGGGGACTTCTGCTGTCGGGGATGTTCGGGGATTTCGGCGCAGGTGAGATGTTTCACGCCGCCGTCAGCTCGGCGCGGACTCGGCACGTAAGAGGCCTGAATGCCCATCAGGAAGCGCTGACCATGGTCGCCGCTAAGGCCGAGCACGCCGCCTCCGAGTTCATGGCCATGGACGAGAACAACGCCGCGAAACTGAGGGCGGCGCAATGCAACTCCAACACCTAAGTGTTCACGATTTGGTCGCCGCGGCCGGTGGCGACCCCTGGGAGGTCAATGAGAGCGTCCAAAATGGGCGTCCGGCACAGATTTCTGATCTGGCGCAGGCATTTCATGATGCGGGCCGGTGCAGCAGAGCGGCCAACCAAGCATTCGGAGCCGCCCGTCGCCGCTTTGAGGCAGCGTGGAATCGGGAGAACGGCGATCACCCGATCAACGACTCCGCCGAAGTCCAACGCGCCACACATTCGCTCGATGTACAAGCCGACGAAGTACCCAAGATCGGGATCGACTTGGAGAACATCGCAGCTGCCTTGGCGGAGACCCAACGAACCTGCGCGAGTCTGATCGCAAATTTGGAGTCGGAACTACAGCAGGTCGACGACCAACTCGGGAAGGTGCTGGATTTTGAAAAACGCGCCTCCGTCGCCGAGTTGGCGAGACTCGTTCTTAACGAAATGATCTCCGGTCTCCACGAGGGCGCCATGGACGACACCAAATCTGCCCTCGACGGGCTCCGGTCAACACGCAGTCACTACTCGGACTTCCTCCAGAGCTCGCTGATGACTCTGCGCACAAAGGACGGCTACGACCCGACACCGATCGAGGGACTTGACGCCGCGGGACAACCGTCGAAGGCCGAGCCCGAAACTAATCGACAGCGCAACCAGATCGAGTCGTTCACAATGGTTTTCGGCCGACCGCCGACTTCTGTGGCGGACTGGGAAACTGCCGCGGCTCTGGATCCGCACAGCTATGACCCGAAGAACGGCGGCGTGCCGCCCAACATCGTTGTCGGTCGGATCCAACCGGTCCCCGGACAGGGTGTGGTCCGAACAAACCTGTTCATTCCAGGCCGGGCAGCTCTGGATCCCCAGCTTGACTGGCCGCCGTACCACGACAACCTCGGTGACGATCGGGGCTTTTCGGCTACAGCGGGGCCTGAGGAGTCCAGGGTCGCAATCTATGTCGACTACGAAAACGGCATCATCGTGGCGCGTCAGAACCCGTCGATCGACGCGAAAACCGGTCAGATACGAGCTGGCACGCCCACCATCTCGGCCGTCCAACAACGCAACGGCTCCGTTTTGATCAAGTACGGTGCAGCCGACCCGTTCTCACCCGGCGGCGAAGGCCTTGCCAAGCACACCCCCTTAAATGTGAACGGCACCATCGCCATTAAGCCGACGACGGATGGACCCCGCGTTGGTGGAACTGTGTCGAACTTCCCAGCGATCGAGGTCTACAGCGACCGACCCGGAGCGAACACGACCACGCTCACCCGGGCGTGGCCCCTATTCGTAGATGGCCCCCTCGGACCGGCAGCGGGTCTTTGGTGGCACAAGCCAATCGGCGATGCCGCTCTTGAGCTGGGCTTTAACGATCTTGCGCCGAATCTCGCGATTCCTCGTCCTTTGCTTCCTCATCCGGGACACCTGGCCCCGGTCGCACCCATTGGTCCGCCGCTCGTTGCGACGCCACCGGCTACATACCCGCTCGGACCCGTCGATCATCCACCCCAAATTGGTGTGCATGATCCCGCTGTCGTAGTTCCACCGTTGCTGGGTAGATAGAAAAGCCTCAGGGAACTGGCCACTTAGGGACTCTCTGCGCTCGTAGCGACAAGCAACCGGCATGCCGAGACGGTCGCAATGCCCCCGCGACGGAATCGTGGCTAACACTGACGCTTCGCGAGCGCGCAACGTCAACCCTCACCGATTGAGGCATTGAATACGCCCGTTGATGAGTCGCTGTGGCGCCTGCACCCAGCAAAGCTGAATAACCCGGACCGCCAATCGGCGATACCATCGCCTGATGCTGGATAAGCCACCTCCTCAGGCGCGGGAATCCTCCGGATTTCGCAATAGTCTCCAGGCGCTGCGTCAAAGAAGGATCCGCAGGAGGATTCAATGAGTGGAGGCGAAGACCAGCAACTCAAAATAATCCTCGACAAGCTCGCACAGCTGACGGGAGTGCCGCCGCCTCCGGTGATCATGCCCGATCAACTGGCAGCGGGACGCTCGGCCATCAGCCAACTGCTGACGGTGCTCGGTATAGCCGCAAATACTGGCGATCCCACCGACAACCTCGAGGCCCAAACCGGTCATGCCGAACGCGGGGCCAAAACCGGCGACGCACTGGCCAAATTCCCTGCCAATGAAGAAGACTCGGCTGGGCAGCTGGCCGCCGTAGGCAATCAAAACCCCATGGCTCAGATGGTTCAGCAGATACCGCAGACAGCGTCGGGCATCGCCGGTGGAATCGCCGGCGCTATCGGTGGTCTGCTGCAACCGCTGGGCCAGATCCCACAGCAAATCGCCCAGGCGGGACAGCAGGCACTGCAAGCCGGCTTCGGCGCGCTGCAGCATTCCGCCGGCGAAGCCGAATCGACCGGCGAAGCCATTCCCGGTGAATTTCTCGGGGCCGGCGGCGGTGCGGATGGACTCGGCGGCGGTGGCGGAGGTGCCGGTGAGGGCAGTGGCCTCGGACTAGGCCCGACTACACCCACCGCGATGCTCGGGCCGCTGCCCGCTCCGTCTGCAGGCACAGTGCCTGCGTCATCGCATGCAGCGTCGCCTCCGCTAGCGAGCGCACCCGAACCCACCGGCGCCCAGAGGGGGGCGATGGGTGCGGTCCCGATGATGCCGCCGGGTGCCATGGCCGGTGCCGCAGGCGCGGGCACCGACGCCAAGCCCGACACCAAACGCATCATCGGGCCGACGGTGAAGAACGGCGCTCCCGTCCAAGGGCGTATCACCACACCGCCGCCCACGCCCGAAGTGATCAAACGCGTTGCCGGCAAGCCGATTACGAGTCGGCGCATCCTGCTACCTGAGCAGAAGTCTGACGAGGATTCTGACACGAGGCAGTAGCTAGCGTCATTGCTGGGGGTCAATTCGCTCAGCCGCATGGCCAGAGATCGCAACACAGAAATGAGAGCGCAACGTCTCCGAGGTTGGGCAGAATTCTCGATGACTCGCTCCGCGGTGTCGTACTCCACGACCGGTTGCGGCCGATATTGCGATAGGCAGGAAACCAATAACACTAATGCCAGGCAGCGTATTCACATTCAGCGCATTAAATTAACCCATTTCTGCTCGCCGGCATGGACGCAGATCCAGAATGGGGTGACTACCGTTATGGTGCCCAGGCGATACGATCTGCCGGTGCCGCATCTGCCCCGACCTCAACCCACTCCGCCTGTCCAGCCTCCCCCGCCGCCGGCGGTGCGGTCTACTCCACGACAGTGGCCGGTATTCGCATTCCTGCTAGTGGCCCTGCTTGTGACCTTCGCCGTCGCGGTCGGCGGCTGGTTCCGTCCTTTGCCGAACAAACCGCCGCCCGCACCGACTTACACCGACCGACAGCTCGCCGACGCCAAAGCGAAAGTGTGTGCTGCGTACGAACTGGTACGCAAGGCCGTCGTGGCCACCACGAGCCGAAATGGCGGCGAAGATCCGACCGCAACCCTCGCCGTAGCTGCAAATGCGCGAACCGCGCTCTATGCCGGCGGCGATTATTTGTCGAAGGTCTTGGCGCAAGAGCCCGCAACCCCGCGTGAGCTTGCAAGCGCAATCCAAAGCCTCGTGAGTTCGTACCAACAGCTCGCGATCGACTACATGGCAGAGGTACCCGAATCTGAACAAAAGGCAGCGCGTGACGCCGTTAGCGATGCTGGCACAACGGTCTACGGCATTTGCAAATGACCAATTTTCCTTCCGGAGAATGGTCACCCCTTCTGATTGGTGATCAATGGCCCGACGATCAAGACCTGACGGCCCTTGAACGCGGCAAGACCAATCGCGGAAACATCACAGCTGAGTTTATGCATTTCGCGGACATGCTGCGCAATGCCCAAACCGGACCGCTCATCGGTCAGCAGGGACACACCGCCGACGATCTCCGCGACGCCTTCCGAAAAGGCGACGACCATGCCCGGCGAGTGGCCGAAAAAAATAGCGTCAAAGCGAGTGCGTATGCCAACGCCTACGACAGCATGAGAAGCCTCCAACACGACCTAACCGGCATCGCCGAGGATGGCAACGAACAGATCAAAGAGATCCAAGACTCGAAACAGCCTGTAGAAACCAAGGTCACGCAGATTCTCGCTGTGATAGCACGGTGCCGAGCGTTGGCCAACCTGGCTGCAGCGAAATACGGCGGAAATGTCCTCGACGCGATTCAGCGGATCCTCGGCGTGGAGGCAACTGGACAGTCTGCCCGTCAGTTCGCCCAAGCCCACGGCGTCGATCCCGGGCAAATGTTCCGCCAACCTAGCGACCAGAAGAATCTCGACGGACAAGTGCGAGGTCTGGTCGAAAACGCTGGCTCACCGAGCTCCCCGACGCCACAAAGCCACGTACCACCGCGCCCCAACCCGGAGCCGGGATACCTAACGGGGCAGGTGCCACAACTCGGCGAATCGGGAGGTAGGGCACCAGCAGAACCCAATGCCGAGCATGCATACTCCACAGCTCTGGCGGGAGGGCAGACGCCACCGCAGGTGAGCGCATTAGGAGGCAGAGCACCGTCAGCACACGACGCCGAACATGCATACCCCCCAACTCTGACAGGGGGGCCGGGGCCGCCGCAGGTGGGCGTACCGGGAGGAAGAACGGCTCCAGGGCTCAACGTTCGAACCGACGCCGCAAACCGTTCCGTACCACACACCCGCGACAACTGCGCTCCCAGCCTCGTCAGGACCATCTCCGTCGGCGACCGGGAGCCTGTCCCCAGTGCTCCCCACCGGACCGCAGGCGGCGACCTCGCTTGCCGCTACACCTGTCGCATCGGCAGCGAGCCCGCCCCAAGGCCTGACCCCAGCCTCGTTGATCCAAAGCTTCGACAAGGGCCTCCAGGCCGGCGCGCCGTTCTCAGCGGCGGCAGAGGCCGCGCCACCAGCTCCAGTGACGCATACAGACTCGCCAATTCCGCAAGCTCCGCCGCCGCCCCCGGCCACGGGAGTGACTGCTGTGGCGCACGCACAGGTCGCTGACGCGCCGGCCCCACCACCGGTCGCCCACACGCCCGCCCCCGAAGCGCCGGCGCCCCCAATCGTGGCGGCGCCAACGACGCCCGCCGCCCCGGCAGTAGCCGCGCCCACGCCGACGGGCCCGCTGCCCGCTTACGCCTCCGACCTGCGGCCTACGGTTTCAACGCCCGCAACTCCGCCTGCATCACCTAGCCCACCACCCTCGGCGACGCCGGGCTCGGCGCCGGTACACCCATCGGCCGGACAGGCCAACCCAAATCAGCCCACGGTCGTGCGTCAATCAACCCCGCCAACGCCACCAGCGCCATCGAACCTGGGCACCCAGGCCGTCGCGGCGGCCACAGCCGGGGCGGTCGCCGGAGCGGCATCGGCCGACGCCACCGCCCAAACACGCCTGCAGCGGCTAGTCACCGCAGTGGCCCGCCAACAACCGCGGCTGGCGTGGGCGGCCGGAGACCGCCCCGACAACACCACCGTGCTGACCACCGACCTGGCCAGCGGCTGGATCCCACCCGGCATCGACATCCCCGCCGCCGTCACGCTGCTGACCCCGGCCCGACGCCGCGGCGACCTGGAAGCGCTGCTCGGCGAAGTCACCGTCGCCACCGGTTACAGCCCGATCCACCACCTCCCGCACGAGGACGAGCAGGTGCCGACGTCGACGCGACCCCGGCACGCCCCCGACGTCGAAGAACTCGGCTGGGAACTCAGCCAAGCCACCCAGTGGCGCGATGGGCTGCCGCGGCTGGCCCACACGCTGGCCAAGGCGGCCTCCACCGGCACCGGCGTGCTGGACTCCGAGGTCGAACTTCTACACGAGCATCTGTCCAAGATCAGCTCCCGAGTCCTCGACGGCTATCCAGACCAGTTGAATCCCAATGACATTGGCAACTGGCAGCTGCTAGCCGCCATCGACGCGCTGGTAGCCGGCGACAAGACCGCCGCCAACTATCACCTCGCCTGGTTCCAGGCCCGCTGAGTTACGCCCCGGCAACCAGCTCGATCCGATGCCGCCCCGGCGACACCGCCACGGTCGCCCCGGCCGGGTCACCGTCCAGATGCACCACGACTCCAGCAGGTAACCCACCCAGCGTGATCCGCGCGGCGGTGTCGGTCACCACCGAGATCATCGACGACGGCAACGACGCCAGGCCGGCCCGCTCGATGTCCACCGTGAGGCTGGCAACCCCGTTGAGCTGCAGCGTCAGAAACGGCAGCGGCTTAACGGCGGGACCCACCCGCCAGTCCAGCTCGCTGTACAACCCGGGCGTCGGGTCGAAGTTCAGCAAAACGCCACGGTGGTGCTGCACGGTGTGCGTCGGGTCCGGCCGCGCATACGAACGCGCGTCGACCTTCGCGACGGCCCCGCGCCGCGCCACCACGTCGGGGTCGGCCGCCAGCTCCGATAACCACCACACCCGATCCGGCCCGATACCCAGGTCGGCCCGCACCAGCTGGGGATACCATGCGTACGTGATGTGACCCGGATCCCCTTGGCGCAGGCCGGTTCCCATGTGCGAGATGGGATCGTCGAACTTGTCCTGGAAGATCCAGGCGATGTGATCCTCGAGCGGATAGACGGTGAACCGGTGGCGGTAACCGAGGCGGTCCAGTTCGAGCACCTGCTCGGCGGCCGAGGCGAACGGCACCAGTTCGTCAACCATCCCGTGGGCGATCACGTACGGCAGCCACCGCGCGTTCACCAGCAGCTTCCAGGTGTCGCCCTCGCGGGCACACGGCGAGTCCAGGTTGAGGTCGGCCGGAATGTCGATGTCGGGCAGCAGCCGCACACCGCACGTCGGCGGGCCGGCCAGCACCACCGCCTGCGCGAACACCTCCGGGTAGCTCAGCCCCAGCTTGTAGGCCGCGTAGCCGCCCATCGAATAGCCGGAAACCACCGTGCGGTTGGGGTCGGTGCCCAACTGCTCGGCCACCCGCGCCCACACTTCCCACACGTCGAGCTCCCCGGTGTCGAAATACCAGGTCGACGGGCCTCGGGCCAGCGGCGTGACCACCACCGAATCGCGGGTCTCGCACACCTCGTGCAACAGCCGCGGGTCGATCCCGGCGAACTGGGTTTGCCCGAGCGCCAGCGAGTGCAGCAGCAGCGTCAACGGCAGCGTGCGACCGGGCGCGTAGGTCGACGGCAGGCACACCGAATAGGGCTGGACCCGCCCCAGAAACTGCGGGCGCGGTGCTCAAAATATCGTCCGCCGCGACGCCCTGCCCGAGCTCCACCGAGGACACGTACCAGCGGGTCGTGGCGCCGGTGATGACGGGCTCGGGAGTGGTCGTGCGTTCAGCGAGCTCGTCCCAGTCGACGACCGCGGCGAACTCCGACACATCCCCGCTGGTCAGGGCCGCGGCCTGGGCCGCGTCGGACCAGAAGTTCAGGTGCGGTTGCTCCTGATCGTGGGTGCGGAACGCGACGTTGTAGACGTTGGGTTGCCCGGGCAGCGCGCCGTGTCCGGCGGGCACGTCGGCGAACCCGTCCCCCGCGGCGTTGGCCAGCCCCGCGGCCAGCCGGACCGTCCAGCTGCCGGCCGGTTCCACCGCCGACCGCGGAACCTGCGCCACAAACGACCGCGATGCCAGGTCGACGCTGTGCTCAACCGGAGTCACGGCCTGCGTGGTCAGATCGATCAGCCGAGCCCCCGCTCCCGAGATCAGCAGCGCCAGGTCGATGCCCTCGGACCGAACGCCGGCCCCGGCCGGCCATTCCGCCGAACCGGCCCGCTCAACGTCGGTGTCGAAGGTGAACAGCGCGATCGGCACCGAGGCGTCCTGCAGCGTGTTCCAGTCGACGCGCCACCAGGTGTGGGTCTCGTTGAGCCCGACGGCGACGCGGAAGATGTCGGCGCCGTTGCGCGCCGCGGGCCCGTCGGGATAGACGTAGGTGCCGCGCGGCGGCGCCTGGATTTTCAGGTCGCCGACCGGCAGGCCCGTGGCGCCGTGGTCGTCGTAGAGGAAGTCGGTCCAGAACAGCGCGCCGCCGGCCACGCGGGCCGCGCCGCAGGTCCGCGGAAACTCCTCGCCGAACGGCCAGCCCGCTGGCACCGGAAGCTGCGGCTCGGGGCGCCGCGCCGCGGGCGGCACGCCCTCGGGCATCCCGTCGACGACGATGAGCTCGGCGGGTGGCGCCGGTGCGGGTGTAGGGGGATGCACCACCGCGTCGGCGAGGTGGCGTGCGATACGGAACGGAAGCAGTGTGAGGTCGAGGATTGACACGTTGCCAACCTACGCGCCGGGTGATGTCAGGCCGGTGACGGCTAACCGTCATCGGCATGTACTTCGTGGCACCGCAGGGAGTTCCGCGACGCCCGGGCCGTTTTCGGGATTTCAGCCCGGCAGCGAGCGCTCGCGTAGGCTTGCGTGTCGTGGCGGACCCACTCGAGGTTCCCGAGCTTGCCGGAACTCGGCGCGCACCCGCGTATCCGCCGTTGTTGCAGGGAGCGGCCCTTGCGGCGCTGGCCTTCACGTGGCCCATCTTGACCGCACTCCGCCAAAGGGGCTTCGTCTTCGACGATCCGTTCATCCCGATGCGCTACGGCCAGCATCTCGCAGACGGCGCGGGCTGGACCTTCAACCTCGGCTCGCACACCGACAACGCTGTCACGTCGCCGCTTTACGTTCTTCTCATCGCGGTCGGCGCATTCATGGGCGCGTCGCCGGAAGGATGGTCGCTGTTCATCTACGTCGCGGCGTGGGGCCTTGGCGCTATCGTGCTGGCGCGCATCCTTTTCCGCGACCGTCGACGCGTAGGCGGCTGGCTGGCGTGCGGCCTGTACTCGATTGCACCGCTGCTGGCGAACGTGCGCGGCATGGAGCTCTCTGTCTATCTGCTGTTGATCCTCGCATCGATCGGGGCTCTCCAGCGCGACCGCTGGCTGCTGCTTGGCATCCTGTTGGGGCTGCTCACGATAACGCGGGCGGACGCCGTGCTGCTCGCGGGACCCCTGATCGCATGGTTGGGATTCATACGGCTGCAAGCACTTCCGAAAATTCTCATGCCATTCGTGGCGATCAACGTCGTGTGGCTCACCGCATTGTGGGTGATGACCGGCTCACTGATTCCCAGCACCCTCGCTGCGAAGATTGCGCAACGCGATTCCGGAAAATGGGGACCACAGTCGGGCTATCTGCTGGGACTCCCCGGAATAGCGATAACCGGGTGGAGCAACTTGCGACCGGCTTCCTGGGCGTTGTGTGCGGCGCCGTCGTCTTGGCCGCAACCGCGGCGACGGTCATCAGCGTCCGGCGCCGGGAACGGGTGCTGCCAATCCTCGCCGTCGCAGCCGTCATCAACGTGATTGAGTACGGGATTGTCTTCCGGCTACCGATCGGCTACGTGTGGCATTACGGCCCGTGGACGCTGTGGGTGATCACCGGAACAGCGGTCGCCCTGGAGGAAGTCGGCAGGCGGTTTCACCGTGCCGCGCTTGCGGTCGGCGTAGCCGTCGTAGCGGCTGCGTTCCTGCCGGCGGTGCACCTGGCCCCGGACAAATACCGCGACAACTACCGTGCGGCCGCGGAATGGATCAACCGCGATTCGCACCAGCCGCACCCGACGGTGGCCGTGAATGAGATCGGCACCATCGGCTACTACAGCCGCGCCGAGATCGTCGACTATCTCGGGCTGCTCGACGTCACAGCGATCGATTGGGTGCGCCGCAACGATTTCACCTGGTGGCTAACCAAGTATCCCGACTACTTCGTGACCGCGCCGGGCCTCGCGCTTGAGAAGTTCGACGGTCAGACGACGACGCTGCCGCAGTTCCAGCGCGAGTACAAGCCGGCGGCGCGATTCGGGGAACTGGTCATTTACCGACGAGTCCAGGCCGGATAGTTGCCGTACGCCCGTGCCCTCCTCGCGGCTAACCAGCTATTAGCTACTAAGACCTGAAAAACTCGTTTGTCGATGTGGCGACTGTCTGCGGTGGCCGGTGTTGCGGGTGCGGGTCGGTTTGTCCCGTGGGTTTCATGCGGCCAGATTGCTGATCTTGACAAGGTTGTCGGCGAAGACACGCGCACCATCCGCGGGCATCCGCGGGTTCATGACGTAGCGCACCCCGAAGGCATCCAGGTTGCGCAAGTAGGTGTGGAAGTGCTGCTTGGCCGAATCAGACAAGTGATCAAGCAGCACCGGCCGTCGCGCCTTCTGGCAGGGTTATAGCGGACGAGAGAGAAAGGGAGCCTCTCTACTCCTTCCACTCTCAACCTGATGGCGCACTGAGGGGCTTACGGCAAGACCGGGTCATGGCGCAAAAACGCTGGGCAACAACAGAATTAGCGCAAAGCGGGTGGCGGCGAAGCACGGAAAGTGAGGCAAACGTGTCGACTCGAGGGTACGAAGACGAATTGGAGTTAGAACAGAGCTACGTAAATGGGCTTTACGCGCGGCTCGACGCCGAGCGCGCGCGAGTCAAGCGCATGTACCGCGCGGCGCTGGGACGAGAGGGCGAGACGCTGGCGGACCGGGACGCCGAAGTGCGTGCGGTGGCCAAAGAAGTGAAGCGGCTGAACGTGGCGGACGACGGGCTGTGTTTCGGCCGGTTGGATGCCATTTCGGGCGAACATTCCTACATCGGCCGCATCGGACTGTTCGACGCGGAGCACGAGTACGAACCGTTGCTGCTCGATTGGCGGGCGCCGGCGGCGCGCGCCTTCTACGTCGCTACCGCCGCCAGCCCGGAGAACATGCGCCGGCGGCGCCAGTTCCACACCCGCGATCGACGCGTGGTCGATTTCACCGACGAGACGTTCGGCCGGCCCGGCGCTGCAGAGCCGGGAGGCTCAGAAGATTCAGCCCTACTCGCGGCGGTCAACGCACCGCGCGGTGAGGGCATGCGCGACATCGTGGCGACGATCCAGGCCGAACAGGACGAGATCATCCGGCTCGATCACCCCGGAGTGCTGGTGATCGAGGGCGGCCCGGGCACTGGTAAGACGGTGGTGGCGCTGCACCGCGTCGCGTATTTGCTCTACACCCAGCGCGAGCGGATCGAACGCCATGGCGTGCTGGTGGTCGGACCCAACCCCGCATTCCTCAGACACGTCGACCGCGTCCTACCGTCGTTGGGCGAGTCCAGCGTGGTGTTCATGACGCCCGGCGATCTGGTGCCCGGCTTGCACGTCACCGCCGAGGACGCCCCGCTCGCCGCGCGGCTCAAGGGCTCGCTGAAGATCCTGGACGTGCTCGCGGCGGCGATCGCCGATCGGCAACGACTGCCCCAACAACCGCTATTGATCGAACTGGCGGACGTCACAATGCGGATCGACGCCGAGACCGCGGAGTGGGCCAGGGAGGAAGCGCGCGCCAGCGGCCTGCCGCACAACCACGCCCGCGCGGTCTTCAGCGACATCGTCACCTGGGTGCTCACCGAACGGGCGATCGCCCGGCTTGGCCGGGGCTGGCTTACCCGCGATGATCGGCCAGCTTGGGAGAAACTGCGGACGGACCTGCTCGACGAGCTCGCCGAAAATGACCAATTCATCGCCGCGCTCGACCGGCTCTGGCCCATACTCACACCCGAAACGCTGCTGGCACCGCTGTACGCGTCCCCCGAACGGCTGCACGCGGCAGGCGCCCACCAGGCGCTGTGCCGCGCCGACGGCGAGGCCTGGACGGTATCGGACGTGCCGCTGCTCGACGAACTTGTCGACCTGCTGGGCCGCGACAAGCAGGCAGACCAAACCGCCGAGCGGGAACGGAATCACGAGGCCGAGTACGCCGCGGGCGTGCTGAACCTCCTGGAAATCGCGAGCGAGGACTCGATGGACGATGAGGAACAATTGCGCGCCCAGCACATGATCTACGCCGAGGACCTGGCCGAGCGCTTCCTGGAGCGCGACACCCGTGAACTCGCCGAACGCGCCGCCGCGGACCGCGATTGGACCTACCGGCACGTCGTGGTCGACGAAGCCCAAGAACTCTCCGAGATGGACTGGCGGGTGTTGATGCGGCGCTGCCCTGGCAAATCCTTCACGATCGTCGGCGATCTCGCCCAACGCCGGTCGGAGGCCGGCGCGACGTCGTGGGGCGCGATGCTGGAGCCCTACGTGCCTGGCCGCTGGATCTACCGGCCCCTGTCGGTGAACTACCGCACCCCCGCGGAGATCATGAACGTCGCCGCCGCGCTGCTCGCCGAGTTCGCGCCAACGGTCCAGCCACCGGAGTCGGTCCGCGCGTCCGGTGTCCAGCCATGGTCCAGGCGGGTCGAAGAAGACGAACTGCCCGCTGCCATAGAAGAATTCGTCCGGAACGAAGCCGGCCGCGAAGGCACCAGCGTCGTGATCGGGCCACCGGGTGTGCCGGGCGCGGTGGTACCGGCAGAGACGAAGGGCCTGGAGTTCGACGCCGTCCTGGTCGTGGAGCCGCAACGGATCCTCGCCAGCGGCCCGCGCGGCGCGGCCGAACTCTACGTAGCCCTTACCCGCGCCACCCAACGCCTTGGCGTCGTGCACCGGGATCCATTGCCGCGGGCGCTTGCCGGCCTCGCCGAATACGCAGCTGTGGCTCAACGACTCTGACGTCTTCGATCAGGATGACAACGGCCTATGGATGATGCGTCATCCTCCCTGATCAACTGCGCCTACTGGGCGCATCAATGCGCCCAGTCTTTCAGGTCTTAGTAGCTAAGCCACAGGCACCACAATGAGCTCATGCGGCCGGTTGTTGACGGCCAGCGCACCGTCCTCGGTCACGATGACGATGTCCTCGACTCGGGCGCCCCACCGGCCTGGGAAGTAGATACCGGGCTCGATGGAAAAGGCCATGCCCGCAGCCAAAGTCAGGTCATTGCCAGCGACGATGTATGGCTCCTCATGCACCGACAGCCCGATACCGTGCCCGGTGCGATGCACGAAATACTCGGCGAGACCGGCCTCGGCCAGCACGTCTCTGGCCGCGGCGTCGACCTGCTCGGCCGTCACGCCCGGACGAACCGCGTCAAAGGCCGCGCGCTGCGCCCGCTGCAGGATCGAATACTGTTCTGCTACATCGTGTCTGGGATCGCCGATGCTATAGGTGCGGGTCGAGTCGGAATGATATCCGGGCTCATACGCTCCCCCGATGTCGACGACGACGATGTCCCCCACCTGCAGTTCACGATCCGAATACCCGTGATGCGGGTCCGCCCCGTGCGGTCCGGAGCCGACGATGACGAACGCCACCTCCGAATGCCCTTCGGCGACAATGGCTTCGGCGATATCGGCGGCCACGTCGGCCTCGGTGCGGCCTGGGACCAAAAACTCCGGGACCCGAGCATGCACCCTGTCGATGGCAGCACCGGCCTTGCCCAGCGCGTCGATCTCGCACTCCTCCTTGACCATGCGCAGCCCGCGCAGCACGTCGGTTGCCAATGCCGGCAACACACCCAGCACGTCGGCCAGCGGCAACAGGTGCAGCGCCGGCATGGAATCGGTGACGCCCGTCGCCGCCGGGGCGCCCCCCAAAGCGGCACTCACCAACCGGTACGGGTCGTCGCCGTCCACCCAATCCCGCACAGCCAGACCAAGTTCCATGACGGCTGAGGCTTTGAGCGAGGCCAACTCCACCCGCGGCACCACGACCGTCGGCTGACCGGAGGCCGGCAACACCAGCGCGGTGAGTCGCTCGAACGTCTGCGCACGCGAGCCGATGAGGTAGCGCAGGTCATAGCCGGGGGTGATTACCAGGCCGGTCAGCCCGGCGTCGGCGGTCGCGGCGGCCGCCGCGGCCAATCGGCGGGCATACACCGTGGCGTCGAATCGGTCAGAATCCATGGCAGTCAGGCTAGTGCCCGATCGCCCATCCGCGCCGAGGGCGGCGCTGGCAGGATAGCCGGCATGCCATCACCACAAGGTTCGATGAGTGGCGACGCGCCGCGCCCGGCTACGCCGCGCTTGCGATCACCACTGGCGCTGCTCGACGGCGCGAGCATGTGGTTCCGCTCCTACTTCGGGGTGCCGTCGTCGATCACCGCTCCCGACGGCCGGCCGGTCAACGCGGTCCGGGGATTCATCGACTCGGTTGCGGTGGTGATCACCCAGCAGCGGCCCGGCCGGCTGGTGGTGTGCCTCGACCTGGACTGGCGGCCACAGTTCCGCGTCGATCTCATCCCGTCGTACAAGGCGCACCGGGTAGCCGAGGTGGAGCCGGCGGGCGAGCCCGACATCGAGGAAGTGCCCGACGAGCTGACACCACAGGTCGAGATGATCATGGAGCTGCTGGACGCATTCGGGATCCCGACGGCGGGAGCGCCGGGCTTCGAGGCCGACGACGTGCTGGGCACGCTGGCCGCCCACGAACGACGCGACCCGGTGGTGGTGGTCAGCGGCGACCGCGACCTGCTGCAGGTGGTGGCCGACGATCCCGTCCCCGTTCGGGTGCTCTACATGGGCCGCGGGCTGGCCAAGGCCACGCTGTTCGGGCCCGTCGAGGTGGCCGAGAACTACGGTGTTCCGGCGGATCGCGCCGGGCCGGCCTACGCCGAGCTGGCGTTGTTGCGCGGCGATCCATCCGACGGCCTGCCGGGTGTGCCGGGCGTCGGCGAGAAGACGGCAGCCACCCTGCTGGCCCAGCACGGGTCGCTGGATCAGATCCTGGCCGCCGCACACGACCCGAAATCCACGATGACCAGGGGTCTGCGGACGAAACTGCACGCCGCCGCGGACTACATCGACGCCGCGGGTCAGGTGGTGCGGGTGGCCACCGATGCGCCCGTCACGCTTTCGACGCCCACCGACGCGCTGCCGCTGGTAGCCGCCGACCCGAACCGGGTCGCCGAGCTGGCGACCCAACTGGGCGTCGGGTCATCGATCGCGCGGCTGCAGAAGGCGCTCGACGCGCTGCCCGGGTGATCGCTGTCGATCGTCCTGAAGCCGATCCTTATTGGGGCCGACCGACCTCGTAGGTGCCTTTGTTGTCCTGGAAGGTCACCGTCACGTGCTTCGTAGCGCCGTCGATGCTGACGGAGCAATCGAAGGTGCCGCCCTTCTTGACGGTGGGGTCGCTGCCGCCGTTGCACTTGACGTCTTTCACGTTCTTCGCGCCGTAGCCATTGGTCTCGTCCGTGAGGATCTGCTGCACGCCGGCCTGAGCCTTGTTGACGTCCAGCTTGGTGGTGACGAAGAACCCCGGCTCCCAAAAGCCGAGCACCAGAATCAGCCCGACAAGCAACAGTGCGAACACGCCGCCGATGCCGAAGATCAGCATCGGCGAACGCTTCTTCGGCGGTTGTTGGTCATAGGGTCCGTACTGCTGCGGGTACTGCCCGGCCTGGCCCGGCTGACCGTATTGGCCCGGCTGACCGTATTGGTCGGGTTGGCCGTACTGGCCCGGCTGGCCGTACTGGCCGTACTGGCCGGGCTGACCGTATTGGCCGGGCTGACCGTATTGGCCGGGCTGCTGGTACTGGCCGTACTGGGCGGGGGTTGAGAACTGATCGGGCGTGCCCACCTGGGTGGCCGGCGAATTGACCTGGTCGGTCTGCCCGTAGCTGGGCTCGGGCTGCCCATAGCTGGGCGTGCTCGACGCGTACGGCTGCTGATACGCCTGCTCACTCGGCGCCTGGTACTGCGGCGGCGTGTACGCCGGAGCCTGCCACGTCGCATCCTGGTTCTGCGGTGCCGACTGCTGCCAAGGCGATGCGGTGGGTCCTATCTGAGTCTGCTGCTCCGAGGGCTTTTGGTCGCTATTTTGGCCGGGCGGTTGCCACGTCTGCCCGGGGTCTGATCCGTGCGGTCCGCTCATCTTTTCTCCTCGAGTCCCTCTGGTGTTGGCCCGGACTGGCCGCGTCTGCTGGCCCCGTGCTGATCACGGATGTAACCGTAGCTCCGGCCCAGCCTACCCGGCGTCAACTGCGACGACGCCGCGCCGGACGTCATTGATAGCCCGTTTGGCGTTGGCCCGCACGTCAGCATCCGGGGCGGCGTTGCGAACCTGGTCCAGCAGATCAAGCACCTGCCGGCACCAGCGCACAAAATCCCCCGCTGACAGCGTCGAACCATTGCCCGTTTCGTCGGCAGCGGCGAGCGCGGCGGCCAGATCACCGCTTCGGGCCCACCGGTAGATGACCCGCACAAAGCCGTCGTCGGGTTCGCGACTGGCGCCGATCCGGTGCGTCTGCTCATCGGCGCGCAACTCGGTGGACAGCCTCGACGTCGCAAGCAACGCCTGCCGCAGTCGCGGTGTGGGCACATCGGCGGCGAACGGGCCGCCCGGGCCGTCACTTCCGCGCGTCTCGTAGAGCACCGCCGAAACCACCGCCGCCAGCTCGGCGGGCCGCAGGCCCGCCCAGGCCTCGGTGCGCAGGCATTCGGCGATCAACAGATCACTCTCGCTGTAGATGCGGGCCAACAACCGGCCGTCGTCGGTGACCCGGGGATCGCTGGCCGGGCCTTCGATGAAGCCGCGTTCGGTGAGCAATCCGACGATCCGGTCGAACGTCCGGGCCAGCGAGTTGGTGGCGGCGGCCACCTTCTTCTGCAGCTGTTCGTTGTCGCGTTCGATGCGCAGGTACCGCTCCGTCTGGCGCATCTGTTCTTCGAGGCCGGGCGTGTTGTGTGCGGGGTGACGCACGCAACTGCGCGCGCAACGACGCGAGCTCCGGATCGTGATACGCGCCGTCGTTGTCGCTGGCGCCGGGTCTTACGCGCTCGACCGGAACCGACAGCCCGGCGACCACCGACTGCAGCGCCGAGGCCAGGTCGCGCCGGACCCCCGGCTGACGGTGTTCGACCCGCTTGGGCAACGCCATCGACCCGACCGGCTCCGACGCCCCGGAGTAGTCCGCCGACGAAATCCGCCCCGCCCATCGGTGTTCGGTCAGCACCAACGGCCGCGGGTCGGAGCTGTCGCGGGCGGATTCCAGGACCACCGCCAGCCCGCCGCGACGGCCGTGGGTGATGGTGATGATGTCTCCTCGGCGCAACGCGGCCAGCGCATCGCTGGCCGCCTGCCGTCGATGCGACCGAGACGCACGGGACTGCGCGCGTTCCATCTCGGAAATCCGTGCCCGCAGTCGCGCGTATTCGAGGATCGGCGCATCCCGGCCACCTTCGCCGCCCAATTCGGCCGCGATCTCGTCGAGCATTTGCTTGCCCCGCTCGATGCCACGGACCAGTCCGACGACGGATCGGTCCGCCTGATACTGCGCGAACGAATGCTCCAGCAACTCGTGCGCCTGCTCGGGGCCCATCTGGTGGACCAGGTTGATCGTCATGTTGTACGACGGCGCAAACGAACTGCGCAGCGGGAAGGTGCGGGTGGAGGCTAGGCCGGCCACTTCGGACGGCTCCACGTCGGGGGTCCAGAGCACCACCGCGTGACCCTCGACGTCGATACCGCGCCGGCCGGCGCGGCCGGTCAGCTGCGTGTACTCCCCCGGCGTCAGCGGCGCGTGCTGCTCGCCGTTGAACTTCACCAGCCGCTCGAGCACCACCGTCCGTGCCGGCATATTGATGCCCAGCGCCAGCGTCTCGGTGGCGAACACCGCCTTGACCAGGCCGGCAGTGAACAACTCCTCGACCGTGTGCCGGAATGCCGGGAGCATCCCGGCGTGGTGGGCCGCCAGGCCGCGCAGCAGGCCCTCTCGCCACTCGTAATAGCCGAGCACTTCGAGGTCGCCGTCATCGAGGTCACCGCAACGGTGTTCGATCACTTCGGCGATCTGGGCCCGCTCCTCCTCGGTGGTCAGCCGCAGCGGCGACCGCAAGCATTGGCCGACGGCGGCGTCGCACCCGACCCGGGAGAAGACGAATGTGATCGCCGGCAGCAGCCCTTCGGCGTCCAGGGTCGCGATCACGTCGGGGCGCGCCGGCGGCCGGAAGAAACGCGGCCGGCCCTGCCGGCCGGCGCTTCCTCTTCCGCCTGCCGGCGGGGACTTGCCAGTCCGCCATCCGATCGGCCTCGCGGCGATTCGCGATGTGGCGCAGCAGTTCTGGGTCGACGCGGGATTTGCCGGCATCGCTGTCCTTGTTGCCGAGGTCGAACAGGTCGAAGAGTCGCCTACCTACCAGGACGTGCTGCCACAGCGGCACCGGCCGATGCTCGTCGACCACCACCGTGGTGTCGCCCCGCACGGTCTGGATCCAGCCACCGAACTCCTCGGCGTTGCTCACCGTCGCCGACAGGCTGACCACCCGCACCTCGTCGGGCAGATGCAGGATCACCTCCTCCCACACCGCGACCCCGCATCCGGTCGGCCAGGAAATGCACCTCGTCCATCACCACGTGGGAAAGCCCGTGCAGCGCAGGCGAATCGGCGTAAAGCATGTTGCGCAGCACTTCGGTGGTCATCACCACCACGGGCGCGTCGGCGTTGACCGACATGTCGCCGGTCAGCAGCCCGATCCGGTCGCGGCCGTAGCGCGCCGCCAGGTCGGTGTGCTTCTGGTTGCTCAGCGCCTTGATCGGCGTGGTGTAGAAGCACTTGCCGCCGGCGGCCAGCGCCAGGTGTACGGCGAATTCGCCGACCACCGTCTTGCCCGCGCCGGTCGGCGCGCAGACCAGCACGCCGTGGCCGCGTTCCAGCGCGGCGCAGGCGCGCTGCTGGAAGTCGTCGAGCGCGAAGGGCAGTTCCGCGGTGAACCGAGCCAGCTCGGCCAGACCGGTCACGCCGGTGGCCAAGCCGTCGACGCGTCAGTCGTGACGGGTCGGGCACCGCGGTCCCGGCGACCACAGACCGGCTCCGGCGTCGGACCGGTATCGGCGCGGGCGGCTCGATCGTCCGACGCTTCGTCGTCCGGGCGTCAGGCTTCGCGCTTGGCTTTCCGCCTGTCGTGCAGCCGGGCGATCTGGATGG
This sequence comes from uncultured Actinomycetota bacterium, assembly GCA_963748885.1. Taxonomy (GTDB): domain Bacteria; phylum Actinomycetota; class Actinomycetes; order Mycobacteriales; family Mycobacteriaceae; genus Mycobacterium. The sequence goes on from CAVVLC010000045.1 coordinate 131,339, forward strand.
CGAACTCGAGCAGCACCGTCAGCGCCAAGCCCAGCGCCGTCATGGAGAACGGGTCGGATCCGGGCGTGAAATCGCGGCGAACACGAACATCGCCGAAGATCAGACCGCGCCGCCACGCCTTGAGCCGCTCGTAGGTCAGCATGCCCGACGATGTTGAGCATGACGATCAGCAGCGGGAACTCGAAGCTGACCCCGAACACCACCAGCAGGTTGATCAGGAAGCCGAAATACTGGTCGCCGGACAGCGCGGTGACCTGCACGTCGCTGCCGACGGTCAACAGGAAGCTCAGCGCCTTGGACAGCACGACGTAGGCCAGCACGGCGCCGGTGACGAACAGCACCGCCGCCGAGGACCACGAACCCGACCGCGAAGCGGCGTTCCTTCTTGTAGAGCCCCGGCGTGATGAACGCCCAGAGCTGGTAGAGCCACACCGGGCAGGCCAGCACGACCCCGGCCGTCATCCCGACCTTGAGCCGCAACATGAACTGGTCGAACGGCGCGGTGGCCAGCAACCGGCACTGCCCGTCGGCGCTGATGTCGCGCGCGCGCCGACTGCGGCAGCGAACAGTACGGGTGCCGCAGCCACTCGCCGAGGCTTTCCAGCCCGAAGACCGGATGCGAGTACCAGAAGAACCCGAAGATCGTGGTGACCAGGATCGCGGCCACCGAGATCAACAGCCGGGTGCGCAGCTCGGTCAGGTGGTCGACCAGCGACATCGTCCCGTCGGGATTGGAGCGGCTGCGCCTATTGCGGGGGTTGAGTCGTTTGAGTAGAGCGCGGGCGCGCAATGTTGCCCTGAAACCGTTCACGACGTTCGGTCAGTGACGCTCGGGGATTGCGATGGTGAGGCCCGCGTCGGCTAGTAGAGCGGCCGGGCCTCGGTGGGCCCCTGCTCGGCCGTCGCCGGAGGCTCGACCCGCTGGGACTGCACGGGCGTGTGGGTCACTGCCTGAGCCGCTGCGGGGTTTCCCAAGGCGGGTGCTTCGGCTTTGTTCTCGGTCTGCATTTCACGAATCTCAGACTTGAAGATGCGCATCGACTTGCCCAACGAACGCGCCGCATCGGGGAGCTTCTTGGCACCGAACATCAAGACCAGCAGGACGGCGATGATCGCCCAGTGCCACGGACTAAGACTTCCCACTTTGGTTACCTCCAGACGTCCTCCCGATGCTACCGCAGCAGAGCGGAGCGCCGGTGACCTCGCGCTACGGCGTGGTGGACCTCACGCGCACGCCGTCACGCCTGAGCCGCGACCTGGTAGACGCCAGCGCGGCCGTGGCGGCATCGCGTACCCGCTGCGCGAGCGACTCCGGCTCCAGCACCCGCACGGCCGACCCGAAACCCAGCACCAGGCGCGTCATCCAATCTTCGGACGGCGTACGTCATGGCGGCCTCGCACGATCCGTCGGGCAGCTCGCGCAGCTCCCGCAGCGGGTAGTAGTCGAACATCCACGACGCCGACGGGCGCTATCCGCAGCGTCGCCGACGGAAGCGACGGGTCGCCGTCGAACAGCGAGGTGTCCGGCGGTGCCTGCAGCGCCGGTTCGCGGTGGGGCGGCCGGCTCGTCCAGCTCGGCGGCGTCCACGATTCGGTCGAAGCGGAACAGCCGAACGCCCTCGGCCTCCCGCGACCAGGCCTCCAGATAGCTGTGGCCGCCGACCAGCAGCACCCGGATCGGATCGACGATCCGGCTGGTCAGGGTGTCATGCGACGCGGCGTAGTAGTCGATCGCCAGCGCGCGTCCTGCGCGCACCGCGGCACGTACCGCGGCCGCGGCACTGGCTCTCGACGGGCGCCGGTTCGTCGACGGCCGACACGGTGCTGTCGTGCCCGACCGCGCCGGCCGCCGCCGCGATCTTGGCGATCGCGCTGCGCGCGGCCTCCGGATCGACCACGCCCGGAATGTCGGCCAGCGCCCGCAGCGCCACCAGCAGGCCGGTGGCCTCCGGCGACGTCAGCTGCAGCGGCCGGTCGATGCCCGCCGAGAACGTCACCTCGATGGTGTCGCCGGAGAACTCGAAATCGATCAGGTCGCCGGGGCCGTAGCCGGGCAGGCCGCACATCCACAGCTGGTTGAGGTCGTCCTCGCAGCTGCTTGCCGGTGACCCGAGCTCGGCGGCGGCCTCGGCGCGGGTGATCCGCGGGTTGGCCTGGAAGTACGGCACCATGTTGAGCAGCCGCACCAGCCGGGTCGACACGGTAGTCATCAGCGCCGCTCCTCCCCTGCCTGAGCCGCGCAACCGGGCCAGCACGTCCTCGCGCAGCGACTGCGGCTCCAGCACGATGGCGTCGGCCCCGTAGCCGGCGATGTCGCGGGCCAGCCGGTCGCGCGGACCCGATGTCGAGTTCGATCACCTCGCCGTCGCGGCCCGCCGAGCTGCCGCGGCACCGCCGGACCGCCCGGCCCGCCGCAGCGCGGTGGCCCGCCCGTCGGCGACCCAGACCGTGGCCTGCGCCGCCGGTCGGTGCCTCGGCGACCGCCTGGGCCACGATCTTGCGCAGGTCGACGCCCGTCGGGCACGGTGACCGCGCCGGTCGGGCCGATCGGGGTGACCTCGGCACCGATCCGCGACAGCCGGAAGGTGCGGGTGGCGTCGCGGTCGCGGTCGTGGCCGACGAGATACCAGCGGCCCTTCTCGGTGACCACACCCCACGGTTCGACGGTCCGCGTGGTGTAGGGCTCGGCCCGCGACGGGCCGGTGCGGGAACTGCACCGCTTGCCGAGAATCGATGGCCGACAACAGGATTCCCAGGACATCCTCGGACCCGCGCAGACCCGGCACCCCGGCCGCCGAGGCGATGGCCACCGGCGCCGCCGTATCGGCGGGTCGACGTCGACCCCGGCGGCCCGCAGCTTGAGCAACGCGCCCTGCGTCGCGGTGATCAGTTCCGGCGACTCCCACAGCTGGGTGGCGACGGCCACCGCGGCCGCCTCGTCCGGGGTCAGCTCGACGGGCGGCAGCGCGTAGGCGTCGCGGTTGATCCGGTAGCCCTCGGTGGGGTCCAACGCCGACACCCTGCCGATCTCCAGCGGGATGCCGAGGTCGCGCAGCTCGTTCTTGTCGCGCTCGAACATCCGGGAGAACGCCTCGTCGCTGGGGCTGTCCGCATAGCCCGCGACGCTGGACCTGATCTTTCGGCGGTGATGTAGCCGCGGGTGGACAGCAGCGCGATGACGAGGTTCATCAGCCGTTCGACTTTCGAGGTCGCCACTCGGAGCTCTCAGCCTAGGACCGGCCGCCGCCGCGCCTACATGCTCGCGATGAGCCGCTTGACCCGCTCGTCGACCGCCCGGAACGGGTCCTTGCACAGCACGGTGCGCTGCGCCTGGTCGTTGAGCTTGAGGTGCACCCAGTCGACGGTGAAGTCGCGGCCCGCCGCCTGCGCGGCGCTGATGAACTCGCCGCGCAGCCGCGCGCGGGTGGTCTGCGGCGGCGTGTCGACGGCCTCCGCGATCTCCTCGTCGGTGGTGATCGCGCGTCGCCAGACCCTTGCGCTGCAGCAGGTCGAAGACACCCCGACCGCGCTTGATGTCGTGGTAGGCCAGGTCCAGCTGGGCGATCTTCGGGTCGGACAGCTCCATGTCGTAGCGGTCCTGGTAGCGCTGGAACAGCTTGCGCTTGATCACCCAGTCGATCTCGGTGTCGACCTTGGCGAAGTCCTGGCTCTCGACGGCGTCGAGCTGGCGGCCCCACAGGTCGACGACCTGCTCGATCTGCGCGTTGGGCTCCCGGGTCTGCAGGTGCTCGACGGCGCGCGCAGTAGTACTCCCGCTGGATGTCCAGCGCGCTGGCCTGACGCCCGCCGGCCAGCCGCACCGGGCGGCGGCCGGTGACGTCGTGGCTGACCTCGCGGATGGCGCGGATCGGGTTGTCCAGCGAGAAGTCGCGGAACGCCACCCCGGCTTCGATCATCTCCAGCACCAGCGACGCGGTGCCCACCTTGAGCATGGTGGTGGTCTCGCACATGTTGGAGTCGCCGACGATGACGTGCAGCCGGCGGTACTTCTCGGCGTCGGCGTGCGGCTCGTCGCGGGTGTTGATGATCGGCCGGCTGCGGGTCGTGGCGCTCGAGACGCCCTCCCAGATGTGCTCGGCGCGCTGCGACAGGCAGAACGTCGCGGCCTTGGGGGTCTGCAGCACCTTGCCGGCCCCGCAGATCAGCTGGCGGGTGACCAGGAACGGCAGCAGCACGTCGGAGATCCGGGAGAACTCGCCGGCCCGCACGATCAGGTAGTTCTCGTGGCAGCCGTAGGAGTTGCCCGCCGAGTCGGTGTTGTTCTTGAACAGGTAGATGTCGCCGCCGATGCCCTCGTCGGCGAGCCGCTGCTCGGCGTCGACCAGCAGGTCTTCCAGCACCCACTCGCCGGCCCGGTCGTGGGTGACCAGCTGCACCAGGCTGTCGCACTCGGCGGTGGCGTACTCGGGATGGCTACCCACGTCGAGGTACAGGCGCGCGCCGTTGCGCAGGAACACGTTGGAGCTGCGGCCCCACGACACCACCCGCCGGAACAGGTAGCGGGCCACCTCGTCCGGGACTGAGCCGGCGGTGGCCGTGAAAGGTGCAGGTGACACCGAACTCGGTCTCGATGCCCATGATTCGTCGCTGCACGTATCGAGCGTACTTGTTACGGACGCGTCAGGGGTGAAGCCCTGGCTACGAACGAGGTTAATGTCGGCGGTCCAGTGCGATGTAATCGCTGGGCGGCATGATTCGTCGTCGGACACATTGGGCGGCTTGTTTCTGCGGCCATCCGACGATTCGCCGTTGGACTCCGCGACTTGCCCTCGGCTTCCGGCTCTTGGCATCGCGTTCTGCAGCAGTGCCTCCAGTGCCGAACGGGTGATCCGCCTAAACGCCCGCCGCGGCCGGTTGGCATCCAGGATGGCCACCTCCAGGCTGGCCACCCGATGGCGGGCTGGTCGTTGCCCGTCCTTTCGGCGCTACCCGCGCGCAGCGCCTCCACCGCGATCCTCAGCGCGTCGGTCAGGTCGGCGTTCTCGGCGTAGGACTCCTTGAGCGCGTTGGTGATCGGCTCGGTGGTGCCGCCCATCACCACGAAATGCGGCTCGTCGGCGATCGACCCGTCATAGGTGATCCGATAGAGCTCGGGCGGTTTGGTCTCGCCATAGTGCGCGACCTCGGCGACACACAACTCGACCTCGTAGGGCTTGGCCTGCTCGGTGAAGATGCTGCCCAGCGTCTGCGCGTAGACGTTGGCCAGCTGCCGGCCGGTGACGTCGCGGCGGTCGTAGGCATAGCCGCGGGTGTCGGCGAACTGGATGCCGCCGCGGCGCAGATTGTCGAACTCGTTGAACTTGCCGGCGGCCGCGAAGCCCACCCGGTCGTAGAGTTCGCTGATCTTCTGCAGCGACCGCGACGGGTTCTCCGCGACGAAAAGCACACCGTCGGCGTAGGCCAGCGCCACAACGCTGCGGCCCCGGGCGATGCCCTTGCGCGCGAGCTCGCTGCGCTCGCGCATCGCCTGCTCAGGCGAGATGAAATACGGGAAGCTCACTTCTCACCGCCATCAGGGCCGAAAGTATCAGCACGCGAACGGCTTTCGATGACCTCCCGGGCCAGTTCGGCGATCCGGCTCTCCGCTATTTCGACCGCCCCGTCGGCGTCGATGGTGACCGCCGTCGGGTAGATGCCGCGGACCAGATCCGGTCCGCCGGTGGCCGAATCGTCGTCGGCGGCGTCGTAGAGCGCCTCGACGGCCACCCGCAGCGCGGAATCGGCGTCGGTGACCTGCGAGTACAACTTCTTAATCGAGGACTTGGCGAAGATCGACCCCGATCCCACCGACTGATAGCCCTCTTCCTCGATGTTCCAGCCGCCGGCGGCGTCGAACGAGACGATGCGGCCCGCGGACTGCGGGTCGGAGGCGTGGATGTCGTAGCCCGCCAGCAGCGGCAACGCCACCAGCCCCTGCATCGCGGCCGCCAGGTTGCCGCGCACCATGATCGCGAGCCGGTTGACCTTGCCGGCAAAAGTGAGCGGGACGCCTTCGAGCTTCTCGTAGTGCTCGAGTTCGACCGCGTAAAGCCGGGCGAACTCGACGGCGATCGCGGCGGTTCCGGCGATGCCGGTAGCCGTGTAGTCGTCGGTGATGTACACCTTTCTCACGTCGCGCCCGGCGATCATGTTGCCCTGTGTCGAGCGCCGGTCACCCGCGATGACGACGCCGCCGGGGTATTTCAGCGCGACGATCGTGGTGCCATGCGGCAGCTGGGCATGGCGCCACCCGCGCCGGCGGGTCAGCCCGCGCCCTGAGCCTGGCCGGTAGCAGCTCCGGCGCCTGACGGCGCAGGAAATCAGTGAACGAGGACAGGTCTACAGATCGGCCCCCGGAAAATCCCGGGTTGATGGACGGTCGAGCGGACAGGCGATCGGAAAAAGGCCAGGTCACTGTCCGCCCTTTTGGACGTACGCGCGGACGAAGTCTTCTGCGTTCTCCTCGAGGACGTCGTCGATCTCGTCGAGCAGATCGTCGGTGTCTTCGGCCAGCTTCTCGCGACGCTCCTGGCCCGCGGCGGTGCTGCCGGTGAAGTCGTCGTCATCGCCGCCGCCACCGCCACCCCGCTTGGTCTGCTCCTGCGCCATCGCCGCCTCCTGCTTCGTTTGGGCTCGTTCGTAAAGTCACGCCACGCGCCCGCTGGTCTTTTTCTACCACTACCGGTCAACCCCGACGTATCCCGGTCTAACGGGCTTAGCTGGTGAGTTGTTCCACCAGCTCGACCGCGCTATCGACTGAGTCCAACAGGGCCCCGACATGCGCCTTGCTGCCCCGCAGCGGCTCCAGCGTCGGAATGCGGACCAGCGAATCCCCACCCAGATCGAAGATCACCGAGTCCCAGCTGGCCGCGGCGATATCGGCCCCGAACCGGCGCAGGCATTCGCCGCGGAAGTAGGCGCGGGTGTCGGTCGGCGGGTTGTCCACCGCCTCGAGCACCTGGTGTTCGTTGACCAGACGCTTCATCGAACCGCGCGCGACCAGCCGGTTGTACAGGCCCTTGTCCAGCCGGACATCGGAATACTGCAGGTCGACCAGGTGCAGCCGCGGTGCCGACCAGCTCAGGTTCTCCCGCTGCCGGAAGCCTTCGAGCAGCCGCAGCTTGGCCGGCCAGTCCAGCAGCTCAGCACACTCCATCGGGTCGCGCTCGAGCAGGTCGAGCACGTGCGCCCAGGTTTCGACGACGTCGGCCGCGCGCGGGTCCGGGTCGCGGCTGTCGACCAGCTTCGCCACCCGGTCGAGGTAGATCCGTTGCAGCGCAAGGGCGGTCAGTTCGCGGCCGTCGGCGAGCGCCACGGTCGCCCGCAGCGACGGGTCGCGGCTGATCGCGTGGACCGCGTGCACCGGGCCGGGCCAGCGTCAGGTCGGTCAGGTCTATCCCGTGCTGCGGGCCTTCTTCGATCAGGTCGAGCACCAGCGCCGTGGTGCCCAGCTTGAGGTAGGTCGACGTCTCGGCGAGGTTGGCGTCGCCGATGATGACGTGCAGCCGGCGGTACCTGTCGGCGTCGGCGTGCGGCTCGTCGCGGGTGTTGATGATGCCGCGTTTCAGCGTGGTCTCCAGCCCGACCTCGACCTCGATGTAGTCGGAGCGCTGGCGACAGCTGGAAGCCGGGCTCGTCGCCGGAGGGCCCGATGCCGACCCGGCCGGAGCCGGTGACCACCTGCCGGGACACCAGGAACGGCGTCAGTCCGGCGATGATGGCCGAGAACGGCGTCTGCCGCGACATCAGGTAGTTCTCGTGCGACCCGTAGGACGCGCCCTTGCCGTCGACGTTGTTCTTGTACAGCTGCAGTTTCGCGGCGCCGGGCACGCTGGCGACGTGCCGCGCGGCGGCCTCCATCACCCGCTCGCCGGCCTTGTCCCAGATCACGGCGTCCAGCGGGTCGGTGCACTCGGGTGCGGAGTACTCCGGGTGCGCGTGGTCGACGTAGAGCCGCGCCCCGTTGGTCAGGATCATGTTGGCCGCGCCGACCTCGTCGGCGTCGACCACCGGCGGCGGGCCGGCCGAGCGGCTCAGGTCGAAACCGCGGGCGTCGCGCAGCGGCGATTCCACCTCGTAGTCCCAGCGGGTGCGCTTGGCGCGCTGGATACCGGCGGCGGCGGCATAGGCCAGCACCGCCTGAGTCGAGGTGAGGATCGGGTTGGCGGTCGGGTCAGACGGCGAAGAGATGCCGTACTCGACCTCCGTCCCGATAATCCGTTGCATAACTTAACGATAGGCCGAGCGACGATGCAGCCCGCGCAGCGGGGTGAGGTGCGGCTGCTTCGGTTAGCACCTGCGCGTCCCCGACGTGCCCGTCATGCCCGGCATCGATGGGGGAACGCGCCGCCGAAACGAACGCCGGCGCACGCGGCGACCGCCAGCGCGCGGGGCGCCCAACGGCGTTAGTGTGAGCCGACATGAGCCCCTCGCTGCGCCGCCCGGCGGCACGCCAGACTTCGGCCAGCGCCGAGGCTGAAAGCTGGTTTCTGCAGCGCGGCCTGCCGTCGGTGCTGACGAAACGGGGCCGGTGGCGACGGCTCTGGTCGCGGGCGGCTCCCGTACTGGCGGCTTTCGCGACAATTCAGAGCTGTGGGGTACCGATCTTTCTGATCGCCGGCACCCACGAAATCCGGCTCGAGGACCTGCCGACAGCCGCCGAATGGGTGGTCTGGGGATCGTCGTCGCGGCCCTTCCGCTGGCCGCGGTCGTCGGCTGGCTGGTGTCACGCATGCCGGGTAGCCGGGCACGCGGTGCGGCAGGGATCATCGCAGCGGCGGTCCTGGCGACTTGCCGGATACATCGAACGCGGGGCCCAGCCGTCACTGCCCGCAACCGCGACGTCGTGGCCGTGCTGCTGATCCTGACCGGCTGCGGCGTCGGCTCGGTGCTCGTGTGGGCGGTGCGCATGACGCTGTCGCACTTGCGACCGTCGGCGGCGCTGGCCGTCCGGGCCCTGCCGGTGGTTCTGCTGACCGCATTGGTGTTCTTCAACACCTACGTCTGGCTCATGGCCGCAACAATCAACGGTGCGCGGCTGGTGCTGGCGATGACGTTCCTGGTCGGCATCGCCGTCGGCCTTCGTCGTATCCGCCACGGTGGAACGGGTGCAGGCCGATGCTGCGGTCCGCCGGCGGCGCTGCCCACGGACAGCGAAAGGCTTGGCCGACACGCCGTTTGCCGCCATGCCCGATACCCCCGATGGCTCTGCGGGCCCCCGGGTGACCTGGATGGAACGGCTCAACGTGGTCTTCGTGCTGGCCACCTCGCAATTGGTGCAGATCACGGTGGTGGCGGTGGTCACCGCCGCGGATCTACTTGATTCTCGGGCTGATCGTGCTCACTCCCGCGCTGCTCAACGAATGGACCCACGTCGCCAGACTCCGCCTCGATCGTGCTGGGCTGGACGGTCCCGATACCGGATTCGCTCATCCATATGTGTCTTTTCCTCGGCGCGCTGACGTTCATGTACATCAGCGCCCGCGCCGTCGGCGACGCCGAGTACCGCTCGAAGTTTCCTCGACCCGCTCATCGATGATCTGCATGCCACCCTGATCGCGCGCAACCGCTATCGCACGCGATGCCGCCGGATCGCACCGCGGCGGCCTGACGCAGGCCGAGCCGCTATTCCGATGTGATTAACTGCATCAGCAACTTGCCTGGTGTTCGCCCCCGAAACCACAACGAGTGCGCCAACAAATGACCGACCTGTCGGGGAAGCGTTACGGCGAAGTGCTTCTGGTGACGCCGCGGCGAGGCCGGTCCCCAGGCCAACGTCTACAACAGCTTCCCGCTCAACGACTGTCCCGCCGAGCTGTGGTCCGCACTCGACGCGCATGCCATCGCCACCGAAAACGGTGCGGCCGCGGCGCTGCTCAACGGCCCGCGCTATTGGCTGATGAACTCCATCGAAAAGGAGCCCAAGGGCCCGCAGATCACGAAGACCTTCGGCGGGATCGACATGATCCTGCAGGCCACCGTCCTGCTGTCCTCGATGAACCCCGCGCCCGTACAGCGTCAACAAGGTGAGCCGCCACACGGTGTTCGTCTTCAACGCCGGCGAGGAGGTCTACGAACTGCAGGACCCCCACGGCCACCGCTGGGTCATGCAGACCTGGAGCCAGGTCGTGGACCCCGACCTGTCGCGGGCCGACCTACCCAAGCTGGCCGACCGGCTCAAGCTCCCGGACGGATGGTCCTACCGGCCGCACGTGCTCACCGAAGACGCTGCGCGTGGACACCACCTCCCGCGCCGCCCAGGTCACCCAGGACGACCTGACCAACAGCTATTCGCTGGTGACCGTCTGACCCTGAGGCGCCCGTCGCGAAACATAGACTGCGGCGACCGCACTCGGCGTGTCGTGTGCGCGGGTTACCTGCGCGGCCGGCATGGCCTCTACAGGTACTGGCCCAGGTTGGATTCGGTGTCGATGGCGCGCGACGCGCTCGACGACTTGCCGGTGACCAGGGTGCGGATGTAAACGATCCGCTCGCCCTTCTTGCCCGAAATCCGCGCCCAGTCATCGGGGTTGGTGGTGTTGGGCAGGTCCTCGTTCTCGGCGAACTCGTCGACGATCGAGTCGAGCAGGTGCTGGATACGCAGGCCGGGCTGACCAGTTTCCAGCACCGCCTTGATGGCGTTCTTCTTCGCCCGGTCGACGACGTTCTGGATCATCGCCCCGGAGTTGAAGTCCTTGAAGTACATGACTTCCTTGTCACCGTTGGCGTAGGTGACCTCCAAGAATCGGTTGTCGTCGATCTCGGCGTACATCCGGTCGACAACCTTTTCGATCATCGCCTTGATGCATGCTGAACGGTCGCCGTCGAACTCGGCGAGGTCGTCGGCGTGCACCGGCAACGACTCGATCAGGTACTTCGAGTAGATGTCTTGCGCCGCTTCTGCATCGGGCCGCTCGATCTTGATCTTCACGTCGAGGCGACCCGGCCGCAGGATCGCGGGATCGATCATGTCCTCGCGGTTGGAGGCGCCGATCACGATGACGTTTTCCAGTCCCTCCACCCCATCGATCTCGCTCAGCAACTGTGGGACCACGGTCGTCTCGACGTCCGAGGAGACCCCGGTGCCGCGGGTGCGGAAAATCGAGTCCATCTCGTCGAAGAACACGATCACCGGCGTTCCTTCCGACGCCTTCTCGCGGGCCCGCTGGAAGATCAGCCGGATGTGCCGCTCGGTCTCGCCGACGAACTTGTTGAGCAGCTCGGGGCCTTTGATGTTGAGGAAGTACGACTTCGCCTCGCGCGCGTCGTCGCCGCGGACGTCCGCCATCTTCTTGGCCAGCGAGTTTGCCACCGCCTTGGCGATCAACGTCTTTCCGCAGCCGGGCGGGCCGTAGAGCAGCACGCCCTTGGGCGGACGCAGCATGTACTCCCGGTACAGCTCCTTGTGCAGGAACGGCAGCTCCACCGCGTCGCGGATCTGCTCGATCTGCCGGGTCAGGCCGCCGATGTCCTCGTAGCTGACGTCGGGCACCTCTTCCAGCACCAGGTCCTCGACCTCGGCCTTGGGAATGCGTTCGAAGGCATAGCCGGCTTTGGTGTCAACGAGCAACGAGTCACCGGGCCGCAACTTGCGGGGCCGGGTGTCGTCGTTGAGGGCGTCCGGGACGCCATCCGGCAGGTCCTCGGCGACCAGCGGGTCAGCCAACCACACGATGCGCTCCTCGTCGGCGTGCCCGACAACCAGCGCCCGGTGGCCGTCGGCGAGGACCTCGCGCAAAGTTGAAATCTCGCCGACCGATTCGAACTTGCCGGCCTCGACGACGGTCAGGGCCTCGTTGAGACGGACCGTTTGGCCCTTCCTCAGGGCACTGAGTTCGATGTTCGGCGAGCATGTCAGCCGCATCTTGCGACCCGAGGTGAACACGTCGACCGTGTCGTCTTCGTGCGTGAACAGCAGGACGCCATAACCGCTGGGCGGCTGCCCCAAACGGTCAACTTCCTCCCGCAGCGCCAGCAGTTGTTGACGAGCTTCTTTAAGAGTTTCCATTAATTTGGAATTGCGGGCCGCAAGCGAGTCGATACGGGCTTCGAGTTGATGCACATCGCGGGCGGAACGGGAGCTGCTGTGCGATCCAGCCGCATGATCCAGTTGCTCGCGCAGGAGGGCTGCCTCACGGCGCAGCTGTTCCAATTCGGCGGCATCGTCGCTGGACATGCCTGCTTCGCGAGGGGTACCGAATGCTTCAGAACGCTCTGAGTCACTCATCGTTGCGCTCCTTTCCCGCCGCCGAATTGGGCGGTGGATACGTTCAACGCTACCGGCGATTGCTCCTTCATGTGCGGAAGTCAAATGCGGGTAAATGTTGTGTGAGAGTCTCGCTGGTAATCTCAGCGCTGAGCTTGGCCGAACGAAAGGACAGCCGTGCCTACAAAATACCTCGCCACGGCTGTTGCCGCCTTCGGAGCGATCGGCGCGGCGACCACCGGTGCGACTTTTGTTGTACCCGTTGGGCCGACGGATACACCTCCGATTCGGCCCGTCGCGTTGGGCGCGCCGTTCCCGCAGGATCCCGCAGCAGTGCCCACCGTCGACCAGCTCACCGGCGTCCCCAGCTGCCTGCGGGCCCCCGGCGTCCCGTTCGCGAGCAAAGGCGAGCCGCCGCCGGCATTCACTGTGGCCAACATCGCACCCGCCGGCGCCGTAGCCGCCGCCTCCGGTCCGAAGTTGCCGCCCCGCGCTTCGGCGATGCCTTTGTTACAGGAAGCAGGTGTGGGCGTTTAGTCCCCACCTCCCCGCTAGATGCACCGACATATTTCCGTTGCCCTGAGCGCCGCCGCTGCCGTGGCGGCATGTGGGCTATCCGCATGTTCGTCCGGCGATTCCAAGGTTGCGTCGCCGGAGGGCTCCTCAGCCATCCCTGCCGCATCGACTCCAATTGCCGCTGCCCCCGACGGCGCCCCTGCCGGCGGCGGAAGCCCTGACCGACGTGCTGAGCCGGCTGGCCGACCCCGCTGTGCCGGGCACCAACAAGGTGGGTCTGATCGAAGGCGCGACCCCCGAGAGCGCTGCCACCATGGACAAGTTCACCAATGCATTGCGAGACAACGGCTACCTTCCCATGACCTTCGCGGCCAGCAACCTCGCCTGGTCGGATAAGAATCCGGCCGATGCAATGGCCACCATCACCGTCAACACCCCCCATGCCAACAACGGCGTGTTCACGTTCCCAATGGAGTTCACGCCGTTCCAAGGGGGCTGGCAGCTGTCCAAGAAAACCGCGGAAATGCTGCTGGCCCTGAGCAACTCATCAAGTGCGCCGACACCGGCCCCGAGCCCGGCTCAGCTGCAGCCCCGGCCCCGGGCCCGGGCCCGTCTCAGGCCCCGGCCCCAGTTCGGCCCCGACCGAGACATCGGCCCCGACGCCGACCCCGTCTCGACTCCGACTCGACTCCGACTCCGACTCCGACTCCTTCGAGTTGACCCGCGGGATGTGGATCGGCTGGCTCGAGTTCGATCTGTTGCTCGGCGACGTGCGGTCACTCAAACAGAAACGATCGGTGATCCGTCCGATTGTCGCCGAGCTACAGCGCAAGTTCAGTGTGTCGGCGGCCGAGACCGCTTCCCATGACCTGCACCGACGAGCGGGCATCGGTGTGGCCGTGGTGTCCGGCGACCGCGGCCATGCCGTCGAAGTGCTCGATGCCGCCGAACGTCTGGTGGCCGCGCATCCCGAGTTCGAGCTGCTGTCCGTCCGCCGCTCGCTGCGTCGCAGCGACGACTGACTGGCCCGCAAAAGCCCGGTTAACCGTCGCGTCCCTCGCGCTTCCGGCCCAACGGCGCCGGAGCGATGGCGCCGGGCGCCAGCCGGCGCGCCGCCACCAGGAACGCGGTGTGGCCGCGCATCGAATGCTGCGGCCTAACGGCCAGGCCGACGACGTTCCAGCCCCGCTGCAAGCGTCTCCCACGACCGCGGTTCGGTCCAGCATTGCTGAGCCCGCAGCGCTTCGACCGACCCGCGACAGCTGGGTGACGGTGGCCACGTAGATCACCAGCACGCCGCCCGCGACCACCAGCCGCGACACCGCATCCAGCACGTCCCACGGCGCCAGCATGTCCAGCACTGCCCGGTCGACGGACCCGTCGGGCAGTTCGGAGTCGGAGACATCGCTGACGATCAGCTGCCAGTTGTCGGGTGGCCCGCCCTGGACGCCGTGAAAGTTCGACACATTGCGGCGGGCGTGCTCGGCGTGATCGGCGCGCTGCTCATACGAGATCACCTGCCCGGTCGGCCCGACCGCTCGCAGCAGGGAACACGTCAGCGCACCCGAGCCGGCGCCGGCCTCCAACACCCGGGCGCCGGGGAAGATGTCGCCCTCGTGCACGATCTGAGCCGCGTCCTTGGGGTAGATCACTTGCGGGCCGCGCGGCATCGACATCACGTAGTCGACCAGCAGCGGGCGCAGCACCAGGAAGTGGGCGCCGTTGCTGGACTTGACCACGCTGCCTTCCTGCAGCCCGATCACAGCATCGTGGGCGATCGAGCCGCGATGGGTGTGAAACTCGCTGCCGGGAGTCAACGACATCGTGTAGTGCCGGCCCTTGGCGTCGGTGAGCTGGACGCGTTCGCCGACGAGGAACGGGCCGGTTGCTGACACGCCGTCTAGCGTGCCAGCCGACTCGCCGCAGCTGGTGTTCGGGGTTTGTCGGCTCCCCGCCATAGGCTGCGAGGATGACCGACCAGCTCGAGATCACCAGATCTCGGCCGGCGCTGTCACCGTCGCGAGCGGCGGACTTCAAACAGTGTCCGCTGCTGTATCGGTTCCGGGCGATCGACCGGCTGCCAGAGGCACCGTCGACAGCACAGCTGCGCGGGTCGCTGGTGCACGCCGCGCTCGAGCAGCTCTACGGCCTACCGGCAACGCAGCGCGGCCCGGAGACCGCGCGATCACTCGTGGAGCCGGCCTGGGAGCAGCTGATCGCCGGGGAGCCCGACCTGGCCGGCGAACTGGATCACGAGCGGCGAGCCCAGCTGCTGGAGGAGGCCCGCGCCCTGCTCTCGGGCTACTACCGGCTCGAAGACCCGACCCGATTCGACCCGCAAAGCTGCGAACAACGCGTGGAGGTGGAACTGGCCGACGGCACCCTGCTGCGTGGCTTCATCGACCGGATCGACGTCGCCGCCACGGGCGAGCTGCGGGTGGTCGACTACAAGACCGGCAAGGCGCCGCCGGCCGCGCGTGCGCTGGCCGAGTTCAAGGCGATGTTCCAGATGAAGTTCTACGCGGTGGCGCTACTGCGGTCGCGCGGTGTGCTGCCCGCCCGGCTACGGCTCATCTACTTGGCCGACGGCCAGGTGCTGGACTACACGCCGGACCGCGACGAGCTGCTGCGCTTCGAGAAGACGTTGATGGCCATCTGGCGGGCGATCCAATCCGCCGGGCAGACAGGCGATTTCCGTCCCAGCCCGTCGCGGCTGTGCGATTGGTGCCCGCACCAGCAACACTGCCCGAGTTTCGGCGGGACCCCGCCGCCCTATCCCGGGTGGCCCGATCACACGCCCGTCCCGAGCTCGACCCAGCCGACGGCATGATCGGTTGCTACTACCGTCGCCTCGCAACCGAAGGCGACTTTGCGGTCTTCGGCCCGACCGACTACACGCTGAGCAACTGGGGACCCGGAACCCAGCACGGCTCGCCGCCGTTGGCGCTGCTGACGAAGCTGATCGAGGAACAGTCGGCGGGTGCCGGTCTGCGGATCGGCAGACTCAGCCTGGACATAATCGGAGCGATTCCGGTGACTCCGGTGCGTGCCCGGGCCTGGGTGGAACGTCCGGGGTCGCGCGTGTCGCTGATACTCGCGGAGATGTTGGCCGACCACGATGAGGGACCCGCGCGCGTCGTGGCGCGGCTGACGGCGTGGCTACTGGCGGTCACCGACACCGCCGACATCGCGTCGGACCGGTACCCCCCGCTGGTGGAAGGTCCAGCCGAGCCGCTTCCGGCCATGTTTGCAAACGCCGGCGGCTATTTCGACGCCCTCAATTGGCGCCCGCAGCACACCGAACGAGAATCCGCCGCGGTGTCCTGGTTCAGCCCACTGGCCCATATCGTCGACACCGATCCGACGTCGGCACTGCAGCGGCTTGCCGCCATTGTGGACTGCGCCAACGGCGTCGGAGCCGTCCTCGACTCAAGCCAGTTTTTCTTCATGAACACCGACACCGTCGTTCATCTGCACCGGCTACCGTCCGGCAACGATTTCGCGCTGCGGGCCCGCACGTCGGTCGGGCCGGACGGCGTGGGACTGTCAACCGCCGAGGTCTTCGACCGGACCGGCTTCATCGGAACCGCGGCGCAGACGCTGCTTGTTCAACGCAGGACACGCTAAGTCAGGGGCGTCATTTCCTGCAGCACGGTGGGAACAAGCTCGCTGACTGTGGGGTGAATGTGCATGGTCCGCGACAGCGTGGTGTAGGGCGCTTTGGCGGACATGACGTCCAGAATGCAGTGAATGACTTCGTCGCCGCCCACCCCGAAGATGGCCGCCCCCAGGATCTCATCGGTGTCGGCGTCGACCACAACCTTCATAAAGCCTTGTGTCTCACCCTTTTCCACCGCTCTGCCGACCCTGGTCATCGGCCGATTACCGACCAGCGCCGGGCGGCCCGACGCGCGGACCTGGTCGACGGTCATGCCGGCGCGCCCCAGCGGCGGGTCGATATACAGCGCGTAGGTGGTGATGCGGTCGCTGACCCGGCGCGGGTCGTCGTCGAGCAGGTTGGCGGCGACGATCTCGAAGTCGTTGTACGAGGTGTGGGTGAAGGCGCCCTTGCCGTTGCAGTCGCCCATCGCCCAGATGTGGTCGACGTTGGTCTTGAGCTGGTCGTCGACCACGACGTAGCCCCGGGCGTCGGTCTGCACACCGGCGGCGTCCAGGCCCAGATCGTCGGTGTTGGGTCGCCGCCCGACCGCCAGCAGCAGATGGCTGCCCTGGATCGGGGCGGCACCCGCAGCTGGGCGTTAGCTCGAAACCGTTGTCGCGCTTAGTGACTCGCACGTCGTCGGCGCCGACGACAACGCCGATCCCTTCGGCCTCCAGGATCTCCCGGATGGTGGCGGAGACATCCTCGTCCTCGCGGGACGCCAGCCGCGCGCCCCGCTCGACGACGGTCACCCGGGCGCCGAAGCGGCGATACATCTGGGCGAACTCCAGCGCGATGTAACTGCCGCCGACGATGACGAGATGTTCTGGCACCGTATCGAGTTCGAGGATCGAGACGTTGGTCAGGAAGTCGACACCGGCGAGTCCCGGGATGTCGGGCACCACCGCACGGCCACCGACGTTGAGGAAGATCCGGTCGGCGCGCAGGACGGCCTCGCTGTCCTGCAGGCCGTCCTGCAGGGCGACCCGCAACGTGTGCGGATCCTCGAAACGGGCGTGGCCGCGAAAGACTGTGCAGCCGTCCATGCAGTCCAGCCAGCTCTCCACACCCGCGCGGTCCGCCGAGCATGATGCCGTCTTTGCGTGCCTTGACTTTCGCCATGTCCACGCTGATCGATCCGGTCCCGACTCCGTATTCGGCGCCGCGGCGGGCCAGGTGGGCGGCGTGCGCGCTGGCCACCAGCGTCTTGGTTGGGATGCATCCGGTGTTGACGCAGGTGCCGCCGACGTGTTTGCGCTCGACGACCGCGACCCGCTGCCCGGCGGCGGTCAGCCGACCCGCCAGTGGCGGTCCGGCCTGGCCGGCACCGACGATGATCGCGTCGAAATGCTCTGTCACCAAGTGAGCCGCTAACAGCAGCGATCCGGCGAACGCCGCCCAGGATCGCGACCGCGTCTTCGAGTAGCGCGATCGGCAGGTCCTTGCCGCCGGCGAGCTCACCAGCCGGGTGCGCGCCTGATAGCCGCCCAGGGTGCCGAGCACGGCACCGACGATGCCGGCGCCGAGCGCG
This sequence comes from uncultured Actinomycetota bacterium, assembly GCA_963748885.1. Classification (GTDB taxonomy): domain Bacteria; phylum Actinomycetota; class Actinomycetes; order Mycobacteriales; family Mycobacteriaceae; genus Mycobacterium. Next base: position 149,252 of record CAVVLC010000045.1, read on the forward strand.
GTCCAAGGATGGCCGAACGGCGGTGCCGAGAACCGCGCCGGCGAATCCGCCCATGATGATCCGGGCGGCGAACACCGGCGGCGCGGTGCGTGGCGGCGTCTTGGGCAGCTTGTCGTTGACCAGTTCGCCGACCGCAAGAAGGCTGAGGATCACGACGGTGATGATGTTGCCCACCCAGGATGCCCACGTGCCGTCAGGTTGATCCAGCCGAGCGCAGGCAGGGCGGCCCAGGCGACCACCGCGGGAGCCGTAAGAGAACGCAACCCGGCGATGACACCGATCAACAAAGCCAGCACCAAAGCGGGGACAAGCAAATGCATATGTGTCACGGAGACCTCCTAGAAGCGAACAGCCCGGCGACGATAAGGGCGCTAACACACGAAGCAAATCGTGGCGGAACCCTAGCGGGACGCTAACACAGCTGACGGCGCGACAGGACCCCTGGCAGTCAGAATCGGCAGAACCGGATGTCCGAGGCCAGAATCGCTTTGGCCCCAATGGCGGCCAGCTCGTCCATGATCTCGTTGACGCCCCGGCGAGGCACCAGCGCGCGGATTGCGACCCAGTCCGGATCGGCCAGCGGGGCGATGGTCGGCGACTCCAGGCCAGGCGTGATCGACGTGGCCTTCTCCACCGCCGAACGCGGGCAGTCGTAATCCAGCATCAGATATTGCTGGCCAAACACCACGCCCTGTACCCGGGCGACCAGTTGACCGTGCGCGGCGCCGGCCTTGCCCTGGTGGCCGGCGTTGTCGGCGCGCTCGATCAGGACCGCCTCCGAATCACACAGCGGCTCACCAAAGGCCACCAGATCATGCAGCCTCAGGGTGCGACCGGACCCCACCACGTCGGCGATGGCGTCGGCAACCCCGAGTTGCACCGAGATCTCTACGGCGCCGTCAAGCCTGATGACGGTTGCTTCAATACCTTTGGCGGCCAAATCTTTTCGCACCAGATTCGGGTAGGCGGTGGCGATCCGCTTCCGGCCAGATCGGCCGTCGTCCAGTCACGCCCGGCGGGTCCGGCGTAGCGGAAGCTGGAGGACCCGAAACCCAGCGCCAGCCGTTCGCGCACCGGCGCGCCGGAATCGAGGACCAGGTCCCGCCCGGTGATGCCGAAGTCGAGCTCTCCCGAACCGACATAGATGGCAATGTCCTTGGGCCGCAAGAAGAAAAACTCGACTTGGTTGGCGGGGTCGACAACCGTCAAGTCCTTCGGATCGGTGCGGCGCCGGTAACCGGCCTCGGCGAGGATCTCGCTGGCAGGCTCGCTCAGCGCGCCTTTGTTGGGAACCGCGACCCGCAACATGCTCATAGCTTCCGGTAGACGTCTTCGAGGGACAGTCCGCGCGCGATCATCAGCACCTGCGTCCAGTACCACAGCTGGCTGATCTCCTCGGCCAGCGCCCCGTTGGGCTCGTGTTCGGCGGCCAGCCACACCTCGCCGGCCTCCTCGAGGATCTTCTTGCCCAGCGCATGAACCCCGGCGTCCAGCGCGGCGACGGTGGTGCTGCCGGCCGGCCGGGTGCGGGCACGCTCGCCGAGCTCGGCGAACAGCTCCTCGAAGGTCTTCACGGCCAGCGATTGTTTCACGTGTCGTCGAGCCAAGTCACGGCGGTTATCGCCGGCATCGCCGCGAGGGTGCGCAGATTGCCAGGTTCAACGGCGTGTCGGCGTACAGACACGCCCGCTCGCGACGCAGGTGGCCGTGCTCAGTCCTCCGGGTTGTAGCCGAGGTTGGGGCCGAGCCAGCGCTCGGCTTCCTGCAGGGTCCAGCCCTTGCGCTTCGCGTAGTCGGCGACCTGGTCCTGGGCCATCCGGCCGACCACGAAGTACTGCGACTGCGGGTGCGAGAAATACCAGCCGCTGACGGCAGCACCGGGCCACATCGCCATCGACTCGGTCAGCTCGATGCCGGTCCGCTCCTGGACGTCCATCAACTCCCAGAGCGTCGCCTTCTCGGTGTGCTCCGGGCAGGCCGGGTAGCCGGGGGCAGGGCGGATTCCCACGTACTTCTCACCGATGAGTGCCTCGTTGTCCAGCTGCTCGTCAGGCTGGAATCCCCAGAACTCCTTGCGGACCCGTTGGTGCATCCGTTCGGCGAACGCCTCTGCCAGCCGGTCGGCGATCGACTCCAGCAGGATCGCGTTGTAGTCGTCGTTGGCTGCCTTGAACTCGACGATCTTGTCCTGGCTGCCGAGCCCCGTGGTGACGGCGAAGGCGCCGACGTAGTCAGCCAGACCGGTGTCCTTGGGCGCGATGTAGTCGCCCAGTGACCGGTTCGGGATGCCGTCGCGGTGCTCGCCCTGCTGGCGCAGGTTGTGCAACGTGGTCATCACCTCGGTACGGGTCTCGTCGGTGTAGACCTCGATGTCGTCGCCGACCGCGTTCGCCGGGAAGAACCCGATCACCCCGTTGGCGGTCAGCCACTTCTCCTTGATCAGGGTGTCGAGCATCTCCTGGGCGTCGTCGTACAGCTTGCGGGCAGTCTCGCCCGAGACCGGGTTGTTGAGGATGTCGGGGAACCTGCCCTTCATCTCCCAGGCGTTGAAGAACGGCTGCCAGTCGATGTACTCGCGCAGCTCGGCGATGTCGTAGTCAAGAAACTCCCGCACGCCGAGACCCTGGGCGGGCACCGGCGGCGTGTAGCCGTCCCACTCGATCGGCGTCCGGTTCGCGCGGGCCTTCTCCAGCGTCAGCATCGGCCGCTCGTTCTTCTGGGCGTGCCGTTCGCGAAGGGATGCGTAATCCTTCTCGGTGGCCTCCAGCAGGGCCGGACGCTGCTTGTCGTCGAGAAGCGCCGCGGCGACCGGCACCGAGCGGGACGCGTCCTTGACCCAGACCACCGGACCGCTACGACGCGGCGACACCTTCACGGCCGTGTGGGCGCGCGAGGTGGTCGCGCCACCGATCAGCAGCGGGATCTCCAGCCCCTCGCGTTCCATCTCGACGGCGAAGTTGACCATCTCGTCCAGGGACGGGGTGATCAGGCCGGACAGCCCGATGATGTCGGCGTTGTGCTCCTTCGCCGCGTCCAGGATCTTGCTCGCGGGCACCATCACACCGAGGTCGATCACTTCGTAGTTGTTGCACTGCAGGACGACCCCGACGATGTTCTTGCCGATGTCGTGGACGTCGCCCTTCACCGTCGCCATGATGATCGTGCCGTTGGTGTCCTTACTTCCGGAGTTGCCTGACTCCTCCTTCTCCGCCTCGATGAACGGCAGCAGGTACGCCACGGCCTTCTTCATCACCCGGGCCGACTTCACGACCTGGGGCAGGAACATCTTGCCCGCGCCGAAGAGGTCACCGACGACGTTCATGCCGTCCATCAGCGGGCCCTCGATCACCTCGATCGGGCGACCGCCTGCGGCGGCGATCTCGGCCCGCAACTCCTCGGTGTCGTCATCGACGTCGGCGTCGATGCCCTTGACCAGGGCGTGCGTGATCCGCTCGCGGACCGGGAGGTTGCGCCACTCGGCCGCCACCGGGTCCTCGGCCTTCTCCGAGCTGTTGAACCGTTCAGCGATCTCCAGGAGCCGTTCGGCCGCATCCTCGCGACGGTTCAGGACGACGTCCTCGATCCGGTCCCGCAGCTCGGGGTCGATCGAGTCGTAGGGCACCAACGCACCGGCGTTGACGATGCCCATGTCCAGGCCGGCCTTGATGGCGTGGAACAGGAACACCGCGTGGATCGCCTCGCGGACGGGGTTGTTGCCGCGGAACGAGAACGACACGTTCGAGATACCGCCGGAGATGTGCACCCCGGGAAGGTTCTCCTTGATCCAGGCGCAGGCCTCGATGAAGTCGATCCCGTACGTCGCGTGCTCCTCGATACCGGTCGCCAGCGCGAAGCAGTTCGGGTCGAAGATGATGTCCTCGGCCGGGAAGCCGACCTCTTCGGTCAGGATCCGGTAGGCGCGCCCGCAGATCTCCTTGCGGCGCTCCAGGTTGTCGGCCTGACCCTGCTCGTCGAAGGCCATCACGACGACGGCGGCGCCGTACTTGCGGCACAGCCGTGCCTCGCGGATGAACTTCTCCTCGCCCTCCTTCATGGAGATCGAGTTGACGATCGGCTTGCCCTGCACGTTCTTCAGGCCCGCCTCGATGACCTCCCACTTGGAGGAGTCGATCATCACCGGGACGCGGCTGATGTCCGGCTCGGCCGCGATCAGCTTGGTGAACCGGTCCATCGCGGCGATGCCGTCGATCATGCCCTCGTCCATGTTGATGTCGATGACCTGCGCACCGACCTCGACCTGCTGCAGGGCGACCGACAGCGCGGTGTCGTAGTCCTCGGCCTTGATCAGGTTGCGGAACCGGGCGGAGCCGGTGATGTTGGTGCGCTCACCGATGTTGACGAACAGGGAGTCGTCGGTGATGTTGAGCGGCTCCAGGCCCGAGAGCCGGGTGGCCACCGCGATCTCCGGCAGCTCGCGCTGCGGCTTGCCCTCGACGACCTTGGCGATCTCGGCGATGTGCGCCGGCGTCGTTCCGCAGCAACCACCGACCAGGTTGACCAGGCCGGCCTCGGCGAACTCGGCGATGTAGCCGGCCTGACGCTCCGGGGACTCGTCGTACTCGCCGAAGGCGTTGGGCAGGCCGGCGTTCGGGTAGCAGGAGACGAAGGTGTCCGCGATCCGCGCCATCTCGGCGATGTAGGGCCTCATCTCCGGCGCGCCCAGGGCGCAGTTGAGGCCGACCGCGATCGGCTTCGCGTGCCTGATCGCGTTCCAGAATGCTTCGGTGACCTGACCGGACAACGTCCGCCCGGAAGCATCGGTGATGGTGCCCGAGATGATCACCGGCCAGCGGCGTCCGCGCTCCTCGAACAGCGTCTCGACGGCGAACACCGCCGCCTTGGCGTTCAGCGAGTCGAAGATCGTCTCGATGATGATGAGGTCGGCACCACCGTCGACCAGGCCGTTGGCAGCTTCGAGGTAGGCGGCGACCAGCTGGTCGTAGGAGACGTTGCGGGCTCCGGGGTCGTTGACGTCCGGCGAGATCGACGCGGTCCGCGTCGTCGGCCCGATGGCGCCGGCGACGTAGCGGGGCTTCTCCGGGGTGCTGAACTCGTCGCACGGCCTTGCGCGCCAGGGCAGCTCCGGCGTAGTTCAGCTCGTAGGCCAGCTCGTGCATGTCGTAGTCGGAGAGCGAGACCGCGTTCGCGTTGAACGTGTTGGTCTCCAGGATGTCGGCACCCGCCTCGAGGTACTCGCGGTGGATCCCCTCGATGATCTGCGGCTGCGTCAGGGTGAGCAGGTCGTTGTTGCCCTGAAGAGCGGTCGGCCACTCCGATGAACCGCTCGCCGCGGTAGCCGGCCTCGTCCGGCCGGTCCCGCTGGATCGCCGTGCCCATCGCGCCGTCGATCACCATGATCCGCTGGCCGAGAGCAGCCGTCAGTTCGTCGGTGCAGTCGGGGCGGATGTTCGGCGCAAAGGTGTTCGAATCAACGGCGTTCACGTACATTCCTTCCGTAGCGGAAGGCGTCCTTGACTCTGCCGAGCGTGGCGGATACCGGCAGAGACCCGGAACCGTTGCAACGCCTCTCGACCAGAAAAGTCTACGTCGTCACCCGACGTCTGGACGCCC